>NZ_JBHUKS010000028.1:0-168190 GCF_042684085.1 Amycolatopsis silviterrae
CCCCACCACAACACACAACAACACACCGCCGCTTGACAACCAAAACCCAGGGATGTCTTCACGGACGACCAGCGCCTCCGGCCCGAGCCGACAACCTCAACGGCACTCGCCTCGCCACCTCAGGTCCCCGACGTGGGGTAACGCCCTCCGGAGTAGGCGCAGTCTCGATTGGGTACCTCTGATCAGGGAATCTTGACCGAGGCGGGGAATAAGACCAAACTTCGCTAGTGATATAAGTTCTCCCCTGCGTCCCCGCACCGAAGGAGTTCATCAGTGACCTCGTCGTTCGTCATCATCGGCGCCGGGCTGGCCGGGGCCAAGGCCGCGGAAGCGTTGCGCGACAAGGGGTTCGAGGGGACGATCACCCTCGTCGGCGACGAGCGGCACCTGCCCTACGAGCGCCCGCCGCTGTCGAAGGACTACCTCGCGGGCAACGCCGAGGCCGAGAGCTTCCAGGTGCACGACGCCGCGTGGTACGCCGAAAAGCGCGTTGACCTGCGCCAGGGCGTCCAGGCCACCGCGATCGCGCGGGACGAGCACCAGGTGACGCTCGACGACGGCACCAGCCTCGGGTACGACAAGCTCCTGCTGGCCACCGGCGCGAGCCCGCGCACGCTGCCGGACACCGCGGGAATCCACTACCTGCGCCGGATCGAGGACTCCGACCGGCTCAAGGAGCTGTTCGGCAGCGCGGCCAAGCTCGTGGTCGTCGGCGGCGGGTGGATCGGCCTCGAAGCCACCGCCGCCGCGCGCCAGGCCGGGGTGGAGGTCACCGTCGTCGAGGCGCTCGACCTGCCGCTGATCACCGCGCTCGGCCCCGACGTCGCCCCGGTGTTCGCCGACCTGCACCGCGCGCACGGCGTCGACCTGCGGCTCGGCGTCCAGGTCGAGCACATCAGCAACGGCGGCCAGACCAAGCGCGTCCGCCTCAGCGACGGCAGCGTCCTCGAAGCGGACGCCGTCCTGGCCGGAATCGGCGCGAAGCCGAACGTCGAGCTGGCCGAAGCGGCCGGTCTGCGCGTCGACAACGGCGTGGTGACCGACGCGAGCCTGCGCACGAGCGACCCGGACATCTTCGCCGCGGGCGACGTCGCGAACGCCTACCACCCGTTCCTGGGCAAGCACGTGCGCGTCGAACACTGGGCGAACGCCCTCAACCAGCCCGCCGTGGCCGCGGCCGGGATGCTCGGCAAGGAGGAGTCGTACGACGAGCTGCCGTACTTCTTCACCGACCAGTACGACCTCGGCATGGAATACCTGGGCGCCATCGAGGGCCACGACCGCGTCGTCTTCCGCGGCGATGTGGCCGGGCGGGAGTTCATCGCGTTCTGGCTGAAGGAGAACCGGGTGCTGGCGGGGATGAACGTCAACGTCTGGGACGTCACGGACCCGATCAAGGCGCTCATCCGCTCCGGCGCCCCGATCGACCCGGCGCGGCTGGCCGACCCGGAGGTTCCGCTGGAGGACCTCGCCTGATCCCGGGCGCGAGCCGTTCCCTCTGTTCAGCGGAACGGCTCGTCGCCTGGTCCCGCTAAGCTTCTTCGCCGTGGCGACCGAAATCCTTTCCCGCGGCTGGGACGAGCCGTACTACGTCGTGCGGACCTCGGCGTTCGACGCGTTCTTCCTGGTCGGCGAGGAGGACCCGGACGAGGTGGCCAACGTCGACGTCCGGATCCAGTACCCGGACGGTTCCCGCTGGGGCGCAACGATGTTCACCCTCGACGAGGTCGACCGCCTGATGCGCCGCTGGGAACGCACCGGCGAATACGCCGACGGCCGCTACTTCCCCGTTTCCCGCGACCTGATCGTCCGCGAACCCGGCGTGCCGAAGATGACCGCCGTGCTGATCGCGATGCACGACAACGACGATCTCACCTCGGTTTTGGACCGGTACGGCATTCCCGACTAGCGCGGCAGCAACCCCTCCATCGCCAGCTCCACGAACCGCCGCCAGTCCCCGCTTTCCGTGCGGACCACCGACGACAGGCAGCCCACCAGCAGGTACACGTCGCCCACCGTGCAGTCCGCGCGGAGCACCCCCGCCTCCTGGTCCGCCGCGATCGCCTGTGCCACCACGATTTCCAGCTCAGTCCGGGCGCTGCCCCGCGGTTCGCTCCCCGCCGAGCCCCGCGCCGCCTCGATCGCCGACGACAGCGCCCGGTCTCCGGACAGCACCTCGCCGACGTGGCGCAGGTAGCGCTTTACCCCGGATTTCCCATCGACGCACCGCTTCCGCGCGTACTCGGCGATCTCGGCGAACCGCTGCTCCGCCAACGCTTCCACCAGCGCCCGCCGGTCGGGGAAGTTCCGGTAGACCGTGCCGACGCCGACCCCCGCTGCCCGGGCGATCTCCGGCAACTGGACGTCGTCGTCGCCGGCGAGCAGCGCGCGAGCCGCCTCCAGGACCCGCGTCCGGTTGCGTTCCGCGTCCGCCCTCGGTTTGCGCTCCGTTGACAACCGACGCCCTCCTCTGGTTAATCTGGAAACGGACTCCGCTTCCGATACGTTTGCGAGGATACCCCATGACGAAGGACCGCTTCCTGCTGCTCCAGCCCGGCGAGGCGCGCCCGGGCCGGGTGCCGCTGCCGCCCGCGTTCGCGGTGAAGGCGATGACGGGCGATACCGAGAGCCGGTTTTCCCTGCTGGAGGTGACGCTGGCCCGCGACATCCCGCGCCACGTCCACCACGAGGCCGACGAATGCATCTACGTTCTCGACGGCGAGCTTGGCATCGACTTCGCCGACGAGTCCCACGTCGCGACGAAGGGGATGTTCGTGCTGCTGCCGCACGGGGTCCCGCATGCGCTGCGGGCGGTGTCGGATCCCGCGCCGCGGCTGCTGCAGATCTCGTCGCCGGGCGGGTGGGAGCACTATCTGGAGGATCTGTTCGAGGCCGGTCCGGCGGTCCTGACCGACGGCGCGGTGGATCCGGTGAAGATCAACCCGGTGGCGGCGCGGTACGCGATCACTTACGAGGAGAGCTGACGCCGCTCAGTGCTGCAGCACCGGCCAGACCGCCGCCGGATGGCAATGCTCCGGGCAGGCGAGCAGGTACACCTCGTTGCCGAGGAAAATCACGTAGCAGTCGGAATCGTAGGTGTCCGGTTGCTCGGGCTGTCCGGGTCGCCTCGCGAAACTGGTGTCCCCGGTGATCTCGCACAAGAACAGCATCTCGGCGCCGCACGCGCAGCGACGGGTTTCCGGATCCTGGAGCCAGCACGGCAGCCCGCCGACCTTGAACTCGCCTCGGCCGGTGCCCAGTTCGGCGAACATTCCGTGCGGGGCAGGAGGAACGGCCCGCCAAACGGTCTCCGTCTCGTACTCCGGACGGAGCACCAGCTCGTAGCCGAGAAGATGCGGTTCCTCCGCGTCAGCCGGACCGGTCGGGTCGCGGTGCAGCATGATCCGCCAGAACGCGCCGGGGTGCCCCGAAACCCGCGGGCTTTCCCAGTAGCGATCCGGAAGCCGCTGCGGGCTTCCGGGGAGGCAAGGCGCGTCGTTGTGCACCGGGCACTGGAACACCAGCAGGTGGTCGCCGCCGAAGTGCGGGATGTCCGGCGGGACGTCCAGCTGGAAGAAAAGCACCATCCGCGCACCGCAGTAGCACTCCGGCCAGTCCTCGCCCGCGGGCAGGATCGGCCTCCCGCCGATGGTGTCCCGCGAACCGGGCCGCACCGCGTCGCGCAGGTTTTCCACCAGGTACATCGGAACGTCGGATCGGCGAACCACGGAGGACGGTTCAAAAACGGTCACCTGATCACCTTAGGACGGAACGGCGGGCACCGGCCGGAAACCGGTGCCCGCCCACCGGTCACGCCGTCCGCAAACGCCGCCACTCCCACGCGGCCAGCCCGGTGAACAGCACTGTCGCCACGCAAGCGACCGCGGTCAGCAGCCATTCGGCTTCCCCGCCTCCGCCGTCCGGGGAAGCGCCGGTGGTGCGTTCGATCCAGTCCGGGACAGTCAGCGTCAGCACCAACGCGACGGCGCTGAGCACAGCGAGCACGGCCTCGGCCGCGATGCGCAGCTTTTGTGCGGTGTTCATGACAACCTCCTCAGTACTTCGCCGCGTTGAGGCGCGTTCGCCAGGTGTTGCCCGCGCCCGCGTATTCGCCGTAGCTCCACACGGTCCGCGAATCGGACGGGTCCCGGCCGACGCCGAAGTAATCACCCCATCGGCCGCCGGTGTAGGCGCTCTGCCCGGCGATCACCGACGCGCTGCCCTGCAGCGTGCCCGGCGCGTCGGTGGCGAGACGGCCGGTCTGGCGGAAGTGCCCGTACTCGTCGGGCGCGGACCGGCCGAACGCCACGTGTGCGTTGCGGGAAATGTCGGTCTGGACGACCGGGAAGAAATAGTGCCTGCCGGGCGCGCCGAACGCGCCTTGCTGCGTGACCGTGCGGCTCGGCACGTCGATCTCGTACCACTGCACCACCGACCGCGCCTCGGTGTCGCCGCGCCAGCTGTACGCGGACGTGTGCGTCGTCCACACGCGCTGGGTGCGGCCCGCCGATTGGAAGACCGCGTTGAGCAGCCGCGTGTCGTTCGTGGCGATCCGGGTTGCGCCGCCGTCCTTTTGCACCGCGCCGGGCGGCAGGCTGTAGCTGCGGCAGGCCACCGCGGCCGAGGCCAGCGTCGGCGCGCCGCCGGACCACAGGGCCAGCGGGTTCGACAGGGTCCAGAGGGTGAGCTTCGAGCCGGACGGGAACAGCGAGTTCACCAGGTACGCGCGCGGATTCCCGCCTGCGCCCTGGAAATGGCAGCACGGCTGCACGGAGAACGCCGCGCTCCCGTCCGGGTTCTTGAGCCCCCAGAAGTCCCACCAGCGGATGGTGTGGGCCGCGCCGGCCCCGCCGCCGTACAGCTCGGCCTTGTTGAAGATCCGCAGTTTCGCGTGGGCGAAGCCGCCGCCGAAGGCGAATTGGTTGGTGGACACGTAAATCGCCTGGGTGTCGAAGCCCAGCATCGGGTAGTCCGACCAGTTGCCGGTGGCGGTGGCTCCGTTCGCCGACGCGTCGGTGCTCCAGATCCAGTAGCCGCCCGCGGGGTCGCCGGTCTGCGAGACGCCGAGCATCAGCCAGGAGCCCTGCGGGTTCGCGCGCCGGGCTGCGATGCAGACGATCCACCGGCCGCTGTAGTGGTCGTACGCCAGCTTCGGGTCGAAGAGCTGCGCGCCGGCCGGCAGCACCGGGTTGAACATCGCGGTGAAATTCGCCCAGCGGAACTGCTGCAGCCCGGTCTTGTCGTATCCGACCAGGTCGACGTTGACCGCGGCGAGCACGTGCCGAGGGCCGACCGCGACCGTGCAGTCCGGCGGCCGGAACGCGGTCTGGGAGATCCCCTCGAAGCTCGCCGACGCCGCCGGGGCCAGCCCTTCGGCGATCTCGTCCTCCGGCGGATTCTCCTCCGGCGCTTCCTCCGCGGCTTCCTCGTCGAGCTGCGCGCCGAGCGCGTCCTCGGCGGCCAGCGCCTCCGCGGCGTGCTCCCGCGCGCCGGTCTTCAGCTGGTCGTACTCCTCGACCGGAACCGGGAACCGCTGCGCGAACAACGGCGACCGGACCGGCGACGGCGGTTCGGCCAGCAGTTCGCCGACCGTCAGATCCGCCATTTCCCGCGACACACCGCCGGCGGTTTCGCCGGCTTGCCCTTCCGGCACTGGTGCTTCAGGCATCACGGCCCTCACCCTCTTCCTCCTCGGCCGCGTCGCCGGCCCGTGCCGGGGCGTCGGCCTCCTCCCGATCGCGGTGCCGCTCGGCCGCCGCCTTCAGCCGCTCCATCTCCGCGGCCGACACCGGCATCCCGATCGGAATCTCGTACCCCGCTTCCGGCTCGGCGGGCGCGTTTTCACCCGCCGGACCGCTTTCCGCTCCCTCGCCGCCGCCCGCGCCGGATCGCGGGCCTTCCCGTTCGACCATCGCTCACCCCCGGGAATTCCGCCCGAAAAGATCGATTCCGGCAGCGTTCACGAAAAAGGTCGCACGGGAGCCGGGAATGGATAACGGCGCGCTTCCACCTTCAGCCGAACGGCGCAGCGGAAATCGATTGCAGTATTTTCTCTCCAGCTCGGTCGAAAGGCGCATAAAAACCGACTGGAAACCGTTCCGAAGAACTTTCCCGGTGCCCGCCCCGGACGACCCGCTCCCACCTGATCGTTCGGGCCACCCGGGTTCGCGCCGCCTGACCCGCATTTCGGCTATTTCAGATCGATACCCCCGTCACCTGCGAGGCGTGCGCACGGTTAATTATTCACGCATTCCTGCGAAAGCAGGCAGTGTGATTCCGTGCTGCCGTCCCGCACCCGCTCGCCGCGAAATGCTCGCAGTCCTGTCTTCCGCTTCCCCACCCCGGCTGGACCGCCGCCGTCCGCCCGCCGACGAGCTACTGCCGCTGGAACCGGGCGGCGCGCCGAAGGACCCGAAGGACCTCTGGCCCGAACCCCGCGACGGTGGCCGGAACCCAGATACTGTCGAAAATGCGGTGAAGAAGGCCGCCTGCGCGGGCAAAACCACCCTCGCCGATGATGCTGGACAAGCGGACCACCGCGGAGTCCGTGCTCGGGATCGACTGACGGAAAAGCTCCCGGACCGGTCTGAACCGGCCCGGGAGCCCTCCGGCTCAGTCCGGCCGCGAAAGCACCGCCAGCCGGGGCCGCCGGGTCTCCCCCGGCCCGGGCCCCGGGCGCGCCGCGCGGCAGACCGTGCACACCACCGCGTGGCTGACCGGCGTCCCGTCCTCCTGGACCAGCCTGCCCACGTGCACCGCTTCGCGTCCGCACTGTCCACACGGGACAGTCGCGCTTTCCGGGTCGATCAGCAGCCTGCTCATCTCGTGCTCCTTCCGGCGAGTGCGGTCGCCCGCCGGATTGCCCGGCGCGTTCCCGGGCAAACCGGGCGCTTGCGCGGCGCCGGTTTGACCCGGCCGGGAGCGGGTATGCGGAGAAGCAGGCGGAAGGGAGCAGGCCATGGCCACCGATCCCCGCCTGCGGGCGATGGAACGAGAACTGCTCGCCACGGACGCCCAGTGGGTGCGGCGCGCCTTCGTCCAGTCGGCGTGGCCGCTGCGCCGGGCGTGGCGGGTCGCGTGCTGGGCGCTGACCGTGGTCGCGGCCGGGCTCGTAGTCTGCGGGATCGTCTTTCCGCCGGAGGTGTCGCTCGCGCTGCTCGGGTTCGTGCTGGGCGCGGTCGCGCTGTGCGGGCACGTCGCGCGGCAGGAATGCCTGCGCCCGCCGACCCGCCGGACTCCCGGTCCGGGGAAAGGATTTCCATGCCGCCCGTCGTAGCCGTGACCGGGGCCAGCGCCGGAGTGGGCCGGGCCGTCGCGCGTGCGTACGGAGGCCGCGGCGCGAAAGTAGCCCTGCCGGCCCGGGGCGAGAAGGGGCTCGCCGCGGCGGCGGACGACGTGCGGGAAGCCGGGGGCACGCCGTTGCCGCAGCCGGCCGACGTCGCCGACTTCGAGCAGGTCGACGCGGCCGCGAGCCGGATCGAAGCGGAACTCGGGCCGATCGACGTCTGGGTCAATGTCGCGTTCAGCTCGGTGTTCGCCCGGTTCGCCGACGTCAGCCCCGAGGAGTACCGCCGGGCCACTGAGGTCACGTACCTCGGTTTCGTGCACGGGACGATGGCCGCGCTCCACCGGATGAAGCGGCGGGACAACGGCACGATCGTCCAGGTCGGTTCGGCGCTCGCGTACCGCGGGATTCCGTTGCAGAGCGCGTACTGCGGGGCCAAACACGCGATCCAGGGCTTCAACGAAGCGCTTCGCTGCGAACTTCTCCACGAGCACAGCGGAATCCGCACGACGATGGTGCAGCTGCCCGCGGTCAACACGCCGCAGTTCAGCTGGCTGCTGTCCCGGCTGCCCGAGCACGCGCAGCCGGTGCCGCCGATCTACCAGCCCGAACTCGCCGCCCGCGCCGTGCTGCACGCCGCCGACCATCCGCGCCGCCGCGAATACTGGGTCGGTTCGAGCACTGTCGCGACGCTGCTGGCCAACGCAGTCGCGCCCGGCCTGCTCGACCGGTACCTCGCCCGCACCGGCTTCGGCGCACAGCAGACCGGCCGTCCGCAGCCGCCCCGCCAGCCCGCGAACCTGTGGGAACCGGCGGACGGCCCGCGCGGGTTCGACTATGGCGCGCACGGGGAATTCGACCGGCTGGCGAAAGCGCGAGACCTCCAGCCGGTGCTGAGCCGGCACCACGGGGCGGTGGCCGCCGGGCTGGCCGTGGCCGTGCTCGCCGCCGGACAGCTGCTGCGCCGTGCGAAGGACCGCCGATGAAGCCGTTCCGGAACCGCGCCGACGCGGGCGCCCGGCTCGCCGCCGCACTGGCCTGCCGGGACTGGGCCGACCCGGTCGTCTTCGGGCTCGCCCGGGGCGGGCTGCCGGTCGCCGCACCTGTCGCCCGAGAGCTGGACGCGCCACTGGAACTCCTGGTCGCCCGCAAGATCGGCGCACCGGGACGGCCGGAACTCGGACTCGGCGCCGTCGCGGCGGACGGACCGCCGTTCTTCGACCGCGCCGGACTCCGCGCCCTCGGGCTCACGACCGTCGACGTCGCCCGCAACGTCGACGAAGCCCGCACCGAGGCCCGCGACCAAGTCCGCCGCTACCTGGGCAACCGGGTCCCGCGCTCGCCAGCGGGCCACGACGTCGTGGTGATCGACGACGGCGTGGCCACCGGCGGGACGGCGATCGCCGCGCTGCGGTCCCTTCGGTCGCACGCGCCGCTGCGGCTGGTCTTCGCCGCCCCCGTCGGCGCGCCGCCCGCATTGGACAAGCTCGCCCGCGAGGCGGACGAGGTGGTCTGTCTCCAGGAACCGGAGGAATTCCGCGCCGTCGGCGAGTTCTACTCGGACTTCAGCCCAACCAGCGACCAGGAAGTCCTCGCCTTGGTGCCCCGGTGATCAGCCGAACGCCGACAGGATCCAGAACGCCAGCGCGGAAACCGCCGCCGCGGCGGGAAAAGTGAGCACCCAGCCCAGCACGATGTCCCGCGCGATCCCCCACCGCACCGCCGAAAGCCGCCGCGTGGCCCCGACGCCCATCACCGCCGCGGTGATGACATGCGTGGTCGAAATCGGGGCCTTCACCGCGAAAGCCGTCAGATACAGCACCGACGCCCCGACCGATTCCGCGACGAACCCGTGCGGCGGATCGAGCGGGAAGACGCGGCGGCCGAGCGTCCGCATGATCCGCAGGCCGCCCGAGCAGGTGCCGAGCGACAGCGCCCCGGCGCACACCAGGGTCACCCACAACGGCACCGAAAACGTGTCCTGCTCGCCCGCCGCGATCAGCGCCAGGACGATCACGCCCATCCCCTTCTGCGCGTCCTGCAGGCCGTGGCCGAGCGCGAGCGCCGAGGCCGACACGATCTGCAGCCGCCGGAACACCCGGCCGCTGCGGTGCGGGTTCTTCCGGCGCAGCAGCCACAGCGCCGCCACCATCGCCAGGTAGCCGAGCACGAGCCCGAGCAGCGGCGACGCGACCATCGGGATCAGCACTTTCTCCGCGATGCCCGCCCAGTGCACCGTGCTCGCCGCGGCCAGCGCCGCGCCGACCATGCCGCCGATCAGCGAATGCGACGACGAGGACGGCAGCCCGAAGTACCAGGTCACCAGGTTCCAGGCGATCGCGCCGACGAGTGCGGCGAGCACCACGGTCAGCGCGCCCGGGCCGGCCGGGACGTCGATGATGCCTTTCGCGACCGTTGCGGCGATGCCGGTCGACAGCAGGGCTCCGGCCAGGTTCATCACCGCGGCCAGCACGAGCGCGGCGCGCAGCCGCAGCGCCCGCGTCGACACCGCGCTGGCGATCGCGTTGGCCGCGTCGTGGAACCCGTTGGTGTAGTCGAAAAAGACCGTCAGCACCACGACGGCGACCAGCGCGGCGGTGCCGTCCACTCAGGATTCCTTGACCGCGATCGTCTGCACCACGTCCGCGACGTGCTCGAATCCGTCCGCGGCCAGCTCGAACTGCTCGACGACTTCCTTCGCCTTGAGCACCTCGAGCGCGTCCGCCCCCGGCTGGAACAGGTCGGCGAGCATCCGCCGGTAGGTGTGGTCCGCCTCGTTCTCCAGGGCGTTGATCTCGATCCAGTACGGTTCCAGCTCGCCGACCTTCGCCAGGCCCGGCATCGCTTCCGCGGTCAGCTCCGCGGCGCGGCACAGCACGCGCAGCATCGCGTCGGTGCCCGGCGGGAACTCGCCGAGCCGGTACAGCACCGCGAGGTCGGCGGCAGTGTCCAAAAAGTCCAGTACGTCGTCGATCCGCGCGGCCAGCGCCTGGATGTCCTCGCGGTCGAACGGCGTGACGAACGTGCTGTTCAGCTCGACCATGATGGTGTGCGTCAGGTCGTCGCCGGCGTGCTCGACCTCGTGCAGCCGGGCCGCGACGGCCTCGCGGTCCGGCGGCGGCACCGCGGTGAGGTCGCGCAGCAGCGCGGTCGCGGTCACGAGGTTCGCGGCGGCGTCCGCGAGCAGCTGGAAGAACTGGCTTCCCTGGGGTTTCAGGCGCATCGGAAGATCACTACCCCGAATCCGCCCGGCTTACACGGGCGCGGTGTGCCGTGCGCCCGCACGGGGTACCCGGCGGGCACTCAGGACGGAAGGAGGGGCAGATGCGTCCGGTGTGGCAGGGTGCGCTGTCGTTCGGGCTGGTCAACGTCCCGGTGCGGCTGTACAAGGCGGTCGAGGACCACGCGGTGCGCTTCACGCAGTTCCAGCGGGGCACCCGGGACCGCATCCGCTACCGGCGGGTGAACGAGCGGACCGGCGACGAGGTGCGCTACGACGACATCGTCCGCGGCCGGGAGGTCGGCGACGACGAGTACGTGCTGGTCGAGCAGGAGGAACTGGACGAGATCGCGCCGGGCCGGTCGAGGTCGCTCGAGGTGGAGAGCTTCGTGGACCTCGCCGAGGTGGACCCGGTGTACTTCGACCGCGCCTACTGGCTCGCCCCCGCCAACGAGGAAGCACAGCGGCCGTACGTGCTGCTGCTCGACGCCTTGTCCCGCCAGGACAAGGCGGCCGTCGCGAAGTTCGTCTTCCACGGTCGCGAACACCTCGCGCTCGCCCGCGCCAGCGACGGCGTGATCGTGCTCAACACGCTGCACTACGCCGCCGAAGTGCGCACCGCGGACGACGTGCCGCAACTGCCCGCCAAGGCGAAGACCAACAAGAAGGAACTGGACCTGGCGGTCAAGCTGATCGACGCGATGACCGAGCCGTGGCAGCCGGAGGACTTCCACGACACCTACCGCGAGCGGGTGGACGAGCTGATCGAGGCGAAGAAGGCCGGGAACACCGTGACGCCCGCCGCCGAGCCGGAGGAGCCGACGAAGGTGGTCGACCTGATGGACGCGCTGGCCAAGAGCGTCCGCGGCAGCCGGCGGCCGCGCACCCCGGATCTGTCGGAGCTGTCCAAGACGGACCTGCAGAAGCTGGCGAAGGAACGTGCGGTGAAGGGGCGTTCGAAGATGTCCCGTGCGGATTTGGAGGCTGCGCTCAAGGCTTCTTGACCTGCTCAGTCTGCCCGGGGTCTATGGCCCCACGCCTGCTGGACCATCCACAAAGGACGCCAAGCCCGCCGGATTGCCCGATTGATGTCCACCTGACCATATCCGAAGGTCCGTGAAGGGAACCCTGGGGGAATCAGAGTCCGTGAAGGTTCCCCTCACGGACGATCGAAACTCCGCGCGCCTTACCCGGACGACAACTCGCTCCCGCCGGGCAGCGCCTCGAGTTCCTGACATGGGAACCGGAGTCCGTGATGGAGTCCTTCACGGACCTCTCCGGAAGAGTCGAACCGCCAGCGCACCGGAGAACGCTCAATGCAACGCCCGCGCCAGCTGCGGAATCCGCCCACCGGCCAGCAGCACATCCACCTGACGCGGCGACAGCGAATGCCCCACCCGGTACTCCTCGCCCCGGGTCTGATTCCGGACCGTGAACTCCGCCGCCTCCGCCAGCCGATGCAGCCCGGACACCGACAGCACGTCGTCACGCCGGATCTTCTCCTCGTCCCCCGGATCGGCGAACTCCAGCGGCAGCACGCCGAAGTTGACCAGGTTCTGCCAGTGGATCCGGGCGAACGACCGGGCCAGCACCACCCGCAGGCCGAGGTACCGGGCGGTGATCGCGGCGTGCTCGCGCGACGAGCCCTGGCCGTAGTTCTCCCCCGCCACCACGAAGTGCGCCGGGCTGCCCGCCGCGCGTTTCGGGTAGTCCTCGTCGATCCGGGTGAACGTGAACTCGGCCAGCTTCGGGATGTTCGACCGGTACGGCAGCGCGCGGGCGCCGGCGGGCGAGATCTCGTCGGTCGACACGTCGTCCCCGGCCTTCAGCAGGACCGGGCCCTCGATCTCGTCCGGCAGCGGCTCGAAGTCCGGCAGGCCGGCGACGTTCGGGCCCTTCACCAGCTCCTCCCGCACGGCCTCTTCGCTGGGCAACGGAGCGGCGAAGACGCGCGGGTCGGCGGCCGAACGGGCCGGGGCGAAGACGCGCGGGTGTGCCAGGTGGTGGACGGTGGCGTAGTCGCGCGGGTCGGTCAGCACGCCGGTCAGCGCGGACACGGCCGCGGTCTCCGGCGAGCACAGCCAGACCGAATCGTCCGCGGTGCCGGAGCGGCCGGGGAAGTTTCGCGGGAACGTGCGCAGCGAGTTCGTGCCGGGCGCGGGCGCCTGGCCCATTCCGATGCAGCCGAGACAGCCCGCCTGGTGCACGCGGGCACCGGCGGCGACGAGGTCGGTCAGATGGCCGCTGCGGGCCAGTTCCACGAGGATCTGCCGCGAGGTCGGGTTGACGTCGAAGCTGACCGAATCGGCCGTCTGCCTGCCCCGGACGGTCGCGGCGGCCACGGCGAAGTCCCGGAACCCGGGGTTCGCCGACGAACCGATCACGACCTGTGCCACCGGCGTGCCCGAAACCTCGCGCACCGGCACCACGTTGCCCGGCGACGACGGCTTCGCGACCAGTGGCTCCACAGTGGACAGATCGATCTCGTCCTCGATGTCGTACGAGGCGGCGCGTCCGGCGCGCAGGTCGCGGAAGTCGTGCTCGCGTCCCTCGGCCCGCAGGAACGCGCGGACCGCTTCGTCGGCCGGGAACACCGTCGCGGTCGCGCCCAGCTCTGCGCCCATGTTCGCGATCACGTGCCGGTCCATCGCGCTCAGGCAGGCCAGCCCCGGGCCGTGGTACTCGATGATCCGGTGCCGCCCGCCGCTCACGCCGTGCCGCCGCAGCATCTCCAGCACGACGTCCTTCGCCGACACCCACGGCGGCAGCTCGCCCTCCAGCCGGACGCCCCAGATCTCCGGCATCCGCAGGTAGAGCGGCTCCCCGGCGATCGCGAGCGCCACTTCGAGGCCGCCGACGCCGACCGCGAGCATGCCCAGCGACCCGGCCGCGCAGGTGTGCGAATCGGCCCCGGCGAGGCTCTTGCCGGGCGCGCCGAACCGCTCCATGTGCGTCGGATGCGAAACGCCGTTGCCCGCCTTGGAGAACCACAGGCCGAACCGGCGGCAGGCCGAGCGCAGATAAGCGTGGTCCTCGGCGTTCTTCTCGTCCGCCTGCAGCAGGTTGTGGTCGACGTACTGCACGCTCAGCTCGGTCCGCGCGCGGTCCAGCCCGAGCGCCTCCAGCTCCTGCATCACGAGGGTGCCGGTGGCGTCCTGGGTGAGCGTCTGGTCGACCCGCAGGCCGATCTCGGTCCCCGGTTCGAGCCGCCCGGCGACCAGGTGCTCGGCCAGCAGCCGCCCGGCGAGAGTCTGTTCGCGTCCCACGCGTCGCCGGGTACCCGTTTCCCGGGCCGCGAACCGCGATGTTTCCGTTTCCGCCGCCCAGGCAATCCGGGGATCAAGAACGGCGGAAGGAGACCGGGATGCCCCAGCAGGCTTGGAACTCGAAGCGCGAACGCCAGTACCAGCACATCGAGGAGTCGCAGGAGGAGCGCGGCGCGAGCACGAAGCGCGCGAAGGAGATCGCCGCCCGCACGGTGAACAAGAACCGGGCGCAGTCGGGCGAATCGGACCGCGCGAGCAAGACCTCGGTCCGGGACAAATCGCCGCAGCAGCGCGGCGGGCACCGGTCCGGCAAGCGGCTCGGCCCCGGCGGCCCGACGCGCGACCAGCTCTACAACGAAGCCCGGCAGCGCAACATCCACGGCCGGTCGACGATGACGAAGAAGGAGCTGGCGAAGGCGCTCGGCCGGGCCTGATCCCGCCTGCCCGACCCGCCATGTCGCTGTCCGTGAAGGACTCCTTGAGGGAATCTGGTTCCCTCAAGGAGTCCTTCACGGACCGGTGAAACGGTGATGAGCCGCCCGATCGAGGACTACGCCCTGCTCGGCGACCTGCACACCGCCGCGCTGGTGTCGCGGGAGGGCTCGATCGACTGGCTGTGCCTGCCGCGGTTCGACTCCCCCGCGTGCTTCGCCGCGCTGCTGCACGACGACAGCGCGGGCGCCTGGCGGCTCGGACCCGCGGGCGGCGGACCGGCGACGCGCCGGGGCTACGTCGGCGAGTCCCTGATCCTGGCCAGTGAATGGGAGACCGCGGACGGAGCCGTGCGCGTCCTCGATTTCCTGCCGCCGCGCGAAGGTGCGGCGGATGTCGTCCGGATCGTGGAGGGCGTTCGCGGCCGGGTCCCGATGCGGACGGACCTGCGGCCGCGCTTCGACTACGGCTCGATCCGCCCGTGGGTGCGCCACGTCGACGGGCGATTCGACGCGGTCGCCGGTCCCGACGCGGTCCGGCTGACCACGCCGGTCCCGGTGTCCGCCGAGGGCGTCGCCGAGTTCACCGTCGCCGACGGCGAGCGGGTGCCGTTCGTGCTGACCTATCACGCGTCCTACCGGGACCGTCCCGATCCGGCGGACGCCGAGAAGGCCTTGGCGCACACCGGACGCTTCTGGGCGGACTGGATCGGCCGCTGCCAGTACCAGGGCCGGTGGCCCGCCGCCGTGCGCCGCGCGCTGATCACCTTGAAAGCGCTGACCTACGAGCCGACCGGCGGCATTCTCGCCGCGCCGACGACGTCGCTGCCGGAACAGCTCGGCGGCGACCGCAACTGGGACTACCGCTACTGCTGGCTGCGCGACGCCGCCTTCACCCTGCAAGCGCTCGTCGGCACCGGCTATCCGGGCGAGGCACGCGCATGGCGGGAATGGCTGGTCCGGGCCGCCGCTGGAGATCCGGCCGAACTCCAGGTCCTTTATGGACTCGACGGCGCCCGCCGGGTGCCCGAGTCCACTCTGGACTGGCTGGACGGATACGCCGGTTCGGCCCCGGTCCGGATCGGGAATGCCGCGGCGGGCCAGCTCCAGCTCGACGTGTGGGGCGAAGCGCTCGACGGCCTCCACCTCGTCCGCGAAGCCGGGCTGCCGGTGACGCATCCGGCGTGGGACCTGCAGCGCGGGCTGCTCGATTTCCTCGAGGGCCATTGGGAAGAACCCGACCGCAGCCTCTGGGAAGTCCGCGGCGAGCCACGGCATTTCGTGCACTCCAAGGTGATGGCCTGGGCGGGCGTCGACCGCGCCGTGCGGACAGTGGAACGCCACCGGCTAGACGGACCGGTCGACCGCTGGCGCGCGCTCCGCGACCACATCCACACGGAAGTCTGCCGCGAGGGCTACGACGCGCAGCGAAACACATTCACCCAGTTCTACGGATCCCGCGGCCTGGACGCGGCGCTGCTGCTCATTCCCCGCGTCGGCTTCCTGCCCTGGAGCGACTCCCGCGTGCGCGGAACCGTCGACGCGGTGCGGAAAGAGCTGTCCCAGGACGGCTTCGTCCGGCGCTACGACAACGGACCGGGCGAAGGCGCGTTCCTGCCGTGCAGCTTCTGGCTCGCCGACGCCCTCCACGGCACCGGCCGGACCCGCGAAGCAGTCGAGGTTTTCGAGCGGATGCTGGCCGTGCGCAACGATGTCGGGCTGCTGAGCGAGGAGTACGACGTCGCCGCCGGACGGCAGCTGGGAAACATGCCGCAGGCCTTCAGCATGGTCGGGCTCGTCAACACCGCGCGCCGCCTCGACGGCGAGGAAACCGCCACCAGCGCCACCGGAACCCGGCAAGGGCTGCGCGGCGACGTGTAACGCCCGGCAGGCCCGGGTAGCCGGGGAGGACTCAACGCACGGGAGGACTTGCCATGACCGAGACCGTCGGCGACTACCTGCTCTCACGGCTGCGCGACTGGGGCGTCGAGCAGGTCTTCGCCTACCCCGGGGACGGGATCAACGGTCTCGTCGCCTCCTTCGGCAAGGCGGACAACCAGCCGCGGTTCGTACAGGCCCGGCACGAGGAGATGGCCGCCTTCTCCGCGGTCGGCTACGCGAAGTTCAGCGGGGCCGTCGGCGTATGCATGGCGACGTCCGGGCCCGGTGCGATCCACCTGCTGAACGGGCTTTACGACGCGAAGCTCGACCACGTCCCGGTCGTCGCGATCGTCGGGCAGACCGCGCGCACCGCGATGGGCGGCAGCTACCAGCAGGAGGTCGAACTCCAGACGCTGTACCGCGACGTCGCGAACGAGTACTGCATCGAGGTGAACGTCGCCGAGCAGCTGCCCAACGCGCTCGACCGCGCGTTCCGGGTCGCGCAGGCGTCGCGCACGCCGACCGCCCTGATCATCCCGGCGGACCTGCAGGAAGAGGAGTACGAACCGCCGCAGCACGCGTTCAAGCAGATGCCGTCGAGCCCGCCGGGCACCGCGTGGCCGAATCCGGTCCCGCCCGAACCCGCGCTCGGCGAAGCGGCCGACGTGCTCAACGCCGGGGAGAAGGTCGCGATCCTCGTCGGGCAGGGCGCCCGCCGCGCGGCCGAGGAGGTGCGCCAGGTCGCCGACGTCACCGGAGCCGGAGTGGCGAAAGCCTTGCTGGGCAAGGACGTCCTCGCCGACGATCTGCCCTATGTGACCGGTGCGATCGGACTGCTCGGCACCCGGCCCAGCTACGAGATGATGCGCGACTGCGACACCCTGCTGATCGTCGGCTCCAACTTCCCCTACAGCCAGTTCCTGCCGGAGTACGGCCAGGCCCGCGCGGTGCAGATCGACCTCGACGGCCGGTTCATCGGCATGCGCTACCCCACCGAGGTCAACCTGGTCGGCGACGCCGCCGCGACCCTGCGCGCGCTGCTGCCCAAGCTGCAGCGGACCGGAAACCGTTCGTGGCGCGAGAAAATCGAGAAGAACGTCGCCGACTGGTGGGAGACCATGGACCAGCAGGCGGCGGTCGACGCGAAACCGGTCAACCCGATGCGGATCGTGCACGAGCTGTCCCGGCAGATCCCGGGCAACGCGATGGTCACCGCCGATTCCGGCTCGTCGACCAACTGGTACGCGCGCAACCTCCGGATCCGCGACGGCATCCGGGCGACGCTGTCCGGCACGCTCGCGACGATGGGCCCCGGCGTGCCCTACGCGATCGGGGCCAAGTTCGCCTACCCGGACCGGCCGGCGATCGCGCTGGTCGGCGACGGCGCGATGCAGATGAACGGACTGGCCGAGCTGATCACCATCGCCCGCTACCAGGGGCTGTGGACCGACCCGCGGTGCATCGTCTGCGTGTTCCACAACAACGACCTCAACCAGGTCACCTGGGAGCTGCGCGCGATGGGCGGCGCGCCGAAGTTCGAGGAATCGCAGTCGCTGCCGGACGTCGACTACGCCGGGTTCGCGCGCAGCGTCGGCCTCGAAGGGATCAACGTCGAGGAACCGGGCGACCTCCGCTCGGCCTGGCAGTCCGCGTTCGCCGCGGACCGGCCGGTGGTGCTCGACGTGCGGTGCGACGCCGAGGTCCCGCCGATCCCGCCGCACGCGACCTTCGAGCAGATGAAGTCGGTCACCGAATCAGTGCTCAAGGGCGATCCGGAGGCGTTCCACCTGATGTTCCAGGGCGCGAAAACGAAGCTGCAGGAATTCCTGCCCGGACGGTCGCGGTGACGGTCTCCGCCCCGCACATCGAACGGATCGACGCGCGCGCCTACCGGGTGCCGGCCCCTTCGCCGGAGGCTGACGGCACGCTCGCCTGGGACTCCACCACGCTCGTCGTGGCCCGCGTGCGGGCCGGCGAGGCGGACGGGCTCGGCTGGACGTACGCCGATTTCTCCTGTGCCCCGCTGATCGAAGGAAAACTCGCCGCCGCGGTCGTCGGGCGGCCGGTGCTGGACCCGCCCGCGTGCTGGACCGCGATGCAGCACGCGATCCGGAACCTCGGCCGCGCCGGACTGGTCTCTTGTGCACTGTCCGCTGTGGACATCGCGATCTGGGACGCCGCCGCGCGGCTGCTCGACGTTCCGCTGAGCCGCCTGCTCGGCCGGGTGCACGACGAGGTCGACGTGTACGCCAGCGGCGGCTTCACCTCGCAGGACGACGACGAGCTTGCCGCACAGCTCGACGGCTGGGTCCGCGGGCAGCGCATTCCGCGGGTGAAGATCAAGATCGGCGAGTCCTGGGGAAACGCGGTCGCCCGCGACATCGGCCGGGTCCGGCTGGCGCGGGAGACGATCGGGGACGACGCCGCGCTGTACGTGGACGCGAACGGCGGCTATTCGGTCGGCCGCGCCCGCCGGATCGCCGGGACGTTGCGCGAGTTCGGCGTGACCTGGTTCGAGGAGCCGGTGTCCAGCGACGACCTGCCCGGCCTGGCGCAGCTGCGCAGTCCGGACGGACCGGACATCGCGGCCGGCGAGTACGGCTACGACCTGCCGTATTTCGCCCGGATGCTGCCGTCCGTCGACTGCCTCCAGGTCGACGTGACGCGGTGCGGCGGCTACACCGAATGGCGGCGGGCCGCGGCGCTGGCCGCCGCCGCGAACCGCGAGGTTTCCGCGCACTGCGCGCCGAATCTGTCCGCGCACGCGGCCGCGGCCACCCCGAATTTCCGGCACCTCGAATGGTTCGCCGACCACGACCGGATCGAACGGGAGCTGTTCTACGGCGGCCTCGACCCGAGCGGCGGCCGCGTCGCCCCGTCGATGTCCACCGCCGGGCACGGGCTGCGGCTGCACGCCGACGCGGCCGCCGAGTACGCGGTCAAGGAGGGCCGATGAGCACCGCCGAACTCCCCGATCCCGTTGTCCGCGTACCGGAACCCGCCGAAATCGACACCGAAGCCCTCGCCGCCGCCCTGCGCGACCGGGTCAAGGGAGAGGTCCGCTTCGACGACGGCAGCCGCGCCGCCTACTCGACCGACGCGTCCAACTTCCGGCAGGTCCCCCTCGGCGTCGTCGTGCCGCGTTCCCCGGACGACGCCGTCGAAGCACTCGCCGTAGCAAGGGAATTCGGCGCGCCGGTGCTCTCGCGCGGCGGCGGGACGAGCCTCGCCGGGCAGTGCACCAACACCGCCGTCGTGCTCGATTGGTCGAAGTACTGCGCCGAGCTGGAATCCGTGGACGCCGAACGCCGCACCTGCGTCGTGCAGCCGGGAATCGTGCTGGACGACCTCAACCGGCAGCTCGCCGGCACCGGGCTGCGGTTCGGCCCCGAGCCCGCCACGCACATGAACTGCACGCTCGGCGGCATGATCGGCAACAACTCCTGCGGCGCGACCGCCCAGCGCACCGGCAAGGTCGTGGACAACGTCGTGGCGCTGGAGGTGCTGCTCGCCGACGGAACCCGGTTCTGGTGCGGGAAAACCACCGACGACGAGTACGCCGAAATCGAGCACCACGGCGACCGCCGCGCCGCGATCTACCGGCAGCTGCGCCGGCTGCGCGACGAGTACGCCGACGAGATCCGCCGCCGTTTCCCGGACATCCCGCGCCGGGTGTCCGGCTACAACCTCGACTCGCTGCTGCCCGAACACGGCTTCGACGTCGCCGGACTGCTCGTCGGCAGCGAATCGACGCTGGTCACCGTCCTGCGCGCGGAACTGAAGCTGGTGCCGGTGCTGCCGGAGCGCGCGCTGGTCGTGCTCGGCTACCCGGACATCGCGACCGCCGCCGACGCCGTGCCGGACATTCTGCCGCACGAACCGATCGCCCTAGAAGGCGTCGACCACCGGCTGCTCTACGACGAACGATTGAAGCACCTCAACGAAAAAGCCCGCGAGGAGCTTCCGCACGGCCGGGCGTTCCTGATGGTCCAGTTCGGCGGGCAAACCCTGGAAGAAGTCGACAAGCAGGCGCGCGGATTGCTGGACGCCATCGAGGACGCCGAGGTCGCGTTCCTCGACGATCCGGCTCGCGAAGCCGAACTCTGGCAGGTCCGCGAAGCCGGTCTCGGCGCGACCGCGCACGTCCCCGGCGAGCCGGACACCTTCGAGGGCTGGGAAGACTCCGCCGTCCCGCCTTCGCGGCTGGGCGACTATCTGCGGCGGTTGGACGCGCTGTACGCCGAATTCGGCTACGCCAGCGAAACCGGGCCGAGCCTGTACGGCCACTTCGGACAGGGCTGCGTGCACACGCGGATCCCGTTCGACCTCTACACCGCGTCCGGCGTCGCGGCCTACCGGCGGTTCATGGAACGAGCCGCCGACCTCGTCGCGGAGTTCGGCGGCTCGTTCTCCGGCGAACACGGCGACGGCCAGAGCCGGGGCGAACTGCTGCCGCGCATGTTCGGCGACGCCCTGGTCACCGCGTTCGGCCAGCTCAAAGCGATCTTCGACCCGGCAGACCGGATGAACCCCGGCAAGGTCGTCGCCCCGTACTCGCTGGACGAAAACCTGCGGCTCGGCGGCTCGTGGTCCCCCGCCGAACCGCAGCACCTGCACTTCCGCTTCCCGCACGACGGCGGCTCGTTCTCCCAGGCCGCCAACCGCTGCGTCGGCGTGGGCCGCTGCCGTCAGTCCACTTCGGACAGCGGCGACGTGATGTGTCCGTCCTATCAGGTCACCGGCGAGGAGAAACACTCCACGCGCGGCCGGGCTCGGCTGCTGTTCGAAATGCTGAACGGCCACCACGACGGCCCGATCGCCGACGGCTGGCGTTCCACCGAGGTCCGCGACGCGCTCGACCTGTGTCTTTCCTGCAAAGGCTGCAAATCCGACTGCCCGGCCGACGTCGACATGGCCACCTACAAGGCCGAATTCCTCGCCCACCACTACGCGGGCCGCCCCTGGAAGCGGCCGCGCTCGGACTTCAGCATGGGCTGGCTGCCGCTTTTCGCCCACCTAGTCGGAAAAACCCGCACCGCGCGACTGGCTAACCTCCTGAGCAAAACCCGCCTCGCCACCCGCGCCGCCGGGGTCGAGGACCGCGAAATCCCCCGCTTCGCCCCGAAAACGCTGCCGCAGTGGTTCGCCCAGCACCATCCGACCGGCACCGGCGCACGCGGCACCGTCCTGCTCTGGCCGGACACCTTCACTGCGTACTTCCACCCGCACGTCGCGACGGACGCGGTCCGAGTACTGGAAGACGCGGGCTGGCGGGTAACGCTGCCCGAGCGTTCCGCGTGCTGCGGCCTGACCTGGATTTCCACCGGCCAGCTGGGAATCGCGAAGCGGGTGCTGACCCGCACCGTGCGCACCCTGGCCCCACACCTGCGCGAGGGCGGCTTGGTGCTCGGCCTGGAACCCAGCTGCACCGCGGTCTTCCGCTCCGACGCTCCTGAGTTGTTCCCGGGCGACCAGGACGTCCGACGGCTGCGGGACCAGACCGTGACCCTCGCGGAACTGCTGGCCCAGCACTCCCCCGGCTACCGGCCGCCGCAGATCCCCGGGCACGCGCTTGCCCAGGTGCATTGCCATCAGCACGCGGTGCTGGGCTGGGACGCCGATCGGGACCTGTTGCAGGCGGCTGGGGTGGACGTCGAACGGCTCGCTTCGGGATGCTGCGGACTCGCCGGAAACTTCGGCTTCGAGCGCGGTCATCTGGAGGTGAGCCGCGCTTGTGCGGAACGCGTGCTGCTGCCCCGGGTGCGGGAAGCCGACCACCGGACCGCGGTACTGGCCGACGGATTCAGCTGCCGCACCCAGCTCCACGAACTCGACAGCGGCGGCCGCGAAGGCATCCACCTCGCGGAGCTGCTCGCCGCGGGCCTCGACCAGTAAAGGTCCGTGAAGGACTTCTTGAGGGAACCAGATTCCAATGCCAGGGACTTAAGCCGGGCGGCCTCGGCCTGCCGACCATCCATAATGGACGCCCACGTCAGCGAAATGCCCGATTAATGCGAGTATGACCGTTTCTTCAAGTCTGCGAGGGGGCCCCTGAGGGAATCTGATTCCCTCAGGGACCCCCTCACAGACGACACGCCCAGTGCCCGCCGCCCGCGTCGCCCCCGACACAAGCCAACGGTCCGCCAGCCGCTTCGGCCTGGGCGAACACACCTCAACGGCACCCGCAACGCCGGCTCAAGTCCCTGGCATGGAACCAGATTCCCTCAAGGAGTCCTTCACGGACCGAATCGCGACTAGCCGCCCGGAACAGTCTCCCCGCCCAGCGCAGCCAACACCTCACCGCTGTAATAAGACGACATCCGATTCGACGCCAGAAACACATACGACGGCGCAAGATCATCCGGATGCGCCGCACGCTGCAACGGCACCTGCAGCCCGAACTTCTCCACCTTCTCCGGCTGGAACGTCGACGGAATCAGCGGCGTCCACACCGGCCCCGGCGCGACGCAGTTGACCCGGATCCCCCGGTCGGCCAACGCCTGCGCCATCGCATACGTCCAAGCATGAATCGCGCCCTTAGTCGCCGAGTAGTCGATGAGCGACTTATTCCCCCGCAAGCCATTCACCGAACCGGTATTGATGATCACGTCGCCGTCGCCGAGATGCGGCAGCGCGGCAGCAGTCACCCGGAAGTAGCTGTGCAGGTTCACGTCGAAGGTGTGCAGCCACTGCTCCTCGGTCAGGTCTTCGGGACGGTCGACCGGCCACTGGGTCGCCGCGTTGTTGACCAGGATGTCCAGGCCGTCCAATTCGGACAGTGTGTGCTCGACGATCTCCCGGCAGTGCGCGGAATCGGCCAGGTCGCCGGGGAGCAGCAGGCATTCCCGGCCCTCCGCGCGCACCCGGTCGGCGGTGTACTCGGCGTCCTCGTCCTCCTTGAGGTAGGAGATCGCGACGTCCGCGCCTTCCTTCGCGAAGGCGATCGCGACCGCGCGGCCGATCCCGGAGTCGCCGCCGGTGATCAGCGCCCGCTGTCCGGCCAGCAGGCCGCGGCCCTCGTAACCGGTCATCGAATCGCGCGGGCGCGGGTCCATGTCCTCGGTCGAGCCCGGCGGTTCCTGCTGCTGCGGCGGGCGGATCCGGTCAGTCATGCGTGTCCTCCCCGAAGGTCTGGTGCGGCCGCGCGACCGTCCCCCTGCGACGGTCGCGCGGCCCTCCCCGCACCGGGAATGCTCAGCGGTTACCCGGGTCCGCGATCAGCAAACCCCGATGCGGATCAGTAGTCGTGCGACAGCGCCTCGACCAGCACCCCGGTGTCCGGATTGGGCATCGCGCGGGCGACGTCCGCCTGTGCGACGACGCCGATCAGGTCGTGCCCGTCGATCACCGGCAGGCGGCGCACCCGGTGCTCCGACATGGTCCGCAGGATCTCGGCGACGTCGTCGTCCGCGCCGATCGTCACCGCTTCGCCCTGCGCCAGTTCGCCGGCGTGCACCGCGCGCGGGTCCTTGCCTTCGGCGAGCACCTTCACCACGATGTCCCGGTCGGTCAGCATTCCCTTGAGCCGGTTGTCCTCGCCGCACACCGGCAGCGCGCCCAGCTGTTCGCGCGCCATCGTCTGCGCGGCGTCGTTCACGGTGTCCGAAGCGCGCACGCAGACGGCGTTCGGCGTCATCAAATCGCGTGCTGTGGTCATGAGAACCTCTCCTTCCTCCGTTCGCTCCCCGGCTACCCGGCGTCCCGGCCCGTTACTCCTGCCGCGCCGCGGGTATCCGGGGGGCTCGTGGAAGGAGGCGACATGCCAGAACCGTTCCCGTCCGGCCCGGTCCGCGCGGAAGGCCCGCCGCTCGTCGCCGCGGGCCGGTCCGGTGCGCCCCGGCTGATCGTGCTCGACCCGGCAGGCGCGGCCAAACACGAAGGCCTGCCCGCCACCTGGCGTCCGCTCGCCGAGGACCACGAGATCCTCTGGCACCGGGCCCCGGTCGAGGGCGCGTGGCGCGAAACCGCCGAAACCCTTGCCGCACCACAGCGAAGCGACCTCGTGACGAGCGGACCGCTCGCCGCCGAAGCCTTGCGGCTAGCCGCCGAGCATCCGGGCGCGCTGCGCTCCGTCCTCCTCGTCGACCCGGCCGCCGAAGGCATGACCAGCCCCGGCGACGCCACTGCGGCCGACGAGGCCTGGCTAGCCCGGCACGACGCCGAGATCACTGCTCTGCACGACTCCAACGTCGAAGTCGAAGTCCTCGCCCACAGCTCCGACGCCCCCGACGACCAGGTCCCCAGCCCGCTGCCGCTCGGCCACGGCCGGGTCGTCGACGCACTCCGCGAAGCGCTCGCCGCGCTGGACTCCGCCGGCCAGTTTCGCGACCCCTATGCCGGGTAAGCCTCGAAGACGAAGGGAGGCAAACCGTGCTGGAGGAAATGAACCGGACGCCCGCGCGCGAGAAGTCCACCGCGGACCTCGCGGCCGATCTGACCGCCGCCGTCAAACGCCTGCTCCAAGACGAGTTCCGGCTGGCCATGGCCGAACTCCAGACGAAGGGGAAGCGCTTCGGGTTCGGTGCCGGGCTCGTCGGATTCGCCGGCGTGCTGGCGCTGTTCGGCGGGGCCGCCCTGGTCGCCGCGGCCGTGCTCGGACTCGCGCTGGTGCTGCCCGGCTGGCTGGCCGCGCTGGTCGTCGGGGGCGCGTTGCTGCTGGTCGCGGGGCTGGCCGCGCTGGCCGGCGGCAAGGAAGCGAGCCGCGCGGCCCCGCCGGTGCCGGAGGAGTCCGTGGAGCGAGTGCGCGAGGACGTCGAGACGATGAAGCAGGTGCGGTCATGACCGAACGCAAGGTCGAAGAGGCCAAGGCCGACCGGGACGTCACCCGCGAGGAGCTGGCCGAAACGCTGGACGCGCTGGGACACAAGCTGGACGTCCGGACCCGGGCCGCCGACAAGGTCGACGACACGATCGACCGAGCGACCAGCCAGGTGGAGAAGACCGTCTCGGCGCCGGCCGCGGAGAAGTTCCGGTCGGGCGCGGAGGCGGTCCGGAACAATCCGCTCCCGCTGTTCGCGGCGGTGCTGGGCGGGGTGCTCGCCATCCGGCTCCTGGCTCGCCGCCGGAAGCAGGGCGGCGCATGCTGACCGACCGGGAACAGCGTGCGCTCAACGAAATCGAACGCGAGTTGTGCGCCACGGATCCGCGGCTCAGCACCAAGCTGGACCGCGGATCCGGCCGTCGGCGCCGGTCCGCCTTCGAGGTGCTGGCGACGATCACCGGCGTGGTGCTGGCGGCCACCGGCATGTTCGACTCCCGCCCGGGCATGCTCGTGGCGGGCGTCGTGACGCTCGCGGTCTTCCTCGGCGGGCCCTTCGCGGTGCGGCACTGGAAAACCGGCAGTCGCTAGACCGTCTGCTAGATCACTGTCAGGAAACCGTCAACGCCCGCCCTCGAGCCGCAGTCCCGGCCCCAACCTGACTGGGTGACCGCAACTCTGTCCCGCCCGGAAACGCCGCGCACCGCCGACCGGCACCGGCTTTCCGTCGTCGGCGGCCTCGCCGCCCTCTCCCTCGACGCGATGGCGTCGGTCGCCTACGGACCCGAGGCGATCGTGCTCGTCCTGGCCGTCGCCGGCGGGACCGGGCTCGGCTTCACGCTGCCCGTCACGCTCGCGATCGCCGTCCTGCTCGCCGTGCTGACGCTGTCGTACCGGCAGGTCATCGCCGCGTTCCCGGACGGTGGCGGGGCCTACGGCGTCAGCCGCACCCACCTCGGACGGCGTGCCTCACTCGTCGCGGCCGCCTCGCTGATCGTCGATTACGTCCTGAACGTCGCGGTGTCGGTCGCCGCTGGGGTCGCCGCGCTGACCTCGGCGTTCCCTTCCCTCCTTCCGTACCGGCTGTGGCTCTGTCTCGGCGTCCTCGCGCTGATCACCGGCATCAACCTGCGCGGCATCGCCGAGAGCGCGCGGGCATTCATCGTGCCGACCGCGGTGTTCGTCGGGTCGATCCTCACCGTCGTCGTGGTCGGGCTCTTCCGCGGCGCTCCGGCCGCCACGGTCGCGGCCGGGCATGTCGAGAACCTCCAGACGGTCGGAATCCTGTTGCTGCTCAAGGCTTTCGCGAACGGCTGCGCGGCGCTGACCGGCGTCGAGGCGATCGCCAACGCCGTCCCGTCGTTCCGCAAGCCGCGCGTGCGCCGGGCGCAGCGGGCGGAGGTCGCGCTGGGCGGGCTGCTCGCGGTGATGCTGCTCGGGATCGCCGTGCTGATCGGCAAGTTCTCGATCCACCCGGTCAACGGCGTGACCGTGCTGTCGCAGGTGACTGCCGCGTCGCTCGGGAACGGTTTCGGGTACTACCTGGTGCAATTCTCCACCGTGATTCTGCTGGCGCTGGCCGCCAACACGTCCTTCGGCGGGCTTCCGGTGCTGGCCCAACTGCTCGCGAAGCACAACAACCTCCCGCACGTTTTCGCGCTCCGCGCCGAACGCCAGGTGTACCGCTACGGCGTCGGTTTCCTTGCCGTCGCTTCGGCGTTGCTGCTAATTCTCGCGAATGGCGACATGAACACGCTGGTGCCGTTGTTCGCGATCGGGGTGTTCGTCGGTTTCACGCTGTCGCAGATCGGAATGGTGCGGCATTGGTTCGCCGCCCGCCCGCGCGGCTGGCGGGGAAAAGCCGCCCTCAACGGTTTCGGCGCACTGCTCACCGGACTCGCCGCGATCGTGGTCACCGCGACGAAATTCGGGGAAGGCGGCTGGCTGATCGTCGTCGCGCTGCCAGCGCTCGTGCTGCTGATGGAATGGGTCCACCGCAATTACCGCCGCATCGGCGACCGCCTCGAACTCGGCCGCATCCCGGCCCCGCCGCGGCCCAACCGGTCGCTGGTCATCGTCCCGGTGCACACCGTGTCCCGGCTGACCCGCGACGCGCTCGCCGCCGCGCTGTCCCTCGGCGACCACGTCGAGGCCGTCCACGTGACACACCCCGAAGAAGAAGCCTCGGCGCGCGAGTTCGTCGAAGCGTGGGAGCAGTGGCACCCGGACGTCACGCTGGTCCAACTGCACGACGAGCACCGCCGCCTCGGCGAGCCGATCGTCGAACACCTCCGCCGGCACGCCGGATGCCACGTCTTCGTCCTGGTCGCCGAGGTCGAACCGGAGCACTTCTGGCAGCGGATCCTGCAGAACCGCCGCGGCGCGGTGCTGGCGAGAGCGCTGCGCCGCCGCACGGACGCGGTCGTCTGCCGGATGCGGTTCCGGGTCGGGAGTTAGCGCGCTTTGTCCCGAATGCTCATTTCCGCGGACCCGTCGCGGCATTGCCCGATAGTACTTTCGGCCGATGTCCGCAGGGCGAAAACCCGTCGAAAGTGCTGGGCCATTCCGGGGGACTTTTTCCCGTCCCGGTTTCCGCCCCCAAGATCCTCTTAGGGTTGCGGTACTTCGTGATCTTGAAACCGGAATGAGGGGCCCATGCGAAAACGGACCAGGATTCTCGGCAGAGCGCTCGCCGCGGCGGGCACGCTCGCGGCGCTGACGGTCGCGACGGCCGTCCCCGCGACCGCGGCCGAACCGACCTCGGTCGACCAGGACATCGCGCAGCTGTACCAGGACGTCGAAGACCTCTACAACGGGCTGCCCGCGAACGCGCTGCGCGGCGTCGACCCGCTGTTCGACTCGCCGGTGAAGCGGCCGGGCCAGCAGGCCAATGCCGCGCAGGGCCCGATCCCGGGCTGTACCCCGGGCGCGCTGCTGACCTACGCGAACGGCCTCGCCGCGAAGCTGACCCCGACCGAGGGCAAGGCGCTCAGCGCGCTGAGCGCGATCGGCCAGCTCTACACGCAGGCCATCGCCTCCGACAAGACCCCGCAGGTCTTCGGCACCGACGGCCAGTACACGCCGCGCGCCACCTCGACCATCGACAAGCTGCGCGGGTTCTGGGACATCGAGAGCTGGAACGTCCAGCTGGTCGCCTGGAAGGGCACCGACCTCGGCAGCCAGGAGCGCACGACGCAGACGTTCAAGCTCGGCCTCGACCCGAAGCGGGCGGCCGAGGCGGGCGCGCTCGCGACCAAGGTGCTCTACGAGGTCCCGGGCCTGCAGGGCGGCCGCCACCCGCTGCTGACCCTCAACGCGTTCTCCGCCCCGGCCGAAAGCCTCGGCGGCAAGCGCATCATGCTCGGCGACGGCCTGCTCGACGTGGTCAACCACCTCGGCTTCGACGACGTCTCGGTGGAAGCGGTCGTCGGCCACGAATACGGCCACCAGGTCGACTTCGCGCACAACAACTACCCGGAGAACGAGTCCAGCGAAATGGGCCCGGACGCCTACGGCGGCTACTTCGGGGCGCACGCCAAGGGCGAGGCGTGGAACGCGCGCACGCAGCAGGAAGTCACCTACCTGGACGCCTCCATCGGCGACTGCCAGCACAGCCACGGCACCCCCGACCAGCGCAAGGCCGCCGGCGCGTGGGGCGAGAAGCAGGCCGTGAGCCAGAACAACCCGAACCGGATCGTCCCGACCGTGAAGATGATCGAGCAGTTCCAGAAGGTGTACCCGAAGCTGATGCAGCCGAAGACGGCAGCACTGGCCGCGGCGCACTGATCCTGGCCTGAGCGGGCCCCGTCTTCCGTTTCCGGGAGACGGGGCCCGTTCGCGCGTCAGGTGGCGATGCCAGGGACTCAAGGCGGCGTCATGGGTGCGGCTGAGGCGCGTCCGCCCAGGCCGAAGCCACTGGCGGACCGTTGGCTTGCGTCGGGGCTGACGCGAGCGGCGGGAGCTGAGCGTTGTCGTCCGTGAGGGACTCCCTGAAGGAATCTGATTCCCTCAGGGTGCCCCTCACGGACTTGAAGAAACGGGCACTGGCGTCAGGTGGCGATGGTGGCCAGCGGGTCAAGGCCATACGTGCGGGCGTACCCGTTCTCGACGCCGACGAGCAGGTCGACGACCTCGAAATACCGGTCCCAGAACGGAGTTTCCCGCAACGCGTCGATCAGCAGCTGGTAGGCGCGATGGTCGTCGGCCTCCCACACCCAGACGTCGGTGACGCGCGCGGTGTAGAACTCGGTGTCGTAGAACCGGGACCGGACGCCGGTCGTTTTCGCCTCGATCGCCGGGACCACCTGGGTGGCGAAGGCGTCCGCGCGCTCGCGGGGAGTCAGGCCGAGCCATTCCGGCGTGGTCTTCACGAGCAGGAACGCGGTCACCGGCGTTTCGGTTTCCTCGGCAGGCATTGCGGATCCTCCCGGGTCAGGACTCGAAGGCAGGCTTGAGAATTTCGGCGCACCACTGTTCGAAAGTGGTGGGCGACGCCGTGTCCGCGGTGCGCGTGACGCCCGCGTCGAGGCCGTTGTCCTTGGCGTGCTTCATATCGGCGATGCCGTGGACAAACTCTTCGTTGAGGCCGTAGCCGATGAGCGTGGAGCGCAGGTCGTCCAGCGACTCGCGTTCGTAGCGGACCGGGAGGCCCAGCTGCTCGGTCATGATGCGGGCCAAGTCGTTGGGAGACAGGTCTTTCGGCCCGAGCACCGGGACGTCGGCGAAGCCGGTCCAGGTCCGGTCCAGCAGCAGGCGCGCGGCCACCGCGACGATGTCCGCGACGGCGACGAGCGGGGCCTTGCGGTCTGGGTCCAGCACGTCGGTGTAGACGCCCTTCTCCCGGATCGAGTCGACCTCCTCCAGCAGATTCTCGAAGAAGGACGGGTTGGCCAGCGCCCGGTAGGCGACACCGGTTTCCGCGATGAGTTCGTCCATCGCGAGGGAGGCGGTGACGAGCCCGGCGCGCTCGGCCACGGCGGTGCCCCGGCCGAGCGCGGAAACGCCGACGACGTGCCCGACCCCGTGCGCGGCAAGGGCTTTCGCGGCCGGGGCGGTGAAGCCGCTCCAGCCCTCGGCCGGGGTCCGCGCCGAATCCGGCGGGACGAGCCAGAAAACGGCGTCCGCGCCCTCGAAGGCGCGGTCGACCACCTCGGCGTCGCCGTGCGATCCGACGACGACCTCGACGCGTTCGCGCGCCGCGTCCGGCAGCCGCGCCGGGTCGCGGACGATCACCCGCAGGTCCTCGCCGGAGCCGAGCAGCCGCGCCAGCAGGCCGCGGCCGATGTTCCCCGTGGGGGCAGTGATGACGATCATGAAAACCTCGTGGATAGGACCGATTTGGGTACGCCCTCGATCCTGCTGAGCGTCCCGGTAATGCCACAATGGGAACTTCAGCACGCAATCATTGCCTGAACTGGGATTACCCTGGTGAACAGCCTGAACCCGGCACTCGACGCCAATCTCGCGGTCGCGCTCGACGCCCTGCTGACCGAGCAGAGCGTCACCCGCGCCGCCGCGCGCCTGCACACGTCCCCGGCCGCGATGAGCCGCACCCTCGCCCGGTTGCGCCGCATCCTGCAGGACCCGCTGCTGGTCCGGGCGGGACAGGCCATGGTGCCGACTCCGCGCGCCCAGTCCCTGCGCGAAGAAGCCGCCGCGGTGGTGCAGAGCCTCGGAGCACTGCTCAGCCCCGGCACCGTGGTCGACCCCGCGACCCTGCGCAGCACCTTCACGATCCAAGCCGCCGATCTCGTCGGCGCGGCCCTGGCCGTCGGCCTGCTGCGGCTCACCCGCGACGAGGCTCCCGGCATCTCCCTGCGCGTCCGGGCCGAGGAACTGGAAGCCGGCTCAGCACTGCGCGACGGCCGGCTCGACCTGGAAGTCGGCTCGATCGACCACGTCGACCCCGAAACGCAGGTCGAAAAGCTGCGCACCCTGCGGATGACGGCGGCGGTCCGGCCCGGGCACCCGCTCGCCGGGGAACCGCTGACCCCGGCCCGGCTCGCCGCCGCCGACCACGTCGCGGTCAGCCGCCGCGGCCGGTTCACCGGCCCCCTCGACACGGCGCTGGCCGAACACGGCCTCCGCCGCCGCGTCGCGATCGTCCTCCCCAGCCACCTGGCCGCGATGACCCTCGCCGCCCGCAGCGACGTCGTCTGCCTGGTCCCCGCCGCACTCCCCGGCGAGCCTCCGTCGCCGCTCACCGCCGACGCGACCGCACTCGGCCTGCGGCTCCTCGACATCCCGGTTCCGTTGCCGCCCTTGACGATCGGCATGGCCTGGCACCCGCGCCAATCCGCCGACGGGGCGCATCGGTGGCTGCGGGACGCGGTGCGGCGGACCCTTCGCGCGCCGGAGAGTTCTCCGCGCTGAGCCTTGCGCCGCAGTCCGGGAGGGGACTCTGATCGCCCGGGCCAGGGGCTAAGGCGGTGCCATGAGGGCGGTTCGAGGTGCGCCCGCTCGGGCCGAGGAGGCGACGCCGCTCCGTCCGTCCCAGCACGGGCGACCGGAGCGCGATCGTCTGTGAGGGCCTCCCTGAGGGAATCTGATTCCTTCAGGGAGGCCCTCACAGACTTGAAGAACGGGCATTCCGGAGTTAGAACGGGCATTCCGCCGCCGTGGGCGTCCTTTGTGGATGGTCAGCAGGCCGGGGCCGCCCGGTCTAAGTCCCTGACATGGGAATCCGCTGTCCGTCAGGGTTCCCCTCACGGACCCGGCACACCGTCAGATGGGCAGCATTGGCGTCCCTTGTGGACGATCAGCGCGACTGAGGCCATGCAGCTTAAGCCACTGACCCGGAACCAGATTCCTTCCGGGACCCCCTCGCTGCGGCTCCCACGCCCCACACCATCCGGGATGCTGCCACCCGCGGACAGCGCCACCGCCTCCCTTCACGAAGGTTAGGCCCCTTCACTTTCGCTATTGACCTTCACGGGCGTTAAGCAATAGGGTTTCACTGCAGTTAATAGCCTTAACCACCGTGAACAGGAGAAACCCATGCGAAGCACCTACACGGCCGCCTCGCGAACCCCTCGCCGCCGGACCGTCGCGCGAGCCGCCCTGCTCGCGCTCCCGCTGGCTATCGCCGGCACGATCGGAGCCGCCCCCGTTCAAGCCGCCACCTCCGGCACCAGCCCGGCCGCGCTGACCTGCCAAGGCCACGGCGTCGACCCGGCCGCCCAAGCCCGCCACCGAGCCGAAATCCTCATCCACGCCCCGCTGCGCGAAATCTGGCGCCTGCAGACCGACGTGGAAGCCTGGACGTCCTGGCAGAAACCCGCCGCCCCCATGACCGTGCGGCGGCTGGACCCGGGTCCGCTGCGCAAGCATTCGCGGTTCCAGGCGACCGTCCACGTGCCCTCCGCACCGCCCAGCACAGTGGTCATCTCCTCCACCGTCCGGCAGCTCCAGCGCGGCAAGTGCCTCCGCTGGACCGGGCCCGCCGAAAGCCCCGGGTTCCGCATCGACGGCGTCCACGTCTGGACCTTCCGCGAGGTCCCCGGCGGCGTCCTCGTCCGCACCGAGGAAAGCCACACCGGCCCGCAAGCCGACCCCGGCTCCGACATGGGCCTCGAAACCTGGCTCCGCGACCTGAAAACCGCCGCCGAAGCCGGGCCCTGCGACCAGGCCGGGCCGCTCACTCCGGCCAGGCGCTGCCCTTGATGATCTCCACGAAGTCCTTCCGCTCGAACTCCGGATCGAAGTAGGCGAGCACGTCGTCGTTCATGGTGCCGAACGTCGTGTCCGGGCGGTCGGCCATGCCGTCGCGGAACGCGCGGAGGATGCGGTTCTTGAAGTCCGGCCGCGGATGCGCCGCGACGACCTCCGCGCGCTGCGCCTCGGTGATCTCCGCCAGGTCGAGGCCGAGCACGTCGGTCTCGACGCCGAGGGTCACCACCGCCACCTCCGGGGCCAGCCGCAGCGGGATCTCCGGCGTGGTGTGCAGGGCGATCGCCAGCCAGACGTTCCGGGCGTCCTCCTCCGGACGGCCGTGGTCGAGGAGGAACGTCCGGGCCGCCTCCGCGCCGTCGAGTTCGAAGCGGCGGTCGGCGGTCGCGTACGCCTTGGTGAGCCCGAGGTCGTGGAACAGCCCGCCGACGTACGCCAGCTCCGGGTCCACCGGCAGCCCGCGCGCCGCGGCTTTCAGCGAGCCCCACAGGAACACCCGCCGCGAATGGTGGAACAGCGTTTCGCCGGCGGCGCTCCGCACCAGCTCGGTCGCCTCGCGCACCAGCGCTGTTCCGGGAATCTCGATCCCGGCGATGACTTCGGACACCACGAACCTCCTCGCGAAATGGGCTGACCCGAGTCTCGCCCGGCGAGGTTCCCGGTCCCACCGCGAAAACCGACCGGGTACCCACAGATCAGGACACGTCTGTCCGCGTGCTCCCGAACCTGGCGCGGTACTGGCTCGGCGAGGCGCCGAGGCGCGCCACGAAGACGCGCCGCATCGTCTCGGAGCTGCCGAATCCGGCTCTGCGCGCGGTTTCCGCGACGCCGTGCCCCGCGTCGAGAAGCGCTTTCGCGTGGTCCAGCCGCACTTGCTCGACATACTTCGCCGGGGTCGTGTCCAGTTCGCTCGCGAACATCCGCGCGAGATGCCGCGCGCTGACCCCGGCCCGCGACGCCAGCGTGCTCGCGCTGTGGTCGAGCGCGGGCTGCGCCGAGACCAGGTCGAGCACCTCCCGCAACGTGGGCGTGCTCGGCCGCGGCACCCGCAGCGGCGCGGAGAACTGCGACTGGCCGCCGGGGCGCTGCATGAACATCACGAGACCGCGCGCGACGGTGCGCGCGAGATCGGGACCGTGGTCGTCTTCGACCAGGGCGAGCGCCAGATCGATGCCCGCCGACACCCCGGCGGAGGTGAAGATTTCGCCGTCCCGCACGAAAAGCGCGTCGGGCAGCACCTGGACGTCCGGGTACGCCCTGGCCAGCCGGGCCGCGTGCCGCCAATGCGTGGTGGCCCGCCGTCCGGAGAGCACGCCCGCCGCCGCCAGCGCGAACGAGCCGGTGCAGATCGACACCAGCCGGCGGGCGCGCGGCGCGATCTCCCGGATCGCGCCGGTCAGCTCGGCCGGCACGCCGCGCTCCACCAGCGCGTCCCCGCCGCACACCACGACGAGGTCCGGTTCCGGCGTTGCGGCGACCGGCCCGTCGACCGGCAGCCGGATCCCCACCGACGTCTCCACCGGAGCCCCGGACGGAGACCGGTAGCCGATCGCATACCCCGCTCCGCACAGATTCGCCTCGGCGAACACCTCCGCGGGCCCGGTCACGTCGAGCATCTTCACGCCGTCGAACACGACGAAAACCACGCTCGCGCCCATGATCCCGACCTCCGGGGCCAGCATAGGACAGCTCCGGTCAGGCGGATTCCCACCACCGCACCGCGGCGTCGTACCCGGCACGGGCGAACCGGAACGGCCCGAACCCGCGGTAGTCCCGCTCCGGGCGATGCGGCTGCTCGAACGCGTCCCAGACGACCTCGTCGCCGGTCACCGTGACGCGCGCCAGCAGTGGCCAGCACCCCCAGTCCCCGCACGAGCAACCGAGCAGCGGGGTTTTGCCGTCCGCCGGATCGAGGCCGTGGAAGTGCTCGGCCGGCGTGCCCGCGAAAGCGCGCGGGTTCAGGCCGCCGTAGGCATCCCCGGCCGGGGACATGCCCGCGGCGAGTTCGAACCGGTCGATCAGCTCGGTGAGCGCGACGCCGTCGACGACCGGCACCCCGGCGACACCGCCGAGTTCGCCGGGCGGACGGAATTCGAAGCGAAGCGTGGCCACGCCCCCGATTATCCCCGCTCACGCCGAGGCTTCGTCAGCCTCCCGCCGCTGGGCGAGGATTTCGGTGACCCGCTCGGCGGGCAACGTGCTCCGGAGCGCCAGCGCCATCACGATCGCGGTCAGCACCAGCGACGCGACCGCGCCCAGCGAAAAGTCCAGGACACCGAGGTTCCCGGCGTGCTTGGACTGCTCCGGATAGGTGCCGAGGTAGCTGACGACCGCCAGCCCGGCGAACCACACCAGCACCCACCAGCCGTGCCGGAAATCCATCCGCGGCGGGCGTTTCGCGAACGTCTGGTGCGCCGCGAGCAGGAGGTAGCCGAAGACGATCACCACGAACAGCTTCCAGTTCGTGTCCCAGCCGGTCCAGTAGATGATCAGGTTGGTGGAGAACAGCGCCAGGAACGCGACCACGGACGTAAAACCGCGGCCGAGCCGGAACGGGCGGTGCTGTCCCGGCAGCTGCTTGCGCATCGCCAGCAGCACCAGCGGCCCGGACCCGAACGACAGCACGGTGCTGTTGGTGACGAACGAAACCAGCTGGCTCCATCCGGGGAACGGCAGGAAGAAGAAGCAGCCCACGACGAACGCGAGGATCAGGCTCACCCACGGCACCCCGGCGGGATTGACCTTCGCCAGCCCGGACGGCGCGTTCCCGTTGCGCCCCATGGCATACGAGATGCGCGCGGTGACGCCGGTGTAGATCAGGCCGGTGTCGCCGGGCGAGACGATCGCGTCGGCGTACAGCAGCGCGGCGAGCCAGGCGATGCCGAGCACGGTGGCGATCGCGGCGAGCGGGCCGAACGTGGCCAGCACGTCGCCGCCCGCGGTGAAGTTCGCGCCGACGTGCTCCCAGCCCTGTTTGGCGATCGCGTCCGACGGGACCGCGCCGATGAAGGCGATCTGCAGCAGCACGTACAGGATTCCGGTGAGCACGACCGAACCGATGAGCGTGAGCGGCACGTTGCGCTTCGGGTTGTCGGTCTCCCCCGCCAGCTCGACGCCTTGCCGGAACCCGAAGAAGGAGAACGCGATCCCCGCGCTCGCGACCGCGGAGAAGATCCCGTGCGTCCCGTACGGCGCGAACCCGCCGTAGTCGGTGAAATGGCCGGGATGGAACGCGGTCACCAGGAAGACGACGATCACCAGCACGATGACGGCGAGCTTCCACCACACGAGGACGTTGTTGATCCGGGCGAACCAGCGCACGCCGAAGAAGTTGACCAGCACGAACAACGCCAGCAGCGCGATCGAGACGCCGGTGCCCGCCGGGGTGAGCACGGCGTTGCGGTCCGCGTCGAGCGTTTCCAGCCAGGGCAGGTAGTTCGTGGAGTACTGGACGACCGCGAGCACCTCGATCGGCGACACCGCGGCCGCCGCGATCCAGGTGACCCAGCCCATCGAGAAGCTCGCGAACGACCCGAACGAATAGTGCGGATACCGCGCGACGCCGCCCGAATGCGGGAACATGGTGCCCAGTTCGGCGTACGTCATCCCGATCAGCACGAACATGACCGCGCCGATCCCCCACGACACGATCGCCGCGGGACCGGCCAGCTGCGCCGCGTTGAGCGCGCCGAAGAGCCATCCGGAGCCGATGATCGACCCGACCGCGGTGAACAGCAGCCCGATCGGGCCGAAGTGCCGCTTGAGCCGCTTGTCGTCGCCCGCGACCACCGCCGACGAGGGGTGTTCGGTCGTTCCGGCTCTGCTCATGCGGCGGCCTCCTGCCGGTCGGCGGTCCGCTCCCACTGTCCTCGCCCGGCGGCGCGCGCAAAACAAGCGGACATAAGATTGTTACCTCGTGCACCATTCCGTGCCGGGGCGCGATCCTGCTCGGATCACCGTTGCCGCACAACGGTATTCGCGAGGTATGTCCGGAATCGCCGGTTTCGTGTGCCGGTTACCAGGACGCGTGGAGAATCCCGGTCACGTCCGCCGCCGAGACCTCCCGGGGCGTGTTCGCCAGCACGCCATCGGCGAGCGTGTCCGCCGCCAGATCCGGCAGATCCCCTTCGCCGATCCCGAATTCCCTTAACCGGCCGGCCAGTTCCACCTCCGCGACCAGGCGTTCGACCGCCGCGATCGCCGCGTCGGCGTTGTGCGCGGCCGATTTCCGGGCATCGGCGACGCCCAGCGGTTCGGCCAGCCGGGCCAGCCGTTCCTCCCGCACCGCGCGGTTGAACCGCAGGCATTCGCCGAGCACCAGGGCCAGCGCCTGGCCGTGCGGAAGGTCGAACCGGCCGCCGAGCGAATGCCCGATCCCGTGCACCACACCGAGTCCGGTAGTCCGCATCGCCAGGCCCGCCGTGTGTGCGGCCACCATCAGGTCGGCCCGCGCCGCCAGATCCCCGCCGTCGGAAACGGCACGGCGCAGGTTCGCCGCGACCAGCCGGACCGCTTGCAGGTCCAGACCATCCGCCCACGGATTCGGCCGCGCGGACAGGAACGACTCCACGGCATGGGTCAGGCAGTCGATTCCGGCGGCCGCGGTCGCGCGCGGCGGCAGGCTCAGGGTGAGGGCCGGGTCGAGAAGTGCGTACCGGGCAAGGCAAGTCGGGCCGCCCAGGTAGCACTTGCGCTGCTGCGCCGGATCGGTGATGACGCCGAGGTCGTTGCACTCCGAACCGGTGCCGGACGTGGTCGGGATCGCGACGATCGGCAACGCGGGCACCAGCTCCGTGGATGCTTCAGTGCTCCAGCTCAGTTCGGCCGCCGGACGGTCGTTGACCGCGGCGAGTGCGATCGCCTTCGCAGCGTCCAAAGCAGACCCGCCGCCGAGCGAAATCACCGCCTGCGCACCGATTTCGCGCACGAAGGCACCACCGGCGTCGACGTCATCGGTGGTCGGGTTCGGCTGCACCTCAGCAAAAACCTCGACCGCAAGGCCTTCTTGCCGCACCAGCCGCGCCGCCTGTTCCGGCAGCGGAGTCGCGACGAGGCCGCGGTCGCTGACCAGCACGACCTTTCGCGCGCCGATGGTCTGTACCAGGCGCGGAAGCTGTTCGATAGCACCGGCTGCGAACGTGGCGGCTGGGTAAGGGCCGATCTCCATGGCCGGGATCTGGTTGTCCGTCATGGTTTCCTCCCGAGCCGTTCCTCGTCGACAGCCACGCCCAGCCCCGGCGCGGACGGCACGTGCAGCAGGCCGCCGGCGTCGATGTCCAGCGGGGCGGCGAGCAGGAAGTCGCGGCGCGCGGGCGTCCACACCGGTGGGTCGTAAGGGAATTCGAGGTACGGTCCCCCGCCGACGCCCGCGGTGACGTGCAGGTTCGCGAGCAGGCCGAGGCCGTTCGACCAGGTGTGCGGGGTGAAGAGCCGGTTGCGCGCCAGCACCAGTTCGGCGAGGGTGCGGGCGCGCAGCATCCCGGCGGCGAGCGCGACGTCCGGCTGGTACACGTCGAGGGCGTCGGACTCCACCAGGTCCAGCAGCTCGCTGAAGGTCCGGACCATTTCGCCCCCGGCGACGCGGACCCCGGCCGCCCGCACCGCGCGCAGGCCGGGCCGGTCGTCCAGCGGCAGGGGTTCTTCGAGCCAGAACACGTCCAGTTCGCGCAGCGCCGCCGCGAACCGCCGGACCTCCGCCGGGTCGAGCGAGGGGCGCACGTCGCCGGGCATCCGCCACGCCTGGTTCAGGTCGGCCATCAGCGTCATCTCCGGGCCGACCGCCTCCCGGACCGCCCGCATCGTGGCGATGCTCCCGGCGAAATCGTCCGCGGCGAGCCGGATTTTTGCCGCTTGGAACCCGCGGTCGCGGATCTCGGCCAGCACCTCCGCGCGCTGCGCGGCGGGCAGGATCCGGCCGGTCGACGCGTACGCCGGGATCTCGCTGGCCGCGCCGCCGAACAGCGTCGCGACCGGGACGCCGAGCACCTTCCCGATGACGTCCCACAGCGCGATCTCCAGCGGCCAGTACCGCCCGGCGTGGAACGCGATGGTCTCCAGCGCCCGCACGTGCCTGCTGATCGCCATCGGGTCCTGGCCGAGGAACAGCTCCGCGTACGGCTCGAACCCGGCCATCGTGTCGCCGGAGCCGTAGCCGGCCACGCCCTCGTCGGTCACGACCTTGACCACCGTCGCGTCGAACCGCGTGCGCGGCACCGGGTCCCACGCGGCGTCGAACGGCGGATCGAGCGGCAGCGTCCCGGGCAGCAGCTGGATGTCGGCGATCTTCACTCCCCGGACGGTAACCGCGGATTGACTGCCGCCCAATCGTTGTTGCACAGTCCTCAACATGGCGAACCAGCGCACCTACGGTTCGGGCCTCGTCCGCGACGTCGACCTGCTCGAAGTCCTCGCGCTGCCGGAGGCGCGGGACGGCCTGGGCGTGTCCCGCGTCGCCGAACTGTCCGGCCGGGACAAGGCCCAGGTCTCCCGCGCCCTCGCGACGCTCGCCGACGCCGGCCTGGTGTCGCGCGACGAGCACACCCGCGCGTACCGGCCCGGCTGGCGGCTGTTCGCCTTGGCCACGCACGCCACCGAAACGCATCTCGCGCACCTCGCCGCGCCGTTTCTGCGCACGATCGTGGCCAGACTCAACGAGACGACCCATTTGTGCGTCCTGCGCGCGGGTCAGGTGTTCACCCTCCGCAGCGAACTCGCGTCGCACGCTTTTCGCGGCCTCGGCTGGGAAGGCGTCGGCGTCGATCCGTTCACGACCTCACCCGGACGGGTGTTATTGAGCGAATGGGACGAGGAAACCGTCGGACAATGGTGGCGGACCTTCGCGGGCGCCGCCGCGCACCCGCTCCCCGACCTCCCGGGTTCCACAGTGGAGCCTCCGCCGCTCACCCTGGAGCAGCTGACCGGAAAGCTCGCGCGGATCCGGAAACGCGGCTACGAGACCGTGGACGAGGAGTTCGAGCCAGGACTCGTCGGCGTGTCCGCCCCGGTGTACGGCTTCCGCGGCGACATCGTCGCGGCGGTCAACGTATCCGCGCCGAAATCGCGGCTCGGCGAACGACTGCCCGCCGCGGGCCGATTCACCCGCACCGTCGCCGACCGGATTTCCGCCGCACTCGGCGCACCGGGATGAACCGCGCCGTCGTGTTCATTTATGCTGCGCCGAACGTTCATTTTTCCCGACCGGTCGGCAGGTGGTCGCCATGTACGAAATCCCGCCCACTGCGGCCATGCAGCGCTGGTCGGTCTCGGTCGACGGCTCCCGCGCGATCTTCGCCTGCGCGCCCTGGCTCGAAGACCACACCGCCGACCGCGTACTGCCGCGGCTGTGGGCCGGTCGCGGTCTCGGCGTCAGTGACGCGGACGCCGCTGGATTCGGCGCGGCGATCGCTGAGGTGATGAAGGCGCCCAGCTACTGGATCGCCAGTCATGCCGCGGGGCGGGGCTGGCAGGAGCAGCCTTGGGCGGTTGCGCGCCGGGATCAGGACGACGGGTTCGTTTACTTCGCCGGGCCCTGTGGGGGTGACGGGGGTGTGGTGGGGTATCGGCCCGCGTATCACCTGCCGCTTGCGTTGCGGGATTTGCGGGGGTTGCGGATTCGGGTGGCGGCTTATCTCAGGGGGGCGCGGGTCGCGTCGTGAGTGTTTTTGCCGGTTAGAACCGCCCCCTGCGGTGGCTGGGAAGGGTGTTGCGGCTCGCGCGTGAAGGGCTCCTTGGGAATTCTCCCAAGGAGCCCTTCACGGAACAGACTGCACTTACTCCGAACGAAGCGTGTCCAGCCTGGTGACCTGACGCAGCAGCGGCAAAGTCAACGCCGTCACCAGCAGCACCGCGGCCACCGCGGCGGCAGCCAGTCCGGCCAGCACTCCCCCGTCCACCATCATCGGCATTTTCGCCAGCCGCAGGATCGGGGCGGTGAGCCCCAGTCCGGCGCCGACCGCCAGCACTACGCCGACGACCACCGGGACCGCGGTCTGCCACAGCGATCCTCTTGCCAGCACGCCGATCGGCACGCCGGACGCGGACAGTGCGGCCAGCGGGCGGCGGCGTTCGCTGATCTGCTCGATCGACAGCATCAGCAGGCTCATCGCGGCGACCGCCAGCACGAACAGCGACGCGGTCAGCAGCACCGCGCGGAAGCTCTCGACCATCCGCTCGTCACGGCCGGCGTAGTCGGACATGTAATCCGTCTTGCTGACTTCGGCCTTCCACGCCAGCGGGCTCACCGCGGGCGCGACCCGGTCGATCAGGGCGTCCGCGCCGCCGGGGCCTTCCACGTACATCACCGTGTGCTCGCCCGGCGGCTTGAGGTCGCCGAGCGCGGCGGGGGTGACCAGCAGGTAGCTGGCCGACGCCTTCGCGGTGTTGCCCGAGGGCACTACCCGGACGTTGCCCGGGACTGTCCACTTCGGACCCTCGACCGTCTTGCCCTTGCGGGTGTTGCCCGTCAGGTGGTAGTCGCCCTTCGGGACGGCCTGGGACGACGAACCCGCCACGTAGAAGACGTCGCCGTCGGCGCAGTCGCCGATGTTGGCCTCCGTCTTGAGCGCCACGCAGTCCCCGACAGTGCCGTAGACCTCCCGGTCCCCGGCGCTGAGCTGCAAGGACTTGGAGCTGTGCACGCCGGTCACCCCGGCCACGCCGGTCAGCCGCTGGCGGACCTCGGCCTCGTGCTGGCTCGTCGTCTGGACCCGCACCGGAGCGGCAGCGACGCCGGCCGCCGCCTCGAACGACCGGGTGTTGTTGCGGTTGCTCATCGACGTGAGCACGCCCTGGATCAGGATCGTGCCTGCCAGCACGACGACCAGACCGGACACCACCCGGCTGGCGGTGCCGCTGTCGAGCTGCAGCCTGCGCACCGCGAGCTGCCACGACGGCGGGCCGCCCTGCAGCCGCTCCACGATCCGCTCGACCAGCCACGGCAGCAGCGCCGCGACGCCGATCAGCAGGAACACGCTGCCCACCGCGAGCGCCAGCGCCGCGGCCTGGTCCCCCGACCCCGGCGAGACGACGAGCGTGCCGAGCAGGAACACCGCGCCGACCCCGGTGATCGTCCAGCGCCACCACATCCGCCGCCGCACCGGTTTGCCCTGCCGGACCACGCCGAGCGGTTCGACGATCGTCCGGCGCAGGCCGAACAGCGCCGAGCCGACCGCGAGCCCCGGCACCAGCAGCACGATCACCAGCAGCGAAATCCACGACGGCGTGAAGTCGTCCGCGAACACGCGGAGGCCGAACGGGAGCCAGTCCCCGATGAACGGCCGCAGCGCGTAGAACAGCGCACCGCCCGCCACCAGGCCGATCACCGCGCCGACCAGCGATTCCGCCGCCGCGACGCGCTTGATCTGCCGGGCGTCCACCCCGATCAGCCGCAGCGCGGCGAGCCGCCGTTCGCGTTGCGCCGCGCCCATCCGCGACGCAGTGGTCACGAAGATCAGCAACGGCAGCAGCAGCACCGCGGCGATCGGCGCGACGACCATCCACATCACCAAAGGCAGGGTGAACCCGTCGCCGGGCATGCCGTAGGAGTAAACGCTGCTCGCGCTCTCCCCTTCGGCCTTGATCTCCTCAGCGGTCGACCCGAAGTACGCCGTCAGGTCCGCGGCGTCGCTGACCCCCGGCTCGGCGATCTGGCCGGTCACGTGCCCGGGCAGCCGCGCCTTGAACGACTCGCCCTCTTTCGAGGCCAGCTTCTCGGCCAGTGCGGGCGACACGACCAGCTCGCCCGGCGCGGGCAGCCGGTCGAGCCCCGGCGGCACCGGCGAGTTCGGCCCGGTCGGCGCGACCGCGGTCAGCTTGACGTAGTCCTCGCCGACCGACGGGTACCAGCGGTAGGTCGCCAGCGGCGCGATCCCCTCGCGCGGCGCGGTGTCCTGCGTGATCGCCGCCGCGCGGTCCGCCCGCGCGTTCACCAGGTGGCTCACCGAGGCGGCGGGCAGGAGCACGGCGACCGCGAGCGCGATCCCGAACGCGGTCATCGCGAGCCGCAGGAGCGCCGAACCGGACATCCGGCCGCCCCCGACGGCCAGCCGGAGTCCCAGCAGCAGATCCCGCATCATGCGACCAGCTCCCGGTCGACCGTGCGCCCGTCCCGCACCACGATCTCGCGGTCGGAGTACGCCGCGACCCGCGGTTCGTGGGTCACCAGCACCACCGCGGCGTGCGTTTCCCGCGCCGCCTGGGTGAGCATCTGCATGACCTTCTCGCCGTTGAGCGAGTCCAGCGCGCCGGTCGGCTCGTCGGCGAAGACCACCTTCGGCCCGGTGACCAGCGCCCGCGCCACCGCGACCCGCTGGGCCTGCCCGCCGGACACGTCGCCCGGGCGGCGCTTCGCCAGGTTGTCGACCTCCAGCCGGGCGAGCCATTCGGTCGCCTTGGCCTCGGCGGGCCCCCGCTTCGCCCCGGTCAGCCGCAGCGGCAGCGCGACGTTCTCCAGGCAGGTCAGCTCAGGCACGAGCTGGCCGAACTGGAACACGAAGCCGAATTCGGTGCGCCGCAACGCGCTCCGGCCCTTGTCGTCCATGGCGACCAGGTCATGGCCGCCGTACTGGATGATCCCCGAGTCCGGCCGGACGATCCCGGCGAGACAGTGCAGCAGCGTCGACTTGCCCGAACCGGACGAGCCCATGATCGCGAGCACTTCCCCCGCCGAGACGGCCAGCGCCGCCCCGTCGAGCGCCCGCGTCTGCCCGAACGACTTGTGCAGCCCGTTGCCTACGAGCAACGGAGTTCCCGGCCTGGTCATCAGCGCACCGCCTTCTCGAGTTCGCCGAGCCGGGCCGCGGTGAGCTCGAGCCACCGCAAATCCGCCTCGAGGTGGAAGAGCGCGTGGTCGCAGATCAGCTGATCGGCGAGGTCGCCCTCGTATTTCCGCTTGGTGAGCGAGCGCATCACCTTGAGGTGCTCGCTTCGCTGGACGTCGAGCACGTCGGTGGCGTCGCGCCCGGACAGCAGCGCGAGGACGACCTTCGTGTACAACGTGTTCTGCAGATACGGCTCCGGGCTTTCCGGAGTGCCGAGCCACGTCTCGACGTCGGTGATCCCGGCGTCGGTGATCGTGTAGCGCTTCCGCTCCGGCCCGTCGCCGCTCTCGACGCCAGCCACCTCGACCATGCCGTTGCGCAGCAAGCGCGACAGCGTCGAGTAGACCTGGCCGTACGCGAGCGGGCGGTCCTGCCCGAACTGCTCGTCGTACGCGCGTTTCAGGTCGTACCCGTGTCTCGGACCCGACTCGAGCAACCCGAGCAAGGTATGTGAAACCGACATTCCCCTGTTCCTCCCTTGACCCCGGAATCCCGGGGGTGAAGATCACTATACAGCAGAGGTATACGCGCCGTGTATACCACCATAGAGTAGTGCGTTTTGGCTGTTCAGGGGGTCGTGAGTGGCTGTGCCGGTGAGAACCGGCATCGCCGCTCACGAGACCCGCGCCGACGCATGCCTCACGGCGCAGAGCGCGCTACCACTGGGCGACATGGCGCAGTGGCGGGGAGGCGGGAGAAGCTCGCACGGCCGCCGCGGTTAGGCGGGGGTCGTGAGTGGCGATCCCGGTTAGAACCGTGATCACCACTCACGAGAGGCGCTACTTCCGCTCCCCCAGATCCGCCCGAAGCCGCGTCAGGAGGTCCGCCGTCGACTTCGCCCGGTCCGGTTCCCGGCTCGCGATGGTGTGCGCGAGGATGTCCGTCACGATCGACGCGGTGAGCGTTTCGCCGGTGAACTTCGTCGGGGAATCCGGGGCCGGCAGCACTACCCGGACCCGGGACGAGAGGTCCGCCGACAGCTGGCTCGTCACGAGCACTACCGCCGCGCCGACGTCCTCCGCGTAGCGCAGGATCAGCTCGACGTCGCGGTTCTGCCGGGCCGGGACGTACACGAGCGCCGCGTCGTCGGGGCGCAGCGGCAGCAGTGCGTCCGCGAGCCGGAAGCCGGTGTCGTCGCAGTGCCGCGTCACCAGGCCGCGACGAGCGAGCCGGAACGCGGCGTACTCGGCGCACACCGACGACAGCCCGAGCCCCCAGGTGAACACCATCCGGGCGTCGATCAGCAGCTGCGCCGCCTCCTCGACCGCTTCCGGCGCCAGCTGCCGCTGCATTTCCTGCAGCCGCTCCGCGCTGTCGGCCATCACGCGGTCGATCTGGCGCGATCCGGTGGACCCGATGTTCTCCATCGCCGCGCTCAGCCGGACGGTCGGCTCGGTGCGCGCGGTGAACGTCTGGCCGAGGTGGCGTTTCAGCTCCGGCAGTCCCGAATAGCCGAGCGCTTTCGCGGTGCGGACTACCGTCGCGTCGCTGGTCCCGGCCGCCGCGCCGAGGTCGCCCGCCGAGGAGAACAGCACCTCGTTCGGGTTGGCCAGCATGAAACGGGCGACCTGGCGTTCCGCGGGCTTGAGATCGTCGAGCCGGGCGCGGACGTGGTCGTCGAAGTGATCGCCGTCGAGATAAGTAGTGGACATGACACCCTTGACGAGACGTAGTGGCTACTACAAGATGCCGGAGGGTTCTCCGTTGTGTAGTGAACCCTACCCGCCGGCTCGACGAGGAGCACTCATGAGCACAGATCAGCCCCTGGTACGGCTGCGCGGCGTCGGCAAGTCGTTCGGATCGGCCCGGGTGCTGTCCGGAATCGACCTCGACGTCCGGCGCGGCGAAGTCGTCGTGGTCATCGGCCCGTCCGGGTCCGGGAAGTCGACGCTGTGCCGCTGCGTCAACCGGCTCGAGACCGCGGACGAGGGCACCATCGAAATCGAAGGCCGCCCGCTGCCCGCCGAGGGCGCGGACCTCGCCCGGCTGCGCGCCGACGTCGGCATGGTGTTCCAATCCTTCAATCTCTTCGCGCACAAAACCGTGCGGGAGAACGTGATGCTCGGCCCGGTCCGCGTGCGCGGGCTCAGCCGCGCCGAGGCGCACCAGCGAGCCGACGAGCTGCTGGAACGCGTGGGCGTCGGTGCGCACGGGGACAAGTACCCGGCGCAGCTGTCCGGCGGTCAGCAGCAGCGGGTCGCGATCGCCCGCGCGCTGGCGATGGAGCCGCGCGTGCTGCTGTTCGACGAACCGACCAGCGCGCTCGACCCGGAGATGATCCACGAGGTGCTCGACGTGATGACCGCGCTCGCCGCCGACGGCATGACCATGATCGTGGTGACCCACGAGATGGGCTTCGCCCGCAAGGCCGCCGACCGCGTCGTGTTCATGGCCGACGGCCGGATCGCCGAATCCGCCGCGCCCGACGCCTTCTTCGGCTCCCCGCAGACCGAGCGCGCCCGCGATTTCCTCGCCCGCGTGCTCAGCCACTGAGGCTGGAGGCCACCATGTCCGCTCTCCTCTCCCGCCGGACCGCGTTGCTCGCCGCCGGCGCGGTCCCGCTGCTCGCGTCCTGCAGCGGCGGCACCACTCGCACCGCGGGCAACCCCGCCTACGCGACGCTCGACCAGGCCGACGCCGTCGCGCGCGGACCGGTCGGCGCCGACCTGCCGGACACGCCGACGCTGCGCCGGATCCGCGAGCAGGGCGTCCTGCGGCAGTCCGGTTCGGTGACCACGCCCGGGTTCGGCATGATGAACCCGGCGACCGGCAAGATCACCGGCTTCGACATCGGGATCGCCCAGCTGCTGGCCAAATACCTGCTCGGCACGCCAGAGGTGGACACCATCACCGGCGGCGCCGACACGCGCGAAGCGATCCTGCAGAACCAATCCGTCGATGTCGCCGTCTGTACTTACACGATCAGCAAAAGCCGGGCGCGGCTCGTTTCGTTCGCCGGGCCGTACTACGTCGCGCGTTCCGGCATCGTCACCGCGGCGGACGGTCCCCAGATCACCGCGGTGCGCGACCTCACGGGCAAAGACGTCGCCGTACAGCCAGGCGCGGCGCAGGAAGCGCTGCAGAAGGCGTGCCCGCAGGCCCGGGCGGTGGTGTTCGAGGAGTCGAGCCAGTGCGCCGCCGCGGTCCGGCAGGGCCGGGTCCAGGCGTGGTCGGCGAACACCGCGATCCTGCTCGGCAAGGCGGCGGTCGACGCGCGGCTGCGGATGACGCCCGCGACGTACGGCAGCAGCCCGTTCGGCATCGGGCTCCCCAAAGAAGACCCGGCGTTCAAGCAGATCGTCGTCGGGTTCCTGCGGCGCATCGCCGCCGACGGGAGCTGGCGGCGGCTGTGGGAGCAGACCGTCGGCCCGCTCGTGTCCGGTCCCGCCCCCGAGCCGCCCGCGCCCGGCTCCGTCCCCGGCTCCTGAAGGGAGATCGCCCGTGCTTTCCGGTCACGCCGGGGAAATCCTCGGCGGCTTCACCACCACGTTGCTGCTCACCGCGTGCGCCTTTCCGCTCGCGCTCGTCGTCGGCTGTCTCGTCGCGATCTGCCGGATCAGCCCGGTCCGGCCGCTGCGCGCCGCCGGGCGGCTGTATGTCGACCTCGTCCGCAACTCGCCGCTGCTGCTGATCGCCGTGCTGCTCATCTTCGGGCTGCCGGACGCCGGCGTGCTGATTCCGTTGTTCTGGTGCCTGGTGCTCGCGCTGGGCATCTACTTCGGCGCGTACGTCTGCGAAACCGTCCGCTCGGGCATCCGCGCGGTGGATCGCGGGCAGGTCGAGGCGGCCAGGGCGATCGGGCTGCCGTTCCGCCGGGTCGTGCTGGACGTCCTGCTGCCGCAAGCGTTCCGCGCGATGGTGCAGCCGCTGGGCACGATCCTGATCAACGTCGCGCTCGGGTCGGCGCTCGGCGCGGCCGTCGGCGTGGACGAGCTGACGCTGGAGACCCGCTCGTTCAACTTGGAGACCGCCGAGCCGATCCTGGCCTTCGCCGTCGCGGCCTGCGGGTATCTGGTGATCAACCTCGCGGTCAGCGGGGTCGTGCGGCTCATCGAGCGAAAGGTCCGGGTGCTCCGGTGAACGACGACATTCTCTTCGACGCGCTCGGCCCGAAAGCCAAGGCCCGGCTGCGCACCGTGTCGATCCTTTGCGGACTCGTGCTGCTCGGCCTGCTGACCCTGGTGCTGATCCGGCTCGGTGCGTCCGGCCAGCTCGACCCGGCCCGCTGGGCGATCCTCGTCGACGGCGCGATGCTGCGGTTCCTGTTGCAGGGCTTGGTGATGACCCTGCTGGTCGGTGTGGTCTCCACGGTGCTGTCGGTCGCGGCCGGCGTGCTGCTCGCGCTCGGCAGGCTGAGCCGGAAGCGGTGGCTGAGCTGGCCGTCCGCGACCGTGATCGAGTTCTTCCGCGCGATGCCGCTGCTGCTGATCCTGTTCTTCTTCATGTTCGGACTCCCGATCCTCGGCGTCCGGGTGCCGATCTTCTGGCAGCTGGTGCTGGCGATCGTCGCGCACGCCGGCGCGATCTTCGCCGAGATCGTGCGGGCCGGGATCCTCGCGGTGGGGCGCGGGCAGAGCGAGGCCGGGCACGCGATCGGGCTGCGGCATTGGGAGGTCATGACGTTCGTCGTGCTCCCGCAGGCCGCCCGCGCGCTCGCGCCCGCGCTGATCAGCCAGACCGTGCGGGTCATCAAGGAATCCAGCCTCGGCTACGTCGTCGGCATCGCCGAACTGCTGAACAACGGCAAGGTGCTCGGCGAGTTCAGCGGCGACTTCATCCAGGCGTACGTCGGGGCCGGGCTGCTCTACATCATCGTCAACATCCTCCTCTCGCGCGTCGCCGAACGGCTCGCGAACCGCAAGAAAAAACTCGTCCAGGAGACTTCGTGACCTCTGCTTTTCCTTCTGCCGCCCCGTCCGAAGCGGGCCTCGACGCCGACGGCGTGCGCGGTTTCCTGCGCCGCCTGGACGCCGACGGCATCTCGCTCGACAGCCTGCTCGTCTACCGGTCGGGCAAGCTGGCTTTCGAGCAGTACTGGTGGCCCTACCGCGCGGACCGTCCACACACGACACACTCGGCGACGAAGTCCTTTGTGGGCACCGCGATCGGGCTCGCCTTGGACGAAGGACTGTTCCGATTGGACGACCGCCTGGTGTCGTTCTTCCCGGAACTCGTGCCGGACGACGCCTCGGAACACCTGCGCGCGATCACCGTCGAAGACCTGCTGACCATGCGGACCGGCCACCGCGTCGGCCTGTCCGGGAAGACCTGGCGGCTGCTAAAGACCAGCTGGGTCCGGGAGTACCTGCGCACCGCCGTGGATCTGCCGCCGGGCAAGGCATTCACCTACTCCAGCGCGACCTCGCACATGCTGTCCGCCATCGTGCAGCGCGCTTCCGGGCAGTCGGTTTTCGACTACCTTCAGCCACGGCTGTTCGAACCGCTCGGCTTCGCCGGGCACAGCTGGGACACCGACCCGGAAGGCATCTGCTCCGGCGGGAACGGGCTCAGCCTGCGCAGCATCGACTTCCTGAAGTGGGGCGTGCTGCACCTGCACGACGGAATCTGGCAGGGCGAACGGATCCTGCCCGCGGGCTGGGTGCGCGAGGCCACCGCGTGGCACGTCGAGAACGCCGACGCCGGAAGCTGGAACGGAACCGAGTTCGTGCCCGCCTCCGCCGCCGACTCGGACGAGCGGCCGGAGGGCTACGGGTACCAGCTGTGGCTCGACGCCGACGGCGGGTACCGGGCGTCCGGGATGTTCGGCCAGGACGTTTTCGTGCTCCCCCAGCACGACGCGGTGGTCGTCACGACCGGAAGCATCACGCACGGCAAGCACCGGCTGCTGTCCGGCCTGGTGCACGACCTGCTGGTGCCCGCGTTCGACGGCGCCCCGTCCGCCGCGGCCGATGCTTCGCTGGCGGAGGACCTGGCACCGGTTGAGGTTGCTCCGGAGCTTTCGCCGACTGTGGTTGAGCTGGATGGTCAGCGGTATCAGTGTGAGTCCAATGAGGATTCTTTGACGGAGATCTCGTTCGCGGTGGAGGGCGACGTCCTTGTGGTGACGCTGGAGGATGCGCGCGGCCGACATTTGGTCCGTTGTGGACTGTCCACTTGGGCCGAGTCGGAAACGGGTGTGTCGACCTGGCAGCTGCACCATTCGTACCAGTCCGAATCGACGCGTGTCCTCGCTGCCGCGCAGTGGCGTTCGCCGGGCGAGCTGGTGCTGGAGTGGTACTTCGTGGAGTCGCCGTTCCACGACACCGTCACAGTCGAGTTCGCGGACGGCGGGCTGCGCTGGCATCGGCGCACCAATGTCAACAGTGGGCCGACCGAACGTCCGGTGGTGGTCGCCAGCCGGTGAGGTCGTGAGTGGCAATCACGGTTCTAACCGGGATTGCCACTCACGACACGCACCTCCTCCGCCTCCACCGCGCCCCGCCCCAGCGCCACCGTCACCGCCAGCCCGGCCACGATCACCACCCCCATGATCAGCAGTGCCGTCCGCGGGCTCCCTCCCCCGGCCAGCAGCGCACCGGCCAGCGCGGGCCCGCCGATCGACCCGACGCGGCCGATGCCGAGCGTCCAGCCGATGCCCGCGGTGCGGCGGTCGCCGTCGTAAATGCGGGTGGCCAGGCCGACCTGGCCGACGCACGCGCCGATCAGCCCGGCGCCCATGCCGCCGACGAGGGCGAGCAGGGCGGTGGTCCCGATCGGCACGAGGCCGGCGACGCCGAGGCACACCGCCGCGAGCGCGAGGAAGAAGAGCATCATCCGGCGGGCACCGAAGGCCATCGTGCCGAACACGAGCACCGCTCCCCCGGCCAGTCCGCCGATGCCCTTCACCGCGCTGCTCACCGGCGCCTGCGCGGGCGTCATCCCGTAGTCCACCGCGAAGGTCGGCAGCCAGGCGTCCAGCGAGTACATCGTCGCGAACACCAGGAAAGCCAAGCCCCACATGGCGATCGTGGTGAACCGCAGCCCGGGCGCGAACAGGTCGCGGACCGTCGCGCGCGAGCCGTCCGAGACCGCCGCGGTCGACTCGACCGAGGGCAGCCGCCAGAACAGGACCGCGACCAGCGCGAGCCCGAAGATCCCGGGCAGCCAGAACACCGACGTCCAGCCGAGCGTCGCGAGCACCTGGCTGCCGACGAAGCCGGCCGCGCTGCCGCCGAAGCTCAGGCCGAGCGGCACGACGATGCTCGCCGTTTCCCGCCAGCGGTCCGGGACGATGTCGGCGGCCAGCGAGGTGGCGGCGGTCAGGACCGCACCGAAGCCGAGGCCGGTCAGGCCCCGGATCACGGTCAGCAGCGCGACGTTCCCGGCCAGCGCGGTGGCGAACGCGCCGAGGGTGAACACGAGGGTCGCCAGGCAGATCACCGTGCGCCGGTTCAGCAAGCGGCACAACCGGTTCGCCGCCAGCAGGCCGATGACGACACCGACGTTGGTCGCCACCAGCGGCGCGGTGAACGCCGACGGCGGGAGGTGCCACTCCCGGCTGAGGGTGGGCACCACGATGCTCATCGCGACGGCGTCGAATCCGTCGAAGATCAGCGTCAGGAACAGCAGGCCGATCGTGCCGTAGCGCGCCGGGGCGGTCATCGCGGTTCCCCGGGGTCGCGGCGGAGGCGGATCGCGCGCATCGGGCAGTCGTCGACCGCTTCCGCCACCGCGGTCACGTCGTCGGGAGTCGGTCTTCCCGGGCGGACGACGGCGTAGTCCTCGTCGTCGAGGTCGAACACGTCCGGCGCGGCCAGGACGCAGTTCCCGTATCCGTTGCAGATCTCGCGGTCGATGTCGACGGCGTAGCGCATCAGGCCGCCCCGCTTTCTTGCGATTCAAACCGGACCGGCAGCACTACCGGACCGAGGTGGTGCCCGCCGTGCAGCGGGCTCCACTCCGCCTCCCCGGCCGCCTGGATCGGCGGCTGCCCGGCGAGCGTTTCCAGCAGCACGGTCAGCTCGGCCCTGGCCAGCACGGATCCGAGGCACTGGTGGATCCCCCAGCCGAACCCGAGGTGGCCGCGGGTGTCGCGGTCCGGGTCGAACCGGTCCGGGTCCGGGAATTTCGCCGCGTCCCGGTTCGCCGCCGCGTACGAGAGCAGCACCGCGTCGCCCTTCGGGATCGTGACGCCGCCGATCTCGACCTCGCGCGTGGTCCGCCGGGCGAAGTTCTGCGCCGGGGTTCGCAGGCGCAGCATTTCGTCGACGTAGTGCGGAGCGAGTTCGGGCCGGGCGCGCATCCCTTGCTGCAGCTCGGGATCGGACACGAGGAGGAACACGAGCGTGCTCATCGAGTTCATCGTCGTCTCGTGTCCGGCGACGGCCAGCGCGGACAGCATCCGGCACTGCTCGTCCTCGGTGAGCGAGCGGCCGTCGACCGTAGCGTCGAGTAAGGACGTCACGAAATCGTCGCGGCGGCTCGTCCGGTGCTCGGCCAGTTCCTTGCGCATCAGGGCGAAGATGTCCTGCATCGCGTCGGCGTAGTCGAAATCGGCGACCTTCGCCCACAGCCCTTCGGTCAGCTCCCGCAGCCCGGAGACGGTCTCCTCGGAGAAGCCCAGCAGTTCCACGAGGACCTGCAACGGGAACGGCAGCGCCACCGCGCTGACGAAGTCGCCGCCGCCGTCCCGCCGGAACTGGCCGATCATCCCGGCCATCACCTCCGCCAGCCGCGGCCGCAGCTCGCGGACCCGGCTGGGCGTGAAGAACGGCGTCATCAGCTTCCGGTACTGCGTGTGCAGCGGCGGGTCGAAGTTGATCGGGATCGACCCGTGCTCGACCGTGGTCGGCACCCGGTGGCCCCACGCCGAAGAGAACGTCTCCGGGTCCTTCAGCGCGGCACGCACGTCGTCGAACCGGCTCACCATCCAGAATCCGCCGCGTTCCGGCGAATGCGCGACCGGGCAGCGGGCGCGGAGGTCCGCGTAGACCGACCACACCTCCGGTTCGGTCAAGGTCTCGGCGTAGGGGTCGAACGAACATTCAGGCATGATTCTCCTTCAGACTCAGGCGTATTCGGCGCGCAGCAGCGCCTTCGCGACCTTCCCGGTCGCGTTCCTCGGCAGCTCCGGCGCGACCTCGACGCGGCGCGGATGCTTGTACCCGGCGATCCGCGGCGCACACCACGCGCGGATTTCCTCCAACGTCGGCACCGGCTGCCTGGCGGACGCGGTGATCACCGCCAGCGGCACCTCTCCCCAGTGCGGATCGGGAATCCCGATCACCGCGACCTCGCCGATCCCCGGATGCTCGGCGAGCGCGTTCTCCACCTCGGCGCTGTAGACGTTCTCCCCGCCGGACACGATCAGGCCGGCCATCCGGTCGACCAGCCAGCAGCAGCCGTCGTCGTCCATGCGCACGAGGTCCCCAGAATGGAACCAGCCGCCGCGGAACGCTTCCGCGGTTTCCTCCGGCCGGTTCCAGTACTCCCGCATCACCGACGGGCCGCGGTAGACGATCTCGCCGACCGTGCCGGGCGGCACGTCGCGCATCTCGCGGTCCACCACCCGGGCTTCGACGGCGAACATCGGCCACCCCACCGACCCGATCTTGCGCAGCAGCGCGGGTCCGCGCGCCACCGTGGTGATCGGGCCGCATTCGGTCTGCGCCAAGCCGGTCGTCAGCTCCGCCCGCGGGAACGTCTCGGCGAGCGTCCGGACCAGGCTGTCCGGCGCGGCCGCGGCACCCCAGACGACGCGGCGCAGTGCGGGCAGGCTCAGGTCCGGCAGCGCGCAGATCTCCTGCCACTGCGTCGGAACCAGGAAACAGGCCGTGACCCGTTCGCGAGCCATCAGCTCGACCACCGCGGCGGCGTCGAACTTTCCCGGCGGGGCAAGCACAATCCGGCCGCCGCGGAGGAACGTCGGCAGCAGTCCGGCCAGTGCGGCGATGTGGAACAGCGGGGTCGCCGCCAGCCACACCGCGTCGTCCTCCGGGCCGCCGCCCAGCTCGCACCGGTAGGCGAGCGTGTTGGCCAGCAGGTTGCGGTGGGTCAGCACCGCGCCCTTCGGCCGTCCGGTGGTTCCGGAGGTATACATCAGGAACGCAGCGTCCACATCGGACACTTCGGCGGCGGCAGCGCACACGGGTGCGTAGCAGTCCGCGCCGAACACCAGCCGCTCGAAACCCTCCACTTTAGACTCAAGAGACTCGTGCACCAGCACGACTTCCGCCCCGCTGTCCGCGAGAAGAAAGCCGAGTTCCGCAGTGGTCAGCCGGAAATTGAGCGGCACCGAAAGCGCACCGAGCCGCGCGACGGCCAGGTACGCTTCGAGGACTTCCGGCAGATTCGGGCTCAGCACCGCCACCCGGCTCCCGTGCCGGACCCCGCGTGCGCGCAGCGTCGCGGCCAGCCTGCCGACCCGTTCGTCCAGCTCGCCATAAGTCAGCCGCCGCTCGCCTTGCACGAGCGCGATCCGCTCACCGTGCATCCGGGCGTGCCGGGCCAGCTGACTGCTGATCGTCAGCTCCCGCATCGGGCGTTCCCCCGCAGCGCGGCCTTGTCCGGCTGTCCCGAGGCGAGCCGGGGAATCGACGCGACGAACTCGACCGTTTTGGGCGCCCGCACCCGGCCCAGCCGTTCCGCCGTCCACGCGGTCAGGTCCGCGCCGCTCACCCCGCTCCCGGGATCGGCCACGACGACCGCGGCGACCCGTTCGCCCCAGAGGTCGTCCGGAATCCCGATCACCGCCGCCTGCCGGACGGCCGGATGCGCGGCCAGCGCCTCCTCCACCGGTGCCGCGAACACCGGATAGCCGCCGGAGACGATCAGGTCCTTCTTCCGGCCGACCGGGTGCAGGAACCCCTGGTCGTCCTCCTCGACCAGGTCGCCGGTGTGCAGCCAGCCGCCGGAATCGAGGTCGGGGCGCCGCCAGTACCCCGGCGAGACGTGCGGCCCGCGGACCAGGAGTTCGCCGTCCTCGGCCAGCCGGGTCTCGGCGATCGTGACCGGACGGCCGAGCGAAGCCGACGCCCGGTCCGTTTTCCCCAGCATCGCGATCTGGTTCGGCGCTTCGGCGAGACCGTAGAGGCACGTGACGACCGGCCCGAACAACTCGCGCGCGGCCAGCAGCAGCGCACACCGCGCCGGCGCCACCCCGCAGACCACTGTGGACAGCGCGGCCGGCCGTCCGTGCTCCACCAGCCGGTGCAGCGTGGTCGGCACCAGCATCGTCGCGGTGATCGGTTCGGCGGTCCGGGCGAAGAGGTCCAGATCGAACCGGTCGAGCAGCACGTTCGTGCCGCCGCGCAGCCAGGTCGGGAGGACGAACATCCCGCTGGCGTGGGTGATCGGGGCGACGTGGGCGAACCGGTCGCGTTCGCCGAGCCCGCCGTCGGCCAGATGCCCCAGCAGCGCGGCGAGGTAAGTGCCGTGCGTGTGCATCGCGCCGACAGGGCGGCCGGTCTCGTCGCCGGTGTAGTAGATGCCGAACAGGTCAGTGCTGGCGACGGCGGGCATCCCGGGGCCGTCCGGTTGCGCGGCGGCCAGCCGCGACAGCCGTTCGGTGTCGAGGGTGTGCTCGGCGGTCACGGCATCGGCGTGGACCGGATCGTGCACGACCGCGCGGGCACCGGAATCCCGGATCCGGAAGGCGTGGTCCGGCGGGCCGCCGACCGGGTCGAGCGGCACGACCGCGAGCCCGGCCCAGGCCAGCCCGAACCACACATCGACCAGCTCCGGGGAGTTGGCCATCAGCACCGCGACCCGGTCCCCCTGCCGCAGCCCCAGCGCGAGCAGCGCCCGGCCGGTCCGGCGGATCCGGCCGATCTGCTCGCGGTGGGTGATCTTCCGGCCGCCGCACTCGACCGCGACGGTCCGGCCGTAGCGCTGCGCGCACCGCTCGACCAGCGCACCGACCGACCCCGTCATGCCCGCACCACTTCGAGCATGCTCTGCCCCACGTGCGGCGGCAGCGCCTCGGCCCCGGCGATCCGCAGGCCCGCTTGCGCGCACAGCCGGTCGAAGTCCGCGCGGGTCCGCTCCTGCCCGCCGAGGAGCACGAGCATCTGCAGGTCCTTGATGTACGGGTTCAGCCCGGCCGGGTCCGGCTGGACGCGGTCCGGCAGCAGCACGTCGACGATCAGCAGCTTTCCGTTGTCCCCCAAGGCGGTCCGGCAGCTGCGCAGGATGCGGACGGCGTGCTCGTCGTCCCAGTTGTGGATCGTGCTCTTGACCAGGAACAGGTCCGCCCCGGTCGGCACCGCGGTGAAGAAGTCCCCGGTGACGATCGAACAGCGGTCCGCCAGCCCCGCCGCCCGCAGCCGCGCGACCGCGGGGGCCGCGCCCTCCTCGGTGTCGAAGATCGTGCCCTGCAGTCCCGGATTCCCGCGCAGGATCGCGGTGATCAGCGTGCCGTCGCCGCCGCCGATGTCGGTCACCATCCGGTAGCCGGAGAAGTCGTGCTGGGCCGCGATCGCCTCGGCGGCGGCCCGGCTTTCGTCCCCCATCGCCGCGCCGAACCGGGCGGACATCTCCGGATGCGCGCCGAGGTGGTCGTACAGCGGGCTGCCGAATTCCTCGTCGAAAGCCGGTTTTCCGGTGCGCAGGCTGTGTTCGAGGCTCAGCCACGGCCGGGTGGTCTCGGCGGCGGTGTGAAACCGGGCGAACTCGTACATCGAACCCGGGCAGTCCTTGCGCAGCAGCGCGCCGGTCTCGCTGAGCGACACCTTGCCCGGCCCCGCCTCGACGCACATGCCCAGGCTGACCAGCGCCCGCAGCAACCGCTGCAACTGCGGTGCCGGGATGTCGTACGCGCGGGCCAGATCGCCGACGTCGGCGACGCCGTCCCCGATCGCGTCGGCGAGATCCAGCCTCGCCATCAGCGCGACCACCTCGGTGATCCGCGAGCCGAACAGCCGCCGCAGCAGGGTGCCGCGCGCCTTGGCCTGATCGGTGCCGATTCCGGTCATGTTCTCCTCCGTTTCGCCGGCCGGCTTCAGCCGAGTTCGAGACTGCCGATGGCGTAGACGCGGTCCGCGGCCGTGCCCGGGTCCGCGGTGTACATGCGCACGACCCGGAATTCCTCCACGAGCCCGAGGCCGGCGGCGAACCCGCCTTGCCCGCCCGGGGCGAACAGGGACACCTCGGCGCCGGTGTCGAGCGGGGCGACAAGCGCGGCGAACACGGCTTCGGCGTCCGCCGCGGAGTCCGCGATCAGCGGGCCGATCCGGTGCCGTCCCCGTGCCGGGCGGAGCACGCCGTACCCGGCGAGCGCGCCGTCGACGATCCGCAGGACCGTCGTGTGCCCGGGCGCGGTGAGCCAGTGCCGCAGGAATTCCGGCCGTCCGCCGGGGAAACTGCGCCGGTCGTAGTCGACGACCCGGTCCAGCCAGCCGGGCTCGAACGGCACCGTCCCGCCCGTTCCGGCCCGCCTCGGCGTTCCGACGTAGTGCACGGTGTCGTGCGCGCGGACCAGTCCGGACCGGGTGTAGTTCTCGACCTGGTCCGGCATGGCGTCGGACGCGAGGATCCGGTCGCCGGCGTGCTTGCGGGCCACCCGGCAGGTCGCCCGGCCGTATCCGTGGTTCCGGAACTCCGGGTCGACCAGGTAGTGGCCCCACACGGCGTAGCGGTCGTTGTGGTTGACCAGCGACACCGCCGCCACCGGACGGTCGCCGAGGCTCCCGACGAAGAACCCGCCCGGATCGGTGGCGAGGAAGCATTCCGCGTCGCGCAGCCCGGGGTTCCAGCCCTCCCGGTGCGCCCAGTCAGTCACCTGCCGCCAGTCGGCCGCGGTGGCCGTGCTCACGGTGAAGCCGGGCAGCGCGGTCGGAACGCGGTGCGAAGTCGTGCTCATGGCGGGAACCTTCTGTGTCGTCGGGAATCGGGGTCTCGTCCGGCGGCGCGGCGCGCACCAGTTCGGCCAGCGCGACGCGGCTGACCTTCGCCGACGGCGTGCGTGGCAGCGCGTCGACCAGCACCACGCGCTCGGGCAGTTCGTAGGGCAGCAATTCCTTGCGGCACCAGGCGATCAGCTCCTCGGCGGCGGGCGGGGACTGTCCCCGTTCCAGCTCGACCGCGGCGACCGGGACCGCGCCGAGCCGTTCGTCGGGCACCCCGGTCACCGCCGCCTCGCGCACCGCCGGATGCCGCTCCAGCGCCCGCTCGACGGTGTCCGGCCGGACGGTGAAACCGCCGCGGGTGATCACGTCGTCCGCGCGGCCCATGCTCCACAGGAACCCGTCCTCGTCGATCCGCGCCAGATCGCTGGTCCGCACCCAGTCCCGCGCGCCGTGGGCGGACTGCGCCGTGCGCACTTCCAGCCTGCCCGCGCAGTCCGGGGGCACTTCCCGGCCAAGATCGTCGGTCACGCGCAGCTGCACGCCCGGGTACGCCCGCCCGGCGCTGCCCGCTTTGCGGTCCCACCACTGTTCGTGCAGTGCGTAAGTCCAGCCGGCGACCGCACCGGCGAACTCGGTCGCCCCGTACGTCATCAGCACCCGGACGCCGTACCGCCGGAAGAACCGGTCCGCCAGTTCGGCGGGCAGCACGGTGGACCCGGACGTGACGAGCTTCAGCGACCGTAGCCGTTCCGGCGGCACCTCCGAAGCAAGGATGTCGCGGAGCGCGGCAGGAACCAGGAATGCGGCGCGGACTCGATGCCGTTCCACCGCCTCGACCCACGGGTCCACCGCGAACTTCGTCATCAGCACGATCCGCCGTCCGGTGTGCAGCGCGTGGACCAGGCCCCACAGCCCGCCGATGTGCGCCAGCGGGCTGGCGATCACCGACGCGGACGGCAGCAGCAGCGCGTCCGTCCCGGACGGCCGCGAAGCCGACGCAAGGGCCCAGTCCACCTGTCCGTGGCGGATCGGGATCCGTTTGGGCGTCCCGGTGGTGCCGGAGGTCGACATCTCGAACGCGGCGCCGGGGTCCTCGGCCTTCGCCTCGGCCGGAGTGCCGCACAGCCGGGCCGAACCGTCCCGGCCGAGCGCGATCACCCCCGGCGCACCGGCCGCGGCGAGCTGCTCGGCCGCGCCGATCACCACCGGAACCTCGGCGCGGCCGAGGTCTTCGCGCAGCCGTCCGGCGGGCTGCAACGGATCGACCACGACCGCGCACCATGCGCCGGCGAGCAAGGCGGCGAACGCGGCGACGTGCTCGGGCCGGTTCTCCAGGACCAGCCCGACCCGGGTGCCCGGCTCGATCCCGGCGCCGCGCACCGCGTCGCCGACCGCGTCCGCGCACCGGCGCAGCCGCCCCCACGACCACTGCGTCCCGTCGTGCTCGATCGCAACCGTCTCGTCCGGGGCCTCGCGAAGCAGGCGGGCCGCCCGTTCGCCGATGCCCACCTCACTCGCCTCCCGGCCGCGCCTCGCCCCAGCCCCACAGCTTCAGCGTTTCTCGCTCACCGGGAACCGCGCCCGGCGCCGAGTTCGCCATCGCCCGCCGCGACCCGAATTCGATGTAGGACACGAAAGCCGCCCGGAACTCCGCGTCCTGCGGAAGGCCGGTTTCGTCGGCCGACTCGAGCATCAGCTCGACCCACCGCGCCCGCTGGGCGGGCTGGATGTCCCGGTTGCGGTGCCGCCGGACCAGCCGCGGATAGCCGCCGAACTCCTCGGTGTAGACGGCCGGCCCGCCGAACACCTCGCCGAGCATCATCGCGACGTGCTTCGGATGGTCCGGCTGCATGTGCTCGAACAACGGCTTGAGCAGATCGTCCTCGACGACCTTCTTGTAGAACACTTCGGTCAGCCGGTGCCAGGCTTCTTCCCCGCCCGCCCATTCGTAGACGGTCGGCTGGTGGTCCCCCATCGCGGTCTCCCTTCGTTGCCGGGCCGTCACAGGCCCAGTGCGGTGCCGACGATCTCTTTCATGATTTCCGTGGTGCCGCCGTAAATCGTCTGAACGCGGCTGTTCGCCCAGTCGCGGGCGATCGCCGATTCCTTCAGGTAGCCGGATCCGCCGTGCAGTTGCAGGCACCGGTCGGCGACCGTGTTCTGCAATTCGGTCGTCCACCATTTGAGCTTCGCCGCGTCGGCCACGGTGAGCCGTCCGGCGTTGAGTTCCGCCGTGCAGTGGTTGAGGAACACCCTCGCCAGCGTGACTTCGGTGTCCAAAGTGGCCAGCAGGAATTTGTTGTGCTGGAAACTTCCGATCGGTTTGCCGAAAGCAGCGCGTTCGCGGGCGTAATCGAGCGTGAACGCGAGCATCTTCTCCGCGGTCGCCACCGCGACGGTCGCGATGCAGAGCCGTTCCCTCGGCAGGCCGCGCATCAGGCAGCCCATTCCGCCGTTCTCCCGGCCGAGCAGATTCGCCGCCGGAATCCGGCAGTCGTCGAAGAACAGTTCGCTGGTGTCGCTGGCCCGCCAGCCCAGTTTGTCGAGCCGCCGTCCGCGCGAGAACCCGGGCATGCCGCGTTCGGCCACCAGCAGGGTCATGCCGGAGCCGCCGCGGGCGGACGGGGTCTTCGCCGCGACGATGACCAGGTCCGCGTTCTCGCCGTTGGTGATGAACGTCTTCTGTCCATTGAGGACGTAACAGTCGCCGTCGCGCACCGCGGTCGTCCGGATCCCGGACAGATCGGACCCGGCTTCCGGTTCGGTGAGCGCGATCGCGGCGATCAGCTCCCCGGAACAGAGGCCGGGCAGCCACCGGGCGCGCTGCTCCGGCGTGGCCCGGACCGCGAAATAGGAGGAGATCAGGTCGTTGTGCGCGACGAAACCGGGCGCGGTCACCCCGGCGCGGACCAGTTCCTCGATGAACACTCCGGAGTAGCGGAAGTCCGGCTGTCCCGCCCCGCCGTCCTCCTCGGCCGCGTCCAGGCCCAGCAGCCCGGCTTTCCCGGCGGCGAGCCACAACTCGCGGCCGATGATGCCGTCCTGCTCCCACTGCGGATGGTTCGGCACGGCTTCGCGTTCCAGGAAAGTCCGGCACAGCGCGCGGAAATCCTCGTGGTCCTGCTCATAGGCGTTGAGGTCCATGTCAGCACACCACTTCCCGGAACAGCGGCGCGAGCGCTTCGCGCGGATGCTGCAGCACCGCGAAATGCCCGCCGGGAATCTCGACGCACCGGACGGACGCGGTGCTGTGCTCGGCCCACGCCCACATCTGCTCCGGCGGGACGTACGCGTCTTCCTTGGCGGCCACGAGCACCAGCGGAAAGTCGACCCGCAGCAAGGCGTGCGCGCGGAACTCCGGCCGGATCGTCAAATCTTGTCGCAGCAGACGGAGCAGGTACCCGGCCATCGCGCCGGACGACAGCAGTTCCGGCGCGGTTCCGCCGTCTGCGGCCATTTTCGCCAGCAGCTCCTCGTCGCTGAGGGTGGCGAGTTCGTCCGGCACGGGGAGCAAGCGGGGCGGCAGCGACGCGGACAGCACCGCTCCGGCCGGGGCCGCGCCGGTTGCCTCCGCCGCGCGGGCGGCGACCGCCAACGCGAGCATCGCGCCGAAGCTGTGCCCGAACGTCGCGTACGCCGGGCAGCCCGTTCGTTCCAGGTCGGCGATCACGTGCCCGGCAAGGGCTTCCACCAGCGTCGAGTAGTCGGCTGCCGGTTTTTCCCGGGCCCGGGCGCCGCGGCCGGGCGGGTCGAGGCCGACGACTTCGACGCCCGGCGGCACCTGATCCGGCCAGGAGCGGTACACCGACGACGTCGCGCCGGCGTGGGGGATGCAGTACAGCCGCACAGAAGTCACTCCCTTGCCTCGCCGGCGATCTTCTCGGCGAGCATCGCGGTGGTCAGATGGGTCGGCGCGCTCGGCATCGCGGGGAACACCGACGCGTCCACCACCCGGAGCCGCTCGACGCCGTGCACCCGGCAGTCCTGGCCCACGACGGCCTGCGGGTCCGCGGCCGGGCCCATCCGGGCGGAGCCGACGGCGTGCCAGCCCGGGCTCATCACGTTGCGCACCGCGCCGCGCAAGAGCTGGTCGGCCTCGACCATCCGGTCGCTCCAGAGCTGGATTTTCTCCAGCCGCCCGCGAAAGCCCTCGGACCGCAGGACCCGCCACGCCAGCCGGACCCCGCGCATCAGGCGTTCCACGTCGTCGGCGTCGGTGCCGAAGCCGAGCCGGATCTCCGGCAGGGCTGACAAGTCCGCGCCCGTCGCGTGCACGCTGCCCCGGCACCGCGGGCGCAGCAGCATCACCGAGATCCCGATGACCATCGGCCAGCCGAGCCGGTCGGCGAAACTGGGGATCGCCTGGCTCGGGACGTTGTTCAGCAGCCACACCTGCAGATCCGCGCCGTCGTCGGACAGCCCGCTCGACACCCGCGCGGCGACCTGGCGCCACGGCAGTCCCGGACGGCACAACCCGTCGGCCGGCTTCGCCCAGATCATCACCGACGGATGATCCGCGAGGTTCTCGCCGACCCCGGGCAGGTCAGCGACCGGTTCGACGCCCAGCGCCGCACACCGGGCCGCAGACCCGATGCCGGAGCGTTCCAGCAGCAGCGGCGAACCGATCGCACCGGCCGACAGCACGATTTCCCGCGCCCGGAAGACTTCGCCGCCCGCTTCGACGCCGACCGCGCGCCGTCCGTCCAGGACCACCCGGGAGACCTGCATGCCGGTCCGCAGCTCAAAACTCGGACACTTGCGCGCCTCGGCCAGATAGGTGGCGGCGGCGTCCATCCGGATCCCGTCGACGGCGTTGGCCGGTACCGCGCCGACGCCGGTTTCGATGCCGCCATTGAGATCCGTCAGCTCGGGCAGCCCGGCCGCGCGGCATTCGTCCCAGAACGCGGCGTCGAGCGGGTGCAGGTCTTCCCGGCGCGGACGGCGGACCGGGATCAGGCCGCGGTCGCCGTGCCGTCCGTCGCGCGGGAAATCGGCGTCGCGCTCGATCTTCCGGTACCACGGCAGCACCCGGTCCCACGCCCAGTCCGGGTTGCCCAGCTTGACCCAGTCGTCGAAATCCCGGGGCAGGGCGCGCAGCGCGACCGCGCCGTTCACCGCCGAGGAACCGCCGGTGACCTTGCCGAGCCGGTACGGGAACCGCTCCCACAACGCCCGCCGCGCGCCCTTTCCGTCGCCGGACCGCAGGTTGGCCGTGTAATCCCAGTTGAAGCCCTGCAGGATCAGCCGGGTGCCGTCGCTCAGCGGGTTCGGGTCGCGCGGCTGGTCCGGCCCGGCCTCCAGCAGCAGGACCCGGCGGCCCGCCTGCGCCGCCCGCGCGGCCATCACCGACCCCGCCGAACCGGCCCCCGCCACGATCAGGTCGTACTCCGGGCCGGTCATCGCCGCCCGTCCACGAGCGACCGGATCACGTCGGCGAACTCCGCGATGGTGGCGTTGGTGAACAGCCCCTCGATCACCTCCTGTTCGGCGGCGTCGCCGATGCCGAACTCGGCGCGCAACCGCCGGACGATGGCCATCGCGTGCAGCGAATCGCCGCCGACGTCGAAAAACCCTTCCTCGACGCCGATTTCGGTGTGCCCGAGCTGCTCCGCCCAGATCCGCACGAGACCGCTTTCCACCTCGTCGCCGCGCGCCGCGTCGCGCTGCGGTTCGCCGGTCCCGTGCCACGGCCGGGGCAGCGCGGCCCGGTCGATCTTGCCGTTGCCGGTCAGCGGAAACGCGTCCACGGCGACGAAATGGTGCGGCACCATGTATCCCGGCAGGGTCTCCGCGAGCGCCGGCCGGAGCTTCGCCGGGTCGGCCGCGCCGGGGTCGTCGACGATCAGGTACGCGGCGAGCTGCCGCTGCCCTGCCGCGGAGACCGGCGCGTCCACCAGCACCTGCCGGATGCCGGGCTGCGCCGCGAGCGCGGCCTCGATCTCGCCCAGCTCGACGCGGTAGCCGTTGATCTTCACCTGGAAATCGGTCCGGCCGAGGATTTCGATGTCCCCGCCGGGCAGGTACCGGCCGAGGTCCCCGGTCCGGTACAGGCGCTCGCCGGTGCGCGGATGCGTGACGAACCGTTCCGCGGTGCGCTCCGGATCGCCCCAGTACCCGATCGCGACGCCGACCCCGCCGATGTGGATCTCGCCGGTCACCCAGGTCGGGCACGGGTCGAAGTGCTCGTCGTGGATGTGCAGCGTCTGGTTCGCCAGCGGCTTGCCATACGGGATGCTCGGCCGGTCGAGCGCCACCTCGCGGATGCGGTGGAACACCGACCAGATCGACGCCTCGGTCGCGCCGCCGAGGCTGACCACCTCCATGCCGGGCAGCCGGTCCCGGATCCGTCCCGGCAGCGTCACCGGGATCCAGTCGCCGGACAGCAGCGCGAGCCGGAGGCTGGCTCCCGCTCCGGACGGGGCGTCGTCGAGCGAATCCGTCCAGAGCCGCATCGGGGCGGGCACGCTGTTCCAGATCGTCACGCGGTGCCGGTCGATCAGCTCGGTCCAATGCCCGGCGTCGCCCGCCTTCCCCGGTTCCGGCACGACCATCGCGCCGCCGGCCCCGAGCACCCCGAAGACGTCGTAGACCGACAGGTCGAAGCCGGTCGGGGCCATCGCGAGCACCCGGTCCGCGGCCGTGACGCCGAACCGCTGGTTGATGTCCTGCACCGTGTTCGCCGCCGAGCGGTGTGAAATCATCACACCCTTGGGCTCGCCGGTCGAGCCCGAAGTGAAAATCACGTACGCCAGGTCGTCGCATCCCTGCCTGCGGTCCAGCGGGCCGTCGTCCTGGGCGAGCACCTCCGCGTCGGCCGCGGTCACCACGGTGAGCCCGGACGGCCAGGCCAGCCCGTCCCGCAGCTCCGGATCGGTGATCACCGCCGTCGCCGCGCACCGGCTCAGCAGCTTGTGGCGGCGCTGTTCGGGCAGGTCCGGGTCGATCGAGACGTAGGCGGCCCCGGCGTGCAGGATTCCCAGCAACGCAGCGATCAGGCCCGCGCCCGGCCGCATCGACACCGCGACGACCGTGTTTGGCTTGCCCTCGCCGGCGTCCCGCAGCCGCCGGGCGAGGCGGTGCGCGTGCGCGGTCAGCTCGCGGTAGGTGGTCTCGGCGCCGTCGGCGATCACGGCGACGGCGTCCGGCGTGCGACGGGCGGTCCTGGCGACGAGTTCGTGCAGCGCGGCCGGCGGCAGCTCGGCGGCCGTCTGGTTGGCGGCCGCTTGCTCGGCCGCGGCTTCCGGCGGAAGCTGCACGATCCGGCCGGACCGGTCCCAGCTTCCGGGGTCGTCGGCCAAGCGGGCCAGCACGGACCGGTACGCGCCGAGCATCGCGTCGAGCATGCCGTCCGGGAACAGCCCGGCCACCGCGTTCCAGTTGATCGCCAGCCCGCCGTCGCGCAGCAGCACCTGGTTCTCCAGCCAGATCTGCGGCGTCTGGCTCGCGCCGTGCACCGGTTCGCCGAACGCGTGCAACACGTCCGCGCCGGAATTCTCTTCCACCAGACTGGAAAACACCACCGGCACCGCGACCGCGCGGCTGTCGTGCCGCCGCCGCACCAGCTCCCGCAGCACCCGGATCCCGCTGAACGCGGTGTGCCGCCGGTCCTCGGCGAGCCGCTGCTGCACGGCGGCCGCCCGTTCGGCGAACGTCCCACAGTCCACATCGGACACCGCGAACAGGCTGGGCGACACGAAGTTCCCGACCTCGCTGTCTTTCCGCCCGCACCGGTCGAGCAAGGTCAGCGTGACAGTGAAGTCCGGCCGGTTCGACCACGCCCGCACCACCTCGCGGTAAGCGGCGAGCAACACCGCGTCCGGGCTGAGCCCCCTGCTCGCCGCGGCGGCCGCCAGCGCACTCCAGCGCGGGCTGTCCAGCGAAGTGCCGAGCCGGATGAACTCCGGCGTGCCCACCTGCTCCGGCGCTACGGCGAGCGGGAGTTCCGGGCCCGGCGGCAGCTCGTCCAGCCGGGAAAGCCAGTACTCCCGGGCCCGCTCGCCCTCCTCGCTCTCCGCCGCGCGCTGCCGGTCGAGAACGTAAGCGCGGAACGGAAGTTCCGGCGGATCGGCGGCGAGGTCCTCGTTCTCGTAGTGCCGCTGCCAATCGGCGAACATCGCGAAGAAACCGCGCAGGTCGACGAAAAGGTGGTCGAGGCTCAGGTGCAGCCGCGTCCGGCCGCCGGGCAGCACTGTCGCGCGAATGTCGAACAGCGGCCAGGTGCCCGCGTCCCGGATCTGCGTGCCGAGTTCGGCGCGGACGGCAGCCAGCTCCGCGGCCTGCGCCTCGGCCAGCCGCTCACTGAGGTCCCGCACGGCGATTTCGTAAGCGGGCACCCGGTCCAGCACCCGCTGGCGGTCCTCGCCGTCGACCACCGTGCGGAGCGCGTCGTGCCGCCCGATCACCTTGTCCAGCGCGCGCGACAGCCGCGGCAGGTCCAGGCCGGTGCAGTCGAATTCGAAGCAGGAGTGCGCGGCGCCGCCGCCGAGTTCGAGCCCCGGATGCCGCCCGGCCAGATAGGCCTGCTGGATGTCGGTGAGCGGGAACGGTTCGCCCGGCCGCGCGCCGGCCCCGCGGAAGAGAAAATCCATCAGTTCTACATTCGAGTCGGCCATCCTGCCCCCAAGACATCACGATGGAATAGGAAACACACCGGAAAACCGGAACAATGCGGTCCGGCCGAGGAAATGCGACGAGGGCAGATGACATCACCCACAAGTGGAGACTGTCAAGAACGGGAGGTTGCACACGCCGTGCAATAGAGTATTGCGACACCCCCGGAATCCGGGCACGATCGCGCCCATGACCCAGGATTCCGCCGATGCCCGGCCGCCCCGACTGCTGATCGGCGCCACCGGTTCCATCGCCGTGACCGCCCTCCCGGCCTATCTGAGCGAATTCCGGAGCCATTTCGGCGGACCGCTGACGGTGCTCCTCACACACACCGCGGAACAATTCATTCCGGCCGCGACCGTGCGCCTGCACGCCGATCGCGTCGTGCACGGAGAATCCCCCGCCGACTGGCCCGCCGACAAACCGTCCCGGCTGGCCGCCGACCACGACGCGGTGGTCGTGCTGCCGGCGACGGCGAACTTCCTCGCCGCGGCCGCGACCGGAGCCGCCCCCAACCGCCTGGCGACCGTCGTGCTTTCGGTGCCGTACCCGGTGGTCTATTTCCCGTCGATGGGCGCGGCGATGTGGGAGAAACCCTCCGTGCGCCGCAATGTCGCGACGATCCGCGCCGACGGCGGGCACCTGCCGGAACCGGTGTGGCACGACACGTACGACGTGGGCCTCGGCCGGATCTCCCGGCATCCGACGATGCCGCCGCCCGCGGAAGCGGTCAAGATCGTCGCCGACGTTCTTTCCGCACGCTGACTCGGTCTGCGAGGGGAACCCGGAAGGAATCAGAGTCCCTCAGGGTTCCCCTCACGGACAGCCGGATCAGGCGTGCTCCACCAGTTTTTCCGCCAGTTCCTGCCATGCCTGCGCGCACGCCGCCGCCAGCTCCGCCACCGTCCGGCGGCAGTGCGGCGGGACCGTCCCCAGCAGTTCCTGCTGCTCCCGCCCGTTGATCGCGGACACGCTCAGCAGCGAGATCAGCCGCCTGCCGTTTTCGGTGAGCCGCAGCGAAGGATCCTTGCGCAGCAACGCCATCAGCTCGCCGGTCTCGCAGCGGACCGGCTCCGGGCGGCTCGTCAGCTGCGCGCGCGGGCCGGTCCGCTGCGCGGGCGGGACCGGGTCCTCGCCGCGGGCGATGCGGTCGCGCACGTCGCGGACCGTGCCCGGGGAAATCCCCGCTTCCATCGCGATCTGGCGCAGCGAAGCCTCCGGTTTTTCCTGGAGCAGCTTGCTCGCCCGCAGCCTGCCGGGCGCGGTGCTGAGCGGGCGCACCCTCCCGTCGCGGCCCAGCCGGACGCGCAACTGCGGATTGTCCTCGCTTGCGCAGCGCCGCACCGCCGCGACGGTCTTCGCCGACATTCCGGTCGCCGCCGCGATCGCCCGGTCCGACCACCGGGGGTGCGAGGCCACGATCCGCATCGCCGCCGCCCGGCGGTCCGAAATGGACAGTGGGAGGCCGTGCGCGACGTTCAGCCGGACGCCGAGCACGAAAGCGTTCGCCGCCGAGCCGTCGAAGAACCGGACCAGCACGGTTTCCGCGCCGCGCAGCTGCGCCGCCTGCAGCCGGTGCATTCCGTCGATCACCCGCATGCTGGGCCGGTGCACCAGCACCGGCGGCAATTCGGCGGGAGCCGTGGCCAGCAGCCGGGCGTGCGCGCAGTCCTCGCCGGCCAGCCGGGGCGAATCCGACGGCCGCAGCGCGGCGATCGGCACCGGGACCGCCTGTTCTCCTTCGATCCATTCGTCCACTGCCTGCCAGGCGAGCCGTTCGTCCGCCCAGTCCTCGGGCCGGACGGCGGCTGCGGAATCCCGGCACCGCAACACCTGAACCATTGTCCCCCCAGACATGTAGTAGCTCGAATCACACAGTAATTGCCTGCCGCCAATGCGTAAGCCACCAAACGGTGGCGCCCGCGCCGCCGAAAGACCCGTGCGGGACCTCCGGCGGCGCGGCGCCCCTGCTCGGCATAAAACCCCATTCCGCCCGCGCCGCGAAAAACGGTTCCTGCCGTTCCGGCTGTTACTGCTGTTCCGCCACGGCCGAAACCGCGCCTTGCGGCACGGCGGGCCGCCGGTGCAGCCTGCTGTCCGCGAACGCCGCGATTCCGGACACGACCGCGATCGCCGCGCCGACCCAGCAGACCGAGGCGAGACCGAACCCCGCGCCGATGGCCAGCCCGCCCGCCAGCGGGGCCAGCGTGATGCCGAGCTGGAACGCGGACACGTTCGTCGCGCCGGCCAGGGTCGGCGCGCCCGCCGCGATCGTGTACACCCGGCCGATCACCGCCGGGTTGACCAGGAACGCGGCGACGCCGAGCAGGAACACCAGCGGGATCGCGGCGGCGGGCTGCGCGGCGAGCGCCGCCAGCGCGACCGAGAACACGATCATCCCGGCGATGCCGACCGCCAGCACGCGGAACGGGAACCGGTCCGCGACCCGGCCGCCGATGGTGAGGCCGACGAACGCGCCGATGCCGAACAGCGACAGCACCGCGGGAACCCAGGATTCCGAGAGCCCGCTCGTCTCGGTGACCATCGCGCCCAGGTACCCGAAGGTCACCATGTACGCCGCGGTGGTCGCGATCGTCGTGCCGAAGGCGACCCACAGCCTCGGCTGTTTCATCGCCCGCAGCTCGGATTTGAGCTCCGGCTCCGGGCCGCCGTCCTGCCCGGGCTGGCGCAGCGTCAGCCACACCGCGACCCCGGTCGCCGCCGTGGCGATCGCGACCGCCCAGAACCCGGCGCGCCAGCCGGCCAGCCCGCTGATCACCGTGCCCGCCGGGCCGCCGACGACCATCGCCAGGCTCAGCCCGCTGACCACCACCGACAGCGCGCGGGCCGTCCGGTCCGGCGGCACCAGGCTGACCGCGGTCGTCATCGCCACCGCCCAGAACCCGGCGTAGGCGACCCCGCTGATGACGCGCGCCACCATCAGGATCCAGTAGCTCGAGGTGAGCATGCCGAGCGCGATCGCGGCGACGAACAGCGCCTGGCTGGCCAGCAGCGTCGCGCGCCGAGGCCAGTGCAGCGTGAGCACCGCGAGCGGCGGCGCGCCCGCCAGCACCCCGACCGCGAACGCGGAGATCAGCGCGCCCGCCGAGGGCAGCGACACGTGCAGGTCCGAGGCGATCCCCGGCAGCACGCCGGAGATCAGGAACTCGGAACTGCCCATCGCGAACAGGCTGAGCCCGAGCAGGTACACGGCCGCGGGCAGCGCGCCCTTCCGGTTGTCCGCCGAGGTCATCGGAGTCCCCTCCGTCCTTCGGGCCCGCCGTCGTCGGCACGCCGGTTGAGCAGGGTCACCCTGCGTCTCCCTTCCCCTTGATCTTTGCCGGATGGCACATTACGGTATTCCATGGAATTATGGAATATAGCCGCAGCCTCGCGTACCACCTTCGGAGCATCGATTGACCGACCCCTCGCCTCCGCGATCAGCCCTGTTCGGGGAACTCGCGCGCGTCGCCAAAGCACTGGGCAACGACAAGCGGCTCGAACTCGTCGACCTGCTCGTCCAGCGCCCGCGCGGCGTCGTCGAACTGGCCGAGGCCGCGGGGCTGAACGTCACCACCGCGTCCGCCCACCTGCAGGTCCTCAAGCAGGTCGGGCTCGTCGCCGCGGTGCGCGACGGCACGACCGTGCGCCACCACATCGCGAGCCCCGACGTCGCCTCGCTGTATGGCAGGCTGCTCGCGGTCGCCGCGGCGCAGTCCCCCGCGGTCGACGCCGCCGCGCGCCGGTACCTCGGCTCGGACGACACCGAAGCCGTCGACCGCGACGAGCTGATGCGCCGCGTCGAGGCGGGCCAGGCGATCGTCGTCGACGTGCGCCCCGCCGAGGAGTACGCCGCCGGGCACATCCCCGGCGCGATCTCGATCCCGATGGCCGAACTGGCCGACCGGATCAGCGAACTCCCCGCCGACCTCGACGTGGTGGCCTACTGCCGCGGCGTGTACTGCGCGTTCTCCCACGAGGCCGTCCGGCTGCTGACCGCGCACGGCTTCCGCGCGTTCCGGCTGTCCGACGGCATCCTCGAGTGGAAGGTGAACGGCCACCCGCTCGCCGGCGATCCGTCCTGACTTCGTTTCCCGGTCCCCTACCCCGAATCTGAGGAGCACCATGTTCTCGACCCTCGCGCGCACCGTCGCCATCGGCGTCGGCGCCACCGCCGTGATGGACCTGGGCGGCGAAATCGTCCGCCGCACGACCGGCGTGCAGCCGCTGGACTACCGCCTCCTCGGCCGGTGGCTCGGGCACCTGCCCGAGGGCACCGTCCGGCACGAAAGCATCGCGAAGGCGGAACCGGTCCCGCACGAACGCGAAATCGGCTGGGCGGCGCACTATTCGATCGGCACCGCGTTCGCCGGGTTGCTCATCGCGACGCGGCCCGGCTGGGCGAACAAGCCGACGCCGCTGCCGGCGCTGCTGACCGGTCTCGCGACGACTGCCGCGCCGTGGTTCATCATGCAGCCAGCGTTCGGGCTGGGGGTGGCGGCGGCGAAGACTCCGAAGCCCGCGGTGGCGCGGTGGCGGAGTCTGCGGACGCATGCGATTTACGGGGTGGGGCTTTATCTTGCGGGGAGTGCGGTCGCGCAGGTCGCTCCTAAGCGGGCGAAGGGGTAGCGCGGCGTCCCCGGTTCGCCGGGGTAGCGCGGCGGCGGTGCCACGGCTTCGCGCTCGGCTGCGGCGCGGTAGCTCCAGCGAAGCCGCGGCACCGCCGCTCACGCCAAGCAGCAACGCGGGGGTTCACACGATGCAGCACCACGCGCAGCTCACGCGAAACGGGAGCACCGCAGCTCACGACGCCGCGGCTCACGCGAAGCCGCAGCACCAGCCCACGCGACGCCGCGACTCGGGAGAAGCGCAACGCGGCAGCCCGCGCAACGCGGCAACTCGGGCAAAGCACACCGCCGCAACCCGCGCGACGCGGCAAGCCCGGCGAAGCGCAACGCGGCCACCCACGCAACTCAGCAACCCGGCGAAGCCCCACACGGCGACCCGCGCAACGCGCGGCAAGCCGCAACCCACGCAACGCGGCAGCCCCGCCCAACGCAGCAACCCGGCGAAGCACAACGCAGCGAGCCACGCGACCCGGCAACCCCGGCGAAGCGCAACACCGCAACCTACGCAACGCGGGAGCCCGCGCAACGCGCAGCAACCCCGGCAAAGCCGCAACGCCGCACCCCACGCCAAGCAGCAGCCCATCAGCCCACCCGAAGCCGCACCCAGCAGCTCCGGCGCCGCGACTGTCCCACACGTCGGGGGGAACAGCCGCGGCCCGGCACACCCCCGCGCGCCGGCCGCCACCCGGCGCGCTGGGGTGCCGTCAGCGGGCGGGTCGTGAGTGGCAATCCCGGTTAGAACCGGCATTGCCACTCACGACCCCCTACCCCGCAGCCAACCACCGCCGATACGCGGCCACCACATCCCCCGTACTGAGCACCGGCCCGTCCGGGTCCTTGGCCGCGTCGTCCCACCGCCGGACCCGCACCGCGTCCTCCCACCGCGGATGACGCCGGAACTCCTCAACCTCCACTGTGGACATCGCCCCGCCCTGACGTGCCAGCGATTCCACCGAAGCCGGGCTCAGCCGGCCCGCGTAAGCATCGTCCGTCGCGACCAGGAAGCGTTTCGCAGGCACGTGCTGCGCGATGATCCACGCTGCCGCCTCGCTCAAGTGCGCCCGGGCGAACTCGGCACCGGACAGCTCATGCGGCAGCCCCGGATACTGCGCGCGCACCGACTCCTCGCGGCCGACATCGTGCAGGACGGCGGCCAGCAGCAACTCATCGTCAGCACCGGCGTCGGCGGCGAACCAGCCCGTCTGCAGGGCGTGCGTCCGCTGGTCCACCACTTCCCCTCCGTACGGCAAGCCGGCCAGGCCGTCGACCAGCGAGGCGAGTTCTGCTTCGTTCACAACGCCTCCTTGATCGTGGACGCCAGTTCCTCGGCCAGCTCCCGGCTCGCGGCGACGACTCCGGACCACCGGCGGGTCAGGTCCGGGTCGATCTCCAGCGGCCTGCCGTGCACGTCCAGGACCGCACCGCCCGCGGCGGGGACGGTGACCATCGCGGCGGCCAGGTCCATGATGCGGTGGGTGTCGGACCCGGCGTCGGCGAAGGCGTCGGTCGAGCCTTCGGCGACCAGTGCGGCTTCGATGCACGAGCTGGAAAGGATTCTCACCCGCGCGGCACGTTTTGTGATCCGCCACCACGCGTTGTCATCCGGGCCGTGAGGACGTAACAGACTGACGGCGGCACCGTCCAGCTCGCGGCGGCCACTGGTGCGGTATGGCGTGGGACGTCCGGCGACGGCGTGCCAGCAGCGGCCGGTGTCCAGCCAGCAGGTGAGGGCTTCCTTCGGGACGCCGTCCACCGCGACCACCCCGGCGAACGCCGACAGCGGCACCCCGGCGGCGGCGTTGGCGGTGCCGTCCACCGGGTCGACGACGAGGGTCACCGCGGAGCCGTTGTCGATCGACCCGATTTCCTCGCTGAGGAGGTTTACCTTGTGCGCGTTGGCCGCTTCGGCGACCGCGGTGTCGACGAGGATGTCGAGCCGCATCGTCGGGGTGCCGTCGGCGCCGATCTGCACCTTTTCCGCCAGCGCGGCGCGGTCGTGAACCCGCCGGGCTTCCGCGAAAGCGCGAACGGCGGCGCGGGTCGCGTGAGCCAGTACCGGGTCCACATCGGACGGCAGTACCGGTTCGGGGACTGGCCAAGGAATGTGGCTCATGCGCGGCCTCCGGTGAGTACCGAGTGGACGACCGGCCAGCGGCTGCCCGGTGAGATCAACGCGAGGTCGGCGCGCAGGCCGGGAGCCAGCCGTCCGCGGTCGGCCAGTCCGGCTACCTCGGCGGCACCGGCGGTGACCAGGGAGAGCGCTGAAGGCAGACCGATTTCCTCGGCCAGGGTGAACGCGGCGGCCAGCAGGCCCGACGGCAGGTAGTCCGACGCCAGAGCCGTAACGAGGCCGCGCGAGACCAGGTCGCGGCCGGAGGCGTTGCCGTTGTGCGAGCTGCCGCGCAGGACGTTCGGCGCGCCCATCACTACCGGCAGTCCGCAGTCGCGAGCGGCTTCGGCAGCGTCCACAGTGGTCGGGAACTCGGCTACCGCGCCGCCACGTTCCACCAGGGTGTCGATCTCCTCCGCCGAGCTGGGATCGTGGCCCAGCAAGCGGATCCGGCCCGCCCGAGCTTGTTCGCCGAGCCAAGTCATGGCTTCTTCACGGACGTCCAGCCGTCCGTCGCGGTCGGCGACGAGCCGGTCTACGTGGTCGGCAGCCTCCACTTCGGACATTCCGCGCGTCCCCCGCAGGTAACGCTCGTAGTAGGCACGGTCGGCGTACTGGCCCTGCCCGGGCGTGTGGTCCTCATGCGACACCACCGGCGTTCCGTCGACTGTGGACAGTCGTTCCCGGAGGGCGCGCAACCCCTCCGGGCAACGGACGTCCAGCCGGTACAGGATCCGGTGGTCCACCAGGCCGTCCGGGCGGGCGTCGATGACCTCGCACAGGCTGCGGGCGCGCGCCACTGAACGGTCCAGGCCACGGCCGAAGCTCTCCTCGAATCCAGCGCCGTGGAACACGGTGGTCACGCCCGCCGCACGGAGTTTTCCTTCAAAGGACAACAGCGCGAATTCCGCGGGCAGCTCGGCACCGGGGCGCGGCAGTCGTTCCTTTTCCAAGCCGTCGCTGTGCACGTCCACCAGGCCCGGCACGCACAGCAGGCCTTGACCGTCTACATCGGACACCACGCCGGGCGGATGCGGCGCGACCTCGGCGATCCGGCCGTCCCGCACGGCTACCAGCGCGTCGTCCACGATCCGGTCGGCCAGCACGGCGCGGACGTGGCCGAGCACGTAGTCGGCGGGCGGCGCGCCGAGCGTCCAGCGTTCTTCCAGTCCGGTCGTCATGCCGCCGCCAGGATCTCGGCGGGGGCACCCTCTGCGGCGATCCGCCCGTCCCGCATCAGGACGACGCGCGAGGCGAGCCGGTGCATCGCGTCCAGGTCGTGGAAGACGGCCAGCACCGCGACTCCCTGCGCGGTCAAACCCGCGACCAGTTCCAAGGCGGCCTCCCGGTTCGCCGGGTCCAATGCGGACACTGGTTCGTCGAGGAGCAGCAGCCGGGGCGGCCGGACCGTGCCCGCGGCCAGGTTCACCCGCTGCCGCTCGCCGCCGGACAGCACCGAGCAGTCGACGTCCCACAGCGCTTCGTCCAAGTTCAAGCGCTGCAACGCTTCGGCAGCCGCGTCGCGCGCTTCCTCACGGTCGAGGCCGCGGCGGCGAGCGGTCGCGGAGACCACGGCCATCGGACCGCTGCGCGGCGGGGCGGCGAGAAACTGGGACACGTAGCCGAATTCGCGGCCGCGCAGCCGTGCCATCGCACGGTCGGCGAGGTCGGTCAGCTCGACGTCGTCGGCACCGGTGCGCAGCCGGACCGAACCGGAATCCGGCAGGTAAGTCCGGTTGACGCAGCGCAGCAGCGACGACTTCCCGGCACCGCTGGGCCCGGCGAGCGCGACGTGCTCGCCGGCGTGCACGTCGAGATCGACGCCGTGCAGCGAATGGACAGTGCGGCCGTCGATCGTGTGCAGGGTAAACGATTTGCGCAGCTCGCGAACGGAAAGCACGGGCAACACGGGGATCACCTCCTGGCCGCGGCGACGAGCCGCTGGGTGTAGGGATGGTGCGGATCGTGGAACAGCTGGTCGGTCAGGCCGTGCTCGACCACGCGGCCGAGCTGCATGACCAGGGTGCGGTCGGTGAGCGCGTCGATCACCGAGAAGTCGTGGCTGACCACGACGGCCGCGACGTCCCGTTCGGCGAGCAGGCCGCGCAGCAGGTCGAGCACCCCGGCGGCGACCGAGGCGTCGAGCCCGGTGGTCGGTTCGTCGAGCAGCACCACCGGCGGTTCGGTGGCCAGTGCCTTGGCGATCTGGACGCGCTGGCGCATTCCGCCGGAGAACGTGCCGACCGGATCGTCCATCCGGGACAGCGGGACCTCGACGCGGTCGAGCAGTTCCGCGGCCCGGCGGCGGATCGCGTGGTAGCCCCGCCAGCCCGCCGCGGTGAGCCGTTCGGCGATGTTGCCGCCCGCGCTCACCCGCAGGTCCAGTCCGTCGGCCGGATTCTGGTGCACCACGGCCATCGTGCCGATGCGCAGCTTCCGCCGCTCCTGATCGGACAGTCCAAGCAGGTCGGTCTTCCCACTGTCCACAATGGCCAGCCGGACGCTGCCCGCGGTGGCCCGCTCGTCGCCGATCACACAAGCGAGCACAGTGGACTTTCCGGACCCGGACTCGCCGATCACCCCGAGTGCCTCCCCCGGCGCCACATCGAACGACACGTCCCAGGCTGCCACGATCGCGCCGGTCGAGGGGCTCACCGCGGTGCCGTGCTCCGGACCGGTGCCGGGCACCGCGTCCGCGCCGCCGACGCCGTGCACCTTGCCAATCCCATCGGCTCGCAGCGCCCATTCCGGGCCGCCGACCGCCCGGATCGGCTCAATCCGCGGCGAGTCCACAGTAGACGTGAGCCGCGCCGAGGACGGGAGCAGTTGCAGCGGCGCGCGATCCCGATGCGCCTCCGCGTCAACGTCCTCAGCGAGGACCCGGGCACACCATTCGGTGTCGCTGCAGGCATAACCGCCGTTCGGTCCGGCTTCCACCAGGAACACGTCTTCGCTGCCACAGCGTTTGCACACCGCGCCCGGCGTGTACTCGACCTCAAAGGGGACGTCGTCGAAGGTCAGCGGCCGGACGTCGGTGTGCGGCGGGATGGCGTAGATCCGCTTCTCCCGGCCCGCGCCGAACAGGTTCAGCTGGTCGCTCTGGTGCAACCGCGGCACATCCCAGCGCGGGATCGGCGTGGTGGCCAGGACGTAGCGGCCGTCCACGAGCACCGGATAGCCGGTGGTGCGGGTGATCATGCCGTTGCGCACGATGTCCTCGTACAGGCTGACCCACATCGCCGCGTAATCGCCCTCGGCGTGCATCCGCGCGCATTCCTCGACCGATTTCTGCACGCCGCGCAACGGTTCCGGCACCGGCACCTGCAACACCAGCACATCCCCCGGTGCCATCGCCTCTTCCGGAATACGGTGGCGCGACTGCACGATGGATGCCTCGCGCGTGTCCGCGGTCTCCTCGCTGCCGGTCGTCGCGGCGATCATCCGGCGCAGGTTGGTGGCGTTGACCCCGGCGTCGTCACCCTGGTCAATGACCTTCACCGTGTCCTGTGCACCGATCACAGCGAGAGTCACCTGCAGGCCGCCGGAACCCCAGCCGCGCGCGACCGGCATCTCCCGCGAGCCGAACGGCACCTGGTAACCGGGCACGCACACCGCGGTCAGCGCGGCGCGGCGGACCTCGCGTTTCCCGCCCTCGTCGAGCAATCCGGCCGGCCCGGCGTCCATTTCGGACAGCAGCTCGGTGGTGACGCTCATCAGCATTCCTTTCCGGCGGGCTCGGTCGGGCGGGGCGCAGGGCCCTCCCCCGCGGCCGCCGCGGCGCGCATCGCCTGTTTGCGCTCGACCATCGAGCGGAAGGTGACGTAGTGGGGCAGCTTCAGGTGTTCGAGGAAGCCGCCGGAATCGAGGCCGTCGGTGGTGAGCAGCAGCAGCTGCTCCAGCGGGCCCTGCCGGCCGAACCGGCGGTTCGCGACGTCGAGGTTGGCCATCGCGATCGCCTTGCGTTCGTTGTGCCCGAAGCACAGGCCGTAGCCGACGTCGAAGCAGGTCCGGTCCTCGTCGGCTCCGTCGAGGTCTTCGATCGCTTCCGCCTCGGTGACCCGGAATTCGCCTACCGCGACCGGGTTTCCGGTGTGCGGATGCCGGACGCGCAGCGGCAGCCGGCCATGCCGGACCTCGCCGAGCGTCACCTCGTGGATGTTGCCGTCCGGGCCGAGGATCGAGCGGTACCAGAGCGCGACGAGCGCGCCGGTTTCCGCCCGCGCCATCGCCGCCAGCGCGGCCGAACGCGGGGCGGGCGGCCGGGCCGGTTTGCGGGTCAGGTCGAACGGCTCCGGGTCGTCGCCGGTGCGATGCTCGACGACCAGGTCCAGCTCACGCAGCAGGTCGAGGAACCGGCGCGGGCGCTTCTGCTCGTCCGTGCGCGGTTTCGGCGTGCCAGGCTCGTGCTCGACGGGCTCCGGCGGTTCGGCCGGACGCTCCAGCAGCCGTCCGGTGTAGTCGGTGGTGCGGCCGAGCAGCTGCGGACCGTCCGGTTCGCGGAACGCGGGCACGATCCGGCGCAGGATCAGCAGCTCGTCCGGGTCCACCGGGTCGGCGACGGCCAGCCTCGGCAAGGTGGACCGGTAGGCGCGGACCAGGTGCGAGGCTTCCAGCGGGTCGCCTTCGGCCTGGCGCAACGCGGCGGCGGAGGTGTCCTCGTCGAACAGCCCGGCCTCGCCCATCACGCGGTCGACGGCCAGCCGGAACCGGGCGACGATCTGCTCGTCCGGCGCCCACGGCACCGGTGCGTGGTCGCGGGCCCGGCGCACCAGGTCCTCCGCGGCGAGAATGGCTTCCAGTCCGCCGCGCGCTCCCGAGTACCCCATTAGCGCTCCTCCTCGATCGTCGTCGTGCGCGGCAGCCCGGCGATCCGGCCGTCCGGGCAGGCCAGCAGGAAGTCGACTCCCGCCGGGAATCCCGCGACCAGCTCCGCCCGCGCCGCGACGAACCCGGCAGGCAAACCCGTTGGTGCCAACGTTGTCTCGCCCGGGACACCCGGTCCGGTCAGCCGCCACGCCGGGCCACCGTCCAAATCGGACACCGCGAGCGTGACCAGCGCGCCGTCCTCCGGCGCGAGCGCAGTGCCCCGGTGCAGTTCGGCGATCTCCTCGACAGTCACCGCACGCAACGCGGTCACCAGCCGCGCTTTGTTCAAATCGGACAGCGGCGCGGAGGTCGCGGAGACCACCGTTTCCGCCCACTCCGTTCCGTCCTCCAGCACGCACACCGCGGTGCCGAGATCGGCCAGCGCGAGCGTCGGGAGGACCGCCGGGGGCACCGCGGTGTCCGGCAGCCGGTACGTCGCGCCGGGGTGCGCGAGCGCGTTTAACACCGTCCGAAACGCCAGCTGTGATTCATTAACAGGCAGAGTGATCACGTCAGCTCCTCGAATTCCACGACGGTCGGAGCCAGCTCGGCCCACTCCCGCTCGTCCCGCTCCGCCAACCGCCGCGCCACCCGATCGCAGAGCCCGTCCACCTCGGACGCCAGCGGACGGCCCGCCTCGGCCTCGGCGTCCAGCACCGCCGCGGCGAGCGTCGCAGCCCGGTCGCCACCGAGCCGCATCGCCCAGCCCCGCTGACCGGCGACCTCCACCTCGGCCCGGCAGGCGAGCACGTCGCCGAGCAGGAACCGTTGTGCCGCCACAGGTTCGCGCACCTGGGTGGAGATCGTGCCGACCTCGGGGGCCAGCACTACCGTCACCTCGGCGCCGTCGGCGAGACAGGCGTCGGCCAGCTCCCGCAGCTCGTCCGGTTCCGCCGCGGCGAGCAGGCCGCAGCGTTCTTCCCTCGCTATCCGCACGTTTTCTCCTCGGGGTAGACCGTGTCCGAAAGTTCGACCACGACGCGGACCGCGTCGGCGCGCGTCCACGCGCTGCTGGCCATCAGGACCTGCCCGGTGCGCGCGTCCCGGCTGACGCTGTCCACCAGCCACACCGGGACGCTCGCCTCGATGCCCAGTCCGCGCAGCACCTCCGGCGGCGGCAGGTCGACGCTCGCCCGGCACCACGCCCGCACCGGGGCGACCCGGCCCATCTGCCGCAGCACCAGGTCGATCGACTCGACGCTGTGCAGCGCCAGGTCGAGGTCGGGGGCCACCTCGACCGGGATCCACTCCTCGATCCAGCTGGCGGGCAGGTCGTCGATGTAAAACGTCCGCACGACCCGGTGCATCAGCGCGCCGGCCGGACGGTCGAGATGCGCCGCGCGGCCGGCGGGCAGCGGCAGCCGGTCCACCGACTTGATCTGCGAGCGCGGCGTCGCGCCCGCCGCCTCCACCGTGGCGTGCCACGACGGCGGCCTGCTGTGCGAGATGACGTAGTCGATGCGGCGGTTCACGAACGTTCCCGCGCCGCGCACCCGCCGCACCAGCAGCCGGCGTTCCAGTTCCTGCAGGGCCGAACGGGCCGCCGCCCGCCCCACCCCGAACCGGGCGGCCAGCTCCGGTTCGCTGGAGACCCGCGTGCCGGGCGCGCTCCCGGCGATCTCCACAGCCAGCTTCTCCGCGATGTCCAGGTACCTCGTCGAGGTCATGGCACCGACGATGCGCCCCCGGCTTGTCCGGACAACTGCGCCGCGGCCAACGCGCCCGCCCCCGAAAGTGAATTCCCGGAACAGTTGTCAGCCGTTCGCTGTGAGCCGTTCACACTGTGACCCGGCGCAGCCATACCGCGAGCAACTCCACCAGCAGCACGGTCGCGAACACGAGCAGCAGGATCGTGGTGACCATGCCGAACTCGAGGATCCGCGACGCGCTGAGCAGGTCGAATCCGATCCCGCCCGCCCCGACGATGCCGAGCAGCGTCGCCGAGCGGATGTTCACGTCGAGCTGGTACAGCACGTGCGCGGCGAACGCCGGGGCCGCCTGCGGGAGCGTCGCGGAGGTGAACACCTGCCATCGGGTCGCGCCGGTGGCCCGCACCGCCTGTTCGACGTCCGGGTCCACCTCCTCCAGCGAATCCGCGACGAGCTTGCCCAGCAGCCCCACCGCGCCGACCACCAGCGCGAGCGTGCCCGCGACCGGCCCGAGCCCGGTGATCACCACGAAGACGATCGCCAGCACCAGTTCCGGCACCCCGCGCACGAGCACCACGAAAACCCGGAACACCCGCGCCACCCACGGTCTCGGAGCTACGTTCCGCGCGGCGAGCGCGCCGACCGGCAACGCGAACAGCGCGCCGAGAACCGTTGCGGCCAAAGCGATCTTGACCGTCTCGCCGAGGTCGGCGAGCAGCGTCGGGAAGATCCCGCCAGTGTCCGGCGGCCAGAACAAGCCCAGCGAATGGCCGATGTCGCCGAGACCGTGGAAGAACTGCACCGGCGACAATTCCGCGCCCCACAACGAAACCGCCACCGCCAATACGGTCGCGGCGGCGTAGCAAGTGCGGCGCACGCGCGCGAAGGTCCATTGTGGAGCGATCCCTCGCTGGGCCGGGAGCCGCACCGTGGGTCCGCCGCCGCGCAACAGCTGGCGGCGGATCGCGCCTGACCCGAGTTCGACCAGCACGCACAGGATCAGCACGACCAGCGCGAGCGCCATCCCCCGCCGGTAGTCGAGCCGCTGAAACGACGTCGCGATCGCGTAGCCGAGACCGTCGACGCCGACGAACCCGAGCACCACCGAGATCCGCAGGTTGATGTCCAGCCGGTGCAGCGCGGTCGCCACGAAAGCGGGCATGACCTGCGGCAACACGCCGGTGACCAGCTCCTGCCCGCGCGCCGCGCCGCCCGCCCGGACCGCGGACCGGACGCCCTCGTCGATCTGCTCGACCGCGTCCGCGTACAGCTTCGCGACCATGCCGACCGAGTGCAGGCCCATCGCGAGCACGCCGGTCATCGCGCCGAGGCCGAAGATCCGGAAGAACACGATGGCCAGCACGACGTCCGGAATCGCCCTGGCCAGCACGATCACCGTCCGCGCGGCGAGCCGCGAACCGGGACCCGGCGTGGTGTTGGCCGCCGCGAAGATCGCCAGCGGCACGCTGAGGAGCACCGACAGCAGCGTCGCGGAAATGACGATCGCCAGCGTCTGGCCGGCCAGCTCCAGCAGCTCGGCGAGCGGCGGGAAATCGAGCGGGAACATCCGGCGCGCGAAAGCCACCGCGTTGCCCGCGCTGTCGGCGAGCGTCGCGAAGTTGATCTGCAGATCGGTCAGCGCCCAGACGCCCGCGGCCAGCAGGCCGAGGACCACCAGCACCGCGGCGGTGCCGGAACGGGTCGGGCGGGCCAGGGTGCCCGCGGTCATCCGACCGCCGCCGGCTCGGCCGCGACCCCGGCGTACAGCTCCATCGCGCGCTCGCGGTCGAGCCCGGCGGCCGGAGCGTCGAGCACGGTGCGTCCCGCGCGCAGGCCGACGATCCGGTCGCCCCAGCTCAGCGCCAGGTCGAGCTGGTGGAGGCTGCACAGCACGGTCAGCCTGCGTTCCGCGCTGATCTCCCGGATCAGCCGCATCACCTGCGCCGAGGACTCCGGATCCAGCGACGCGACCGGTTCGTCGGCGAGCAGGATCTCCGGCCGCTGCAGCAGCGCCCGCGCGACCGCGACCCGCTGCTGCTGACCGCCGGACAACGTGTCCGCCCGCTGCAGCGCCCGGTCGGCGAGGCCGACGCGGTCCAGTTCGTCGAGCGCCTCGTGCCGGAGCCGTTTCGGGTAGCTGAGCAGGCCCAGCCGAGGCCCGCGCAGCCGGCCAAGCGCGCCGGAACAGACGTTCTCCAGCACGGTCAGGCTGCCGATAAGGTGGAACTGCTGGAACACGAACCCGATCCGCCGCCGCAACCGCCGCAGCTCACCGCCGCCGGCCCGGCCGACGTCCGTGCCGAGCACGGTGACGGTGCCCGACGTCGGCCGCTGCAGCCCGTCGACGTGCCGGAGCAACGTAGACTTCCCGGAACCGGACCGGCCGAGCAGCACCACGACCTCGCCGCTCTCGACGGTGAGCGATACGTCGTCCAGCGCGAGCGTGCCGAAGCTCTTGCTCACCCGGTCGAACCGGACCGCCTCGCTCACGCGGCCGTGCACTGCTTGTCCTTGGTGGTAGCGCAAACCTTGCGGACGCCGTCGTACAGCTGATCGTCCACCTTCGCGTAACCCCAGTCGCCCGCGTCGTCGGCCGCCTTGCACTTGGTCGCGCAGAACCCGTTGGCGTTCAAGTAGTCCACATTGGCCTTCTGCTGGAACGCAGTGGCGATCTTGGCTTTCAGATCCTCAGAGACACTGTCGGAGATCGCGACCGGCGAACCAGCGATCACGTCGGACTTCCACACCGTAGTCAGCTGACCCGGTTTGAGCTGGCCCTTGTCGATGAGCGCAGTGTCCACAATGGCGTCATACGCGAACCCGGCGTCGCACTGTCCACTTGCGACAGCCAACGCGGACGCGTCATGCCCGCCCGCCATCACCGGACTCACGCCGGACTGCGGGTCGACCCCCGCGTCGATCAGTCCCGCCTTCGGATACAGATACCCGGAGGTGGAATTCGGATCGACGAAGCAGACCTTCTTGCCTTTGAACCCGGCAAGATCCTTGACCGGCGACCCAGCGGGCACGATCCCGTAGGACCGGTACCCCGGCTGCTCGCCCTTCTTCTTGACCTGCGCCGCGACCGGCGTCGCCTTGACGCCGGTGTTGCGGGCGAGCACGTAGGACAGCGGCCCGTACTGGGCGATCTGCACCTTGCCGGTGCGCTGCGCCTCGATCACCGCGGCGTAGTCGGTGGCACTCTGGAACTGCACCTTCTTGCCGGTTTCCTTCTCCAGCATCTTGATCACCGGCTGATAAGCCTGCTGAAGCGTCTGCGCGTTCTCGGAGGGAATAGCGGCGAACACCAGCGTCTCGGGGTCGCCGGACTGCGCGCCGCCCGCCGCACTCTGGCCGCAGGCGGCGAGGACCAGCGCGGCACTCGCCAACGAGGCGGCGACGGCGGTATGACGGACCATGGCAGGCTCCTTCGGATCGGCTCCGCTCGCAGGGTCCTTCCGCCCGATGCCGCCGCGCGAACGCCGCGGTTAAGCCGAACCGAACACGAAAAGTCGCTTGCCGCCACCTGATCGGACTACTTCGACGTTTCACCCGACGCGCGGCGAGGTATCGCTCCGGGCGAAGCCCCTGGCGAGAGGAGGAACCATGCACGCACAGCGCGGAGACTGGCTGGTCGTGAAGGGAATCCGGGTGGACATGCCGGAACACCGGGGCCGCATCGTAGCCGTAGGTTCACCGGACGGCGCCCCGCCGTTCACCGTCCGCTGGCAAGGCGCAGACCACGACTCAACGGTCTTCCCCGGCCCCGACGCGCTAGTACTGACCGACGCCGAAATGACCAAGCAAGACGCCGAGGACCGGAAGCGGACCGAGGGACTGAGCGCTTTGCAGCAACACCTCTCGACCAACACCTGACCCTCACACGCCCCCCTGCCGCACCCGGCCCCCGGACCGCAGTCCGTGAGGGGAACCCTGAGGGACTCTGATTCCCCCAGGGTTCCCCTCACGACCCTCGGCGACCCCAGCCGGTCCCCCGCCGCCCGAAACGCCCCAATGTGGCATTGGGTGCGTCCCACGCAACCAACGCCACATTGGGTGCGTCACATGCACCCAATGCCACATTGGGGCGCTAGCCCCGCCCCACCGCGAACCGCCGCCAACGCACTCAAACCAGCGAGGCACCCAGCCCCGCCCCCGCACCCCGATACGAAGCCTCCCTGCAGTTCGGGGGTGCTTGTCAAGGCATCTTTCCCGCCTTGACAAGCACCCCCGAACTGTCAGCACAATCAGGCTTCGGGGTGCCCCACGCAACCAGGACCTACCGCCCGACCCGATTCCCCACCCAACGCCCGACCTCGATCAACACAACCCCCACCGCGGCACAAACCACCGCAGTAGCCGTATACCCGCCATTACTGGGATCCAACTGGAAAATCTCCCGAGTAAACGGCATCAAAAACATCAACGCCGACACAACCGCCATAGTCGCAACCAACGCCGCCTTCCACCAGTTATAAGGCCGCGCAACCACAGCAAGCACCCACAACGCCAACGCCATCAACGTAATCAACGCCGTAGTACTAGCCTGCACCTGCACCGCATCACTAGTCACCCCACCAGGATGAACCAGGATATAAGAAACAAACGACGCAGCCCCGATCACCACCCCAGCCGGAACCGCCATCCGCAGCACCCGCCCGACAAACCCGCTACGAGCCCGATCATTATTAGGCGCTAGCGACAACACAAACGCAGGCAGCCCGATAGTGAACCACCCAACAATCGTGACATGCCGAGGCAGGAACGGATACGGCATCGCATCCAACCCGATCAACCCAGGCACGCCCACGATCAACGCCAGCAGCACCGAATACACAGTCTTGGTAAGGAACAAATTAGCGACACGCTCGATATTGCCGATCACCCGCCGACCCTCGCCAACGACATGCGGCAGGGTAGCGAAAGCATTGTCCAGCAACACGATCTGCGCGACCGACCGGGTAGCCGGGCTGCCCGCACCCATCGCCACACCAACGTCGGCGTCCTTCAACGCAAGCACGTCGTTGACGCCATCGCCGGTCATCGCCACGGTGTGCCCGCGCGCCTGCAGCGCCGCGACCATCGCCCGTTTCTGCGCGGGCGTCGCGCGGCCGAACACCGCGGTGTCTTCCAGCTGGTCAGCCAGCTTGCCGGGATCCTCGGACAGCGTCCGCGCGTCGACCGGGGCCTCGCCGCCGGGCAGCGCCAGCGCGCGGGCCACGCCGCCGACCGACACCGCGTTGTCGCCTGAAATCAGCTTCACCGCGACGCCCTGTGCGGCGAAGTAGTCCAGCGTCTCGCGGGCGTCGCCGCGGATCTTCTGCTCCAGCACGGCCAGCGCGACCGGCCTGACCTCGCCTGGCCCGTCCGGCGCGTCGACCGCGTTCGCCGCCCGGCCGAGCAGCAGCACCCGCAGGCCCTGCGCACCGATCCGTTCCGCTTCCGCGCGCTCCTCCGACTCGGCGGGCAGCAGCACGTCGGGCGCGCCGAGGACCCAGTCGCCGTGTTCGCCGAAGGCCGCGCCGCTCCACTTCCGCGCCGATGAGAACGGGACGACGGCGGTGGCCGGCCAGTCCGGCGCGGCCGGGCAGCCCTCGGCGATCGCGACCAGGCTGGCGTTCGGGCGCGGGTCGGCGGCGGCGAGCGCGGCCAGCACCGTCTCCGGTTCCTCGCCCGAACCGCCCGAACCGCCCGGGTCGCGCAGCCGCCGCAGCTCGGACAGCCGCATCGTGTTCTCGGTGAGCGTGCCGGTCTTGTCCGCGCAGACGACGTCCACGCGGGCCAGCCCCTCGATCGCGGGCAGCTCGTTGACCAGGCACTGCCGGCGGCCCAGCCGGATCACGCCGACCGCGAACGCGACCGACGTCAGCAGGATCAGGCCCTCCGGCACCATCGGGACGAGCGCCGCGACCATCCCGCGCAGCGCGGCGGGCAGCGCCTGCGACCCGGAAAGCTGGTTGTAGATCGACAGCGCGCCGGCCGGGATGAGCAGGTACGTGATGACCTTCAGGATCTTGTTGATCCCGTTCCGCAGCTCCGAATCGACCAGCGTGAACCGGCCCGCCTCCTCGGCCAGTTTCGCCGCGTACGCCTCCGAGCCGACCTTCGTCGCCCGGTACGCGCCGTTCCCGGCGACCACGAAGCTGCCGGACATGATCGGGTCGCCCGCGCGCTTCACCACCGGGTCCGATTCGCCGGTGAGCAGCGATTCGTCGACCTCGAGCGCTTCGGCGGCCAGCACCTCGCCGTCGACCACCACCTGGTCGCCCGCCCCGACCTCGATCACGTCGTCGGCCACGACCTCCTCCGGGGCCAGCTCGCTGCTGGTCCCGTCGCGGCGCACGCGCGGGCGCACCTGGCCGACGATCGCGAGCCGGTCCAGCGTCCGCTTGGCGCGCAGCTCCTGCACGATGCCGACGACGCTGTTGGCCACGATCACCCCGGCGAACAGGCCGTCCAGCAGGTAGCCGGTGGAGAAGATGATGACCGCGAGCACCGCGAAGATCGCGTTGATCCGGGTGAAGACGTTGGACCGGACGATCTCCCACGCGCTGCGGCTCGTGCGCGAAGGAACGTCGTTGGTCCGCCCCGCGGCGACCCGCTCGGCCACCTCGGCCGCGGTGAGCCCGCGCGTGCTGTCGTGCGTGAGCAAGGCCTCGTCCCCTGACATGGTTTCGACCTTACGCAGTTTCCGGGCAAACCGGTCGCCCGGCCGCCCCTGCCGGGTCCGCCCGTTCGGGTGACTCCGGGCAGGTCACCGGCCAAGACGGGACGCGCGGACCTCCCGGGTTTCGATCAGATCCAGGCGCACCTCGCGGCGCGCGAACCGCCAGACGCCCTCGGCCCGCACGTAACGGTCGCGGTAGCGCAGGTGCCACACGGCGTCGGCGAAGCGTCCGCCGCGCGGGCTCACGTGGTGGGCGACGCAGCCGATCCGCCCGCGCGCGGACGCCGGATCGTCGCCAGGGTCGAAGACCGCGCCGGTGATGCCGTGCGCGGTCAGCGGTACGTCGTCCAGCGCCGACAGGGCCGCCGCGACGCCTCCGGGGCCGCGATGCTCCAGCACCGGGTCGAACTCGCGGGGCGGATCCGGCAGCACGAGCACCCCGTCGTCGGCGAACAGCCGGGCGACCCCGGCGAAATCCCGCTCGTCGACGCAGGCGGCGTAGCGATGCACCAGATCGTGCAGCGCGGCCCGCTCCTCGACGGGGATCACCAGTCCCGCCACGGGACGATCGTGCGGACCGGCCCGGACAGCAGCACCCGCTCCGCCTCCGGATGCGGCGCGGGCGCCCAGCCCTTCTCCCGCTCGGCGATCCCGGCGCTCGCCTCGACGGGGTCCTCGTCGAGATAGAGCAGCCGGACCCGCAGCGAACCCGGTGCCCGGTCTTCACCGGAGCCGACCTTCAGCGTCGAATGCTGCTGCCTGCCGAGGAACGAGAACGTCCAGGCTCCGGCGACGCCCGGACAGGCCAGCAGGTCGGGGATCCGGGTCCGGTCCTGCCACGCGTACTGGGCGTGCGCCTCGGCGCTGTGCGGTTCGGCCAGTTCGCTGACGGTGACGTGCAGGCCGCGGTTGGGCCGGAACGGCAGCGCGTCCGCGGACAGCCGGACCCTCGGCGCGACATAGCCGAGCACCGGAGTGAAGAAGCCCAGCAACGGCCGCCGCACGCCCGGGATCAGCGGGCCGCGCCCCCATTGGAACGAGTCCTCGCCGAGCTTGCGCCACTCGGCGACGCTCTGTTCGTACGGCGGGCGGAACCAGTACATCGCCACGTAGTCGACGCCGGCCAGCTCCGGGCTCGCCGTGCCGTCGCCGGTCCGGGCCCATCGGTCTCCGTGCGCGACGCCGGGCAGGCGCAGGTTCTCCGGCAGGTGGTCGAGCTGGTGCCATTCGTTGTACTCGCGCTTCCGCGAAGCGTCGGCCAGCGCGACGAAGGAGAAGAACACTCGTTCGGAGAACACCGGCCCCAGCGTACGAACGACGGCCGCGCAGCGGCGACCGTCGTCTCGGCCAACGGGAGCAGGGGCGCCGACCGGGGAACGGCCGAGGTGGGTTATTTCCACACCGAACGCCAGGTCAGCCCGATATCGGTCACCAACGACCGGTTCGTGACCTGGCCTCCCGGCGGTCTCGCCGCCATCCTTGGGCCGTCGGCAACGGCCGGATGCCGCTCAACCTCTTCGGGAGCCTTCATGCGCCAAAGACCTCTGTGCACCGCGATCGCCGCCGTGGCCGTCAGCGCCCTGGTCTACCCCGGCGTCGCCGACGCCGCGCCCTCCTCACAGCCGCTGCCGGTGTCCGCTGCCGCGCACGGGACGAAGTCCGGCACCTCGGTCGTCGGCGGGGAGATCAAGCCGGGCACCGCGGTGCACATCCAGGCGTCGCCGGCCGCCCAGCCCTACGGCAGCCCACGCTGGCTGAACATCGACTACCAGGTCCAGGAAACCGGCTACTGGTGCGGCCCGGCCGCCACCCGCATCGCGCTGTCCGCCCGGATCGCCGCCCCCAGCCAGGGCGACCTGGCCGCGCAACTGGGCACCACCACCGACGGCACCGGCTGGATCGGCCAGGTCACCGCCGTGCTCAACAACAACCTCGGCGGCGGGTGGTACGAGACCAAGGAGATGCCGAACGACCCGCCGTCCCAGGAACAACGGGACCGGCTCTGGAACGACATCGTCTACGACATCGACCGCAACTACCCCGTGGTGGCCAACATCGTCGCCCCGGCGAACAACCACCCGCCCGGCTACCCCGACTACACGATCTACCACTACTTCACCGTCTTCGGCTACGACCCCGTGGACCGCACCGTCGCCATCGCCGACCCCGCGAACTTCGGCGGCAACCAGATCTACTGGATCTCCTTCGACCAGCTCGCCTCGCTGATCCCGCCCAAGGGCTACTCCGCCTAGAAACCACGCCAAGAACCAGGAGAGGGCACATGCGGAAAAGGACTATCGCGGCATTCTCAGCCAGTCTTCTCGCGGCAGCCGGGCTTTCGGTCGCGGCCGGGCCCGCCGCGCACGCGACCGCTCCGTGCGACGGCACGTACTCGATCGCCGTCGGCGGCTGGCGGAGCCATTGGGACACCGACCGCTTCTACAACGTCACGCAGCACGTCGGATACCCGACCGACATTCCCAACGGGGCCAGCACCCAGGCCGGAGTCGACGAACTGAACCGGCTGGTCCGTGAGCAACGCGCGGCGTGCCCCGGCCAGCATGTCAAAATGATGGGCTACTCCATGGGCGCCGCGGTGGTGCACGTGTGGGTCACGAACAACTGGATGTCGTTCGGCAACGTCAACGCCATTCTCGTCGCCGATCCCAAACGCCAAGGACCGCCTGGCGCCGACGGCGGGACCGCCGTGTTCGGACCCGCGGTCGGCGCGCCGCTCGCCGGGGTCGACCGGTTCTTCGGCAATGTGCCGGTCAAGTCGATCTGCGACCGGGACTACGTCTGCGACACCTCCGCCAACCCGCTCGGGTACCCGAACGACCACATCACCCACTACGACGTCGATTTCGACGGCAACCACCACACCGACGACGCCAACGAGCAGTGGTACAACGGCGTCTGGTCGCCCTGGTAAGCCGGCCGCCGTCGATCAGCGCGCGCCCCCGGCCGCACGCCGGGGGCGTTCTGCTCAGGCGAGCACGCAGTCGCCGCACTTCGGACCATCACGGTCCGGCGTCGCGCGATAGAACAAGCAGCAGCTGCGACGGCGAAACCGCCCGCCGACCCGGGTGGCAGTACCAGCGAGTTCCGGCAATTCCTCCAGCGCGCCAACGATTCCGGCCGCCCGCTGAGTCCACTCCGGACGTTCGGACCACAGCACAGTGACCGCCCCGTTCAGCGCCGACGCCACATTCCCCCGCCGGACGTTCTCCGCCAGCGAGAACTGGGCCATCGCCTTGTCCAGCCGCGCCAGCGGGCCGCGCAGCACGCGTTCGGCGAACGCAGTGACCACATCGGACTCGACCGCCGGATTTTCCTTCAGCGACAACGGAAACGCGCCGCCGAGCTTCGGCTGCCACCAGGCCGCCGAGTAGTCCGGCACCGCTCCCGAGCCGACGGCGAGCCCCAGCGCGGGCGAGATGATCCGGGCCGCCAGCCCGAGATGCGCGATCGACGCCGCGACCCGCACTTCCACGAAATCCCCGCCGAGCACGGCCCGGTTCTGCGCGATTCGTTCGCGCAGCACCGGACCGTCGTCGAGGACCTCGGAAAGCGGATGCCACGGCCGCACCGGTTCGTCCGCCGCATGCGTGTCGACGGCGAAGAACGGGCCCAGTCCGGTCAGCGGGTTCACGCCTCGACGGTAACCGCGCGCCCGCGGTCCAGCACGCGTTCGGCGAGCGGGCCGAACACGAGCGCGATGGTCGTCCACAGGATGACCATCGCCACCACCGAGTAAAGCCGGAACTCGACGAGCGTGTCGGCGGGGAACCCGGGGTACACGATCTGGCCGTCCGGGCCCTTGAGCGGCAGCGGGATTTCGCTGGCCTGCGGGCCGTACTCGGCGACGTTCACGGCCAGCGACCCGAGCGACGGCAGCAGCGCCATCAGGAGGCCGGACAGCACGACGAACCCGGCGCCCGCGACGAGCGTCGCGTTCCAGTTGCCCAGCCGCGGCGCGAGCCGCTTGCCCACGATCACAGCCGCCACCAGGAAGATCACCGACGCGACGACCATCGTCAGGTACAGCCCGGTGCGTGCGCCGATGGTCGCCTCGTGCCCGACCGCCGGCGGGTTGGCCGGGTACTTCAGGAACGGCACGAGGTACAGGGTCAGGAAGCCGCCCCCGGCCACGAGCACCGCCAGCACCCGCGCGCGGATCCGGCCCACGCGGCCCAGCAGGACCGTGTAGGTCACCGCGAACAGCAGGCCCATGGCGACCCCGAAGAGCACCATGCCGAGACCGATGCCGAGGTTGCCCTGCACCGCGCGGCTGAAGATCTCGTGGCCCTCGTGCTCGGTGTGCATTCCGGCGGCGTGGTCGAGCGCCGTCTGCGCCTCGTCGCGGCCGGATTCGTAGTCGATGGCCGCCTGGGTCGGCGGTTCGGCGAAGATCCGGGCGAAGACGAACGCCAGCAATCCGCCCAGCGCTCCGGCGAGGAGGCCGCGCAGAATCAGCTTGTTCTGCATTGTTCGGTTGTCCGTTCCGCGCGCGGGTCAGTGGCAGGGGAAGCCGAGGAAATGCCGCGCGTCGTGGACGAACTCGTGCACGTGCGTGTCGCTGCCGAAGATCGAGACCGCGCCCTGGTCGACGCCGATGAAGTAGTACAGCAGCAGCGCGCCGACGATCGTCGCGCCGAGCAGCAAAGCGGCTTTCGACACGGGAAGGACGACCGGGGTGGACCGGTCGGCCGGAATGGTGGCCATGGCTCTCCTTCGGGATGACGCGTCCCTTGCGGGTGGACCTGACGACGGCTCCTCGACCTGACTCGCCCGCTCCGTCCTGGATGGGGCACACAGTGGCGCGACCGTGCCGGAATCCCACCGGCTTCGGGAAGCCGTCGCGCGTGCAGCACGGTACGGCGGTGCCCGGCCGGCCGTCAATCTCCCGAGGGCCCGGGACGTCCGCTATCGCCCGGTTCGCGCAGCCGGTGTGCCCGGGGTCGCACCGAACGGAGCAAGGCCGCTCACGCCGGGTCGCGGTAGAAGGCCAGGTGCTCGGGGCACAGGTACAGGGTGAGGCCCTCCGGCGTGTCGTAGCGCGACAGGCCGCCCCACTCCTCGTCCGGATCGAGTTTGCCCAGCATCGCCTTCAGCGCGCGGAAGTCCGCGTCGGTCTTCGCGTGCGGCTCCGCGACGTCCTCCTCCGGCCGGTCCGTCCCGGGCAGCAGGCGCTCGCGGTGCAGTTCCTTCGGCAACTGCGCGGCCAGCTCCTTCATCAGGTCGCAGTCGGACTTCAGCTGGTCGTTCAGCACGCCCGCGGCCACCCCGAGCACCGGCCCGGCCAGCGGCGCGGCGTGTTTCAAGGCCCGGATGAGGTGCTCCAGGTACGGCCCGAGCCGGACGAACCAGTCCCGCGGCTGCGACACCGAGTACACGCCCTTGTCGCCGTCCAGCCGGTGCCAGGCGCCGGGTTCCTCGCAGTAGAGGTGGATCTCGTACGGCGAGCCGGTGATCCGCCGCCGCCCGGCCGGGACGACCGCGAACACGCTGGGGCAGCGCGCTTCCTGCTGGTGCTGCGCGAGCCGCTGCAGGCGCAGGAACATCCGCTGGTGGTAGTCGCTCTGCTCCTCCAGCCGCTCGCCGAACTGCTCGACGGTCCTGGTCAGCTGCTCCATCGACGCGCGGGTGGCGTCGCGTTCGGCCGGGGCGAGGCCGAACAGCAGTTCCGGCACCGACACCTGCTCGCCGGAGCGGTGGCATTCGATCTCGTGCCTCGGCGGCGTGCGCTCCAGCCGGGCGCGGAGGTTCTCGTAGTCGAACAGCTCCGGGCACTCCGGCTCGCACCGGCACGGCACGCAGCGCGTGATGTCCAGGCCGGGGAACCGTTCCAGGGTCAGGTTGAGCCCCTCGTCGAGCACCATGAAGAACCCGGCGGGCGAGGGCCCGCGCACGGTCAGCTCGACGGTGTTGTGCTGCCGGTCCGCGTTGACCAGCGCGAGGTGCCTGCCGTCGCGGTGCCCGAGCAGCGCGCCGGTGCGCCAGTGCACGTCGCGGCTGAACCGGTGCGACCGCGCGATGAACCAGGTCGGAATGCCCGGCGGCATGGTGTTGAGCTGGTAGATGACCTTGATCTGTCGCGCATTCTCCCGCGCGGCCGTCCATTGCTCCGCGTACTCCGGCGGATTCCACTGCAGCCGCTCGACGACCAGGCTCAGGTCTCCCCCGCCGCTCGACTCGACGCGGTAGGACAGGTCGTACTTGTCCATCATGCCGAGGAAATGGTCGCGGATCCCCTTGTCGAGGTCGTGCCACAGCGCGGTCAGGTGTTCCCGCGTGAGCAGCCCGTGCTTCGCGGCGACCTCGTCGCTGTCGAGCACGCGGCTGATGTAGTCGTTGACCCACGAGGGCCGCAGCACGACCGTTTCCTGCAGTTCGGGATCGTCCGGGTAGTAGAGGATGTCGCCGAGTTCGTGCAGCGCCCGCGCGATGAACCGGCTCGGCTCCGCGCCGGTGACGCCCGCGGCGTCGATGATCCGCCACATCCGGCTCACCGTGATGTGGTTCTCCGGCACCGCCCGCACCGCGTCCGCGGCGGTCAGCCAGGAGGTCGGCCACTCCGAACCCATGAGCGGCAGCTCCGCCGCGTGCCGCGCGAGAAGGTCGCGAAGATCGCCGACGCCGTCCCGCGTCGCGTTGTCCACGTGCACGCTCGCGACGATTCTCGGGTATTTCGACCGCAATTCCGCGAGCGGCAGGTCGACCGGCCGCCCGTGAATGTGCGTGGCGACGAGAACGATCGGCGACTCCGGCGCGCGGGCGGTGATGATGTCGAGCCAGTAGTGCAGTTTCCCCTGTTCCCAGCCGAGCCGCGAATTCCACAGCAGGACGAACAGGGAACGGTTGGTGAGGAAGAACTGATGGGTGGCGTGGTAGATCTGCTGGCCGCCGAAATCCCAGGTGCTGAGCCGCATCCGGATGTCCCGCCCGGGGTGGTCCAGCTGGAGGTCGCGGACGAGCATCCCGTGCGTGGACGGTTCGTCCGGATCGTGTTCTTCCTCCGCGAGGGCGCGGACGAGGGAGGTTTTCCCGACGCCGCCTTCGCCGACGACGAGGAGTTTGGAAACCCATTGCGCGGTGCTGCCGCGTTCCCGTTCGCGGAGGAATTCGAGGACGGATTCGGATCCGCTGGCGGTGATTTCGGGGGGCGGGCTGATGAAGGGGTTTCCGGAGACGGTGAGGGTGGTCAAGTTGGGCAGTTCGGCCAGGGCGGCGGGGAGGCTGCGGAGTCCGTTGCCGGAGAGGAGGAGGGTGTCGAGACGTTCCAGGCGCGGAAGGCTGTCCGGGAGGGCGGCGAGCAGGTTGTCTCGGACGTCCAGGCTGCGGAGCCCAGCGAGGTCGCCGAGGTCGGCTGGCAGCTCGGAGAGGAGGTTCTCGGCCAGGGACAGATTTTCCAGCGAGACGAGGCCGGCCAGGTCGTCCGGCAGGCCCAGCAGTTCGTTGACCATCAGGCTGAGGGTCTGGAGACCGCCGAGTCCGGCCAGGCTTTCCGGCACGTCCTCGATCTCGTTGCGATCCGCCCGCAGCTGGCGGAGTTTGGCCAGGTCGCCGATGTTCTCCGGTAGCGCGGTGAGCCGGTTCCCGTCCACGTACAGAGTGACCAGGCCGGTCAGCCCGGTCAGCCAGCCCGGCAGCTCGGCGATCTCGTTGTCGCTGAGCATGAGGAATTTCAGCCCGGTCAGCCGCCCGAGCGTTTCCGGCAGCCCGCTGAGCGTGCACCGGGCCAGGTACACCGTCTGCAGCCCGGTCAGCCCGCTGAAGTCGAAGGAGGTCAGGTCCAGCGGGTTCCCGTCCGCCGAGAGATGGCGCAGCTCGACGAGATCCGCCAGCCACCCGGGCAGCTCAGCCGTCCCGATGTCGTCGAATTCGAGCTTCTGGAGACCGGTCAGCTCGCCCACCACGTCCGGTAGGCGGTTCAGCGGATTCGTGCTGATCCACAGATCGGTCAGCGACCGGCACGAGCCCAGCCAGTGCGGCAGGTCGGCCAGCTGGTTGTTCCGCACGGAAAGCGACACCAGACGTTTCAGCCCAGCCAGCTCGGCGGGAAGGACCGCCAGCCGGTTGTTGTCCAAGCGCACGTCGGTCAAGCTCGCGAGTTCGGTGAACCAGGCCGGGAGTTCGGCGATCCGGTTGTCGCTCACGTCGAGCCCGTCGAGGTGACGCAGGCCGCGCAGGCTGTCCGGCACTGTGTCGAGGTCGCTGCGGGACAGGTCCAGCGCCGTCAGCGCAGTGAACTCGCCCAGCCATTCAGGCACCCCGCTGAGCCGGTTGTCCCCCAGCGACAGCTCGCGGAGGTCAGTGCACTGGCGAACCCAGGCCGGCACCTCCACGATCCTGTTGCCGCGCAACGAAAGCACGCGCAGTCGGACGAGCGGGGCAGGCAGCTCGGTGAGCTGGTTGTGGTCCATTTGCAGCTCGGCCAGCCCGGTCAGGCTGCCGAACGAACCGGGCAGCTCCGCCAGCCGATTCGACGACATCTGGAGGACTTGCAGCGACGTCAGCTCCCCGAACCACTCAGGCAGCGCTTCCAGCCCGCAATTGCCGATGCTCAGCTCAGTCAGCTCGGTCCGGCGCAGCCACGACGGCAGCTCGGCCAACGGCAACGAGTCGAGGTACAGCGTCGTGAGCTGGGCCAGGTCCCCCAGCCAGTCCGGAAGTTCGGCGAGCTGAGTGTGGTCGAGCCGGAGCTGCACCAGGTTCTCCAGCCGGGCCAACCAGTCCGGCAGCTCGCGCAGCGGATTGTCGTTGAGCCACAGGATGTCGAGCCCGGTCAGCCTGCTCAGCCACTCCGGCAGCCCGGCCAGGCCGCATCCGTCGATGCCGAGCGTGGTCAGGCCGGTCAGCTCGCCGAGCCACCCGGGAAGCCCGCGCAGCACGTTGCCGCCCAGGTGCAAGCGGCAGAGACCGCGCAGGCACCGCAGCGAATCCGGCAGCTCGGCCAGCCGGTTGTCGTTGAGCCACAAGGCTTCCAGCTCAGTCAGCTCGCCGAGCCATTCCGGGATCTCGGTCAGCTCGTTCCGGTCGGCGTAGAGCAGGATCAGCCCGGTGCAGCCGCGGACCCACGCGGGGATCTCGGCCAGGCCGCAGTCGCTGAGCGTCAGCGTCGTCAGACTGGTCAGGTCCGCCAGCTGCGCGGGAAGCTCCCGGAGCGGGTTCGACTCGAGACCCAGTCTGCGGAGCCCGGACGGCAGCCGCGGCAGCGTGCGCAGCCGGTTCCGCGCGACGTCCAGCATCCGCAGGTTTTCCCGGGTGCCGATCCAGTCCGGCAGTGCGGTCAGCCGGTTGCCGTCCAGGTCGATTTCGGCCAGGCGATCCAGCCCGGCGAGCCATTCCGGGACCTCGGTCAGGTGCAGGCGGGCGAGGCTGAGTTCGGTCAGCCCGGCCAGTTCGCCCAGCCAGGACGGCACCTGAGCCAGCGGATTGTCGTCGAGGTACAGCTCGGCCAGCGGCAGGCCCCGCAGCCAGTGCGGCAGCTCGGTCAGCAGGTTGCCGTGCAGGTACAGCTTCGCCAGCCCGGAGATCTCGCCGAGCCAGTCCGGGAGGGCTTCGAGCCGGTTGCCGTCCAGGTCGAGCCGGACCAGCTTCGGCAGGCCGCGCACCCATTCCGGGACCGCCGTCAGCCCGCAGGAGCCGAGGTCGAGGGCTTCCAGGCCGGTCATCCCGCCGATCCACTCCGGCGGCGCCGCCAGCCGGTTCACCGAGACGCACAGCTCCGTCAGTTCCAGCCCGGCCAGCGTGCGAGGGAGTTCGGCGAGCCGGTTCCGGTCGACCTCCAGGCTCCGGAGCGCGGTCATCTCCCCGATCCGCGCCGGCAGCCGGACGAGCCGGTTGCGCCGGGCGTTCACCGCCCGCAGCGGCAGGTCCGCGAGCCATTCCGGCAGCTCCCGCAGGAAGTTGTCCTCCAGCACCAGCTTCTCGAGACCGCCGAGCTCCGCCACCCGCGCCGGGACCTCGGCCAGGTGCAGGCCCCGCAGATCGAGCGTCGTCTCCCCGGCGGCGAGCGCGGCGTCGATGCGGCGGTTCGCTTCCTCGGTCCCCATGGGGGCAAGTCAATCAGGTTCGCGCGCGAAGCGTTGCGCGTCCGGCGGGAAAGCTATACCGTGCCTGAACTAGAACAGGTTATAGTTTCGGCGGGGCGCGGGACGAGGAGCGGACATGGCAGCCAGGGTGGCCCGGAGCAACGAAGCCGACTACGTGGTCGTCGGGTCGGGCAGCTCGGGGGCTGCCGTCGCCGGACGGCTCGCGGAGTCCGGGGCCAGCGTGATCGTGCTCGAAGCGGGCAAGAGCGACGAGCAGCTGCTGCTGCGCAAGCCGGGGCTGGTGGCCCCGCTGCACGCGGTCCCCCAGCTGAAGAAGATGAGCGACTGGGGCTTCTACTCGGTACCGCAGAAACATGTTCTCGATCGGCGCATGCCGGTGCCGCGCGGCAAGGTGCTCGGCGGCTCCAGTTCGGTCAACGGGATGGTCTACGTCCGCGGCAACCGGGCGAATTTCGACTCCTGGGCGGCCGAGGGCAACACCGGCTGGGACGCCGACGGCGTCAACGCCGCGTACAAGCGCATGGAGGACTTCGAGGACGGCGAGAACGCCTTCCGCGGCGCGGGCGGGCCGATCAAGATCACCCGCAACAAGATCCCGCAGGAAGGCACGCTGCAGTTCCTCGACGCGACGGCCGACGCGATCGGCTGCGACATCATCGACGACTACAACGGCGAGTCGCAGGAAGGCGTCAGCCGGATGCAGCAGAACGCCGCCGACGGCCTGCGCTACAGCGCCTCGCGCGGCTACCTGCACCACCTCGCGCCGCGGACGCTTGAGATTCAGTCACGCGTGTTCGTACGGAAAGTGTTAATCGAGAACGGCCGCGCGACCGGCGTCGAGGTGACCGATGCGAACGGGAAACACCGCACGATCCGAGCGGGCAAGGAGGTCATCCTCGCCGCCGGGTTCGTCGGGTCGCCGCAACTGCTGATGCTGTCCGGGATCGGGCACGCCGAGCATCTCAAGGAGCACGGCATCGACGTGCTCGCCGATCTGCCGGTCGGCGACAACCTGCACGACCACATGTTCCACGCGCTGACGTTCCAGGCGTCGTCGTGCAAGAACAAGGGCACCGCGCCGTATTTCGCCCGCGGGATGGCCCGCGAGCTGCTCAAGCCGGGCTCGACGTTCCTGGCGAACTCGGTGTTCGAGGCGCTCGCGTTCCTCAAGACGTCGCAAGCCACGACGGTGCCGGACCTGCAGCTGCACCTGCTGCCGTGGGCGTACGTGTCGCCGAACCAGGACGCCCCGGTCCGGCATCCGGTCGACAAGCGGCCGGCGCTGACCGTCCTCACCACGCTGATCTACCCGAAAAGCCGCGGCACGATCCGGCTCTCCTCGGCCGATCCGGCCGCGACGCCGCTCATCGACCCGCAGTACCTCTCCGACCCGGCCGACCTCGAAGTGCTCGGCGAGGGTTCCGAGATGGTGCGCGAGATCTTCGCCTCCAAGGCGTTCAAGGGCTCGATCAACGAGGAGATCCACCCCGGCACGCAGCTGCGCGGCCAGGAACTGCGCGACGCCATCCTCAACCGCGCGACCTCGGTGTACCACGGCGTCGGCACCTGCCGGATGGGCGTGGACGACCTGGCCGTCGTCGGGCCGGACCTGAAGGTCCGCGGCGTCGAGGGACTGCGGGTCTGCGACGCCTCGATCATGCCGTCGATCACCGGCGGCAACACCAACGCACCCTGCATCATGATCGGCGAAATGGGCGCGCAGCTGGTTCTTTCCGGCAACTGACGAGGAGCGGAAGACCATGACCCTCACCCCGGTCCGGCCCACCCGCCCGGCCTCGGCGACCGACGACTTCCTCCGCGGGCTCGTCGCGCGCGTGCCGGGCTCGGGCGGCGCGGTGTGGCCGCTCGCCGAGGTCTACACCGGCGACGTCCTGGTGGACCTGCCGCAGTCGACGCCCGACGACATCGAGCAGGCGTTCGCCACCGCGCGGGCGGCACAGGCGAAATGGGCCACGACGCCGGTCAAACAACGGCTCGCGGTGTTCCGGCGCGCGCATTCGCTCTTCATCGACCGCGCGCGCACGATCGCCGACCTGATCCAGGTCGAAAGCGGCAAGAACCGGCGGATGGCGATCGAGGAAACGTGCGATCCGCCGATGATCATGAGCCACTATCTCCGCCGGGCCCCCAAACTGCTCGCCCCGACCCGGCGCGGCGGACCCGTTCCGGTGGTGTCGTCGTCGACCGAAATCCGGGTACCCAAGGGCGTGGTCGGCATCATCGCGCCGTGGAATTTCCCTTTCGCCACCGGCATTTCCGACGCGATCCCGGCACTGATGGCCGGGAACGCCGTCGTATTGAAGCCAGACAACAAAACCGCTTTGTCGCCGCTTTACGGCGTGCAGCTGCTCGAAGAAGCCGGGCTGCCGAAGGGTCTGTTCCAGGTCGTGTGCGGCGAAGGCCCCGACGTCGGCCCGACGCTCATCGACCAGGCGAATTACGTGATGTTCACCGGTTCCACCGCCACCGGCAGGGTGATCGGCGAGCAAGCGGGCCGGAACCTCATCGGCTGCTGTCTAGAACTCGGCGGCAAGAACCCGATGATCGTGCTGCCGGACGCCGATTTCGCCGACGCCGTGCCAGGCGCGGTATTCGGCGCGTTCGGCAACACCGGGCAGATCTGCATGCACATCGAGCGGATCTACCTCCCGGAGTCGCGTTACGAGGAGTTCAAGGAAGCCTTCATGGCCAAGGCTTCCTCGCTCGACGTGCGGGCCGCGTACGATTTCGGCCCGGAAATGGGTTCGCTGGTTTCGGTGGACCACATGAACCGGGTCAAGTCCCATGTGGACGACGCGGTAGCCAAGGGAGCCACCGTATTGTGCGGCGGCCGCCCCCGGCCGGACCTCGGCCCGGCGTTCTTCGAGCCGACCATTCTGGAAGGCGTCACGAAGGAAATGCTGTGCGGAGTCACCGAAACGTTCGGCCCGGTGGTGGCCTTGCACCGGTACCGGACGGTGGACGAGGCCGTCGAACTGGCGAACGACACCGAGTACGGACTGAACGCTTCGGTGTGGGGCAAGGACCTCCGCGCGGCTTCCGCGGTGGCGGCTCGGCTGGAGACGGGCAACGTCAACGTGAACGACAGCCTGGCGACCGCTTATGCCGCCAAAGGAACGCCTTCCGGCGGGGTGAAGACGTCCGGAGTCGGCGCCCGGCACGGGGATCAGGGGCTGTTGAAGTACACCGACGTGCAGAACCTGGCAGTGCTGAAGAAGCCGGTGATGAGCCCGCGGCCGGGGCAGAAGTACGAGAAGTACGTGGAAGGAATGCTGTCCGGGCTGAAGATGATGCGGCGGCTCAGGATCCGGTAACGTCCGCAATGGACTGACGCACCGCCCGGACCACCTTTCCGTCCACATCGGTCAGTCTGCTGAGCCGGGTGCGGCGCGTCAGCAGTCCACTCAGGACTAAATCAACCAGCTGCGCGCCCACCTGCTCCGCCGACACCGGGCCCGCCGGGTCGAACCACGTCCACGCCCACTGCGCAGACCCGAAGATCAGCAGGCTCTGCACCTCCACGTCGCACGCCCGGAACTCCCCCGACGCGACCCCCGCGGACAGCACCCCGCGCACCAGGTCGAGGTACTCCGCGCGCATCCGGCGTCCCTCGGCCATCGCCTCGTGGTCGGCGAGCCGGACGACCTCGCGCTGGAACGCGACGGTCGCCTCGCGGTCCACCACCTGGTACAGCACGAACGCGTACAGCAGCCCGGCCATCTGCCGCGTCGGCGTCGCGAGGCGGTCGCGGATCAGCGCGGCCTCGGCGAGCCTGCGGCGCATGTACGACTCGTGCAGCGCGGCGAGCAGCCGGTCCTTCGTGCCGAAGTGGTGCACGATAGTGCCCTTCGACAGGCCCAGCTCGCCGGCGATGTCGGAGAAGTTCGTGGCGTCGTAGCCGCGGTCGGCGACATAGCGGGTGAACGTCGCCAGGATGTCCCCGGCGCGACCGGTGCGTGCCATCGGGCCACTGTAGCCGAGGTTTGACCACTGACCGTCCGTACGGTTACCTTCGTCGTGGTCCCCGCGGACGAAGGAGTCTCGGCATGGCATCGACCTTGGCGCAGTGGATTGCCCGGCGCAGCGCGGTCACCCCCGAGTCGGTGGCGCTCGTGGCCGCCGAGACCGGCGAACGGATCACGTACGCCGACCTCGAACAGCGGGTCGCGCGGCGGGCGGCGGCGTTGCGTGAACTGGGCGTGCGCAAGGGCGACCGGGTGGCCTTGCTGGCGCTGAATTCCACCGGATACCTCGAAACGCTCTTCGCCGTCGCCTGGCTCGGCGCGATCACGCTGCCGGTCAATTTCCGGCTCGCGGCGGCGGAAATCCAGTACCTTTTCGACGACGCCCGTCCCGTGGTCGTGGTGCACGACGACACCTTCGCCGCGCTCGCCCGGGAAGCCGCCGGCGACCGAACACTGGTCAACCACAGCGAACTCTTCGGAGAGGACCGCGTCGAACTCGAACCGACCGGGGCGGACGAGGTCGCGGTGCTGATGTACACCTCCGGCACCACCGGCCGTCCCAAGGGAGCCATGCTCACCCACGCCAATCTGGAGGCGAACGCGATCAACGTGCTCACCTCCGGGGAAGGCGTGCTCCCCTCCGATATCACGCTGACCGTCGCGCCGCTTTTCCACATCGGCGGGCTGGCGCTGTTCACGCTTCCCCTGCTGTATGCGGGCGGCACGGTGGTAGTAGCGGGCAAGTTCGATCCACAAGAGACTCTTTCGCTGATCCAGCGGGAGAAGGTCACCGTGCACTTCATGGTGCCCGCGATGTGGGCGGCGATGACGCAGGTCCCGGACTTCGATTCCTACGACCTGTCCCGGCTTCGCTACCTCCTGTGCGGCGGCGCGCCGTGCCCGCTGCCGGTGATCGAGTTCTACGAGGGCAAGGGACTGACCTTTGTGGAGGGTTTCGGGATGACCGAACTCTCCCCCGCCGCGCTGGTGCTGGAATCGGCCTTCGTCCGCTCGCACGCCGGGTCCGTCGGACGGCCGTTCCTGCACGTCGAAGCACGGATCGTGGACGAACGCGACGACGACGTCCCCACCGGGACGGTCGGCGAACTGGTGCTGCGCGGCCCGAACGTCTTCGCCGGGTACTGGGGCCTGCCGGAAGCGAGCGCCGAAACAATGCGCGGCGGGTGGTTCCACTCCGGCGACCTCGCCCGCTGCGACGCCGACGGCTTCGTCACTTTGGTCGACCGCAAGAAGGACATGATCATTTCCGGCGGCGAGAACGTTTACCCCATCGAGGTCGAGCAGGTGCTGCACCGGCATCCGGACATCGCCGACGTCGCGGTGATCGGCGCGCCGGACCCGCAATGGGGCGAAACCGTGCTCGCGGTGGTCGTGCCGGCCGCCGACTCGCTCGACGGGGACGCGGTGATCGCCTACTGCCGCGAACGGATCGCCGCGTTCAAATGCCCCCGCCGGGTCGAGGTGGTCGCCGAGCTTCCCCGCAACGCGACAGGGAAACTGCTCAAGCGCGAGCTTCGGGCCCGCTACACCGGTTCCGCGGATTCCGTCGCCCGGTGACAGCTCCGTGAAGGTTCCCCGCACGGATTCGCCGACGCGGAGAGGGCCTCAGGCTCGGGATCCTTGGCCACCGCGCACAACCGCACCTCCGACCACGCCGCGATCACCCCGCGATCACCCCGTCACGCAGCTCACCGCCCAGCGGAATACCTTTGCGCGCCAGGTAGATTCGCAGTCTTGGAGGAGACCCCGGGCTCAGGATCCTTGGCCACCGCGCACAACCGCCTTCCCCGCACAGCGATCACCCCCGCCACACGATTCACCGCCCAGCGGCATACCCCTGCGCACCACGCGGATTCGCCGCCGCCGACAGCACCCCGGTCTCCGGATCCTTCGCCACCGCGCACAACCGCCCCTCCGACCACGGTTCGCCGACCGTCACGTCGTGGCCCCGGCTTTCCAGCGCGGCGATGACGTCCGCGCCGATCCGCGATTCCACCGTCACGCTGCCCGCCGCCATGCCGCGCGGGTAGAACGAGCCGGGGAAGCTGCCGGTGTGCCAGTTCGGCGCGTCGATCGCGCCCTGCAGATCGAGCCCGCCACGGACCTTTTCGCGCAACGCCACCGCGAGGAAGAAGTGAAAACTCCACTGGTCCTGCTGGTCGCCGCCGGGCGTGCCGAACGCCATCACCGGCACGCCGTCGCGCAAGGCGAGCGAGGGCGTGAGCGTGGTGCGCGGCCGCTTGCCCGGCGCGAGCGAGTTGGGCAGGCCCGGGTCGAGCCACGCCATCTGCAGCCGGGTGCCCAGCGGGAAACCCAGCTCCGGCACCACCGGATTCGACTGCAGCCAGCCGCCGCTCGGCGTCGCGGCGATCATGTTGCCCCAGCGGTCGACCACGTCCAGGTGGCAGGTGTCGCCCCGGGTCACGCCGTCCTTCGCGACGGTCGGCTCCCCCGCCCCGACCGCGGACGCGGTGACCCCGCCGTCCGCGACGTACCGCGCGTGCCGACTCAGCTTCGGCGTACGGCCTTCCGGACTGCCCGGCCGCAGATCGAAAGACGCGCGTTCGCCGATCAGCTGGCGGCGAATGTCGTTGTATTCACGGGAAAGCAGCGCCTCGATGGACAATTCCGCACTGTCGCCGTACCAGGCTTCACGGTCGGCCATCGCGAGCTTCGTGCCCTCGATGAGCTGGTGGTAGTAGTCCGGCGTCGCGTAGTCCAGTTCGTCCGGCAGGAGCGCGAGCTGCTGCAGGAAGATCGGGCCTTGGCTCCACAGCCCGGGTTTCGCGACGGTCCAGCCGTTCCAGGTGTGGGTGGCCGGGTCCTCGTAGGTCGGGCGGAACGCGGCGAGGTCGTCGGCGGTCAGGGTGCCGGCGTGCCGTTCGCCGGACGAGTCCATGGCCGGTTTCGCGGCGAACGCGGCGAGTGCTTCCGCGACGAACCCTTCCCGCCACGCCTTCCGCGCCGCCTCGATCTGTGCTTCCCGATCGCTCCCGGCCGCCTCCGCCTCTGTGATCAGGCGACGCCACGTCTCGGCGAGAGTGGGATTTTTTAACAACGCACCAGGCTTCGGCGCGACCCCGCCGGGCAGATACACCTCAGCCGAAGTGGTCCACTCGTTCTCGAACAGCTCCCGGACGGTCTCCACCGTCGAGCCGACGCGCTCCACCGCCGGATGGCCGTCCGCCGCGTAGTGAATCGCGTATTTGAGAACCTCGCGCAACGACTTCGTGCCGTGATCGTGCAACAGCAACAGCCACGCTTCGACCGCACCGGGCACTGCTGCGGCCAGCGGACCGGTGCCCGGGACGAGGTCCAGCCCGAGCGACGTGTAGTGGTCGATCGTCGCCCCGGCCGGCGCGGGCCCCTGCCCGCACAGCACCTTCGGCGCGCCGCCCGCCGGAGCGAGGATCATCGGCACCTCGCCGCCGGGGCCGTTGAGATGCGGCTCGACGACGTGCAGCACGAACGCGCCCGCGACCGCGGCGTCGTAGGCGTTGCCGCCGTCCTCGAGAACCGCCATCGCGGCCGCCGAAGCGAGCCAGTGGGTGGACGACACCATGCCGAAGGTGCCCTGCAACGTCGGGCGCGTCTGGACCATGGCCTTATCGTCGCGCGCGGGCTGGCGGTACGTCAAAGACATCTGAGGCACCAGTCCGATAGCGTATCGCTATGGAACGCCGCCAGCTGGAGTACTTCGTCGCGATCGCCGAGCACGGCGGGTTCACCCATGCGGCGCGGGCGTTGCGGGTGGCACAGCCGTCGTTGTCGCGAGCGATTGCGAAACTTGAACAGGACTTGGGCGTCGAGTTGTTTCATCGTGTCGGGCGCAACGCGGTGCTGTCGAACGCCGGGGAACTGCTCGCCGGACGCGCCCGCCTGGTGCTGCGCGACCTCGACGCCCTGCGCGCCGCCGCGCGGATGGCGGGCGACGGACCGGCCGGGCGGATCGACGTCGCGGCCACGTCGTCGTCCGCGCTGGAGCCGGTGATCAGCATCATCGCCGAGATGCGCACGCGGTATCCGGGCGTTCTGGTGAGCACGTCGGCGGCGCTGTCGGCGGCCGAGGTGGTCGCGATGGTGGTGCAGGGCCGGTGCGAGGCCGGGGTGTGCGGGAGCGCCGAACGCCCGGTCGGGCCGGGGCTGATCGCGCATCACCTGCGGGATGAGGAATTTTTGCTGGTCGCCCCGCCGGGCACTGTGATCGGTTCACACGGCGTGGTCGAGCGGGCCGAACTCAGCGGCATGCAGTTCGTGGTCACCAGCTCGGCGACCGCGGTCCGCGGCTTCTTCGACCGGCTCGCGGCGAGCGTGCCCGGCCTGTCGATCGCGGCCGAGGTGGGCGACCGCAGCGTGGTGCTTCCGATGGTGCTGCGCGGCATCGGCGCGAGCCTGATGCCGGACGGCTGGGCGGACCTGGCCCGCCGGGCCGGCGCCGAGGTGCTCCGGTTCTCGCCGCCGGAGAAACTCCCGCAGTGGCTGGTGTACCGGTCGGGACCGATTACCGCGGCGACTCAGGCGTTCCTGGACATCACCCGCGGCGGGACCGACAGCAGCGGCGAGTAGTGGCCGTCCGGATACGGCTCCCCCACCGCGCGGCCGTCGGCCTCGATCCACGCGTGCGCGGCGAACGGGCTCGTCCGCACCCCCGTGCACCACGTCGGCCAGGACCCACGGAACCGGCACAGGAGCGCGGCGGCGATCGAACGTTGAAGACAGCCTTGCCCGGCACAGCGGAGGCTGACCGACACGACGTCCGTCCGGGCTGCCAGCGCTTCGTGCACCGTGGCCAGCCGCGCGCCGCCGCGGGCGAACTCCAGGACGCGGCGCAGCCTGGCCGGCCGCAGCCGGGCAAGCGGACGGGCCAGCGCGACGGCGAGCAACGGCAACGGACGGCGATGCAGCGGCAGGCGGGAACGCGCGGCGAGCGCGACCGGGGCGGTCATGCCGTCACCGACCCGGCAGGGTGCACCAGGGCCAGCGCGATCATGCCGCCGCCAACCCAACGGACTGCAGCTGGTGCAGCACCGCAGCCGCATCCTTCCGCACCGCCAACCCCACCACCGCCGCTTCCAGCCCGGCGGACTCCAGCTGCCCCAGCACCACAGCCCCGCCCCTCCCCGCAGCCAACCCCACCACCGCCATCACCACCCCAGCGGAGTGCACCTGGGCCAGTGCAATCGGCGCAGTCATGCCATCACCAACCCAGCCGACTCCAGCTGATCCACCACCGCGGCCACGTCCTCCCGCGTCACCGCCGCGTCAACCCCGTGCAGCGAAGCCAGCTCCGCCGCGATCCCCTCCGGCTCCCCGCCGTCCAGAAGCCCGCGCAGCACCGTGCTTCCGGTGGCGTTGAGCTGCCAGTACCGCCCGGTCGTCAGGTGCAGCAGGACGGTGCCGTCCGGGGTGTCGGCGGTGGTCACGTCAGGGTGCAAGCGCATCGAGCCTCCTCGGGGCCGGGCGGTCGGCGGCGCGAAGCCACATCTCGCATCCGATGAGCGGTTCCAGTGCGGCGACCACGCGGTAGTCCCGCTGCGGCGCGAGCACGGCGGCCCGCAGCCGGTCCGGGTCGAGCAGTCCGCGCGCGGCCAGTGCGGAATCCTCGAACAGGCGCAGGATCGCCGCCTGATTGCGGCGCAGCCCGTCGCGGAGGTCCGCGCCGAACTCGCCCTTCGTGGCCCGGCCGAGCACGACGTCCGGCACGATTCCCCGCATCGCCTCGGCCAGCAGCGGTTTGTAGCGGGCCGGGTCGGCGTGCTCGTGCCGCCGGACGCGCAGGACGGCTTCCACCACCCGGTCGTCGAAGAACGGCAAGCGCAGCTGGACCCCGGCGTCGGCGAAAAGTCCGGCGGTCAAACGGTATTGGGCGGCAGCCGATCGCAGGACGAGCATCGCTTGGTGTTCGCCCGGGTCGCGGCCGAGGGGCCGGGCTTGGTCTGCCGTGCGGTGCAAGGCTTTCCGGGCCAGGTGCAAGGCGTCGCCGGTGAGCCACGGCTGGGCCCGCAGCGGCTCGACACCCCAGCCCAGCACCGGACGGCGTGCCGAGCCGACCGGATCGGCCAGGTGCGAGGCCTGCTCCCGCCACCAGCCAGCGACCGTGCCCGGCCGGAGCAGTCCCGCCGCCGTCCCGAACAACGGCCAGCGCCGAAGCGCCGCGTGCGCACGGACGTGCCGTAGCGCGGTAACCGGCCGACGCCGCAGCAGCTGGTGCAAATATCCGGGCAGCGGACTGAACAACTCGTCCCCGCCGTGCCCGGCGAAATGCGTTTCGGACCCGTGCGCGGCGACGGTTTCGGCACTGTAGCGGATCCGGGCCGCGGACCGGGTGAACGCGTACGGTTCGTCGGCGTCCATCGGCCGGTCCGGACCGGCGAAGACGGCGGGAAGCTCGTGCTGCGGGATGATCACGTGTTCGGCCCGGTCCAACGCGGCGATGGACCGGGCGGCGAACTCCGCGTCGTCGTTGCCTGCCTCCGCCTCGGCCCAGCGCAAGGTCAGCAACTCCGGATTCTCCCGCGCGGCGAGGAAGCACAGCGAGGTCGAATCCATGCCACCGGACAGATCGGCCGACCCGCGTCCTAAGTGGACCGAATCGGCAAGAGCTGCCCGCACCCCTTCGGCACCACGGGTCAGCGACTCGCGAGCAGCCGGCGGCCGCCACCACGGCTTCTCCCGCGCCCGGCCGTCCGTCCACACCAGACAGTCACCGGGCGGAACCGCGGAAACCTTGGCGTACAACGGCCGTTCGTTCAACGGCGGCGGAAGCTGCAGCCCGCACGCCATCCGCGCGGCGAGCGTTTCTTCGTCCACTGAGGACTCGGCCAGCCCGGCAAGCAGATCGGCCCGGTCCGCGGCGACCGGCACCCCGCCGGCCCGGCAGTGGAACACCCGCCGCAATCCGGTCGCGGTGCCCTGGATCCGCACCGCACCGTCCACAGTGGCCACCAGATGGAACGCGCCGGACAGCGCGGCCGCGACCCGGTCGACGTCGGCCAGCGACGACACCCTGGCCGCGAGTTCGCCGAGCCGGACGGCGGCGACCGGGGAATCCCCGATCACCGCCAGCCGCACCGGCCCGGCTGTCCCCACCGCCACCTCGGCGCGACGCCACCGGCCGACAAGCCACGGCCGCCCGGACGCGTGCGCGTGCACCTGGACGCCCGCCCAGGCGCGTCCCAGCATCCCCGCCGCGGCGGGAAGATCGGGCAGCACCAAGAATCCCGGCCTGCTCATCGGCGGCAGTCCCGTCCCGCCTCAGGAGGCGAAGAAGCCCATCGTGTCCGACAGGCGGCCGCCGAAGCCGAGGGTGTCGTCACTGAACTCGCCGACCTCGACCAGCGCGGGCGGCGTGTACTCGGGCAGTTCGCGAACCTGCTCGTCCTGAACGTCCATGATGCCTCCGATCGTCGACTCCGGCGGCCGCTGCGACCGCCGTCCCCGACATTGGCACGCCCCGCCCGGCCACAGCAGGAGAGAGTTCCCGTGCGTACCAACAGTTTTACCTGGCAGTACCGGACCCGCCCGTACCGCTGCCCCGAATGGACTAGACCACTTTCATCCGATGCCGAGCCCGCGTCGCCCGGTCGCGTTGAGCCGTTCGGGGGCGAACCGGTCCGGCCACGAACGCTCGTAATGCTCGGCCGGGAAGTCCGACGGGCTGGACCCGGACTCGAACGCTTCCCGCACCGAACCGGCGTACGCCTCGTTCCGCGCGCACCACGGCGCGGCCGGGATGTACATCACGTTGCCCCAGCCCTGCTGATTCTTCACCGGGGCGACGCTGTGGATGAGATCGCAGTGCCACCACACGGAATCGCCGGCCCGCACATCCGGAATGGCGACGGAAGCCCGCAGCAGCAAGGAATGCCACTGCTCGCTGACCGCGTAGACCTTGCCCACCTTGACGCCGCACATGTCGTCCTCGGGCACGTCGGCCAGCAACGGCCGCAGCATCAGGTAGCCCATCGCCTCCGGAATCGGCACCGCGTGCAGCACGCCCTGGTCGCGATCCATGTCGGACAGCGCGGTCCAGCCCTGGAAAGTGCGGAACACCGAGCACATCGTCGAGCCCTCGAACTGCGGCCCGGCCGTGCGGTGCGCGGCGTCCCACGGGTCGTAGGACTCGACGGTGCCGTCGAACAGATGCCGGAACGCCCGCTGGTACTCCCCGGTCATCCAGAGGTCCAGCGTGCCCGGGTCGAGATGGCTGCCGAGGCCGCCGGAATCCGCGCCCGGCGGACGGCGGCGGATGCGGTCCGGGTACAGCGAATCGCGGCCGGGATCGAACCACCGCACGCCCTCGGACTCGGACTCCCACCGCTCGTTGAGAAACTTTTGCACGCGCGCCATCCGGTCGCTTTGCCGCGCCTCCATCTGCGCCGCCGACCAGTAGATCGGGTAAATCCCGGCCCGGGAAACGAGGCTGCCGAAGAAATTGTCGCCCGGCCCGCGATACTGCTCGAGGAACCGGTTCCCCTCGACGTAGCTGACGATCCCCGCGTCCCAGTCCAGCGCCTGCTCGCGCGGGAAATGCCCGCGCACCACCAGGCAACCGCGCCGCCGGATCCGGGCCAGGTCTTCGCCGGAGACGTTGCCCGCCTCGATGTCGGCGTAGTCCAGCTCCGGCCAGATCGCCTCGCCGCGCGCTTTCGCCGCCTCGATCTCCTCGACCGCGGCGGCGACGCGGGCCTCGATCACCGCGAAAACCTCTTCCACGGTGCGCCCGGACGCCTCGATCCGCGCCCGCAGCGCGGCTTTGATCTCGCGAACGGCCGCCGGAACGTCGTCCGGCGTCGTCTCCCAGTGCGGCAACGGGGGCAGCTGCATGGCGCTCGCTCCATTCAGGAAGGACTCCTTACTGAACCGACGGTAGGGCGCCCGCGCGGATTCAGGCAACACTCCTGACCAAATCGGCTACACTCCCGCCGGTGACCCCGGCCAAGCCCTCCCTCGACCTGCTCCGGTCGCTGACCGACGAGCACGTCCTTCGAGCGCTGCTGGCCGAACGGCAGCTCACGCGCGCGCAAATCGCCGCCCGCACTGGCATTTCCAAGCCCGCGGTCGGCGACAGCGTCGCCCGGCTGGCCGAGTCCGGGCTCCTGCGCGACACCGGCGAACGCACCACCGGCCGCGGCCGCGTCGGCACCTACTACGCGCTGGCCGACGACCTCGGCACGGCGCTGGTCGTCAGCATCGCCCACGACGGCGCGGTCGCCGAGGCCGTCGACGTCTACGGCGAGGTGCTCGCCCGGCACGTCGAAGACCTCGGCCGCCCGGTGCGTCCGCGAAAGGTCGCGAACGCCCTGCGCAAGGCCGCGACGCGAGTAGGCGAAGCCGGGCCGCTCCGGCTCGCGGTCGTCAGCGCGGCCGATCCGGTCGACCGCGCCACCGGGAAACTGGTCCACCTGCCCGATTCCCCGTTCCTGCTCGGAGAACTCTCCCCCGCCGACGTCCTCGCGCCGCTCGTCGCGGGACCAGTCACCGTGGACAACGACGTCAACTGGGCCGCCCGCACCGAACAGGCCGCCGAAGATTTCGCTTACCTCTTCCTCGGCGAAGGACTCGGCTGTGCGGTGGTCGCGGACGGCGAAGTGCGGCGCGGGCACGCCGGTTTCGCCGGGGAAATCGCGCACGTCCTCACCCGCGGCGCGGACGGGCGGGCGACCGCCTTCATCGACGTCTTCGCGGATCTCGGCGTCCGCCAACCGGATTCGACCGCGATCGACGTCGCCGCCCTGCTGACCGCGATCAAATCCGACGACGTCCTCGACACTCTCGCCGAGGCAGTCTGCGGCGTCCTGCTCGCGCTGGTGACCGTGGCCGACCCGGAACTCGTCGTACTGGGCGGCCCGTGGGGTTCCGAACCCGCCGTGCTGGACGCGGTGTCCGGCCGCTTCGCGCGGCTGCCGCGCAACGTCCCGCTCCGCGCCCCGCACGCCACCGGCTCCCCCGCCCTGGCCGGCGCGCGCGACGCGGCGGTGCGGTCCCTCCGGAACGCCGTCCTCAGCCCTTGATGGTCTGCTTGATCCAGTCCAGCTGACCGAACACGTCGCCATCGGCCGCGACGCTGCTGCGGTCGGATTTGCTGGTGACGCCGACGAGAACGTCCCGGTCAGCGGTCGACATGACCGGCCCGCCGGAATCGCCGCCCGCGGTGACGCCGGTCGTGGTCAGCGCGCAGAAATCGGTGCCGCCCGAGACGGTCATGCCTTCGCAGCGCTGATCATCGGGGGCGATGACCTTGGCGTCCACCTGCTTGAGCACGTCGGACTGGCAGCTGTTCTCGTCGCCCGTGCAGGTCGCGCCCCAGCCCAGCTGGCGGACCGTCTCCCCCGGGCGCACCGGCCCCGCGCTCGGCAGCTTCGCCGGGGTGATGTCCATCGGGGCGACCTTGATCAGCATGATGTCGGCCAGCGTGTGGTTGTTGCGGCTGCCCGGCACCGGCCGGACGACGGTGCCGAGCCGCTGGTCGAGATTGCCGACGCGGAACTCGATCCGGGAGTCGGCGATGGGCTCGGCGGCCTCGGCGAAGCAGTGGTCGGCGCTGATGATCCACTCACGGCTGATCGCGGTGCCGGTGCATTCGGGCTTCCCGTCGACCAGCATCCGCACCGCCCACGGACCGTAGCCGCTGACCGAACCGCCGATCACCGCCGAAGCCGGGGACGCCAGGGTGACCGCGGCCAGTGCGGCGACCGGAGTCAGGACCGCCAGCCGGCGGAGTGAGCGGAGCACCATGGTCGAGACATCCCTTCGGCAGCCTGGCGGTGACAACATCAAGACGCGCCGGCTGGCGAGGGGTTGCGCCTCGTGAGTGGCGATGCCGGTTAGAACCGGGATTGCCACTCACGAGGCACCGCGCTCAGGACTTGTCCGCCGCCTGCGCGACAAAGATCCCCGTCTCCAGGAACGCCCGCCAGTCGGCAGGCGACTGGCTGTCCATCGCCCGGCGGGCCGCCGCCTGCACCTGGCTGCCCGGCTTGGCCCGCGTCCAGATCTCCCGGACCAGCGGGCCCTCCTCCAGATACCGCGCATACCCGGCCGCGACCCCGACTACGGCCGCGGCTCGCACCTTGATCGTGTCCACCTTGTCCTTGGCCGCAGCCGCGAAAATGCCGGTGTCGATGAACGCCCGCCACTGCTCCGGAGTCCGGCTGGTGAAGGCCTGGTGCCACACCTCTGAATCCTCCGGCGCGAGGTTGCGATACCAGATGTCCTGCACGAAGTACTCGTCCGTCAGCTGTGCGGCCAGCGCCGGGTCCATGCCCACGACCGCAGCGGCCTTCACCCGGGCGTCGCGGAGTTTCTTCTCCGCGGCTTCCTTCTCGGCCGCCTCCTTCGCCGCATCCACGTCGCGCTGGTGTTCGGCGAAGATGCCGTGCAGGATGAATTCCTTCTGCGCCTCCGGAGTTCCGTTGTAGGCGGCGACCGCGGCGGACTTCACGAACGAACCGCTGGCTGCGTGTTCCCACAGCGAGAAGACGAAGTTCTTGTCGTCCTTGGCCAGCAGGACGTTGGTCAGCTCGAAACCGAGCAGCTCGGCGGCGGGCTGCCGCTCCGTGCGCCGGACCTGGTACAGCGCCTCTCGGTCCAGATCCCGTTGGTGCGCCTCGTAAATCCAGGTGCTGAGGAAGAGCGACGTCGATCCCTTGGAGTAGGCGTAGTACGCCTCCCACTGGACTTCCTGCGCGACGTCGCCCTGCCGTTTCGCGGCCAGGTAGATCTGGTAGACGAAGTCGGTTTCGCTGAGCCGCAGCAGTTCCGGAGTGATGGCGAGCCCGACGACGGCGGCGGCGTTGGTGCGCACCTCCCCCGGCGTCTGCGTCACGACGGCGGCCGCCGGAGCCGCGATCGCCTCCGCCGGAGCGAGGGCCCCGGTCGCCACGGCGAGGACGGCAGCCAAGGAGAGGGTCAACTTCCGAACTCTGGAATTCCCCATACGTGTCATAGTGTCCGGATATCCGGCGCGGCTCGGCGAACGTTACCGATCCTGTCCGGAGGTCCCGCTGGTTGACATGTCGGAAACTTCCGACGTAACGTAGCGTCATGCCCGACGACGTCTTCCTCGCGCTCGCCAGCCCCGTCCGGCGGCGCCTGCTGGAGATCCTGGCGGACGGCCCGCGCACGGCGGGCGACCTCGCGGCACGGTTCGAGCTGAGCCGTCCGGCGGTGGCCGAGCACCTCAAGGTGCTGCGGGACGCCGCCCTCGTCCGCGACGAACCGGTTGGGCGGCAACGCTTTTACCACCTGGAGAGCGACCCGCTGGAGCAGGTCGGCGAATGGCTGCACCCGTTCGAACGATTCTGGCGCGGCCGGCTACGCGACATGGCCGACCTGCTGGAAAACGAGGAGGAAACCCCATGACCTACGCCCGGACCGGCAGCATCTCGGTCGACCAGTTCATCGCCGCAGCACCGGAAAAAGTCTGGCGCGCGCTCACCGACCCCGAGCTGCACGCGAAGTGGTGGGCCCCCGGCGACATCGGCCCGGACGTCGGCCACGAGTTCCATCTGGAGATGCCGGGCTTCGGCTCGATCCCTTGCCGGGTAACGGAATCCGAGCCGCCGTCCCGGTTCGTCTACACTTTCAACGGCGACTGGACCCTCACCTGGACGCTCGTCGCCGAAGGCCAGGGCACCCGGCTGCTGCTGAACCACTCCGGCTTCGACCTCGACGACAAACGCCAGGCCGACGCGTGCGAGCGGATGGGCCCCGGCTGGCGGGACGGCGTGCTGCCGCGGCTGGCGAAGCTGGACTTCAGCTGACCCGTCACGCTGGACGTCGGGCGTAGACCACCGCTTGCGGCACCTCGCTGTCCAGCTCCTCCACCCATTCCGCCTCGACCGCGAAACCGGCCTCGCGCAACCACTCCGACACCCGCGCGGGCCGGCGGCGGTAGACGTGCACCCGCATCGGATGCCCGCCGTAACCCTGTGTCTTCCACCGGGCCACGTCGCCGACGTGGAACCCGATCGCGACCGGTGCCCCGGCCCGCAGCACCCGATGGAACTCCGCGAGCGCAACGGGCACCGCCTCGTCCGGGACGTGGATCAGCGACCACCACGACAGCAACCCGGCCACCGACGCGTCCGGCAGCGGAAGCGCGGTCATCGAGCCGACCGCGAACCGCACCCCCGGATAGTCCCGCCGCGCCACCTCCACCATCCCCGGCGAGAGGTCGAGGCCGAACGCGTCGAGGCCAAGGCCGTTCAGGTGCGCGGTGACATGCCCGGTGCCGCAGCCGACGTCGGCCACCGGGCCGTTCCCGTGCACCAGCGACGCGAACAGCCCCAACGTCTTGCGCAGCGAAGCGCTTTCGGCGATCGAATCGCGCAATCGGTCGGCGTAGCTGACGGCGACGGTGTCGTACGAAGTTCGGGTGTCAGTCAGCCAGGTCCGCACCGCGGCCACGCTAGCCCACCGGCGCGCCGAACCACCGGCGAATCGCTGGCGCCAACCCGGCCGGATCACCAGCCCAGGCCACGTATCCGTCCGGACGGACCAGCCTCGCCTCGGCACCCGTCTCGACCCGGTCCACCCGATCCGCCCAGGCCGCCGCGATCTCCCCGAACCGCCCTTCCGGGTCGGCCAGGACACCGCGTCCGGACCGCAGCGCCGGACCGAGATCGTGCGCCGGAAGCCCGACCAGCGGATGGCTCCCCGGCATCTCGTAGCGCAACCCCATGCCGGACAACAGGTCGTCCAGCCGGTGCTGGACCTCGGGCAGTGCCACCAGGTCGGCGAACAACGCCCGGGCCGCGACCGAATCCGGGCCGTCGTCCAGGAGCAGCGACTGCGCCTGGACGTTGCGCAGCACCGCCGCGCCGACCGGATGCCGTTCCTCGTGGTAGCTGTCGAGCAGCCCCTCGGACGCGGTGCCGCGGACCGCCGCGGCGAGCTTCCAGCCGAGGTTCAGCGCGTCCTGGATGCCGGTGTTCATGCCCTGCGCGCCAAGCGGAAGGTGGACATGCGCCGCATCGCCGGCCAGGAAAACGCGGCCGTGCCGGTACTGCGCGGCCTGCCGGGCGGCGTTGGTGATCCGCCGGGCGTACCGGAGTTCGACCAGGTCCACCCGGTCGCCGAAGACCGTCTTCAGCCCGGTGCGGATCTCGTCCTCGGTGACCGGGACGTCCCGTTCCAGCGACCACCCCGGCCCGCCGAGCGCGAGCCGGTGCAGCGGCCGGCCTTCGGCGTCCGCGCCGAGCGGGAACACCTGAGCGCGATAGCCCTCCGGGGTGATCGTGTGCATCGGGACCTCGGCACTCAACCGCACGTCAGCGGCCACCGTGGTCTCCGTTCCCGGACGGCCGGGGAACTCCGCGCCCAGCAGCTTCCGGACCGTGCTGCGCCCGCCGTCCGCGCCTACCAGGTACCGGGACCGGATCGCGGTGCCGTCCGCGAACGTCGCGGTGACGCCCTCCGCGTCCTGCTCCAGCGCGACCAGCTCATGGTTCCGCCGGACGTGGATGCCGTGGGCAGCAAGGTGTTTCTCCAGGAACCCTTCAACCGCCACCTGCGGAACCGACCGCCACGGGAACTGGTGCCGCTCGCGGACCAGCGACAGCAGATGCCCGGCGAAATGCGCGGTGGTCACCGGATAGTCCCCGGTGGCCAGCAACGGTTCGAGCAGGCCGCGCTGGTCGAACGCCTCCTGCGTGCGGGACTGCAGCCCGCCCGCCTTGGACAGTTCGCTCGCCCTCGGCAGCCGGTCCGCCAGCACGCAGGACACTCCGGCGAGCCGCAGTTCGTTCGCCAGTGTCATCCCGGTCGGACCGGCTCCGACGACGAGCACCTCGGCAGTCATGGTCGTCTCCTCTCGTTTCCGGAGCCGACTCTCCGCCCGGCACCTGCCCCCGTGCCAGAAAGCGACCCATTCGCGGCGGATTCCGACACCGGTAGCCTTGATCAGGTGGATTCCGACTACGACGACCTCGACCGGCAGCTCGTGCACGCCCTGCAGGTCGACCCCAGGGCTCCGTTCAGCGCGATCGCCGAGGTGCTCGGCGTGTCGGATCGCACCGTCGCGCGCCGCTACGCCCGGCTGCGGTCGACCGGCGCGGTCCGGGTCTTCGGCAGCGTGAACGAGACCGCTTTCGGTGCGGTGCAATGGTTCCTGCGGGTCCGCTGCGCCCCCACCGCGTCCAGCGCGGTCGCCGAAGCACTCGCCCGGCGGCCGGACACCGCCTGGGTGAGCCTGACGTCCGGCGGCACCGAAATCGCCTGCAGACTCAGCACCAAGAACGAAGCCGACAGCGAAGCGTTGCTGCTGGCCAAACTCCCCCGCACGCCCCGGGTCGAAGGCGTCACCGCCCATTCGGTGCTGCACGCTTTCTACGGCGGCTCGGACAACATGGTCGCCAAACTCGGCACGCTGGACGACGCCGCGGTCGCCCGGCTGCGCCCGCCACCGCTCCCCCGACGCCCCGGCCCCGCGACCCTCGACGACGGCGACCGCGCACTCCTCGCCGCACTGGCCGCCGACGGCCGCACCGGGTTCGAACAACTCGCCGCCGAGACCGGCTGGTCCCCCACCACCGTCCGCCGCCGCATGGCGGAACTGCGCGAACGGGACGTCCTGTACTTCGACTTCGACCTCGACTGGCGCTTGTACGGCAAGGGAATCCGGACCCTGCTGTGGCTGTCCGTCGCCCCGTCGGCGCTGGAGGAAACCGGCACCGCGCTGGCCGCACACCCGGAAATCGCGTACGCCGCCGCGACCACCGGCCCGACCAACCTGTACGCGACGGTCGTGTGCGCCAGCCAGCACGAGCTGTACCGCTATCTCACCACCAGCATCGCCGCGCTCCCCGCGATCACCCACGTGGAAACCGCGCCGGTGATCAAAACGGTGAAACAGGCAGCAAACCGGCTTTGACCCGGTACGAACGGGCGCCATCCCGGCTGGCGGTTGACAGCGCTCGGAGGGTCCGTCGATGATTCGTTCGGCTTTGCCGGGTGGAAATTCCCGAACTCGTCCGCGAAACTGTCCCCGACTTTTCGAGGAGACATCGATGTCATCGGTCAGCCGTCGCAGGTTCATGCAGCTCGCCGCGGCCACCGCCGCCGGCACCGCGCTGCCCGCGAGCATCGCGCGGGCGGCCTCGGTGCCCGCCGCGGTGCGCACCGGCACGCTCGCGGACGTCGAGCACGTGGTCGTGCTGATGCAGGAAAACCGGTCGTTCGACCACTATTTCGGGACCCTCAACGGCGTCCGCGGCTTCGGCGACCCGCGCCCGGTCTCCCTGCCGAGCGGAAAACCGGTGTGGCACCAGGCCGACGCCGGCGGCGCGGAGACGCTGCCGTTCCGGCCCGCCGAGGACAATCTCGGCCTCACCTTCATCGAGGACCTCAACCACGACTGGAACGGCACGCACACCGCGTGGAGCACCGGCCGGTGGGACCGGTGGATCCCGGCGAAAACCCCCACCACGATGGCGTATCTGACGCGCAAGGACATCCCGTTCCACTACGCGCTGGCCGACGCGTTCACCGTCTGCGACGCCTACCACTGCTCGATGCTGTCCTCCACCGACCCGAACCGGTACTACATGTACACCGGCTGGACCGGAAACGACGGTTCCGGCAACGGACCGGTGCTGGGCAATGAAGAATCCGGCTACGGCTGGACCAGTTTCCCGGAAATCCTGGAAAAGGCCGGGGTATCGTGGAAAATCTACCAGGACATCGGCGACGGCCTGGACAAGGAACACGGCTGGGGCTGGACCAAGGACCCGTACATCGGCAACTACGGCGACAACTCGCTGCTTTACCTGACCCAGTACCAGAAATCCGCCCAGGGCACGCCGCTCTACGACAAAGCGCGCACCGGCACCCGCGCCACCGCCGGCGACGGTTTCTTCGACCACCTCACCGCCGACGTCAAAGCGAACCGCCTGCCGCAGGTCTCCTGGATCGTCGCCCCTGAAGCATATTGCGAACATCCAGCCTGGCCCGCGAACTACGGTGCCTGGTATGTCTCCGGCGTACTGGACGCCCTCACGTCCAACCCGGACGTGTGGAGCAAAACGGTCCTGCTCATCACTTACGACGAGAACGACGGTTTCTTCGACCACGTCGTACCGCCCTATCCGCCGCGCGACGCCAACTGGGGCCAATCGACCGCGAGCGTCGCCGGAGAATGGTACGAAGGCGGCGCCGCAGCGTCCTACTCCACCGGAATGCCTTACGGACTAGGCCCGCGCGTCCCATTGCTCGCCATTTCACCCTGGAGCACCGGCGGCTGGGTCTGTTCGCAAACCTTCGACCACACGTCGCTGATCCAGTTCGTGGAAAAACGATTCGGCGTGCACAACCCGAACATTTCCCCCTGGCGCCGCGCGGTGTGCGGAGATCTCACCACAGCCTTCGACTTCACCGGCGCGAACAGCGGCGTCCCACCCCTGCCCGGCACCGGCGACTACCAACCGCCCGCGGACCACAGCACCCCGCCGACGTACCACCCGGAACCCCCGTCGAACGGCTCGATCCCGAAACAGGAACCGGGCACCCGAAAAGCCCGCCCCCTGCCCTACGACCTGGCAGCCGACACCCAGGCCCGCGACGGCCGGATGTACTTCACCTTCACCAACCTCGGCGACGCAGGCGCCGGATTCCACGTAACGTCCCGAATGCGCTCCGACGGACCGTGGCCGTACACAGTGGAGGGCCACAAATCGGTCACCGACAGCTGGCATCTGCCCAGCGGCGCGAGCGATTGGTACCAATACGAGGTTTTCGGCCCGAACGGCTGGCTACGCGAACAAGCAGGAACAATCGGCGGCCTAGGCCCAGAAGTAACCGCACGGCACGACGCAGGCTACGTGACGGTCACCTTCACAAATCCAACCACCCGAACGGTCACCTTCACCGGAATCGACGCCTACGCACCAACAGAGACTTACCACTACACGGTTGATCCAGGTGCTTCACGATCAGTCCCGAAATGGGGCGTAGCAAACGGCTGGTACGACATCACGGTAAAAGCGGATCACGACAGCCAATACCTCCGCCGCTTCGCCGGCCACGCAGAAACCGGCACCCCCTCCACCAGCGACCCGGCCATCGCAACCACCTAACCCGACAGACTCCTTCATCCCATGCCAGGGCTCCAGGCGGCGTTACGGCGGCTGAGGCGTGCCCGCCCAGGCCGAAGCCACCGGCGGACCCGGCCTTGCGCCGGGGCCGACGCGGACAGCGGGAGCTGAGCGTGTCGACCGTGAGGGGAACCCTGAGGGAATCTGATTCCCTCAGGGACCCCCTCACGTACTTAAAGAAAACGGCATTCCGGCACTAATCGGTCATTTCGCCGACCTGAGTGTCCTTTATAGACACTCAGCAGGCCAAGACCACCCAGCCTAAGTCCCTGGCATGGGAACCAGATTCCCTCAAGGAGTCGTTCACGCCCGCCACCGAACTCCCCCAAGCAGCCAGCCCCCACCCTGCACCCCGATACGAAGCGCCCATGCGGTGTGAGGGTGCTTGTCAAGGCATCTTTCCCGCCTTGACAAGCACCCTCACACCGTCATCACAATGGGCTTCGGGGTGCCCCCAACCCAGCCGATGCGCAATGTCGCCGCCAGGCGACGAGCCCCCCGCTCACCGCACCCGAACCACCACCACCCCCAAGACCCCCAACACCCCAGCCAACAACCCAAACCCGCCCCCCAACGAAACCCCAGCCGCGACCGCCCCCACCAACAACGGCCCCCCAGCGTCCCCCAACTCCCGGCCAACCTCCGCCGCCCCCATCGTCTGCCCCAACCGCTCCGGCGCCGCCGCCCCAGCCAAATGCGCAAACCCAATCGGCGTAGCCACCCCCACTCCAACCCCAATCGCCACCGCAGCACCCACAACCCCCACCACCCCAGGAACAACCGCCCCCACCCCAAGCCCAACCCCAGTCAGCAACAACCCCCCACCCATCCCCCACCCGTCCGAAACCCGCCCCGCATCCCGCCACCGCCCGGCCACCGGCTGCACCAACGCCGAACACAACGCCAACACCGACACCACCGCACCAGTAGCAACCGCGCCGAGCCCGCTCGATGCCCCAGCCACCGGCAGGAACCCAACCCCCACCGCAAGCGCCGCAGTAGTCCCAGCCAACACCGCGGTCGGCCGCAAAAACCCAGGCTCAGCAAGCCTCCGCGCAAGATCAAGCACAGTCTGCCGCTGCCGAGGCAACGGCTCCGGCGACGGCACCACCACAACCGCCCACCCGGCAACAGCAAACGCCACCACCGCAAGAGTCCCGAACAGCAACGAAAACCCGCCCAGAGCGATCAGCACCCCGCCAAGCAACGGCCCCACGGTGTACCCGACGCTCTTCCAAGCCCCATACCCCCCAAACGCCCGCCCCTGCCGCTTCTTCGGCGACAACCGCGCGACCAACGCCCCCGCCGCAGGCGAAAAAGCAGCCGCAGCCGCACCCTGACCAAACCGGGCCAACCCGACCGCGGCCGGATCCCCCGCCACGACAAACGCCGCCGACGCGAGCGCGAACGCCAGCAACCCGCCCAGCAACACCGGCCGCGGCCCGACCCGATCGGCCAGCGAACCGAACACCGGCTTCAGCACGACCTCGGCCCCGTCGTACACCGCGAGCAGCAATCCCAACGTCAGCAACGAATCGCCGTGCGTGAACGCCCCCAGACTGGCGGCGATGCTGTGCGCCCCGAACGCCGTGACGAAACCAGCCGCGTACAACGGACGCAGTTCAGCAGAACGCATGTGAAACCTTCACATCCGGTGCCGCGCTTGAAGAAACCGCCCGACACAGTGGACAACCCGGCCCGTGCACAAAGAACACCGCTCGCCAGTGCCCCTGTGAAACCTTCACAGCCGACCGCCGAAACCGGAGACAACCGCTAACACCCGAAGGCACCACCGATGTGACGCGTTCACACCCGGTCCGGCAACCGCAGGCACACCCCGTGAAGCGTTCACACCCGATCCCAGGCCCACCCGGCACAACCGACAACCGCGGACACGGCGCGCCACAACACCCGTGAAACGTTCACACCCGGTCCGGCAATCCCAGGCACAGCCCGTGAAGCGTTCACACCCGATCCCAGGCCCGCTCAGCACCACCGAAAACCGCGGACACAGCGAGCCACACCCCTTGTGAAGCCTTCACATCTGATGCAGCGCCTGGAAAACCCGCTCGGTATACTCTCCAAGCCGTTCGCCGCAATGCTTGAGCTGCCGCTCGGCCTCCTCCGCCGACGGCGCGCCGAACACGTCCCTGGCCTTCAGGTCGCGATACCAGCGCCGCAGCCGTTCCAGGCTCTGCTCTTCCTCCTCCAGCTCCGCCATCGTGAACTTGCGGATGCGGATTTCCTTGTCGATCTCGGCGTCGAACTTCCCGCAGTCGGCGAGGAACTCCGTCCACTCCTCTTCCCGCTCGGCGGTGAACAGCTCGACCAGCCGCGAACCGTCCCGTTCGGCGGCGTCGAGCGCGATCACCTCGCCGCCGCCGCGTTCGGCCAGTTCGCCGACCCGGGCGACCCCGCCGGCGAACCCCGGCACGTCCGGCACCGCCCAGGCGCCCTGTCCTAGCGACAGCGCGCCGACCCGCCGCAGCTCGCGCCACACGGCGACCCGGTGCCGCGACGGCCCGGACGGCACCCGCACCACGAGCACCAGCCACTTGTCCTCTGCCACAGCACAGAATGTAGCACGTGTTACATCTAGCCAGGTAATGACAGCGTCGCCAGGAACGCGCCGACCGTCCGATCGACCAGCGCCCGACGGTCCGCCAGCGGCAGCGAAAGACACTGCAGCGTCACCCCGTCGATCATCGCGAACAGCTGAGCCGCCACGTCCTCGCTCAGCCCGGCATCGACGTACCACTGCCGCAGCTCACGATCGAGATTCGCGTTTTCCTTCTGCAGCACCGGATCCACCACGGCCGCCGCCGCATACGCGAGCCACACCCGCGCACGCCGGGAGCGCGGTTCGTCCAGCGGCAGCCACAGCTCAACGACCCCGGCGATCGATTTCGGTTGCGCCGCCTCGATTTCCGCCAGGAACTGCTCGCCGGCGTACTCGAAACCGGCGCGCACCAGGTCGTTCTTCGTCCGGTAGTAATACTGCACCTGCGCCGGGGAAACGCCCGCCGCCGCGGCCACCGTCCGGACGCTCAGCGCGCCGATTCCCTGCTCCGCCAGCACTTCCAGCACCGCGTCGAGCACATGGGCGGCGCGCTTCACCGCCGCGACGCCCCCGTGCGCGCCCGCCAGGCGGCCGCGAGCAGTTCGAGAATCCCGATCACCCCGACCACCACGCCGACCTGCCGCAATCCGACCACCGGCGTCTCGACGTCGTGGAACACGAAATACAGCACCGCGCCGACCGCCACCATCAGCACGCCGGCCGCGGCGTGCCCCCAGTTCCCGTTCATCTTCACCCTCCTATACGAACGTACAATACGACCGTACAGGATCAGCCCGCCTTCCGCGCCGACAGCCGTTCGACAATCCCGGCTTTGCTCCGCTCCGACTGCTCCACCGCGAACCCGGCCGAGGCGAGCAACGGCAGCGGACGGCGGGTCAGGTAATCGCCCAGCCGCGCCACCGTCAGCTTCTCCAGCAGCCGCTGACCAGCGAGAACGAACCGCCGGTGGCTGCCGATGTGGTCCAGCAGCAGAAGCCGCCCGCCCGGCCGCAGCACCCGGTGCATCTCCGCGATCGCGGCGCGTTCGTCCGGGACGCCGCACAGGCCCAGCGTGCAGACGACCGTGTCGAACGCGGCGTCCGGGAACGGGAGAGACTGCGCGTCGGCCTCGGTCAGCGTCACCTCGCGCCCGCTCGCGGCGGCCCGGCGGCGGGCGAGGTCCAGCATCGAGGGGCTGAGGTCGACGCCGGTCAGCCGCACGTCCGGCGGGTACCACGGCAGGTTCCGGCCGGTCCCGACGGCGACCTCCAGCACCTCCCCCTCAGCCTGGGCGCACACCCACTCCCGGCCGTCGGCGAGCAGCGCCCGCTCGAACCAGGCGATGTCGCGGTCGTACCGCGGCGCGGCCTCGTCCCACGTCCGGCGCAGCCAGTCCGGTCCCCGTTCCGCCATCGTCGCGAACTCCTCTCCGTCGAGGTCCTCTCCCAGTACTCTCGCATCCCGTGGGGGATTCCGGACCGCGCGCGGGAACCGCCGGGATCCGCCGCGAAGACCCGCGATGTCACAAACTCGCGGCGGCCGGCGTCCTAAGGGCGATCGACCCGAGAACCCGAAGGAGCCACCCATGACAGCGCCCGGCGAAGCGAGCCCGGACCTCGCCACCGAGACCTTCCTCGCCCACCGGAACCTGCTGTTCACCGTCGCGTACGAGATGCTCGGATCGGCCGCCGACGCCGAGGACGTGCTCCAGGAGACCTGGCTGAAGTGGGCGGGCGTCGACCTCGCCGAGATCCGCGAGCACCGCGCGTACCTGGTCCGGATCACCACCCGGCAGGCGCTCACCCGGCTGCGGACCCTGGGCAGGCGCAAGGAGTCCTACGTCGGCACCTGGCTGCCGGAGCCGCTGCTCACCGCGCCGGACGTCGCCGAGGACGTCGAACTGGCCGACCACGTTTCGATGGCGATGCTGCTGGTGCTCGAAACGCTGCGGCCCACGGAGCGCGCGGTGTTCGTACTGCGCGAGGTCTTCGACCTGCCCTACGACGAAATCGCCGAGGCGGTCGGCAAAACCCCGGCCGCGGTGCGCCAGATCGGGCACCGGGCACGGTCGCACGTGTCCGCCCGCCGCCCGCGCGGCGACGTCACGCCCGCCGAAACCCGCGGCGCGATCGACGCGTTCCAGAAGGCCGTCGAGACCGGCGACCTGCAGGGACTGCTCGACCTGCTCGCCCCGGACGTCGTCTTCCTCGGCGACGGCGGCGGCGTCAAGCAGGCGGTGCTGCGGCCGATCGTCGGCGCGGACAAGGTCGCGCGGCTGCTGGCCGCCGGGCACGTCCAGATCCCCGCCCAGTCGCTGCGCCCGAGGCACGTCAACGGCCACCCGGCGCTGGTGCTGCAGCTCGACGGCGAGGTCGACACGGTGATCACCCTCCGCATCGACGAGGGCAGGATCACCGGGCTGTACGCGGTGCGGAATCCGGCGAAGCTGTCGCACATGGAAGAGGAAACCGCCCTCCGCCGCTGACCGTCGGGCAGTGCTACGCAGAGTAGCCCCGACGGTGCCGCGCGCCACCCGGACGGAGCATGCCATCCTGGTCTCGCCAGGGGCGGCCCCTGCCGGGCCGCCGCCGTACCGAGGAGAGGACCGACGTGGGCGTTGTCAGCTGGATCGTGCTGGGCCTGATCGCCGGATTGATCGCCAAGGCCCTCATGCCGGGCAAGGACCCGGGCGGCTGCATCATCACCATCCTGCTCGGGATCGGGGGCGCGTTCGTGGGCGGCTGGATCGGCAAAACGCTGTTCCACACCCAGCTCGGGACCTTCTTCGACCTGCGCACGTGGGGCCTCGCGGTGCTCGGCGCCCTGGTCATCCTGGTCGGCTACCGCCTCATCGTGGGCGGCCGCCGCCGCGACTGACCCGCCTCCCGCCCTGTCGCGGACGGCGCGGTGGAGGCGGCCCGGATCCACGGGCCGCCTCGCGGGAACCCGGTGGTCACCGCCCCAGTTCCGTCCCCAGCGCACGGCGGTGCCGGCGGCCATCGCCGAGGCACGCAGCCCAGGACGGTCCCCTCGCACGGCGCCAATCCGCCAGTCCCGAAAGACTTTCGCCTCATCAGCCGCCCCGGTCGCGGACTCACCCAGGCCGGGACTCGGATTGAACTCGGCCCCGGATTCCGGCGGCATTTCGTGGCAGAATCAGCGGACGCAGGTCCCGGCAAGGTCGAGGGGCGGAGCGGACGATGGCGCTGCGCGACCACGAACAACATCAGCTGGACGAGATCGAACGCCGCCTCGCCCAGGAGAATCCGCGCCTTGCCCGCCGGTTCGAGAAGTTCCGCCCGCTGCCTGCGGTCACGTTCGCCGCGGCCGCGCTCGGCGTGCTCAGCGTGTTCCTCACCGGGCTGGTCACGCTGGTGGTCGGCTTCGGGATGGGCTCCGCCGCGCCGATCGCGGTGGGCGCGCTGCTCACGACCGCGATCCCGCTCGCGCTCGTGTGGCTCTACCGCTGCCACTGGCGGTAACGCGCGACGCGCCCGAAACGGCGGTACAGCGCGAATCCCGCGATCGCGGTGACCAGTTCCCAGGCGACCGTCGTGATGACCGACACCGACAGCACGTCTATCCGGTCCGGCGAGGACGACTGGAGCTGTCCCCTGCTGTCGACGCGGATGCGGGTCAGGCTGCGCGCCGCCGGGTCGGAGCGCAGCGGGATGTCGGCCTCCTCGGTGCCGCCGTCGGGAGCGGTCCAGGTGACGCGCCGGGTGTCGGGGATCGCGGTGCCCTCGGTCCCGCGCAGCGCGCCGGAGCCGGGATGGACGGCGGCGACCACGGACCGGCCTGGTGCGCGGTCGATCGCCGCCGCGCCCTGCCGGTGGATCCACAGGCCCAGCCAGATCCCGGCCGCCGCCGAGACCGCGACGGCCGCGGCGAGCACCGGCAGCAGGAACACGCGACCGCGCACCGCGGACGCGCGGAAACCACCAGGAGCCATGTCCCGAGAATGCCGCGAAAACCCCGGGAACGGCAGGGTTCGCGGGCCGAATGTGCCCCAGTCGCGGGAAAAGCTGCCCGCCGCGGGCAAGCGATCGCACGGGCTTGCCCGATTTCACCCGCTATTTTCACTCATTCGTGGGTAACACCACTCGAAAGCAACCTGGACGCTACGGCCGGGAGCGCCCCATTCCCGACTGGCCAGCGGGAACGCGCCGGTCGTTTATTCCCGCCGTCTCCCGCCAGTACGTGGAATTCTTCCGGCGCGCCGCCATTCGCGGTCACCCGCTGGACGCGCTCAGCAGCGCCTGCCCGGTGGGCGTGACCGCGTGCCGGACTGTGCTTCCGTCCTGACGGCTTTCCACCAATCCGGCGCGACGGAGGACTCCCGCGTGCTTGCTCGCCGCACCGGGCGTCACGCCGATCTCGCCGGCCAGTTCGGCAGTGGACCGCGGGATCGCCAGCGCGTGCAGCGCACGGGCGCGGGTCGCGCCGAGCAGGTCCGGCAGCGGGTCCGGCGCGGCGTCGATCGCGGCGATCGCGGGACTGCCCGGCAGCTCCGGCCTCGCCTCCGGATCCGGCTCCACGACCCGGAAATAGGCCGGGATCACGAGCAACCCGCCGAAGCAGACACTGCGGTCGGCGGGCCGTTCCTCCGTGCTCTCCCAGCGAATCGGCGGCGCATCGGGGTCCCGATTGTTATTGGCAGGCGGCCAGATCGGCGCCCGCGGCGCGGTGCCGTACGAGGCGCGGGCCCCGTCCCCGGCCCATGTCGCCGCTACCCCGTGCACGAAGAACGTCTGAAGTTCGGCGCGCAGCCTCGTTTTCGGGACGTGCACGACGCCGCTTCCCGCGACCGGGCCGATCTCGCGCCTGCCGAACGGCCGCGGATCCGCCTGCCGCAGCACGCTCGCGTGCCGGACCGGGGATTCGCCGCCGGGCGGCAGCGCCTTCACCGCCCGGTTGCGCAGCTCCAGCGCGGCGACCGGACGGGACGGCGGCAGCAGCCCCTCCCGGCGCAGCTGCTTGCGGGCACGCGCAGACCAGACCCGCAACCCTCCTGCGGGACGGCGGCTCTGCAGCGCGGTGAGGCTCAGCACCAGTTCCCACAGCGGATCGGGGCCGGTGCGCCGCCTCGTCCGGCCGAAATCGTCGTCGGTGAAATGAATGCGCAACGCCATGTGCTCCCCCTGCCCCCCGACATGGTTGCACTTCCAGGGTGCCGCGCCGATCCGCCGCTGTCCAGGCGGTTTTTCCCTTCGGGGAAAGAACCCACCGAATGCCAGCGAATCTCGCTGAATCAGGTGGTCCTCCGGAGGCGGTTCGCGGCGGAACCGCGGATTCGAGACAAATCGTCTCGCCGAAGCCGCTCATTCGCCGGGTCCGCCGTGCACGCCCGGACGCCGCTTGCTCCGTACCGTGCGCACGGACTGCCTATGGCCCAGCAGTTCCCGACATTCGCCGCAACGATTTCCGCCACCCGGACGACTATTGCGGGCAGGAATGCGAAACGGGGCCCGGCCGCGCAGGCCGGACCCCGTTTCCGGTGCCGCAGTGCTTGCCTGGCCTCAGCCGAGCAGGAGGCCGTTGCCGCCGGCGACGGCGTTGTCGAAGCGCTTGCTGATCTCGGCCCAGTTGAAGATGTTCCACAGGGCGTTGACGTAGTCCGGCTTCACGTTCTTGTAGTCCAGGTAGAACGCGTGCTCCCACACGTCGACCAGCAGGATCGGCGTGGTCGGCAGGATCAGGTTGTTGTGGTGGTCGCGCAGCTGCTGGGTGATCAGCGTCTTGCCCAGCGGGTCCCACGACAGCGCGCCCCACCCGTTGCCCTGGATCGTCGTCGACACCGCGGTGAACTGCGCCTTGAACTTGTCGAACGACCCGAACGCCTCGTCGATCGCCGCCGCCAGCTCCCCGGTCGGCTTGTCCCCGCCCTCGGGCGACAGGATCTTCCACCACACCACGTGGTTGGCATGCCCCGCCAGGTTGAACGCCAGCGTCGTCTCCAGGCCCACGATCGAGCCGAAATCGCCCGCCTCGCGCGCGGCGGCGATCTTGTCCAGCGTGTCGTTCGCGCCCTTCACGTACGCCGCGTGGTGCTTGCTGTGGTGCAGCTCGTTGATCTCACCCGAAATGGACGGCGCGAGAGCACCGTAGTCGTAATCGAGTTCGGGCAGCTCGTACCGGGCCATGGGGCCCTCCTTCTGTCTTCGACATCAAGTCTTGCCCCCTCGAACCTAGTAGCACACCCGGGTCCCAGGCGAGCGGGGGCGGCCTCCGCGCCACGGCGTGGAACCTGGTTGAGTGAATGTTCAACTTCCGGTACCGGGCCGGTCTCGCCGCCACGCACAGTGACCGGCCCCGTCGGAAACATCACCCTCGTGCCACCTGCACACCCGGATGCCGTGCGGCGCCCGGTACGGTTGGCTCATGGCAGCGTCCCGGCTCGGCAGCGTGCAGCGGGTTCTGCTGCTGTTCGCGCTGGCCCTGGGCATCGCCGTGATGCATCACGTGCCCTCTCCGGGCGCCGCTCATGGTTCCGCTGGTTCCGTCCATGCCATGGCGAGCCAGATGCCGGCCGCTGAAACTGCAGCGGTCACCGACTCCGGCATGCCCGCCGGCGAGCACTCGATGCTGCACCTCTGCCTGGCGGTCCTGTACGCCGCCGGCGCGCTCGTCCTCGGCCTGCTGGCTTTCCGCCGCTACCCCACCGTCGCCACGACACCCGACGGCACACGCGGCTCCCCCGCCGTCGACCGGCCGCCGGACAGACGCGGCCGGACTGTCCTGACTTCTCTCTGCGTGTTGCGCACCTGACCGGCATTTCGCTGTTCCGGTCAATTTCCCTTGAGAGAGAAGGTTTTCTCGTGCGCAAAATCTTTTTCAGCGGTGCCGTCCTGACGGCCTCGCTCCTGCTCGGCGCGTGCAGCAGCACCGACTCGCCCGCCCCCGCGCCGAGCGCGCGGGCGAGCCACAACGCCGCTGACGCGACGTTCGCCCAGCAGATGATCCCGCATCACCAGCAGGCGCTGGAGATGGCGAAAATGGTGCCGTCGCGCAGCAGCAACCCGAAGGTGGTCGACCTGGCCAGCCGGATCGACCGGGCGCAGGACCCGGAAATCCGGCAGATGCAAGGCTGGCTGAGCGCCTGGGGCGTCGCGGCCACCAGCCACTCCATGCCCGGCGGCCACGAAATGTCCGGCGACCACAGCATGACCGGCATGATGTCCGACGCCGACATGAAAAGCCTGGACGCCGCGAAGGGCCCGGAGTTCGACCGGGCGTGGCTGGAGATGATGATCAAGCACCATCAAGGTGCGGTCGAGATGGCCAAGACCGAACTGGCCCAGGGCGCCGATGCCGGGGCGAAGGCGCTTGCGCAGCGGATCATCGACGCGCAGCAGGCGGAGATCGCGGAGATGCAGGGGCTGTTGAAGCAGGGGTAATCCTGCCGTGGGCCGGGGTTATGGGCGCGGCCGAGGCGTGTCCGCCCAGGCCGCAGCCCCTGGCGGACCGTTGGCTTGCGCCGGGGCCGTCGCGGGCGACGGGAGCTGGGTCTGTCGTCCGTGAGGGGAACCCTGGGGGAATCAGATTCCCCCAGGGTTCCCCTCACAGACATGAATAACCGGTCATTCTGGCATTAACCAGGCATTTCGCTGGCACGGGTGTCCTTTATGGACGGTCAGCAGGATGCGGCCCCCGGCTCAAGTCCCTGGTGTGGGGGGCCGGGGCCGGTTGGGCGGTCCCGGCTCCGATGCGCGGCGCGGGCTGGCGGGTCGGGGCGGTGCTGCCTTTGCTTGGGCCGTTCAGACGGCCCGGCCGGTAGCAAGCGCGGGCTGGTTGGCGCATTGGCGCGGCTGGAGGCGGTATCACCTCTGCTTCAGCCGTTCGGGCCGCCCCGGTGCCGGGTGCGGATAGTTTGCGGGCTGGGGCCGGGGTGCCTCTGCACGCCGACCTCCCCCGCTCAACCTGCTGGCCTCGGCCGATCCGCCGTCTCCCGACCGCTCCGATGAGGTTTCCCAGCAGCGGACGCAGTGTCGACCCCCGCACCGGGTTCTCCCCCTGGGGCGGCGGAGATGTCCGTGAGGGGAACCCTCACGGACCTCGGCGACATCGGCCTGGCCCCGGGCAGGACTTGGCCGAGCGCCCCAATGTGGCATTGGGTGCATCTGACGCACCCAATGCGGCGTTCGGTGCGTGTGACGCACCCAATGCCACATTGGGGCGGTCCCTCAGCGGTCGGAACTGGTCGGCGGTGGCCGGATTCTTCTTGTGTCAGAAGGGTTCCCGGCGGGGATGGCTCACCTCTGGGATCGGCGGCGCCGGGAGATCAGCAGCAGTGCACCGCCGCCGGCGAGGAGGGCTAGTGCGACTATTCCGACGGGGATCAGGACCACGCCGGTGGACGCCAGCGGCGACTTCGGCGGTGGTGGCTGGACCGGCGGGGTCGGCGGGATCGTCGGCGGGGTCGGCGGGGTGGGCGGTGTCTTGGTGAGCGGGGTGGTCGTCTTGCACCTCGGGTCGGTGGAGGCGTCTGGGCAGTTGGTGCCGGGCGTGGTCGAGGAAATGACGTTGCGCAGGCTCTGGCCGTCGCCGATCGGGGTCTTGACCTTCACGCTGTACGTGACCGTCGCGACGGCGCCGACGGCCAGGTCGCCGGTCCAGGTCAGCTTCGGGGCGGCATAACTCACTGCGCCGGTTGAGGAGGTTGCGTCGTTGTTGTAGGCGGCGTTGCCTAGGACGCCGGTCAGGTCGTCGGTGAAGGTCGCGGCCGTCAGGGCGGTCTGGCCGGTGTTCGTGGCGGTGACGGTGTAGGTGACTTGGTCGCCTGCCTTTGCCTCGGTGACGTTCGCCTTCTTGGCGAGGATCAGGCCCGCGACCGGGGTCGTGGTCCCGCACCGCGGGTCCTTCGAGCCCGGCGGGCAGTTCGTGCCGGGGGTGTCCGACGTGACGGCGTTCGCCAGCGTGTGGTCGCCCTTGACTGGGGTGTTCACCGTCACGCTGTACGTCACGGTCACGGTTCCCCCGACTGGCACGTCTCCGGTCCACGTCAGTTTCGGGGCCGCGTAGGTGGTCGTGCCGGTCGTGGCTGTGGCGTCGTTGTTGTAGGTGGCGTCGTCGAGAACCTTGGACAGGTCATCGGTGAACGTCGCTCCTGTTTGGACGGTCTGGCCGGTGTTCTTCACCGTCACCGTGTAGGTGATCTTGTCGCCTGGCTTGACGTCCTTCTTGTCCGCGACCTTCGTGATGTCCAAGCCCGCGACCGGAGTCGTGGTGCCGCAGCGCGGGTCGGTGGATCCTGGCGGGCAGTTTCCGCCGGGGGTGTCCGAGGTGACCACGTTCGTCAAGCGGTGATCGCCCTTGACGGGGTTGTTCACGGTGATGCTGTAGGTGATTGTCGCGGTGGCGCCGACGGGGAGGTCGCCCAGCCAAGTCAGCTTCGGGTCTGTGTAGGTGACAGTGCCGATGGATGCTGTTGCGTCGTTGTCGTAGGCGGCGTCGTCAAGGACCTTCGAGAGGTCGTCAGTGAACGTCGCTCCCTTGTAGAGGGTCTGACCGGTGTTCTTCACGGTCACCGTGTAGGTGACTTTGTCGCCTGGTTTCACGTCCTTCTTGTCTGCGGTCTTGGCGATCTCCAAGCCTGCGACCGGAGTCGTGGTTCCGCAGCGGGGATCCTTCGAGCCTGGCGGACAGTTTCCGCCCGGAGTGTCCGAGGTGATCACGTTCGTCAACTGGTGATCGCCCTTGACCGGGTTCGCCACTGTGACGCTGTAGGTCACCGTCGCGGAAGCGCCGATCGCCAGGTCTCCGGTCCAGGTCAGGCGCGGTGCCGCATAGGCCACGGAGCCGAGAGAGGCTGCTGCGTCGTCGTTGTAAGTGGCGTCGTCGAGGACCTTCGAGAGGTCGTCAGTGAACGTCGCTCCCTTGTAGACGGTCTGACCGGTGTTCTTCACCGTCACCGTGTAGGTGACCTTGTCGCCCGGTTTCACGTCCTTCTTGTCTGCGGTCTTGGCGATCTCCAAGCCTGCGATCGGGGTCGTGGTTCCGCAGCGCGGGTCTGTCGAGCCTGGCGGGCAGTTTCCGCCCGGAGTGTCCGACGTAACGACGTTCGTCAACTGGTGATCGCCCTTGACCGGGTCGTTCACGGTGATGCTGTAGGTGATTGTCGCGGTGGCACCGATGGGCAAGTCACCGGTCCACGTGAGGCGCGGCGCGGCGTAGGCCGTGGTGCCGATCGACGCCGCGGCGTCATTGCCGTAGGTCGCATCGTCTAGGACCTTGGACAGATCGTCGGTGAAGGTTGCTCCTGTTTGGACGGTCTGGCCGGTGTTCTTCACCGTCACCGTGTACGTGACCTTGTCGCCTGGTTTCGCGTCCTTCTTGTCCACGGTCTTGGCAATTTCCAGGCCCGCCACCGGAGTCGTTGTCCCGCAACGTGGATCGTCCGAGCCCGGTGGGCAGTTCGCGCCTGGGGTGTCCGAGGTGACGACGTTCGTCAAGCGATGGTCACCCTTCACCGGGGTTGCCACGGTGACGCTGTAGGTCACCGTCGCCGAAGCGCCGACTGCCAAATCTCCGGTCCATGTCAGCCTAGGCGCGGCATACGTCACCACTCCGATCGAGGCTGCGCCGTCGCCGTTGTAGGCGGCGTCGTCCAGGACCTTGGACAGGTCGTCGGTGAAAGTCGCGCCGGACAACGGGGTTTGGCCGGTGTTGGCGACGGTGATCGTGTAAGTGACCTTGTCGCCTGGCTTCGCGTCCTTCTTGTCCGCCACCTTGCTGATCGCGATGCCGGACACCGGCGTCGTGGTGCCACAGCGCGGATCGTCAGAACCCGGCGGACAGTTCCCGCCTGGAGTGTCCGACGTAACGACGTTCGTCAGCCGGTGATCGCCGCCGGCTGGGTTGTGCACGGTGACGCTGTAGGTGACCGTCGCGGTGGCGCCGATCGGGAGGTCGCCGGTCCACGTCAGACGCGGGGCAGCGTAGGCCGTCGAGCCGGTCGACGACGCGGCGTCGTTGTTGTAGGCGGCGTCGTCCAGGACCTGCGACAGGTCGTCGGTGAAATTCGCGTTCGGCAGCGGGACCTGGCCGGTGTTAACGATTTTCACCGTGTACGTGACCTTGTCCCCGGGGTTCGCGGACTGCTTGTCGACCTTCTTCTCGATCGTCAGGCCGGGCAGCGGCGTCCGGGTCGAGCACTTCGGGTCCGTCGATCCGGGTTCACAGTTGCCGGGCACGGGGGTGCTGACCGTGTTGCGCAGCTGGTGGTCGCCGGAGATCGGGTTGTTCACCGTGACGCTGTAGGTGACCGTCGCCGAGGCACCGACCGGCAGGTTGCCGGTCCACGTCAGACGCGGGGCCGTGTAAGCGGTCGAGCCGGTCGACGACGCGGCATCGTTGTTGTAGGCGGCATCATCCAGGACCTGCGACAGATCGTCAGTGAAATTCGCGTCCGGCAGCGGGACCTGGCCGGTGTTAACGATTTTCACCGTGTACGTGACCTTGTCCCCGGGGTTCGCGGTTTGCTTGTCCACGGTCTTGGCGACGGTCAGTTCCTTGCCCGGCGTCGTGGTCGAGCAGGACGGGTCGGTGGAGCCGGGCGGGCAGTTGGTGCCGGGCGTCGAGGACGTGACGACGTTGGTGAGCTTCTTGTCCCCCGGGTCCGGGTTCTTGACCGTGACGCTGTACTTCACGGTTGCCGAGCCGCCGATCGGGAGATCGCCGGTCCACGTCAGCCGGGGTGCGGTGTAAGAAATTTGCGCGGCCGGGGTGGCGTCGTTGTTATAGACGGCGTCGTCCAGCACCTGAGACAAGTCGTCGGTGAAGGTCGCGCCGGGCAGCGGGGTCTGGCCGGTGTTGGCGATGGTGATCGTGTAGGTCACCTTGTCGCCGGGTACGACCTGTTCGCGGTCGACGGACTTGGCGATCCGCATTCCGGACACCGGCGTGGACGTCGTGCACTTCGGGTCGCCGGAGCCTGCGACGCAGTTGCTTCCCGGCGTCGTGGACGTGATGACGTTGGTCAGCTTGTGGTCACCGGTGTTGGGATTTTTCACAGTGACGCTGTAGGTCACCGTCGCCGAACCGCCGATCGGGAGATCGCCGGTCCACGTCAGCCGGGGTGCGGTGTAAGAGACTTGCGCGGCCGGGGTGGCGTCATTGTTATAGACGGCATCGTCCAGGACCTGAGACAAGTCATCGGTGAACGTCGCGCCGGACAACGGAGTTTGGCCGGTGTTGGTGACAACGATCGTGTAAGTCACCTGGTCGCCGGGGTTCGCGGACTGCTTGTCGGCCTTCTTCTCGATCCGCATGCCGGACACCGGAGTCGTGGTCGAGCACGCTGGGTCGGTCGAGCCTGCGACACAGTTGTTGCCAGGCGTGGTCGAGGTGATGGCGTTGACCAGCTTGTGGTCACCGGTGTCAGGGTTGTTGACCTTTACCGAGTACGACACGGTCGCGGTGCCGCCGACGGGGATATCGCCGGTCCAGGTCAGCCGCGGTGCCGCGTAACTCACCGAGCCGGTCGAGGACGAGGCGTCGCCGTTGTAGGCGGCGTCGTCCAGGACCTTCGACAGGTCGTCCGTGAAAGTCGCGCCGGACAACGGAGTTTGGCCGGTGTTCTCGACGGTCACGGTGTACTTGACGGTGTCGCCGGGCTTCGCGCTGGCCGGGGTGGCGGTCTTGCTGATCCGGATTCCCGAGACCGGAGTCGTTGTGCCGCACCGAGGATCGGTGGATCCGGTGGCGCAGTTGTTGCCCGGGGTCGTGGACGTGATGACGTTGGTCAGCTTGTGATCGCCGGGATCGGGATTTTTCACAGTGACGCTGTAGGTGATCGTCGCCGAAGCGCCGACCGCCAGATCGCCGGTCCACGTCAACTTGGGTGCGGTGTAAGAGATCTGCGCGGAGGGTGAGGCGTCGTTGTTGTAGACGGCGTCGTCCAGGACCTTCGACAGGTCGTCGGTGAACGTCGCGCCGCGGGCCGCGACCTGGCCGGTGTTGCGGACGACCACGGTGTACTTCACGGTGTCGCCGGGGTTCGCGCTGGCTGGCGAGGCCGTCTTGGTGATCTCGATTTTCGTGCCGGGCACGACGGTTTCCGCGCAGGAAGCCGTGGCGTCGTCCTTGCACTGCCGGTCCGGCGGGACGGTCGGCGGCGGGCCTTCGGTCACCTTGGCGCGGTTGATGAGTGTGGTGCCGATGGTCGCGTCGTCGATCCGGGTGTGAACGGTTAACGTGACCCGGCTGCCTGCGGGGATCGCGGTGGGATGCCATTGCAGCGGGCCGGTGCCGGAGACGGTGCCGCTGGTGGTGTCCGCGCTGACGAACGTCGTGCCGGGCGGGAGTGTGTCGGTCACCGTAACCGGCGGGACCGGGATGTTTCCGGTGTTCTCCAGGGTGACGGTGTAGGTGAGCTGGTCGCCGGGGAGCGCGTTCGCCTTGTCCACGACCTTGCTCAGCGTGTACTCCGGCACCGCGACCACGTTGCGGACGGTGTTGCTGGTGCGCGTCTGCTCGCGGCCGGTCTGTTTGCCCTTGAAGACCACCGACGCGGTGTTGTCGAGGCGGGTGCCCGCGGCGACCGTCGGCGAGACGGTGACGCGGAAGCCGACGTGCGTGCTCTGTCCCGGAGCCAGGTCGGGCAGCGTGCAGGTGACGACCTGGCCTGCCGCCGAGCAGCGCGGGTTCGAACCGGCCACATAGGACACTCCGGCGGGCAGGGTGTCGGTGACGACCACGCCGGTCGCGGTGTCGAGGTTGGTGGTGCTGCCGTCGGGGTTGCGGTTGGCGACGTCGAGCCCGTAGGAGATCTCGCCGCCGCGCCCGACCCAGCCCGGCGGCCGCTCCTGGAGGTTGCCCTCGGGGTCGTTGGTCTTGACGATCTGCAGGTTCGGCTCGTTGGCCTCGGCCATCAGCCAGACGACCTGCGGGTAGAGCGCGTCCCCGGTGGTGCCGACCTTCAGCTGGGCCCGGTCCGCGCCGGCGGGCAGCTTGCCGGTGACGTCGACCGTGCGCGCGTCGTAGCCGAAGTTGTTGGCCGGATTCGGGGTGCGGTCGGCGACGTTGCTGCCGGTGCCGCTCGCGGCGACGCGGTCGATCCGGCTGCTGAACGCGTTGGTAGTGCTGGAGCCGCCGGGCGCGGGCAGGGTCAGCCGCTGCAGCGACGCGGCGTCCCGGCCGAATTCGAGGTAGTCGCCGGAGATGTTCGCGTCGCCGTCGCCGAGGACGACGCCGAGGGTCGCGGTCGGCGGGTGGTCGGCGGGGGTGCGGATGCCGTTCAGGTCGATCGTCGTGGCGGTGGGGCTGCCGCCCGCGCGCACCCAGTCGAAACCGTCCCAGACCTGCAGGTAGCGCAGCGGTTCGGTGTCCAGTTCGTAGGCCACGACCAGCGACCAGCCGCCCCAGCAGCCGAGGTTGCTGAGGTTGTTGGCCGAGTTGCCGCGGCACGCCTGGAGGTCGGCGACCGTGTACGAGCCGCCGCCGGCCTGTTTGACCAGACCGGTGACGTCCTTGACGCCCGCGTGCGCGGTGATCTGCGGGAATCCGCCGCCGAGCGCGTCGAACCAGTCGTAGGTGTCGGCGGTCAGGCGCTGATAGGAGCCGGATCCCGGGGTCTTGAACGCGACCTGGTTCGCGCGGGACGGGTCGCCGGAGTCGGCGTTCGAGGAGATCGGGTTGCTCTGCCAGTAGAGCCGGGCGGACAGCACCGTCGCCCCGGGCGGGATGGTCAGGTTCGCGCTCGACGCGGTGTTGCCCGGTGCGGCCGGGTCGCTCTTGACCCAGGAGCCGTACGTCGAGTTGTTCGCCGTTTCCCCGCAGGACGTCGGCACGGTGCTGCAGCTGACGACCGAGTTCGACGCCATTGTGACCGCGCCGTGGGCGACCGTCGAGAAGGCCGGGTCGGGGCCGATTTTGCGCGGGGTGCCGAGGCCTCTCGGTTCGACCGCCCTCGGCTGCGGTGCGGCGGCGGGTGCCGAGGTGGGTGCCGAGGCGGCCGGGCTGGCCGGTGCGGGACTGGCCGGAGCCGAGGCGTCCGGGCTCGCGGGGCTGGCTGAGCTGGAAGGCGCGGACGGCGCACTGGACGGCGCCGGACTGGCCTGCCCGGACGCGGACGGCGCGGCGGACGGGGCCGCCGGGCTGAGGCTGGGCGGCAGGGACGCGCCCATCGCCGGCGCGGCGCTGGCGACGCCGACGGCGAAAACGACCGCGAAAGCCGCGGCGGCGCGCTTCCCGCGGGAGCGCATGAATCCGGAACGACGGGCCATCACGAAAGCTCCCACGGGGATGGACGGAATTGCCGAGCTGCTACCCGCGTTCATCGACAATTGACAGGGAATTCGTACCGCGCCCTCCCCCGCGACGGGGAGGCGAACCGCAAGGAATCACCGCATAGGGGGACCCCAACCAGGTAAAACCGCCGCGGTCGCCGGGGCCTCGGCCGATTTCCGGGGCAACCCGTGACGCCCTGAAGGGGTGTTGCCATTCCCGCCGGAATCGCCGCGAATATTTCTCGCGAAAAGTCAGCCGGAATCGACGGCCCGGCCGTGCCGGACGGAGAGGATCCGGTCCGCGCGGGCGGCCAGCGCGCGGGTGTCGTGGCTGATCAGCAGGAGGGCGGCGGACGTCCGGCGCTGATAGGCGTCGAGGCAGTCCAGGATGCGGGCGGCCAGTTCCGGGTCGAGACCGGTGGTGACCTCGTCGCAGAGCAGGACGCGGGGTTCGGCCAGCAGGGCCCGGGCCAGTGCCGCGCGCTGCAGCTGACCGCCGGACAGGCCGTCCGGGCGGCGGCGGGACTGCGCTTCGGTGAGCCCCAGTCCACTAAGGACTTCGTCCGCCTCGCGGACCGCGTCCGCCGAAGACCGGCCGCGCAGCCGGATCGCGGTCGTGGCGACCTGGTCGAGCACCGTGCGGCGCGGGTCGAACGACGACGCGGCCTCCTGCCAGACGTACTGGACGTATGCGGTCTGCCGAATCGTTCGCTTGCGCAGCAACGGCAACGGCTCCCCGTCCGCGAGCACTTCGCCGCGGACCGGCACCAGTCCGGCCAGGCAGCGGGCCAAGCTGGTCTTTCCCGCGCCGGAGGGGCCGGTCACGCCGACGGTCTCCCCCGCATACAGCGACAGGTCGACGTCGCTGAGGACTTCCGTCCGGCCATAGTGGACAGAGACCCCGCGCAGCTCGGCCACCCGCGTGCCCCGCTCGACGGTCCGGGGACGGGGTCGGGCCGCGGGCGACGGTTCGTTCGTAAGGATTCCGTCCTGCAGCCGCAATGCCCGGGTCGCCGTGACGTCGGGGTCGTGGGTGACAACCAGGAGCGCGGCCCCGGCGTCGGCGAGCGCGCAGAGCTGCCGGAGGAGGTCGGCTTTGCTGACGGCGTCGAGGCCGGTCGTCGGCTCGTCCAGGACCAGCGCGCGGGGACGGGTCGCGAGGACCTGGGCCAGGGCGAGCCGGGTCCGCTGGCCACCGGAAAACTCGAACGGGTACCGCCGCAGGAGGCCGTCGGCGGACTCGAAGGCGACCAGCCGCAGCACCTCGGCGACGCGCTCCCGGCGCTGCTTGCGCGACAACCGCCCGGCATCGAGGCCGACCAGTTCGCCGAGCGCGTGGCCGACTCGCCGGGCCGGGTTCAGCGTCTCCGCGGCCTGTTGCGGCAGGTAGCCGACCTTGGCCGACGCGACCGTCTCCGCCCGCACGCTGATCCCGGGCCGTTCCAGCCCGGCGGCGGTCATCGCGACGGTCGTCTTGCCGACGCCGGACGGGCCGGACAACGTCACGATCTCGCCCGCGTGGACGTCCAGGGAGACGTCGTGCAGCAGCGGCGTTTCGCCGGCGTGCGCGGTCAGGCCGCGGACGCTGATCAGCGGTTCAGCCATCGCGATCGGCCAGCAGGTCGTCCCACAGCAGGTTCAGGCCGACCACCAGCAGGACGATCAGCCCGGCGGGCAGGAACACCGACCACGGAGCGGCGGTGAGGCCGTCCTTGTTGGCCGCGACCGTCACCGCCCAGTCCGGCGATGCCGGGTCGAAGCCGAGGCCGAGGAAGTTGGCCGAGGACAGGAAGTAGATCGCCGCGGCGATGCGGACGCCGAAGTCGGCGGCGACCGGGCGGGCGAGTTCCCGCAGCGCGTACCGGCCGTAGCGGTGGCGGCGCGGTTCGCCTTGCATGCGGAGCGCGTCCATCACCGGGCCGTGCACGACGCCGCGCGCCGCCATGCGCACGAACCGCGCGATCGGGGCGACGAGCGCGAGCCCGACCGCCGCCGCGATCGCGACGGTGGATCCGTTGGTGCGCACCGCGGCGACGATGATGATCAGGAGCGAGGGCAGGCACAGCAGGACGTCGAGCGGGCGCATGATCAGGTCTTCCAGCCATGGGCGGGGTGCCGCGGCGGCGGCCATGCCGAGAGTGAAGCCGATCGCGTAGGCACACAGCACGGTCAGGGCAGTGACGACCAGCAGTGTGCGGCCGCCTTCGAGCGCGGCGGCGAGGACGTCGCGGCCGAGCCGGTCGGTGCCGAACGGGGACCAGGTCGACGGGCCGAACGGAGCCTGGTGCTCAGCCGGAGCCCAGCCCGCTACGACCGGGCCGGCGATCGCGACCAGCACCGGGACGGCGACCATCCCCGCGTACGCCCATCTCGCCTTCACCGGGACGGCGCCATCCGCCGCCCGGCCAGGTCGATCAGCGCGTTCACCAGCACCGCCACCGCCCCGGTCACCAGCACGATCGCGAGAATCACCGGTTCGTCGCGGTCCCCGATCGCGCCGATCAGCGTCGAGGCGATGCCGGGCAGCGCGAACACCGCCTCCACGATCAGCACCCCGGACAGCAGCCCGTCGCCGGTCCGGCCCAGTTCCTGCATCGCCGGGCCCAGCGCGTTCGGCGCGATGTGCCGCAGCAGCAGCGAAACCCGGCCGACGCCGAGCCGCCGCGCCTGCTCGACGTACGGCTTCGCGGACACGTCGATCACCCCCGCCCGCACCAGCCGGACCAGCGGCGCGGCCACCCGCGCGACCATCACCACCAGCGGCAGCACCAGATACCCCGGTTCGGCGAGCATGGTGCCCAGGTCGACGCCGAGGAAGGTCGCCGGGAACAGGCCGAGCCCGATCGCCACGTACGCGACCAGCAGCACCGCCAGCACGAAATCCGGGATCGCGTCGAAGAACACGCTCACCGTCGTGATCACCCGGTCCCGCAGCGAACCCGGCCGCAGCCCGGCGGCGAAGCCCGCCCAGCCGGCCAGCGGCAGCAGCAGGATCGTGGTGAACGCGGCCATGACGCCGGTGATCGCGAACGGCCCGGCGATCACCTCGGAAACCGGCTCGCCGCTGGCGTAGGACGTGCCGAAGTCACCGGTCGCCGCGTGGCCGAGCCAGCGGGCGAACCGCAGCAGCGGCGCGACGTCCAAGCCCAGCAGCTCCCGCGTTTCCGCGCGCTGCCGGTCGCTGTACAGGTCGCTGCTCTGCACGTCCGCGGCGTCGCCGGGCAGCAGCAGGGACAGCCCGAACACCAGCGCGACCAGCACCGCGAGCTGGCCCGCGCCGATGCCGAGCCGGCGCAGCGCGAACCGCGCGCCGGGAGTCAGCGGATCCCGGCGACGATGCGGTCGTCCCCGACCTGCCACACCGTGCCGGCCTCGGCGAACCCGGCCTCGCGCAGGAAGGCCAGGTAATCGTGCACGGAGGGGCGGTCGGTGACCTCGTGCGCGAAGCCGCCCGCGCGCTCGGCGACCAGGTCGGCCAGCTCCGGAGCCGCTTCGACGGCCTGCCACCACGCCGCCCAGTCCTCGTCGCGCACCACTCCGGCCCGGGCCGCGCGCCGCTTGGTCAGTGCGCGGTTCAGGGTGTCGAGCTGCGGTCCGGCAGCACCTTCGTAGAGGTGGTCGCCGTTGACGAAAACACCGCCGGGAGCGAGGGTTTCGCCGCAGACGCCCAGCAGATCGCGCAGCGGCAGGCGGTTCATCCAGTGCAGTGCGGTCGTGCTGACGAACGCGTCGGGGGCGCGGTCGAGTTCGAGCGCCTCGTACCAGCCGCGCTGACGCAGATCTGCTGTGACCGTGCGGAATCGGGCGCTGCCGTACGCGAGGTCGGCGAGGCCGAGCAGCAGCGGGTCGGCGTCCACTCCGACCACTCGTGCGGCGGGGAACCGGGCCAGCAGGCGGGTCGAGAGCGAGCCGGGGCCGACGCCGAGGTCGACGATCAGCGGGTCCTCGCGCGGGACCAGTTCGGCCAGGACGTCGCCGAGCACCGCGAACCGCTCCTCGCGGTCGGGCATGTAGAACTCCTGCTGCCGGTCCCAGCGCTCCAGCCAGTACCGGGCGCGGTCCGCGGTGAGGGAGGTCTCGGAAAGGGTCATCGGGTCACCTTGTCGAATCGGGCCCAGTTCAGCGAATTGGGCACTCCGGCGGGAATTCCGCGGTACTGCGCGGAGGCGGCGCTGGTCCAGGTCGCGTTGCCCCAGAACACGAAACCGCCGCGGTCGTGGAGGATTTCGTGCATCCGGCGGTAGAGCGCGGCCCGCCGCGGCTGGTTCGCGGTGGCCAGCGCCTGGCGGTACAGCGCGTCGAATTCCGGATCGCGCCAGTTGGTGCGGTTCTGCGGCGCGCCGCCGAGCAACCGGGACGCGAAATGGTTCGGGATCGGCAGCGGACCGGACTGGCCCATGGTGAGCTGACCGGCTTTCAGCGATTCGGAGTAATAGGTGTCGCCGGAACCGACCCGGACTTTCACCGTCACCCCGCTGCGTTTGGCTTGTTCGGCGAAGAGGTTCGCCGCGTCGACGAATCCCGCTGCCGCGGGCGCGGTGAACAGTTCGAAGGTCAGGTTCTCCGCGCCTGCCTTGCGCAGCAACGCTTTCGCCTGGTCCGGGTCATAGGGGTGCGGCGGCAGATCGGCGTAGTACTCGAAGCCGTTGCCGAACACATCGTTGGCGACCTCGCCTTCGCCCTGCAGCGCGACCTTCACCAGTTCCTCGCGATCGACCATCCGCATCATCGCGCGCCGGACGTCCGCGTTGTCGAACGGCGGCCGGTCGGTTTTCATCGCGAAGTAGTAGATTCCGCTGTGCGGCGCTGAATGCACGTCGATCCCGCTCGCCGCGCGCAACGTCTTCGCCGCGGCCGGGGTCAGATCGTCGGCGAAATCGGCCTGGCCGCCGCGCAACGCGGCCGGGCGCGCGTCGTTTTCCGCGCTGAGGATGCGCAGCCGGCTGATCTTCGGCGCACCGTCCCAGTAATCGGCATACGCGGTCGCCGCCATTTCGCGGCCGGGCCGGAACGACTCGAACCGGAACGGACCGGTGCCGACCGGCTTCTTGAAGTCCTTCGTGCCGTTGCGGACGATCTTGGTGCCGTACGCGGAAAGCGCGGTCAGGAATTCGAACGACGGCCGTTTCAGCGCGATCTCCACCGTCCGTTCGTCCACTTCGCGCGACTGCGAGAGGTCGATCGAATCCAGCGTCGCGGCGGCGATGAACGGCTGCGGTCCGGGCGGGCCGAGCACGCGCGACAGGGTGTAAAGCACGTCGGCGGAGGTGAATTTCGCGCCGTCGTGCCAGCGCGCGTCGCGCAGCGAGAGCCGCCAGCGGGTGCCGTCGGCGTTCGGCTCGGCGGAACGGGCCAGCCGCGGTACCGGCCGCATCGTGTCGTCGACCTCGAACAGCCCGTCGTACAGGGCTTTCAGCCGTGCTTCGTCGATGAACAGGTGGCTGGTGCCCGGATCGAGCCGTTCGTCGGTGCCGGACCCCTTGAGCACGGCGGAAAACGTGTCGATGCCGGAGCCGCCGGACGCCCGGGGGCCGCCGCAGCCGGCCGCGAGCACGCCCGCGGCGCCCAGCAGGAACCCGCGCCTGCGCACGGTCATGGGACTCCCTCGCGCCGGGCCGATGCCGGGACGGGAGAACCGGAAGAAGAGCCGCCCGCGTGCCGCGGCGGCTCTCCGGCCTGGCCAAACCCGCGTGGCGCCGACCGATCAATGGATCCCGCGGAGGTATCTGGCTTCGGCTCGGCGAGCCTCACAGTTGCGGGGCAGCCCCGGAATCGCACCGGTCTTCCCTCCACGCCCGCCACACCTTAGGCGGTGCGGCCCGGGCGCGCGCGGTTCGTGCGTAATGTCACGTGCGGGGATCGGCCACGGCGTACCGGGACGCCTCGGGTGCGGCTGGCACCGGTTCCCTAGTGAGCCTCAGGAGTGCTCGATGTCGGCGAACTGCACCGACCGGACGAACCTGGCGAATCCCGCCGGTCCGGACTCGGCCAGCAGTTCCTCGGCACGCAGCAGCACCACCACGAGCGCCCGCGCGGCCACGCCGGGAAGATCGCCGAACGCCGAGCCCAGCCCGCCGTCGTCCAGTACCACCAGATCGGACAGGCATTCGTTGAACGCGTCCCAGTTGTGCCCGAAGTAGCCGGGGAACTGGAGTTCCTCCGCGAATACGCCGAACAGCGCCTGATCGGTCCGGCACGACGCGGCGTCGATCACCTTCAGCAGTGCGCCGCCCTCGGGAGGGCGCTGCCGGAGTTCGTCAAAGTCGCGCTTCCAGCGCGCTGGCAGGGACGGTTTCGCCCAGCTCAGCACCTCGTCGCCCGTGCCGAAGTCCGGGTTCGGGTTCTGCAGGAGCACGTCGTCCCAGGAACGCGGTTCGACAACGGCGGGCAGTGAAGACAAGGCCTACCCTTCGACGACGTCGTGTACCACGAATTGCCGGTCGGATCGTTTTGTCCATCACCAAGCGTTGGAGCTTTCCGTCGGAATTTTCGTGCACCTTCCCGCCCTTGAGCCCCGCTACGGAGACCAATTGCGGTCGAGGACGCAGTGGTACGCCTCAAGAATATGCGGGCAGTCCTCTTCTGCCGTCGGCGATCGCGGCGAACATCCCGGAATACGAACGACTTCGGCGTTCGCCTGAGCGCTGGCGGGCCGGACGCTGGAGGCGGCCGCCGTACCCGGGAGCGCCGAAAACGAAACTGCCAGCGCTATCAGCGCACGCACAGTGTGCACGAAAGGCGAACAACCATCGGATTCCCCCTCATTGTGCATGAGCTGCGATAATGAGGCCCCCTTGCCACGGTACCTAAATCGGCAAATCCCGCACAGTCCTTCTTTCGCATGAACGGCCCGCGGAGAGGATCGGCCGGTCGAGCCGAGCCTGCGGCGCCTCGCGGTTTTCTGGTTCACTCGAAGACATGGCCGAGACTTTCGGAGTTCCCAGACCGGACAAAGTCGACTACTACGCCCGTGTCGCGGAAGCCGGACGCGACTACAAACGGCAGGTGCTGACCGCACTCGAGCTGCGGCCCGGGCTGACCGTGCTGGACGTCGGCTGCGGGCCCGGCACCGACCTGCCCGCGATGGCGGAGGCGGTGACGTCCTCGGGCACGGTGATCGGGGTGGACGCGGAACCGCGAATGGTCGAGGCGGCGGCCTCTTCCGCGCCGCACGTCTCGGTCCGGCTGGGCGATGCGCACGCGCTGCCGCTGGCGGACGCGAGCGTCGACCGGGCGCGGGCGGACCGGATGGTGCAGCACGTCGCCGATCCCGCCGGGGTTTTCGCGGAGCTGCACCGGGTGCTGCGGCCGGGCGGGCTGGCGTGCGTCGCCGAGCCGGATTGGGACAGCCTGGTGGTCGATCCCGGGGAGCCCGCGACGAACCGCGCGTTCAACCGTTTCGTGTGCTCGACGATGGTCCGAAACGCGACCGTCGGCCGCTCCTTGGCGCGGCTGGCGCTGGCCGCCGGGCTGGAGGTGCGCGACGTCTCGGTGGCGACGCCGGTGTTCCGCGATTTCGGGACGGCGGACAAGATTCTCGGCCTGAGCCGGAACACCGAACGCGCGGTGCGGGCGGGTCAGCTGGACCGGGCGGAGGGCGACCGGTGGCTGGCGGCGCTGGCCGAGGGGCCGTTTTTGGCCGCGAGCATGGTGTTCGTCGGGGTCTTCGTCAAGCCTGCCGCTTGACCATCTCGGCGATCCAGACCGGCGCGTAGGGCGAGGTGCAGTTCGGCGGGGTCGGGTAGTCCTTGAGAACGCCGAGCCGCTCCCCGATGCCGATCGCGCGGGCGCGGAGGCCGGGATGCTCGATGCCGATCTGCGCGAGACAGTGGTTCATCGCCCACTGCAACCGGTCCGGGGCAGCTTTCATCTCGGCTTCGATGACGTCCAGCAGCCCGGAAAGGTCGAGCCCGTCGGGCTTCTTCGCGACGCGGTCGACGGTCAGCGTCCAGCCCGCGCTCGCCACCACCGGGTCGGCGTCGTCGAGCCAGGCCACGCGGAGTTCCTCGGCGTGGCGGGTCTTCTTGACTATGTTGACGAGAAGCCAGTCCTGGACCTTGGGGGTGCCCGCCTCGCGCAGCATCCGGTCGAGATCGTCGCGGCCGAACTGCTTGGGGCGCGCGACGAGGAGGGCGAGCAGGCGGGCGTTGGTGTCGCCGGTCCGCCACAGTTCGAGGGCGAGATCGGGCTGGGCTTTGAGTTCCTTGGCGAGGGCGCGGAGCTTGCCGAGGTTGACGCTGTGGTCGTCGCCGTGCTTCTCGTTGACGGCCCGGATTTTGGGGTCGTCGAGGTCCGCGAGCCGGGCGCGGACGCCGGCGAGGGTTGCGTCGGCCACGGGGACCTCCCTGGTCAGGTGTGGGCGGGGTCGAGGATACGGGACCTGCCGGACAGTTCGCCGCAGCGCCTCCGCCGAGCGACGGTTCGCTGTCCGTGAGGGGAACCTTCACGGACTCCAGCGGCGGCGGGGTCCGTGAGGGCCACCCGCACGGACGCTGAGTCCCCAATGCCAGGAACTTACGTCGCGTGGCGTCAACACCTGCTGACCGTCCATAAAGGACGCCAGCGCAACCGAAATGCCCGATTACTGCCCATCTGACCATATTCTTAGGTCCGTGAAGGACTCCTTGAGGGAATCTGATTCCCTCAAGGAGTCCTTCACGGACGACGATCCTGTTCCCGACGCCTGCGGCCGGGCTCGGCAAGAGACCGCGCCGACCCCCAACGCGGGCGGCCGGAACTGAACGTGTCGTCCGTGAGGGACTCCCTGAGGGAATCAGATTCCCTCAGGGAGTCCCTCACAGCCCGGAAGAAACGGGCATATCGGCCTTAGCCGGGCATTTCATCGACGCCGGCGTCCTTTATGGACGGTCAGCAGGCTGGCACCACCCGGCTTAATTCCCTGGCGTTGGCCCACCGATGTCCGTGAGGGTTCCCCTCACGGACAGCAGATCCGGGAACTAGCGGCGCGGGTTCGGGTGTTGGCTTCCGGCCAGGAACTCCTCCGGAGCCGGGATCGGGACCCGCACCCAGTTGTCCACCCGGGTGAACGTCGCGCCGCCCATGCGGCCGACCGGGTGGTATGCGTCCTGGTCCAGGCGGCCGTCCGGCCGGAGGAGGCGGTCGTCCACTGCTACTCCCACCACCTCGCCGAACACCAGGTGCGAGCCCTTGAACTCGTCGATCTTCACCAGCGTGCACTCCAGGCTCGGCCCGGCACCGGCCGGATGCGGGACCCCGATCCGCACTCCCGGCGCCCACGACAGGCCGACGTGCTCCGCCTCGTCCACCGAAGAGTCCACTGTGGACGCCGTGCGTGCGACCAGCTCTTCCTGACCGCTCAACGCCATCGTGATCGCGAACTCGCCGCTGACCGTAATGTTGTCCAGCGTGTCTTTCGGCGTGTCAGAGATCGAGAAGAGCACTGTCGGCGGGTCCATCGTCAGCGGGGCGAAGTAGCTGAACGGCGCGAGGTTCCGCACGCCCGCGCCGTCCACCGTGCTCACCCACGCGATCGGCCTCGGCACGACCGCGTTCTTCACCATCCACACGAAAGCGCCGCGGTCGGCGTCGGTATTACTGCTGTACACAAGCCCTCACTCTGTCACTACACGTCCTCCGAGCACGGTCAATTCCGACCGTACGCTCAGCAGCTCCGCACTCTCAGCGGTGACCGGATCGTGGGCGAAAACCGCTAGGTCGGCGAGGGTGCCGACACCGAGAGTGCCCTTGACGTCCTCCGCGTGTTCCAGCCAGGCGGGGCCGGTGGTCCACAAGCGCAGCGCTTCCTCCCTGGTCAGCGGGGTGGTCACGGTGGAGAACTCGTTCGGGCCGGGTGTGCCGGTGAAAGTCGCGACGCCGCGCCGCCAGTCCGGGACGGTCACCGGTGCGTCCGAGCTGTCGGCGACGACCACGCCGTGGTCCAGCAAAGCCCGCGCGGGGAACGCGTCGGCCCACCGGGACTCGCCCAGCGCGCGAACCATCGACGGGCCGCTGTAGGTCCTCATCAGCGAGCTGGTGATCACCCCGATTCCGGACCGCGCCAGCCGGGCCAGCACCGCTGCGGACAGGAACGTGCCGTGGATGAGCGCGTGCCGGGCGTCGGGCCACGGGTCGGCCGCCTGCGCCGCCTCGATCGCGTCGACCACCGCGTCCGCGGCCCGGTCGCCGGTCACATGGACCTGCACCCGCACCCGCCGCACATGGGCGACCAGGATCAGTTCGTGCAGTTCTCGCACTCGCGCGTCGTCGTCGGGGCCGAAGGTCACCAGGCTGCCGTGGTCGCCGGACGGGTATGGCGAGTGCATCCACGCGGTGCAATGGGTCGGCACGCCGTCGGCGAACAGTTTGATGCCGCCGATCCGCAGCAGGTCGTCGCCGACGGAGAAGTCCGTCTCGTCCAGCAGCTGCGCCAGCGAAGAGGCGGACGTGGTCGGCGACGGCCAGTTCCAGTGCAGCAGCGCGGTGATCCGCATCCGCAGGCGGCCGGCGGCGTGCAGGTCCCGGTAGTCCTGCCACAGGCCGGGCGGGACGATCGGGTCGGTCACGCTCGTCATCCCGAGCGCGTTCAACCGCTCCATGGTGCGCACGATCGAATCCAGCCGCAGCTCCCGGCTCGGCTGCGGCACCAGCGACGCGACCAGCTCCTGCGCACTCTCGACGAGAACCCCGGTCGGCTCCCCGACGGCGTCCCGCACGATCTCGCCCGCCTCAGGATCCGGTGTCGCCGCTGTGATTCCCGCACATTTCAGCGCCGCGCTGTTCGCCCACACCTCGTGTGACGACGCGTGATGCAGCACGGTCGGCTGTGAACCAGTCACACCGTCCAGCCAAGCGCGTGTTGGCGCTTCACGGCCGTCCGCGAACTCGACGATCGTCGTTTCCCGCCAGCCCCGGCCGACGATCCACTCCCCCGGCGGCGCGTCGGCCAGCGCGCGAGCGACCTCGTCCAACGTCGACGCGGCGGAAAGGTCCACGGAGAACTCCGGACCGGCGGCGGCGTAGAAAGCCAGGTGCAGGTGCGCGTCGTTCAGTCCGGGCAGGACAGTCCGTCCGGCCAGCTCGATCACGCGCGCATCCGGTGCGGCCGCAGCGGAAACCGTCTGGTCGTCGCCGACCGCGGCGACCCGGCCGTCCGACACCAGCACCGCGGAAGCCGTGCCGACCACCGGGTCGAAAGTCCGGACCACGCCGCCGCGCAGCAGCAAATCCCCAGTCATACCGCCGCCAATTCCGGGACGTCGCTGCTCGGCACCACGGCCTGATGCTCCGGATGCCAAGCCACTGTCACCTCGTCTCCCGGCCGATGCTCGTGCACGGCACCCGCCGACAACACCGCACAACCGCGCGCACCGTCGGCGTAGCGCAGCCAGATCCGCGTGTGGTCGCCGACGTACACGATGTCGGTCACCTGCGCGCTCACCCGCTGGTGTCCACTGGGGACTGATTCCGAAGGAGCGTGCAGCGTCAACCGTTCCGGCCGCACGATCGTCACCTCCCCTGGAGTGAGCGGCAGAGCATTGGACTCCCCGATGAACTGCGCGACGAACAACGTCTCCGGCCGTTCGTACAGTTCCTCCGGCGTGCCGACCTGTTCGATCCGGCCGTCGTTGAACACCGCGATCCGGTCCGACAGCGTGAGCGCTTCCTGCTGATCATGGGTCACGAAAAGAAACGTCATCCCCAATTCCCGGTGCATCCGCGCGATTTCGCGTTGCAGCTGATCGCGCAGCTTCTTGTCCAGCGCGCCTAACGGCTCGTCCATCAGCAACGCACGCGGTTCGTAAACCACCGCCCGGGCCAAGGCCACCCGCTGCTGCTGCCCGCCGGAAAGCTGGCGCGGCAACCGGTCCCGCACCGCCGACAGCCCGACCAGTTCCAGCACCTCGTCCACCCGCCGAGCGATCTCCGGCTTCGGCACCTTGCGCTGGGCGAGTCCGAACGCGACATTGCGGGCCACCGACATGTGCGGGAACAGTGCGTACTGCTGGAAAACCACGCCGAGATTCCGCCGGTGCGGTTTGAGCCGCGAGATCTCCTGACCGTCCACAGTGATCGATCCGGACGTCAGCGGGGTGAACCCGGCGATCATCGACAGCATCGTCGTCTTGCCCGAACCGGACGGGCCGAGGAAGGTCATGAATTCGCCGTCGGCGATGTGCAGCGAAACGTCGTCCACGGCGGGCCGGCCGACGCCGGGGTACGCCTTCGTCACGTGGGCGGTCGCGATTCCGTCGCCCGTGATTGTCTCAGTCATGATTGCTCTTTTCGGCGCGAAAGGGCGGGGACGAACAGCAGGACGGTGGTGAACACGACGATCAGGCTCGACGCGGCGGCGATCGTCGGGTCGATTTCCAGCACGATCGATTCGTACATTTTCACCGGCAGGGTCTTGATCGCGGGAGTCTGCAGGAACAGCGCGACCACGACCTCGTCGAACGAGGTGGCGAAGGCGAACACGAAACCGGACAGCACGCCGGGTGCGATGATCGGCAGCACGACCTTGCGCAGCGTCGTGAAGCGCGGCGCGCCGAGGCTGGCCGCGGCTTTCTCCATGATCGGGTCGTACCCGGCGAGGCTGGTCTGCACCGACGTGAGCACGAACGGCAGCCCCAGAACCGCGTGCGCCAGCACGAAACCGAGCATCGTGCCGTTGAGCTGCCAGCGCAGGAACACCCCGTAGATCGCCACCGCGACGACGATGCCGGGCAGGATCATCGGAGCCATCAGCAGCTGCCGGACGATTCCCGCGCCCCGGCGCATCCGGTCGAGCGCCAGCGCGGCCGCCACGCCGAGCACCGTGGCGAGCGCCGCCGCGAGCAGGCCGACCTGGACGGAGTTCGCCAGTGCGGCCAGCCATTGCTTGCTGGTGAAGAACTCCGCGTACCAGTGCCACGACCAGTCCTTCGGCGGGAACTCGAACGTCGAGCCCGCGCCGAAGCTCATCGGGATCACCACGAGCGTCGGCGCGACGAGCACGAACGCGACGAGGACGACCCACACGCGCAGGCCCCAGCCGAGGCTCCGCTGCCGCACCGCGGCGGCCCTGCTGATGGACGGATTGTCAGCCACGGTCGGCACCTCCAGCCGCGCTGGTGCCCAGCGGCGCTGCCACGCGGCTGAGCACGGCGAGCACCACGAGCGTGACGACCAGCAGGATCGTCCCGAGCGCGCCGGCGCCCGCGAAGTCCAGCAGGTCGTTGACCTGGGTGCCGATCACCTGCGCGACCAGCGCCTGCTGCGGCGTGCCGAGCAGCGCCGGGGTGATGTAGAAGCCCAGCGACATGATGAACACCACCGAAACGCCGGCCAGCACGCCCGGCATCGACAGCGGCACGTACACCCGCAGGAACGCCACCGGACGCCGCGCGCCGAGGCTGCCCGCCGCGTGCAGCAGGCTGCGATCGATGCTCAGCATCGAACTTTGCAGCGGCAGCACCATGAACGGCAGCATCACCTGCACCATCGCGACCGTCACGCCGGCCACCGAACCCAGCAGCACGACCCCGTCGATGCCGATCGCCGCCAGCGCCTTTTCGATGACGCCGCCGCGCTGTTCGAGCACGTACCAAGCGAAGTTGCGCGCCATCAGGCTGGTCCAGAACGGCATCAGGACCAGCAGCGTCAACACCGACCGCGCGCGGCGGCCGACGAGCGTCATCGCGTACGCGTAGGGATACGCGATGACGAGCGTCGCCACGGTGATGATCAGCGCGGTCCGCAACGTCCGCAGCATCACGCGGATTTGCACTTCGTCGCCGAGCACCGCGAGATAATTGCTCACCCCGAACGAGGGCTCGGTGAAACTGCGCCACAGAATCACGGCCAGCGGATAGAAGAAGAACACCAGCACCACCGCCGCCGCGGGGAGCAGCAGCCACGAGGTCCGCCGTTTTTCGGCCCCGGCCCGCGGGGCGGCGGCGGGACGGGTCGCCACGGCGGTCATCCGGTCGTCCAATCCGACCACGCCTTCACCAGCTCGGGCCGGTTCGCCGCCCAATAACGCACGTCGCTGAGCACTCGCAAGTCCTCCTTGCCCTCGCCCCAGATGTCGAGCTGGCGGCCGATCTCCGAACGTGCGGCGGGGGCGGCCGTGTTGGCCGGCCCCACGCCCGCCCGCGCGGCGAAGTCCGCCGCTTGCGCCGGCTGCGAGGCGAAGCGGATGAGCTTCTTCGCCTCCTCGGCGCGTGCCGTCCCCTTCGGCACCACGAGCACGTCCCAGGTCACCGGCACCGGGATGTCCGGCACCACCTTCCAGTTCGTCGCCCCTGCCTTGAGCAGCGAGAACGCCCGCGCGCTGACGATCAGCGCCATGTCCGCCTGGCCGCCGGCCATGCGCTGCTGCTGGTCGCCGTACGTGCTGCTGATGGACAGCTGCGGCCGGATCCGGTCGTACATCCGGAGCGCGCGGCGCATGTCGAGCGGGTACAGCTTGTCTCGCGGCACGCCGTCGGCCAGCAGCGCGGCTTCGATGGTGCCGACGCTCGGGTCGCCGCCGTAGATGATGCGGCGGCCGGGGAACTGCTTCGGGTCGAAGAAGTCGGCGAGTTTCGTCGGCGGATGCTGGCCGTAGACCTTGGAGTTGTACATCAGCATCATGCCGAAGAAGGCGTCCGGCACCCCGCAGTCGGTGAGCGAGCCCGCCGGGAACCCGGCGGCCTGCGGCCCCATGTCGACGGGTTCGAGCAGGCTCCCGCACACCGCGGCGGCCGCGGACGCGTCGGTGTCGACGACGTCCCAGGTCACCTTCCCGGCCTCGACCATCGCCTTGAGCTTGGCGTTGCTCGACGGGCCGTCGATGGTGACCGTCGTCCCGGTCTGCTTCTCGTACGGGTCGAGCCACGCGGCGCGCTGGCCCGCCTGGTACGCGCCTTGGCCGTAGGAGGCGAACACGAGCGAGTTCGGGCCGCCTTCGGAAATCGCGCAGCCGGCGGTGGTGAGCGCAAGTGCGGCGGACAACAGCGTCGGTATCCGGCGTCTCATGGCTCCTCCGTTCAGCTCGCCGCGGCCGCGACGTGCTTGCACAGCACGTCGGCCAGCGTGTCGATCTGTTCCTCGGTGATCACCAGCGGCGGCGACAGCACGATGCTGGTCCCGGACGCGCGGACCACCACGCCGTCCGCGCGGCAGCCCGCCTGCACCGGTGCGGTGGGCCGGTCGGCGAACTCGATGCCGAGCATCAGGCCGACGCCGCGGACCTCGCGCACGTGCGGCAGTTCGGCGAGCGGGTCGAGCCGCGCGCGCAGCCGGGCGCCGAGCACCGTGGCGCGTTCGAGCAGGTTCTCCTTTTCGATGATGTCCAGGTTGGCCAGCGCGACCGCCGCGCCGACCGGATGGCCGTTGTAGGTGAAACCGTGCAGGAACGTCGCGCCCTCGGCGAGTTCGAGCACCCTCCGTCCAATGAGGACCGCACCCATCGGAATGTACCCGCTGGTGAGCCCCTTAGCGGTGACGATCATGTCCGGTTCGACGCCGAAGTGCGCGCTGCCGAACCAGTGCCCGGTGCGGCCGAACGCGGTCACGATCTCGTCCATGATCAGCAGGATCCCGTGGCGGCGCAGCACTTCCTGCACGCGCGGCCAGTAGCCCTCCGGCGGCGGCACCATCCCGCCGACGCCGAGCACCGGCTCCCCGATGAACGCCGCGATCCGGTGCGGGCCGATCTCCTCGATGCGCTTCTCCAGCTCCGCCACCAGCAGATCGGTCGCGTCGGGACCGTGTTCGAGACCGTGCGGCTTGCCGAGCCATTCGACGTCCGGCAGCAGCGGCCCGTACCCGGCGCGCAAGCCCTCGATCCCGGTCGCGGCCAGCGAGGCGCCGCCCATGCCGTGGTAACCGCCGTGGCGCGCCAGCACCACCGTGCGTTCCGGCGAACCGGCGTGGTGGAAGGCGAGGCGGGCGAGTTTGATCGCGGTTTCGTTGCCCTCGGACCCGCCGTTGGTGAGGAAAACGCGTTCCAGCCCGGCCGGGGCGAGCGAAAGCAGCCGTTCGGCGAGGCGGATCGACGGGGCGTTCGAGTAGTCGCCGAAGGACGAGTAGAACTCCAGCTTGCGGATCTGCTCGGCGGCGACGTCGGCGAGTTCGGCGCGGCCGTGGCCGACCGGGCACTGCCACAGGCCGCAGGTGCCGTCGAGGTACTGGTTGCCGTCGGTGTCCCACAGCAGCGCGCCCTCGCCGCGGTCGAGGACGAGCGGTTCGGCCGGGGCGCCGATCACGGTGTGCGGATGGATGAGGGTGCGCTGGTCGATGGAGGCGAGGTCAGTCAATGCGGATTCCTTTCGGGGAGCGGTTCAGAACCGCAGAGCGACGGCTTTGGTCTCGGTGTAGGCCTCGATGCCTTCGGCCCCGCCTTCGCGTTCCTGGCCGGAGTTCTTCTGGCCGCCGAACGGCAGTTCCGGCCGCACCGGAGCCGGGTCGTTGACGCCGAACACGCCGAAGTCGAGCCGGTCGAGCGTGCGCCAGATGCGGCGCAGGTCGGTGCCGAACACGTAGGCGGCGAGGCCGTAGTCGGTGGCGTTGGCCAGGTCGACCGCTTCGTCGTCGGTGCGGAAGGTAGCGACGGCGAGGACCGGGCCGAACGTTTCCTCGTGGCTGATGAGCATGTCCGGGGTGACGCCGTCCAGCACGGTGGGCTCGAAGAAATGGCCCGGCAGCGCGGAATCCGTCCACCGGCTGCCGCCGACGAGCACGCGCGCGCCCTTGCCGACCGCGTCGGCGACCTGGTTCTCCACCTTCGCCAGCCCGGCCTCGTCGATCAGCGGGCCCACGTTGGTCCCCTCGGCGTCGCCCCGGCCGACCTTCAGCGCGGCGGTTTTCTTCTCGATCAAGGAAAGCAGGTCGTCGCGGACGCTTTCGTGGACGAACAGCCGGTTGACCGCCGTGCAGCTCTGCCCGGCGTTGAAGAACTTCCCGGTGACGACGCCCGCCGCGGCCGCTTCGAGATCGGCGTCCTCGAACACGATCGCCGGTGAATGCCCGCCCATTTCGAGCGACGTCCGGCGGAGGATGTCGCCGGTCTGACGCAGCAGGCCCAGCCCGACCTCCGTGGAGCCGGTGAAGCTGACCTTGCGCAGCCGCCGGTCGGCCAGCAGCGCGCCGACGAGTTCGGCGGGCCGGGTGGTGGTCAGGGACTGCAGAACGCCAGCGGGCAGCCCGGTTTCCTGCACGATTCCGAGCAGCGCGGTGGCGATCAGCGGGGTCTGCTCGGCCGGTTTCGCGATCACCGGGCAGCCCGCCGCGAGCGCCAGCCCGACCTTGCGGATCAGCATGCTGGCCGGGAAGTTCCACGGCGTGATCGCCAGTACCGGGCCGACCGGCGCGCGCAGCACGAGCCCGGGACCGGCCGCGTTCGCCGGGGTGACCCGCCCGTACGCGCGGCGGCCCTCCTCGGCGGCCCACTCCAGCATCCGGGCGGCGCCGGCCAGTTCGCCGTTCGCCTCGGCCAGCGGCTTGCCGTTCTCGCGGCTCAGCAGCGCGGCGAGTTCGTTTTGCCGCGCCCGGATTCCGGCGGCCGCGGCGCGGAGGTAGCCGCCGCGGGTTTCCGGGTCGGTCTCCGCCCAGCCCCGGGCAGCGCGCGCGGCGGCGGCGAGCGCGTCGCGCGCCTGGTCGGGTCCCGCGTCGGCGGCCTGGCCGAGGACGGCGAGGCTCGCGGGGTCGACGACGTCGAACGTCGCCGGGGCGGACTGCCAGCGGCCGTCGATCAGCAAGGTCGCGGCGGCGGTGTCGGGCATCGGAGGTGCCTTTCGGGTCGGCGGGTCCGGGGATGCGCCGAGTCTGACCCCAAGGTGTTGATTAAGTCAACACCTGAGCGGCGGCGAAATTCCGCAAAGGACAGTGGGAAGATCTTGCGGCACAACGTGTTTCGGCAACACTTCGGCCCCGGCGGCGTCGAGCGCGGCCGGGGTGCGGGGAGGTTCGGTTTACCGCGCGGCCGCGAGCAGGCCGCGCAGGGCTTCGAGCGCCGGGCCCGGATCGGCGTCCGGGTCCGCCGCCTGGTGCAGGAACATTCCGTCGAGGGCGTAGAAAACGAGCTGGGCCAGCCCGCCGTCGGCCGACAGTTCCTTGCCGACCGCGGCGAGATAACCGTCGTAGAGCCGGCGGACGACGGGCCGCAATTCGGGCCGCCGCGCCGATTCCACGACCAGCTGATACTGGAACACTTGCAGGTCCGCGCTGTCCCGGAACCGGCGGCGCACCTCCGGGCCGTCCGCCCAGACGCCGGTGCGGGCCCCGATCAGGCCGTTCTCGGCGCTTTCCTCCAGCACGAGGTCCAAAGAGGACTGCAGGAGGTCGTCGATCGAGGAGAAGTGGTGCTGGACCGCGCCGGTGGTGCAGCCCGCCGCCCGGGCGACCGCGCGGTAGGTGAGGCCGCGCAGCCCTTCCGAGGCGACCACGCCGACCGCCGCCCGGCGCAGGGCGAGCTTCATCCCGGTCGGGTCGTCCACGGTTGCGCACCTCCTCCGCTGGGGCTCCGCCCACGCTACATTACGTTTGTAATGTAGACCAGAGCGGCGGGCGCTTCGGGAACAACTCCCGGGGAACGGCGGATCGCGGTCAAGCTTTCCCGGTGCCGCCGGTTCAGCGGCGGAGATCGGTCCTTGACAATCCGCTTCCGGAAAAAGCTATGGTGGCCCAGGACGTCGAAAGCCACAGCCCGGTAGGTAGTCCGGGCGGCGCTCCGCGCTCGTACCCGCACCGCTCAGGTGCGTCCAGCACGTCCCCTCGTTTCCGTATCCAGAAGGGGAATTCGCCGTGCCTGAAAACCTTCGCGTCCTGATCGTCGGAGCCGGCGTCGGCGGGCTCGCGCTCGCACAGGGCCTGCGTCGCGCCGGGATCGCCGTCACCGTCTGCGAACGCGACAGCTCGGCCGTCGGCCGGTTGCAGGGGTACCGCCTGCGGATCGACCCGAACGGCCTCGACGCGCTCGACCGGCTGCTCCCGCCAAACCTCGCCAAGGCGGTGTGGGAGGCCAGTTCTTCGCCTTCCCGCACCGGATACCTCGACGGAACGCCGCCCGCGGAGCCCGTCGAGCGGAACGTCTCGATCAACCGGCTCACCCTCCGCGAAATCCTCCTGCACGGACTGGACGACGTCGTCGAGTTCGGCCGCGAGTGCACCGGATACCGCCTGGACGACGGTGTCACCGCGACGTTCGCCGACGGGTCCACCAAGTCCGCCGACGTCCTGATCGCCGCCGACGGCGTTAATTCCGTGGTACGCAAGCAATACCTGCCACACGCACCCGTACTGGACACCGGCGTGCGCATCCTGTACGGCCGCTTCCCGCTCACCCGCGAGACAGCCGAACTGATCCCCGACGAATGGTTCGGCATCTACAGCGGGCTCGTCGGCCCGGACAACCAGCACATCGGCATCGCCCCGGTCCACTCCCGGCGGCCCGCTCCGTTGCCCGGTCTCACCGACCCCGGCGACTACGTGATGTGCCTGTACGCCGCCCGCACCGAACTGCTCCCCTGTTCCGACGGCGAACTCCGCGCCGCCACCGGCGAACAGCTCCGGGATCTGACGGTTTCCCTGACCCGCCAATGGAATCCGGAGGCGAGCGAGCTGCTGGCCCTCGCCGATCCCGCGACGCTGTTCCCGATTTTCATGCGCACCAGCGTGCCGATCGACCCGTGGCCGACCACCTCGGTGACGCTGCTCGGCGACGCGATCCACGCGATGAGCCCGGCGGTCGGCGTCGGCGCGAACATCGCCTTGCGCGACGCGGAACTGCTCGCCGCAAAGCTCGCCGAGGTCGCCGCCGGGGCCGCGCTCGTTCCGGCGCTGCGGGAGTACGAGACGGCGATGCTCGGCTACGGGTTCGACGCGGTCCGGAGGTCCGCGAAGTTCGGCGCGCTGCGGATGGGCCAGCCCCCGCTGCCCGTGCCAGCCTGAATCGCCCGGCTCACAGTGCGTCGCGCTGCGCCGGGCTGAGCCGGTCCTCCCTGGCGGCCAAGCCGAACGTCTCAGCTCCGACGATCCGCAAAGCCAGCGGGTCGGCGATTGCTGGCCGACACTGGATCGCCTCCACCGCGGCGAGCACCCGGCCCCGAGGCCAGACGAGCGCATCGGCCAGCGCGTCCAGGGCGAGCGGCCGTCCAGCGTGCACCAGCGCGGCGACCACGGTCAACGCGTCGTACCCGACGGCCTCCGCGAGGTCGCTGTCTCCCATTTGCTCGCTGAGCCTGCCGAAAAACCGGCTCATCTCGCCGAGCCGCGCGCCAGCGGGAGTGTCGGCGCCGAACAGGTCGATCCCCCGGCGCGCGGCGGACGCGATCCGGCCGTGCGCGTCGGTGTCGGCCCGCCACGCCCGGAGCCAGGCGCCGTCGTCGATCGCGTACCGCTCGCGGCGGCCGCCTGGATCCGGGCGGCGCAGCACCAGCGCCATGGCTTCCAGATAACCGATCGACTTGGACACCGACGCCGGACTGACCCGCAGCTGCCGCACCAGGTCCGCGGAGGTCAGGCCGTCGGAGATCAGCAAGCAGGCGAAAACTCTCGCGGTCATCCGCGGCAGGCCGGTCGCGGCAAGCAGCGGCGCGAAACGGTCCACGAAACCACGCGCGGCTTCGGACGGGAGACCGTCGCTCACCTGCCCGGCGGGCCGGACCGGCTTGCGGCGGCGGGCCCGGCGACCGGCGGTCTCCTGCGCGTCGTCCGCCGCGTAGACCCCGGCCGTGCTGTTGCGCGCGACCTCGCGGCTGATCGTGGACGTCGGCCTGCCGAGCTGCCGGGCGATCTCCGCGTACCCGAGCCCGCCGGCCAGCCAGTCCTCGATCCGCAGCCGTTCCTCGCGGGTCAGCCGGTCTCCCGGCATCGGCTCACCCCCTCGTGCATTCGTCCACAGTACATTGCAACGACCTGCCGCGGGTAATTGCATTCACTCTCATACCCATTGCAATAATCTGCGTCTAACTGGGAAAACTGGCTCTTTTGATGTTGACGAAGGAGAAAACGCAACGTAGCTTTTCCGCATTCGGAAAGAGAGGAAAACCATGACGCACGTGCTGGCCGTATCGACGGTCTCCGATCACCCCCGCTTCTGGAGCAGCCTCAAGATGGCGCATGCCCAACTCCCCCATGGCGCGAAGTGGAAGCTGGCGATCGCGAGCACCGACGGCGGCAAAGCGGTGAACGTGATCGCCCACGACACCGTCGACGGGGTCCGGGCGTTCTTCGAGACCCACGCCGGTGCTTACGCCGCAACGGAATACTTCGAAGCGGACGCCGTGAACGCGGTCGGTCTCGCGCGATGACGTTCGACGCAGCGCGGCTCGCCGAACTCCTGGCGGAGTACGGAATCCCGAGCGCCGCCGTCGGCATCCTCCGCGACGGGCGGCGCACCGAGTTCGCGGTCGGCGTCAAGAACGTCGAAACGCGAGAGCCCGCGACGACCGAAACGGTCTACCAGTGCGGATCCATGACCAAAACGTGGACCGCGCTGGCGTTCCTGCAGCTCGTCGGCGAGGGGAAGGCCGATCTCGACGAGCCCGTCCGCACGTATCTGCCCGGCTTCGCCGTCGCCGATCCGGTGACCAGCGCGCAGGTCACGCCGCGGCAGTTGCTGAACCACACCAACGGGATCGAGGAATCCTACGGCGATCCCGGCGAGGGTGACGACGTCTGCGCGCGCATGGCGGAGAACATCGCCGACGCGCCGCAGGTCTTCCCGCTCGGCCGCACCCACGGCTACAGCGCGGCGCTGGGGTACGCGATCCTCGCGCGGATCCTGGAGGTCGCCGACGGGAAAACCTGGGACGGCCTGATGCGCGACCGGCTCTTCGCCCCGATGGGCCTGACCAGCACGAACACCCGTCCCGAGCAGGTGGACGCGACCCGGGCGGCGACCGGGCACCTGATCCGGTCGCCGGCCGAGGGCCCGATCGTCACCCCGATCGACCACCTGCCGCGCGCGTACGGTCCCGGCGGCGGGATCACTTCGACCGCCGGGGAAGTCCTCGCACTGGCGCACGTCCTGCTGAACGACGGCGTGGCGGCGAACGGAACCCGCATCCTCCCGGCCGAACTCCTCCGGGAGATGAAGAGTTCGCGAGTGCCGGTGCCGGATCCGCTGCTGTTCGGACCGGAATGGGCGCTCGGGCTCATCGTGTGCGATTGGCACGGCGAAACCGTCTACGCAACCGACGGCAGCACGATCGGCCAGAACGCCCGGCTCCGGGTCCTGCCGGAGTCGAAGACCGCCGTCGCGATCCTGACCAACGGCGGACCACGGGAAAGCTTCTGCCGCAAGGTGTTCTCTGAGGTCCTGACCGAGGCCGCCGTCCCGGCGCTGCCCGCGCCGGACCCCGCGCGGAAGCTGGACCCGTCCCGGTACGAAGGCGTCTACGAGCGTCCCGGCGCGCGGTACGAGGTGTCCGCCGAGTCCGGCAAGCTGCACCTGACGCTGGCGATCGACCCCGGACAGGCGGATTTCCTCGGGAAACCGCACCGCGTCCGGTACGAACTGCTTCCGGTGAGCGACACGCTTTTCCTGCTGCCGCCAGCGGATCCGCTCGAAGACACGCAGTCAGTCGCGATGTACGACTTCGCGGACGGCCGCGCGCGGTACCTTCACACCAACTGCCGGGTGCACCCCCGCGTCACGCCGGCTTGAGCAGCGGCACGTCCCGGCAGATCTCCTGGAACCCGACGCTGTAGTACAGCCCGCGCGCCGACGGATGTCCAGGCGCGCCAAGGCAAGCGACCGTCGCGTGGGTGGCCCCTGCCGCCCGCGCGCGGTCCATGCCGTGCAGCAGCATCGCCCGGCCCAGCCCGCGCCGCCGGTAGTCCGGATGGGTGCCGACCGGCTCGAACTCGACAGTCTTGTTCGCCTCGTCGAGCCACATGATCGTGGACGCGGCCATCGTCCCGTCCGGCGCTTCGACCAGGACGTGCAGGTCGCCGCGGTACGCCGGGGTCGCGCGGACGCCCTCGTAGCCTTCCGGCGAGTACGCGGTCACGCCCCAGGCGTCCAGATGGGCCTGGAACGCCGCCGCGGGCCCGGCCTCGGTGGCGGTGCGGAAGCGGAAGCCGTCCGGCAGCACCGGCTTTTCCAGGTCGGCGAGGTCGCGTTCGTTCAGCTGCGTCCAGGATCCGGTGTCGCCGAGACCGTCCGGATCGGGCTCGTAGCCGTGCGCCGCCCAGCGCTCCAGGCCGAACTTGTCGGCCGCGCCGGGCAGGACGGTGCGTTCGAGGCCGTCCGCGGTGGTGTCGAACCAGTCGATGACCTCGTCAACCAGCTCGGCGTGGTCGGGATGGACCTGGAACGCCAGGTAGGCGCCGGTGACGTCCTTCACCGACCCGTCACTGCGCCGCACGCTGCGGGGCAGCTGCGCCCAGCCCCACGCGACGAGGTCGGCTCCGCCTCCGTCGAACCACAGGCGGCGGACCCAGCTCGCCCCTTGCGCGGCGTGCCCCCTGCCCCAGTTCCAGGCCAGCTCGCCATAGGCCGCGTCGCTGTTGACAAGGTCCTGGCGCACGGCGGTGATCCGCTGCGCGAGGCCCTGCATGAGCTGGACGTCCGCGGCGGTCAGCAGATCAGTCATAGTCGGCAACTCTTTCAGGCGGACGGCTCGGCGTCGAACAGTTTTCCCCAGGCTGCCGAACCCACCGTCCACTAAGGATGCAGCTCCGCCCGGATCACCCGCGCCGCCTGCTCCAGCCGCTCCCCGATCGCGGCCACATCCGCCGGACCGGTCAAATACACCACCGCCAGCGCCGCCGGATGCTGTCCGGGCACCGCGAGCGGCACTGCGATCGACGACAGCCCGGGGATCACCTCGTCGTGACTCGTTTCGTACGGCGCTTTCTCCCCGCGCAGCTGCTGCAGAATCGCCCGCCCCGGCGCGCCGTCGGTGATCGGGTGCCTGCTGCCCGGCCGCTGCGCCACCGCCGCCGTCGCCTGCCGCGGTTCGACGCTGGCCAGCGTGACCACGGAGTCCTCGCCGTCGAGCGTCGCGAGGAACGCCGTCATGCCCAGTTCGTTCGCGAGCACGGTCAGCTCCGGCAGCGCCGTCGACTGCAGATCACGGGAAACGTTGCGCGCCAACGCCGCCAGCCGCGCACCCAGCTCCAGTTCGCCGTTCGCGCCGCGCACGACCAGCCCGTGGTCTTCGAGCGTGCGCACGATGCGGTAGGTGATCGACCGGTGCAGCCCGAGCCGCGCCGCCAGTTCGCCGATCGACAGCGGCGCGTCGGCCTCGGCGAGGACTTCCAGCGCGGTGAGCCCGCGCGACAACGTCTGCGACCCGGCCGCTTGCTTGGCTTCCGTCACGACTCGGTCCTTCCCCGCGGGGTCTTGTGCACCGGAGCGGCCCACCTTAGCATCGATGTACTCAATAATTGAACAATCAGTTCGATTATCGAACACGGTCCCCCGGGCGCTTCACAGTGAGGTGAGGAAATCCATGCAGTTCCACCACCACGGCTACGTTTCCGGCGAACCGCGCGTCCTGCCCGCCGCCGGAACCGGGATCGACCGGCCCGCGGAACTGCCGGACGAGGTCGACGTGCTGATCGTGGGCACCGGCCCGGCGGGCATGATCACCGCCGCGCAGCTGTCCCGGTTCCCGCACGTCACCACACGGATCGTCGAACGGCGCGGCGGACGGCTCGAGGTCGGCCAGGCCGACGGCATCCAGGCCCGCAGCGTGGAAACGTTCCAGGCCTTCGGTTTCGCGAACCGGATCGTCGAGGAGGCGTACCGGATCACCACGATGTCGTTCTGGAAGCCCGATCCCGCCGACCCGAAGCGCATCGTCCGCTCGTCGCGCGTGCCCGACGACCCCACCGGGATCAGCGAGTTCCCGCACCTCATCGTGAACCAGGCCCGCGTGCAGGACTATTTCGCGGAGTACATGGCCCACTCGCCGAGCCGGATGACGCCCGACTTCGGCCTGGAATTCCAGTCCCTCGCCGTCACCGAGGGCGACGAATACCCGGTCACCGTCACGCTGCGGCACACCACTGGCCCGCGCGCCGGCGAGGATCGCGTCGTGCGGGCCAAGTACGTGGTCGGCTGCGACGGTGCCCGCAGCGCGGTGCGCGAGTCGATCGGCCGGGAACTCGTCGGCGACCAGGCCTTGCACGCATGGGGCGTGATGGACGTCCTCGCCGTCACCGACTTCCCGGACATCCGCACGAAATGCGCCATCCAGTCCCACGATGGGGGCAACATCCTGCTGATCCCCCGCGAGGGCGGCGCGCTGTTCCGGATGTACGTGGACCTCGGCGAAGTCTCCGCGGAAGACCACGGAGCGGTGCGGAAAACCACCATCGACCAGATCATCGCGCGTGCCAACGCGATCATGCATCCCTACACTGTGGACGTTAAGAACGTGGCCTGGCACAGCGTGTACGAAGTCGGTCACCGCCTCACCGACAAGTTCGACGACGTCCCCGTCGGCGACTCCCGGCTGCCTCGCGTCTTCATCACCGGCGACGCCTGCCACACGCACAGCGCGAAAGCCGGGCAGGGCATGAACGTCTCGATGCAGGACGGGTTCAACCTCGGCTGGAAACTCGGCCACGTCCTGGACGGCCGCGGTCCCGCGTCGCTGCTGTCCACGTACTCCGCGGAACGCCAGCTGATCGCGAAGAACCTCATCGACTTCGACAAGGAATGGTCGACCCTGATGGCGACCCGGCCCGAGGATCTGGCCGATCCGGCGGAGCTGGAAGAGTTCTACGTGAAGACCTTCGAGTTCCCGTCCGGGTTCATGACCTGCTACCAGCCCTCGGTGCTCATCGCGACGCCGGAGCACCAGGACCTCGCGACCGGCTTCCCGATCGGCAAACGCTTCAAATCGGCCCCCGCGATGCGGGTCTGCGACGCGAACCTGGTCCAGCTGGGCCACCACGCCCAGGCCGACGGCCGGTGGCGCATCTACGTTTTCGCCCCCGCCGCGCCCGCTTCGGTCACCGAATTCGCCGACTGGCTGGGAAACTCCCCGGAATCACCGGTCGTGGCGCACACGCCGAAGGACCTGGACGCCGACGCCTGGTTCGACGTCAAGGTGATCTACCCGCAGCCGTACGAGGACGTCGACCTCGGCGAAGTCCCGACGGTCTTCCTGCCCCGGACGGGGCCGTTCGGGCTGATCGACTACGAGAAGGTCTACGCGGGCGACGAGATCTTCAGTGCCCGCGGCATCTCGCCCGACGGCGCGGTGGTGGTAGTCCGCCCGGACCAGTACGTCGCGAACGTCCTGCCGCTCACCGCCACCGCCGAGCTGGCCGCTTTCTTCGCTCCTATCTTCGGTGCCGACTAGGAACGCTCGGCCGGGCAGAACCGGTCCCGCGCCGGGAACTTCCCGTCGACCAGGTACGCCGTCGCCGCGTCGTTCAGGCAGGCGTTCGCGCCCGCGCCGTACGCGACGTGGCCGCCCTGGTCGGCGGTGACCATCCGGGCCCGGCCGCCGAACGCCCACCGGGTGCGCAGCGCCCCGGGCAACGGCGTCGCCGGGTCGCGGAGGTTCTGCACCATCAGCACGTCCGCCGGTCCGCCGCTGGTGATCCGCACCTTCGGCTCCGCCGGCGCGGGCCAGTACGCGCACGCCCGGATGTTGGCCGTGTAGGCCCCGTACATCGGATACCGGACCCGGTCGGTCTCGACGTTGCGCTGATAGGTCCGCACCGACGTCGGCCACTGCGAATCGCCGCAGAGCACGCCGAGGTAGCCGACCGGGAAGGTGCCGCGGTCGCTGTCTTCCTTCGCCGCGGCGGTCCCGGGAAGCGGCTGGTGCGTGTCGAGCAGGTGCCAGTACGTGGCAAGCTCCTTGAAACTGGCGTCGTTGCGAATCTCCCCGGACGTGAAGCCGCGGAACGCCGTGCCGTCGAACCCGGACTCCGGCTTCCGTTCCAGCCGGTCGGCCAGCTCGTAGTACTTCGCGGTGACGGCCGCCGGAGTCGCGCCGAGGTGATACTGCTGGTCCTTCGCCGCGGCATACCTCGCGAAGTCCGGGAACCGCAGCTCGAAGCCGAGTGCTTGCGCCCGCAGCGCTTCGACGTCGTAACCCTCCGGCGGCAGGCTGCTGTCGAGCACGACGCGATCGCTTCGCTCCGGGAACAGCGTCGTGTACACCGCGCCGAGGTAGGTGCCGTAGGACTCGCCGTAGTAGGAAACCTTCGACACCCCCAGCGCTTCGCGGATGCGGTCCATGTCGCGCGCGGTGTTCGCGGTGGTGATGAACGGCAGCAGGTCAGCCGTGTCCGAAGTGGTGCACTGCTTGGCGATCTGCTTCGCCAGCTCGGCGGACTTCGCCACGTCCGCCGGGTTGTGCGGGTACGGCGGGTTGGCCGCGGCCGTCCTCTGCGCATCGGTGAGATTGCAGGTCAGCCCCGCACTGGCACCGACCCCGCGCGGGTCGAAGCTGACGATGTCGTAGCTGTCGCGCACCGCCTGCGGGAACGGCTGCGCGGTCGGAGCGCGCAACCCAGCAACACCGGGTCCGCCGGGGTTCATCAGCAGCACGCCGCGCCGCTTCTCCGGCTTCGCGGCGGACAACCGGGAGACTGCGACGTCGATCTTCCGGCCGTCCGGATGCCGGTAGTCCAGCGGAACGGTCACTTTCGAACACTGCAAGACGGGCGAGCCGGGACAGGCACTCCACCGCAGCGGCCCGGCCGACGCGGGCGCCGCCGACACCACCCCCGCCAGCGCCGTGGCGACAAGTGCGATCTTCAGCATCAGGGTCTCTCCTCATCGGATCAGGTTGCCGATTCACCACATCAGCCGGGAACCGGGCAGACCCCTGCCATTTGTCACCCCGCCGCGGCCCGGAATGCGAGCACCCGCCGCCGCCGGACCCCGCCGTGCCCATGGTGAACACCGGGTACGCACGGCGCCGAAAAGCGAGTAGCCGAATACCCGAGCTAATGCTCACAATAGAGTCATGACCAGCGAAAACCTGGCGACCGAGCCCCGCCGGATGACCACCGTCGAGGAGCTGGAAGCCGCCATCGGCCGTCCTGGCCCCGCGATCAAGCTGAAGCAGCTCGACCGGCTCGACGAAGGCTGCGAAACGATCCTCGCGCACTCCCCGTTCGCCGGATGCGGCTACCGGACCGCCGACGGCGGCCGGCACAGCACCTTCGTCGGCGGCGCGCCCGGCTTCCTGCGCGTCCGCTCCTCCACGCGGCTCTCGTTCGCCTTGCCCGCCCACGCCCCGGAACCAGCGCTCGGCCAGGGCATCTCCTTCGTGCTCCTGCTGCCCGGCGTCGGCGAAACCCTGCGGATCAACGGAACCGTCGCCGCCTCGGACGGCCCCGAAACGGCGGTGGATCTGCTGGAGGCATACGTCCACTGCGGACGGTGCGTCTTCCGCTCCAAACTCTGGCAGCCGCGCCCGGTGCCCGCCGCGCAGCCGTCCCCCGTCGCCGACGGCCCGCTCAACCGGCCCGGCGTCGCCGATTTCCTCGCCCGCGCCCCGTTCCTCGTCCTCACCACCGGCGACGCGACCGGCGGCAGCGACACCAGCCCGCGCGGCGACCAGCCCGGTTTCGCGCAGGTCGTCGACGGCAGCACGATCCTCATCCCGGACCGCAACGGCAACAAACGCGCCGACACCGCCCGCAACCTCCTGCAGGACCCGGAACTCGCGCTCGCCGCGCTCGTCCCCGGCCGCACCGACGTCCTCCAGCTGCGCGGCACCGCCTCCCTCACCGCAGAGCCCGCGCTGCTGGAACCCCTGTCGCTGCGCGGAAATCTCCCTCAGGCGGCCCTGCTGATCGACGTGACGCACGCCGAACTGGTCCCCAGCGAAGCGATCGAGCGGTCGCGGCTGTGGCATCCGGAGGCGCACGTCGACCGCACCCAGGTGCCGGACCTGATGGCGCTGGCGGTGAAACACGCGTCGCTCAGCCGCGTCGCCGGTGCGCCGCCGGGATTCCTGTTCAAGCTGGCCGCGAGGTTCCCGAAACTGATCAGATTCGCCATCGACCGCGGATACCGCAGCCAGCTGCACGACGAAGGCTACGCCGATTCCGCGCCGGAACTCGAACGCCCGCTGCGCACCGTGCGCGTCGCCGAGATCCGCCGGGAAACCCCGCGAACGGTGACCGTCGCGCTGGAAGACGGAGCCGGATTCGATTTCCGCCCCGGCCAGTTCTTCACCTTGATCGCCGATCTCGGCGGCCGGTCGGTGCGCCGCGCCTATTCCGCCTCGTCCGTGCCCGGGACAAAGCGGCTCGAAGTGACCGTGAAGCACGTCGACGGCGGCCGTTTCTCGTCCTATGTCCACGAACAATTGCGGGTCGGCGACCGGCTCTCGGTGCGCGGGCCGTCCGGCTCGTTCCACCCGGACCCGCGCGCCGACCTGGTGCTGATCGCCGCGGGCAGCGGGATCACGCCGATGATGAGCGTCCTGCGCACCCGGCTTTCCCGGCCGGGCCGCGGCCGGATCTCGCTGCTGTACGCGAGCCGGTCCCATGAGGAGACCATCTTCGCTGCTCAGCTGGCCCGGCTGCAGCGCCGCCACCCCCGCCGGCTGCGGGTCACGCACGTGCTGTCGCGTCCGGACGACGGCTGGACCGGCGAACGCGGCCGGATCGACGCGGACCTGCTGCGCCGGTGGCTCGGCGACGCGTCCCCGTCGGCGGAGTACTGCGTCTGCGGCCCCGAACCGGTGATGGCGGCGGCCCGGAACGCGGTCTCGGAACTGGGCGTGCCGGACGAGCGATTCCACGAAGAGCGGTACACCAGCGGTGCTTCCGGCTCGGTGGAAATGAGCGCCGACCCGCAGGAAATGATCGTCGAGAACGTCGGCTCGGCCGTCGTCGAACCCGGCGACACGCTGCTCGACGCCGGCCTCGCCGCGGGATTGCCGATGCCGTACTCGTGCACCGTCGGAAACTGCGGCGAATGCCTGGTGCGGCTGCGCTCGGGCGAGGTCTCGATGAAGCAGCCGAATTGCCTCACCGAGCGGCAGCGCGCCGGCGGCTATGTGCTCGCCTGCGTCGGCTGCCCGCTCTCGGCGGTCGTGCTCGACCTGGAAGACGGCTGATTCCCGGAATTGTCGGTGGGCGGATTTACCATGGCGGCACATCCGAGGAGGTGTGCACATGCGGGACGCCGTGCTCGAGGCGGCGAGGTTCCTCGCCGCCGGGCGGACCCGGCCGCTCACGCTCGAGGACGTGGCCGACCACGTCCGGTACAGCCCGTTCCACCTGGCGCGCGCGTTCGAGCGGGAGATCGGCCTGCCGCCGGGCAAATTCCTTGCCGCGCAACGGTTCCAGCTCGCCAAGGAGCTGCTGCTGGACACCGGCGAGAAGGTGGTCGACATCTGCCACGAGGTCGGCTTCTCCGCGCCGGGCACGTTCACCACGCGGTTCACCGCGGCGGTCGGGGTGAGCCCGCACCAGTTCCGGCAGCTGCCCGGTCTCCTCGCCGAGCACCCGCCGGAACCGGTGCGGGTCGCGGGGCCGGACTGCGCGGGCGGCGCCGTCACCGGCCGCGCGCTGCTGAGCCCGGCCGCGGTCGCCGCGCTCGACGGGGCGCCCGCGGTCTACGTCGGGCTGTTCGCCGGATCGTCGGCGCGCGGCATCCCGGTCAGCGGCTCGCTGCTCGGGCCGGACCTGGAGTTCACGCTCGTCGGCGTGCCGCCGGGCACCTACCGGCTGCTGGCCTGCGCGCTGCCGTCGGCCGCCGGCCCGCGCGGGCAGCTCGCGCCGAGCGTGCGGGCGGTCGGCGCGGCGGCCCGCCCGGTGCGGATCCGGGCCGGGCCGGCGCCGCTGCGCCAGGACGTCCGGCTGGACGTCGCGCCCGCGTGGTCGCCTCCGGTGCTCGTCGCGCTGCCGCCGCTGGCCTCGGCGGGAGCGCAAGAATGGAGAGGCGGCTCCCGTCTGGCGCGATTAGGTTGAGCCTGGTCAGGGGCAGGGAGTGAGGGAGAAGGCATGCCTGGAGTTCGCGTTTTGGTCGGCACGCGCAAGGGCGCGTTCATTCTCACCTCGGACGAGGCGCGCACCCGATGGGAGGTGGACGGCCCGCACTTCGGCGGCTGGGAGGTCTACCACCTGGCCGGGTCGCCCGCGGACCCGGACCGGCTGTACGCGTCGCAGTCCACGTCGTGGTTCGGCCAGCTGATCCAGCGCTCCGACGACGGCGGGAAGACCTGGAGCCAGGTCGACCACGACTTCGCCTACGAGGGCGGGGCGGGCGACCACCTCTGGTACGACGGCACGCTGAAACCGTGGGAGTTCACCCGGATCTGGCATCTGGAACCGTCGCTCACCGACCCGGACACGGTGTACGCGGGAGCGCAGGACGCGGCGCTGTACCGCAGCACCGACGGAGGGAAGAGCTGGAAGGAGCTGACCGGGCTGCGCAAGCACACGTCCGGGCCGGGCTGGCAGCCGGGCGCGGGCGGGCTGTGCCTGCACACGATCATCCTCGACCCGAGCAACTCGAAGCGGATGTTCGCCGCGATCTCCGCCGCGGGCGCGTTCCGCAGCGACGACAGCGGCGAAACGTGGCAGCCGATCAACCGCGGCCTGCACTCCGACGGCATCCCGGACCCGGACGCGGAAGTCGGCCACTGCGTGCACCGGATCGCCCTGCACCCGTCGCGGCCGGACGTGCTGTACATGCAGAAGCACTGGGACGTGATGCGCTCGGACGACGCGGGCGGCCACTGGCGGGAGATCAGCGGCAACCTGCCGAGCGACTTCGGTTTCCCGATCGCGGTCCACCCGCACGAACCGGAAACGGTGTACGTGGTCCCGATCCGCAGCGATTCCGAGCACTACCCGCCGGAAGGCAAGCTGCGCGTGTACCGCAGCCGCACCGGCGGCGACGAATGGGAACCGCTCACCGAGGGCCTGCCGCAACAGGACTGCTACGTGAACATCCTGCGCGACGCGATGGCCGTCGACACCCTCGACGAGGCAGGCATCTACTTCGGCACCACCGGCGGCCAGGTCTACGCGTCGAACAACGCGGGCGAAAGCTGGGCCCCGATCGTGCGCGACCTGCCCGCGGTGTGCTCGGTCGAGGTGCAAACCCTGCGATGACCACCGTCGTCCGCGTCAAACTGCCCACGCACCTGCGCCGCCTGGCGAAGGTCGAGGGAGAAATCGAGCTGCCGGTCGAAGACCCGCCCACCCGGGACGCCCTGCTGGACGCTCTGGAACGCACCTACCCCCAGCTGCGCGGCACGATCCGCGACACGACCACCGGCAAACGCCGCGCGTTCGTCCGGTTCTTCGCCTGCGAGGAAGACCTGTCGAACACCGCCCCGGACACCGCTTTGCCCGCCCCGGTCCTCTCCGGAGCCGAGCCGTTCCTGATCATCGGAGCCATGGCAGGCGGCTGACCCCCGAACCACCCGGCCGAGGGGAAGAACCCCGGGTCCCGGCACGCCCCAGCGGCGCACCGGGGCCCGGGGCTAATACGGCTCCGAGCGGCGTGGGCGCGCCCACGCCGGCGAGGGAACAGGCGGGCTGACCCGCGCCGCTGGGTCGTGAGTGTTGGCACCGGTTCCAACCGGCATAAGCACTCGCGAGGTCCGCGGCCGCGGCGAAGCAAGCTTCGGACCTCGTGAGCGGCGATGCCGGTTAGTACTCCAGCTGTAGTTCGTGATTGGGCGCTGGTTGCTGGTGTCGTCGCTGGTAGT
>NZ_JBHUKS010000029.1:0-98684 GCF_042684085.1 Amycolatopsis silviterrae
CCGCACCCATCTCACCAGCCCCCTCCAGCAAGATCACGAACTACAGCTGGAGTATTAGAACCGGCAACGCCACTCACGACCCCCGCCCCCCACACCTGGCCCGACGAAGCCCTCCCGCCCGGCTGCCGCGAGCGATGCGGCCGGGGACTGGTCCCGCGCGGGCTGGCTAGCTTTCCGGCATGGGTGAACGATCGTCGACCAGGGCAGCCACCGCCGCGCTGGTGCTCAGCATCCTCGGCTGGCTTGTGTTCTTCGGGACGTATTCCAGCCGAAGTCCCAGCAGCAGTTTCGGCGACGCCGTCTACTACGAGCCGGTCACGGTGCTGGGCCCGCTGATCCTGCCGCCGTTCGCGATCGTTTTCGGGCACCTCGGAATGCGCCGAGCCGAGGGGCGCGGCCGGGCGTTGACGGCGCTCGGGCTCGGGTATCTGCTCCTGGTCGTCGAGGCGGCCCGATTCGCCGGCGTGGGTTAAATCGAGTCGCCGTCCCGATTCGACCCGCTTCGTTGCCGTGACGTTTCAGCGGCGGAAACCGCTTCGCCCGGGGAACGCGCCCGCCCGGCCACCCGATCGTGGAGGTTCGTTTCCGCAGGTCGAAGCGGTCCGGGTGCTGCTCGGGAGCTTGCCCGTTCCTGCTGTCAATGCTGCCCTTGAGTAGCCAACTGAGACGTAGATCTCCACCGTTGGGGTGAAATCTGCCCGGTCGGGCAGCTTACGCTCTTACGGCGCGTTACTTATTGAGAAACATTCACTTCGGTCCGGACAGGTTCGCGACCGGGTAACGAAGGAGGCGCCGTCGTGGAAACCGAACCGCAGGTCGTCCGCGCGACGATCATCTTCGGGCTGCGCACGTTCGGGTCCGTCCCGCTGCCGGTGCGCGCCGATCTGGAGTACGACCCGGCGGATCCGTTCGCGGTGTCGGTCGGCTACCACGCCGGCGGCGGGGTCGTGCGCTGGCTCTTCGGGCGCGACCTGCTCGCCGACGGGCTGCTCGCCCCCGCGGGCGACGGGGACGTCCAGGTGCGGCCCGCCGCCGACGACAGCCGCGTGCTCGTGGAACTGAACGCCCCGGACGGCTCCGCCGTGCTGGAGGCGGCGGCGAGCGAACTCGCCGACTTCCTCGACCGCACCTACGACGAGGTCCCGGTCGGCGACGAGGACCGCTGCTTCGACTTCGACGAGGAACTGGCGAAGCTCGCCCTGCGCGACTGACGGTCCACAGTGGACTGACGCCGCGCGGCGCGGGCGGAGGGCCGTTGCGCAGGCGGGCTGTCTCGTCGCTATCGCACGAGGTGAACAGCCGAGACGGGGAACGGATTCCGTTGCGGTGCAGGCGAATGCGTGCACAAAGACCGCCGTCGCGGCCGATCCCCAGGCGTCGGCGAGTAGCGGCCCGGCCCGCTCCGTCGCTCGATGCGTATCGCGAGTGGATCGCCTCGCCTGAGCGGCGTGCGAGCCGTCCCCCGAATGAACAGCCGGTGAACCAGCCCCGGCCAGGTCCGTAACCACGCACCCCCCGAACAGGCGGACTCCGCCGCCGCAGGAGTGAACACCGTTGTCGCGCGGGTTGACCGCACTGGCAGAACGCGTACGGTTTCCTGTGTTGGCTGTTGTCCGGAACCACACCGCGGTCAGCGCCCCAAGCAGATCTCTGCGGAAGGAGCGCAGCGCATGACTCTCCACTTCCCGGCCGTCAGCACGCCGGAGGACCTGACTGTCCGAGCGGCCCGGCAGGCGGACGCGATCCACCTCGCCCCGATCGGCGACCTCGACGCGGCCACCGCGCCCGTCTTCGCGGCGGCGGTCGCGCCGTTGACCGGACCGGTGGTCGTCGATCTGTCCGGGGTCGCGTTCCTGAGCTGCGCGGGCGTCCGCGCCCTGCTCGACGCGCACGAGCGGATCCCGTCGTTCACCGTCGTACCCGGGCAGGCGCACGCGGTCCGGCGGTGTCTCGCGGTGACCGGCGCGGACGAAATCCTGTGCGTGCGCGAGACGGTCGCTGCCTGATCGAGCGAGTTTCGCCGCCGCCGCGCACGGGTAGGCCGCCGACATGACGATCGAGACGAACCGCGTTCCTCAGCTCGAACTGAACAACGGCGTCCGGATTCCGCAGTTCGGCCTGGGCGTCTTCCAGATTCCGCCGGAGGACACGGCGGCCGCGGTGCGGGAGGCGCTGGAGGCAGGCTACCGGCACCTCGACACGGCGCAGATGTACCGCAACGAGGAAGGCGTCGGGGCGGGCATCCGCGAGTCCGGCGTGCCGCGCGAGGAAATCTTCGTCACCACGAAGCTGGCGAACGACGCGCAGGGCCACGACAACGCGATCAACGCGCTGGAAGGCAGCCTGCAGCGGCTGGAACTGGAGTACGTCGACCTGTACCTGATCCACTGGCCGCTGCCGAAGCAGGACAAGTACACGGCCACCTGGCACGGTTTCGAGGAACTGCAGCGCGCCGGCAAGACCCGCGCGATCGGGGTGTCCAACTTCCAGGTCGCGCATCTGGAGCGGCTGGCCGCCGAGTCGGCGACGGTGCCCGCGGTGAACCAGATCGAGCTTCATCCCGCGTTGCAGCAACCGGAACTGCGCGCCTACCACCAGGCGCACGGCATCGTGACCGAGGCGTGGAGCCCGCTCGCCCAGGGCGAGGTGCTCGCCGACCCGCTGCTGGCCGAACTGGCCGAAAAGCACGGCAAGACGCCCGCGCAGATTGTGCTGCGCTGGCACGTCCAGCTCGGCAACGTCGTGTTCCCGAAGTCGTCGTCGCCGAAGCGGATGCGGGAGAACATCGACATCTTCGACTTCTCGCTCAGCGACAGCGACCTGGACGTCCTCAGCGGCCTCGACGAGGGCCGCCGCACGGGCTTCGACCCGGACACCTTCGAGGGCTGAACCAGATCGCCCGGTCGTCCGTGTCTCCTTTCAGGAGGGAGGCAGCGTGCGACTGTCCTGTTTCGTGGTGCCGGGCGACATCGACGACCCCGGCGCGCCCAGCGGCGGCAACACCTACGACCGCCGCGTGGCCGAGCAGCTGCGGATACCGCTGCGGCCGGTCGGCGGGGCCTGGCCGGACGGCGACCGGCGGCAGCTGGACCAGGTCCTCGCCGAGGTGCCGGACGGCGAGAAAGTGCTGCTCGACGGTCTGGTCGCCTGCGGCGTGCCGGACGTCCTCGCCCGGCACGCGGACCGGATCGGCCTGGCCGTGCTGGTGCACCTGCCGCTGGCCGACGAAACCGGCCTGGACCCAGGCCGGGCGGCTGACCTCGACGACCGCGAGGGGAAGACCCTCCAGCTCGCGCACCAGGTCGTCGTCACCAGTCCGGCCGCCGCCCGCGCCGTCGAGAACCGGCACGGCCTCGCCACCGTTCACATCGCACCGCCCGGAACCGATCCGGCGCCGCGAGCGACCGGGACCGACGGAGTGTCCCAGCTGATCTGCGTCGCCGCGATAACCCCGCGCAAGGGGCAGGACATCCTCCTGAGTGCACTGTCCCAAGTGGACGGTCTGAACGTGGACCTCGTCGGCTCGCGCACCCGGAACCCGGCCTACGCCAACGGCTTGCGCCATCCGCGAGCCCGTTTCACCGGCCCACTGGCGGGGCCCGCGCTCGAAGCTGCCTACGACCGGGCAGACCTGCTGGTCTTGCCTTCGCACGCGGAGACCTACGGCATGGTCGTCACCGAAGCGCTCGCGCGCGGGATTCCGGTGCTGGCCTCGGACGTCGGCGGCGTAACGGACGCGCTCGGCCGCGCACCGGACGGTGAGCTGCCGGGAATGCTCGTCCCGCCCGGCGACCACACAGCGCTGGCGGCGGCGCTTCGGAGCTGGCGTGATGACCCGGACCTGCGGAAACGGCTCCGTGCTGCGGCGGCTGAGAGAGCGCGCACACTGGAGGGATGGCCCGCCGCGGCGGCGAGGTTAGGCGGGATTTTGGCTGGTCAGGTGGTGCGTTGATGCGGTGGCTGCGACTGCTGGCCGGGGCCGCGCTGATCGCCGCGCTGTGGTGGCGGCTCGGCACGGGCGCGTTCGCCGGCGGTTTGCGCGCGCTGGGTCCGGGGCCGATCGCGATCGCCCTGGTCATCGGGGTCGTGACCACGCTCGCGAGCGCCGAGCGTTGGCGGCTGGTCGCGGCGCGGCTGGGATTGCCGCTGCCGTTCCGTGCGGCGGTCGGCGACTACTACGGTGCCCAGTTCCTCAACGGCGTCCTGCCCGCCGGCGTGCTCGGCGACGTGCACCGTGCGGTGCAGCACGGCCGACGGTCCGGCGACGTCGGTCGGGGAGTGCGGGCGGTCGTGCTCGAACGCGCCGCCGGGCAAACCGTCGTGGTGGTCGCCGGGCTGGCTGTCGTGGCTTTCCGTCCGGAGCTGCTGCCGCGTCAGGTGCTCGTCTGCCTGGGGATCGTGGTCGCGGCGCTGGTCGTCGTGGCGGTGGTGATGCGGCAACGGCTGCGGCACGTCTGGGCGGCTGACATCCGGACCGGCGTGCTCGAAGCGTGGCCCGGCGTCACCGGGTGGTCCGTGCTGGCGGTGGCGGGACATCTGACGCTGTTCGTGGTCGCCGCGCGGGCGGCTGGCGCGGCCGCGCCGTTGGGCGTTCTGCTGCCGTTGCTGGTGCTCGCGCTGCTGGCGATGGGGATGCCGCTGAACGTCGGCGGGTTCGGCCCGCGCGAGGGCACCGCGGCGGTTTCCTTCGCCGCGGCGGGGCTGGGCGCGGAGCAGGGCGTGACGGTCGCGGTCGGCTACGGCGTGCTCGGTCTGGTCTCGACGCTGCCCGGCGGAGTGGTTCTCGTGCTCCGCCGGATGATCCGGCGGCCGGGACCGGAAGCCCGGCCGGTATCGTCCGGCCGGTGGCGGCGGCTTTTCGGGGGATTCGGCGACGGTGGTTCGCGGCGCTGGCCGCCATCCCCGTTCTGGCCGCGCCGGCCTGTGCGGCTTCGGACGCGGCGATCAGCCGGGCAGGCGACGTCGTGCACACCGCCGCCGGTTCCGTCCGCGGCAGTGTCGCTCCCGATCACCGGCTCTTCCAAGGCATCCCGTACGCGGCCGCACCCGTCGGCGAGCGGCGCTGGCAGCCGCCCGCCCCGGTCGAGCCCTGGACGGGGGAGCGGGACGCCACGAAACCAGGGCCCCGCTGTCCGCAGGCTGCCGACGGAGCTGTGACCAGCGAAGACTGCCTCTATCTGAACGTGTGGACGCCACCGGCCGGGCACACCGGGCGGCCGGTGCTGGTGTGGCTGCACGGCGGCGCGTTCCTCACCGGCGGCGGCGACCGTTACGGCGCGGCGCGGCTCGTTGACCGCGGCGACGCGGTGGTCGTCACGCTCAACTACCGGCTCGGCGCGCTCGGTTTCCTCGCCGACCCGTCGCTCGGCCCGGAGCCGGGGAACTACGGCTTCCTCGACCAGCAGCAGGCGCTGCTCTGGGTGCGCGACAACATCGAATCCTTCGGCGGCGACCCGAACCAGGTGACCGTCGCGGGGGAGTCCGCGGGCGGGATGTCGGTGTGCGACCACCTCGTCGCCCCCGGTTCGCGCGGGCTGTTCCGGGCCGCGATCATCCAAAGTGGACCGTGCCAGGCGCAGGCGACGCTGCCCGCCGCCGAGCGCAAGAGCATCGACTACGCCGCCGCGCGCGGCTGCACCGACCGCCGGACCGCCGCGGCCTGCCTGCGTGCGCTGCCGCCCGGGAAGCTGCTGGCCGCGCCGGGGTACGGCTCTATCGCGGGCATCGAGATGCCCGGGCCGGTCACCGGCGGTTCGGTGCTGCCCGCCAAGGTTCCCGCCACTCCGGTGCCGGTCATGCTGGGCACGACGCACGACGAGTTCACGTATTTCCTCGCCGAGCAGGCAGCGGCCGGTCGCGAAGTCACCCGGCACGGCTACTCGCAAGCGCTTGCGAACGTCTTCCCCCACGCCGACGCGGTCGCTCGCGAGTACCCGGTGGATGCGTTCAGCGGCAACGCTTCTCTCGCGTATGCGGCGGCTGTCACCGACTGGGCGTTCTCCTGCCCGATCGCGAAGCTGGCCAGCTCGCTGCCGAGCGTGTCGACCTACGAGTTCAACGACCCGACGTCACCGGCCGCGGCCGCGCTGCGGGCACCGTTCCCGCTCGGTGCCACGCACACCGCGGAACTGCCGTACCTGTTCGACTTTGCCGAGCAGCCAACAACGTTCACGCCAGCTCAGCAGCGGCTCGCGGACCGGATGGTGGACGACTGGACGGCGTTCGTCCGGGGCGGTCCGACCGGGCAAGCGGTGGCGTACCGGGCGGACGGCGCGCAGCCGTTGACCGGGTTCGCGAAAGAGCACCACTGCGGCTTCTGGGCTTCTCTACGCTGACCGCATGACCGTGCGTGTCGAAGACCTCGACGAAGCCCTCGCCTGCGTGGCTGCCGTTCTAGAGCCGCTCACCGACGGCGACTGGACCCGTCCGGCAGGCGAGCTGGACTGGGATTGCCGTTACACCGCAGAGCACCTAGGCGACACGCTCCTGTCCTACGCCGCGCAAGTCGTGAGCCGCCCAGCCGACCGCTACGTGCGCTTCCTCGCCAAAACCGACGCCGACGCGTCCCCTGCCGAACTGCTCGAATTCGCCTTGACCGGCGGCCGTCTCCTCTCCGCCGCCGTCCGGGCCAGCCGGCCCGAGGAACGCGCCTACCACCCGACCGGACGCTCCGATCCGGCCGGTTTCGCCGCGATGGGCTGTGTCGAACTCCTGCTGCACGGCGACGACATCGCCCGCGGTCTCGGCGCCGCGCTCGACCCGCCGCGCGACACCTGCGCCCGCGTCGTCGCGCGGCTTTTCCCCGAGCAGGAGCCGATTCCCGACGCGTGGGAAGCGCTGCGCTGGTGCGCCGGCCGGACCGACCTGCCCGGACGGCCGCGGCGGACCGGCTGGAAGTGGCGCGGCAGCCCGCTCGAGGACCGCTCGATTCCCGAGGAGTGAACACGCCTGCCCGCGGGCTGGTCACATCCGGTAGTCTTGACCACCAGGTCGAGAGGCGCTGCAACGGACCGGTGGTCCGCCACGCTCGGCCGGCACCACCATCCAAGGGCGCCTCCGTGAACTCATGCGGAGGTGGCGATGACCCAGAACCTGCGGAACCTGCTCGACCAGCGCGTCGTCGTGCTCGACGGAGCCTGGGGCACGATGCTGCAGGGCGCCGGTCTCGCACCCGAGGACTACCGGGCGGACTGGCTCGAAGGGCACGAGAAGGACGTCACCGGCGACCCGGACCTGCTGAACCTCACGCGGCCGGACGTCGTGCTCGACGTGCACCGCCAGTACCTCGCCGCGGGCGCGGACATCACCACCACGAACACGTTCACCGCCACCAGCATCGGCCAGGCCGACTACGGCCTGCAGGACCGGGTGCGCGAGATGAACCTGCGCGCCGCGGAACTCGCGCGCCAGGCCGCGAACGAGTTCGGCAACCGGTTCGTCGCCGGGTCGATCGGGCCGCTCAACGTCACGCTGTCGCTGTCACCGCGCGTCGAGGACCCGGCGTACCGCGCGGTCTCCTATGAGGACGTCAAAGCCTCGTATGCCGAGCAGATCAAGGCGCTCGCCGACGGCGGCGTCGACCTGCTGATGATCGAGACGATCTTCGACACCCTCAACTGCAAGGCCGCCATCACTGCGGCCCGCGAGGTCGCGCCGCACCTGCCGCTGTGGATTTCGGTGACCATCGTCGACCTGTCCGGGCGCACCCTGTCCGGCCAGACCGTCGAGGCGTTCTGGACGTCGGTCGCGCACGCGCGCCCGATGGTGGTCGGCGTCAACTGTTCGCTCGGCGCCGCCGAAATGCGCCCGCACGTGGCGGAACTGGCGAAACTCGCGGACACCTACACCGCGTGCCACCCGAACGCGGGCCTGCCCAACGCGTTCGGCGGCTACGACCAGACGCCCGAGGAGACCGGCGGCATGCTCGGCGAGTTCGCCGGGGCCGGGATGGTCAACATCGTCGGCGGCTGCTGCGGCACCTCGCCCGCGCACATCGCGAAGATCGCCGAGGCGGTCAAGGGACTCCCGCCGCGGCCGGTGCCGGCGCACGAGCCGAGCACCCGGTTCTCCGGCCTGGAGCCGTTCAAGATCGGCGCGGACACCGGGTTCGTGATGATCGGCGAGCGCACCAACGTCACCGGCTCGGCGAAATTCCGCAGGCTGATCGAGGCGGGCGACCACCAGGCGGCGGTGGACGTCGCGCTGGAGCAGGTCCGCGGCGGCGCGAACCTGCTCGACGTCAACTTCGACGCCGACCTGCTCGAATCCGAGCAGGAGATGACCACGTTCCTCAACCTGATCGCCACCGAGCCCGAGGTCGCGCGCATTCCGGTGATGGTCGACAGCTCGCGCTGGAGCGTGCTGGAGGCCGGGCTCCGCTGCGTGCAGGGCAAGGGCGTGGTCAACTCGATCAGCCTCAAGGAGGGCGAGGGCCCGTTCCTGGAGCAGGCCCGGCGCATCCACGACTACGGCGCCGGCGTCGTGGTGATGGCCTTCGACGAGAAGGGCCAGGCCGACACGGTCGAGCGCAAGGTCGAAATCTGTTCCCGCGCTTACGATCTGCTCACCCGGGAGGCGGGTTTCGCGGGCGAGGACATCATTTTCGACCCGAACGTGCTCGCCGTCGCCACCGGCATCAGCGAGCACAACGGGTACGCGAAGGCGTTCATCGAGGCGCTGCCGCTGATCAAGGAGCGCTGCCCGGGCGCGCACACCTCCGGCGGCATCTCGAACCTGTCGTTCTCCTTCCGCGGCAACAACGTCGTGCGCGAGGCGATGCATTCGGCGTTCCTGTTCCACGCCGTGCGCGCCGGGCTCGACATGGGCATCGTCAACGCCGGCCAGCTCGCGGTGTACGAGGACATCCCGAAGGACCTGCTGGAACTGGTCGAGGACGTCCTGTTCGACCGTCGCGAGGACGCCACCGACCGGCTCGTGGAGTTCGCCGAGACGGTCAAGGGCAGCGGCACCAAGCGCGTCGTCGACCTGTCCTGGCGGGAAACGCCGGTGGCGTCGCGGCTTTCGCACGCGCTGGTGCACGGCATCGTGGACTTCATCGAGGACGACACCGAAGAGGCCCGGCAGCTGTTCGACCGGCCGCTCGAGGTGATCGAGGGCCCGCTGATGGACGGCATGAAGATCGTCGGCGACCTCTTCGGCTCCGGGAAGATGTTCCTGCCGCAGGTCGTGAAGAGCGCGCGGGTGATGAAGCGTTCGGTGGCCTATCTCGAGCCGTACATGGAGGCGGAGAAGGAGAAGATGAAGGCCGAGGGCCGCATCGACACCTCCCGCGGCCAGGGCAAGGTCGTGCTCGCCACGGTGAAGGGCGACGTGCACGACATCGGCAAGAACATCGTCGGCGTCGTGCTGGGCTGCAACAACTACGAGGTGATCGACCTCGGCGTGATGGTGCCCGCGGCGAAGATCCTCGACACCGCGGTGGCCGAGCACGCGGACGTCGTCGGGCTGTCCGGGCTGATCACGCCGTCGCTGGACGAGATGGTGTCGGTCGCGCAGGAAATGCAGCGGCGCGGGCTGAAGCTGCCGCTGCTGATCGGCGGCGCGACCACGTCGAAGCAGCACACCGCGGTGAAGATCGCCCCGGCGTACGACCACACGACGGTGCACGTGCTCGACGCGTCGCGGGTGGTGGGCGTGGTGTCCGACCTGCTCGACACCGACCGCGCGGACGCGCTGGACACCGCCAACCGCGCCGAGCAGCAGCGGCTGCGCGTCCAGCACGAAAACCGTCACTCGACGCCGATGCTGACTGTTGCGCAGGCCCGGGAGAACGCCGAAAAGGTGTCGTTCGACGAGATCCCGACGCCGGAGTTCACCGGGGTGCGGGTGGTCGAGCCGTCGATTCCCGAGCTGCGCGAGATGATCGACTGGCAGTTCCTGTTCCTGGCGTGGGAACTCAAGGGCAAGTACCCGGCGATCCTCGACCAGCCGGTCGCGCGCGAGCTGTTCGACGACGCGAACCAGCTGCTGGACGAGATCATCGAGAACGGCTCGTTCACCGCACGCGGCGCGTACGCGTTCTGGCCCGCGCACTCCGAGGGCGACGACATCCTGCTCGACGGCGAGTACTCGGACTGGAAGTTCCCGATGCTGCGCCAGCAGACGCAAAAGCCGGAGGGCCGCGCGAACCGGTGCCTCGCCGACTACATCGCCCCCGCCGGTTTCGGCGACCATCTCGGCGGCTTCGCCGTCGGCATCCACGGCGCGGAGGACCTGGCCGCGCGCTACGAGGCCGAACACGACGACTACCGGGCGATCATGGTGAAGGCGCTGGCCGACCGGCTGGCCGAGGCGTTCGCCGAGTACCTGCACCTGGAGGCCCGCCGCCGCTGGTTCGAACCGGACGTGCAGCCGGACCTGGCGGACCTGCACGCGGAACGCTTCCGAGGCATCCGCCCCGCGCTCGGCTACCCGGCGAGCCCGGACCACAGCGAGAAGAAGGACCTGTTCGCGCTGCTGGGCGCCGAGGAGCTGGGGATCGGGCTGACCGAGTCGTACGCGATGACCCCGGCCGCGGCGGTGAGCGGACTGATCTTCGCGCACCCGGACTCGCGGTACTTCACGGTCGGCCGGCTGGGGCGCGACCAGATGGAGGACTACGCGGTCCGGCGGGGCGAGGAACTGTCCGAAGTGGAGCGGTGGCTGCGGCCTAACCTGGCTTACTGAGCCTTTCCTGGTGCGACGCCCGTAGGTCCGTGAGGGCCACCCTGAGGGAATCAGATTCCCCCAGGGTGGCCCTCACGGACGACACGCTCAGCTCCCGCCGCCCGCGTCGGCCCTGACGCAAGTCCACCGGCTTCGGCTCGGGCGGGCACCCCTCAGCTGCGCCGATAGTGCCGCCTCAAGTCCCTGGCATGGGAACCAGATTCCCGCGGCCCTTCACGGACTTCCGCGGCGGTCTCTCTTCAGGAAAGAAACTCCGCCAGCCGCTCGGTGTCGCGCAGATACTGCTCGTACGGGAACCCCGACTTCAGCAAGGCCTCGCGCAGCTCGTCCCGGAGCGGCTTCCCCGTCTCGTGGAAGGCGGCCCGGCCCGAGTCGGTGAGGGTGACCAGCCGCCGCCGGGCGTGGTCGGGGTCTTGGCGCACCTGCACGAACCCGGCCGATTCCAGCGGGCGCAGCGCGCGGCTGATCGCCGGGTCGGACACCGACATCGCCTGGGCCAGCTGATGCTGTGTCGCGGGTTCGATGTCTTCCACCGTGCCCAGCAGGCGCAGCTGGCTGTACGTCAGTCCGTCCGAGCTGTCCGCGCGCTTCCGCGCGGCTTCGCCCATCAGGAACACCACTCGATGCAGCGCTTCGGCAAGTCCGTCTTCCACGAGACCGAGCCTACCAGGAGTGTTGACAAGTTAATATTAACTATGCAAGACTCATCGGCATGGAGATCCCTTACGCAGCTCAGACCCTGTTCCCCCTCATCTGGCCGGTCATCGCGGTCGTCGGTGCGCTGATCCGCACCCGCAAGAACCCCTCGCCGCGGGCCCGGCTCGAAATCTGGCAGCGGTGGTGGGCCGTCGCCGCGCTCGGCTGCGGCAGCCTGTGGATGGTCTTCGCCTTCCTCGGCGCGCCGGGCGTGATGGCCGACGTGATCGGGTTCGCCCGCTCGCCGTTCCAGTTCGAGATCGCGTTCGCCAACCTCGGGCTCGCGGTGATGGGCTTCCGCGCCGCCTCGTCGTCGGCCACCCCCCGGGAGCGCATCACGATCGGCCTCGGGGCCGGGATGTTCTTGTGGGGCGCGCTGATCGGCCACGTGTACCAGTGGTTCGCGAACGGCGACCACGCGCCGGGCAACACCGGCGGCGTCCTGGTCTGCGACCTGCTGTTCCCGGCGATGGTGATCATCTTCGCCCGCCGCGCGCAGCGGCTGGCCGCGGCCGGGCAGCCGGCACTGGTCTAGCCGGTCTGCGCGGCCTGGCGGCGGGGTTTAGTTTCGACGCCGTGGCGAGACTCAGTGTGGTCAGATTCGGACTGGTCGCGGTGCTGGTCGTGCTCGCGGCCGGGGCAGTGGTGCTCAGCGTGGCGGCGTCAGCCTGGTGGTGGTTCCCGGCGGCGCCGCTGCTGGCGTTCGCGGCGACCGGCGTGTACGACGTGACGCAGCGGCGGCATTCGGTCCTGCGGAACTATCCGGTCCTCGGGCACCTGCGGTTCCTGCTCGAAAGCATCCGGCCGGAAATGCAGCAGTACTTCGTGGAACGCAATTTCGACGGCCGCCCGTACGACCGCGACGTCCGGTCGATCGTCTATCAACGGGCCAAGGGCACGGCAGCGGAAGAACCGTTCGGCACCGAGCGCGACGTGTATGCCGAGGGTTACGAATTCCTTGTCCCGTCCCTCGCGCCGGTGCCGGTCTCCGAGACCGCGCCGCGAGTCCGGGTCGGCGGGCCGGACTGCACGCGGCCGTACGACATGGCCTTGCTGAATGTGTCCGCGATGAGCTTCGGTTCCTTGTCCAGCAACGCGATCCTCGCGCTGAACCAAGGCGCCGCGCGCGGCGGTTTCGCCCACGACACCGGCGAGGGCGGACTCTCGGAGTACCACCTGCGCGGCGGCGGCGACCTGATCTGGGAAATCGGCACCGGATATTTCGGCTGCCGGACGTCGGACGGCGATTTCGATCCGTCGACCTTCGCGGACAAAGCGGCGCACGACGCGGTGAAATGCGTTTCGCTGAAGCTTTCGCAGGGCGCTAAGCCTGGGATGGGCGGGGTGCTGCCGGGCACGAAGGTCAACGCGGAGATCGCCCGGGTGCGCGAAGTGCCGATGGGGGAGACCGTCGTTTCTCCGCCGTATCACCGGGTGTTCTCAACGCCGCGCGAGCTGGTGTTGTTCCTCGCTCGGATGCGCGAGTTGGCTGGCGGGAAGCCGACCGGGTTCAAGCTGTGTGTCGGTTCGCGGGCGCAGGTGCTGGCGGTGTGCAAGGCGATGCTGGCCGAGGGGGTGACGCCGGACTTCATCGTGGTCGACGGTGCGGAGGGCGGGACCGGTGCGGCACCGCTGGAGTTCGCGGATCACCTGGGCACGCCGCTCACCGAGGGACTGCACACTGTCCACAACGCACTCGTCGGGACCGGACTGCGGGACCGGATCCGGCTCGGGGCGAGCGGAAAGGTCGCGACCGGCGCGGACGTGGTGAAGCGGCTGATCCAGGGCGCGGACTACACGAACGCCGCGCGGGCGATGATGTTCGCGGTCGGATGCATCCAGTCGCAGCGGTGCCACACCAACAAGTGCCCGGTGGGAGTCGCGACGCAGGACCCGCGCCGCGCCCGGGCGCTGGACGTGGGGGACAAGACCGAGCGGGTGCGGCGCTACCAGGAGGCGACGGTGGCCTCGGCGATGCGCATCATGGCGGCGATGGGGGTTTCGGAGCCGGGGGCGTTGACGCCGGACTTGCTGCGGCGGCGGGTGGATGCGCGGACGGTGCTGTCGTATGCGGAGTGGTACGACTGGCTCGCGCCCGGGGAGTTGCTGGCGGAGCCGCCTGCCGGGTGGGCGGAGGAGTGGGCGGCGGCGGATCCGGATCGGTTCGCTTGACCCGTGAGGTCGAGGTCCGTGAAGGACTCCTTGAGGGAATCAGATTCCTTCAAGGAGTCCTTCACGGACAGCTGAGAGGGCGGGTCCGGTCTTGGGGCTTGGCTGGGTGCTGCACCGGCGCGCTGAGGGGGCATCGCGACCCGCTGCCGGAATTGTGAGTGGTGTGTTCCGGAACGGGGCGGGGCGGTCGTTCGGGTGTGCGGTTCATCGTGAGCGGGCGGCTGATGGGGGAGCGGGGGTACGGCCGAGCGGCGGGGACGGGGTGCGGCCGACCGGCGGTGCGCTGGCGATCCGCCCTTCGATGGGGCAAGATCGGGGCTCGTGGCTTCGGGAGACGGGCAGGACGCGGGTGACCTCGAGGTGTCCGTCCGGTGGCGGGGGCCCGCCGCGGTCGTGACCGTGGGCGGCGAAATCGATCTGGTCACCGCGCCGGAACTCGGCGAGTTCGTGGGCGGGGTGCTCGAACGCGAGCCCGGGGTGCTGGTCGTCGACCTGCGGGCGGTCGATTTTCTCAGCTCGTCCGGGCTGCAGGTGCTGGCCGGCGCGCATCGGCAGCTCGACGCGGGCGCGCTGCGGGTGGTGAGCACGTCGTCGATCACCTCGCGGCCGTTCACGACCACCGGGCTCGACGAGTGGATCTCGCTGTTCCCGTCGGTCGACCAGGCGCTGGCCGGGGTGGCCGGAGCGGGCGGTTGACCGTGGACGTGCAGGAGGACACCCGCGGGCTGAGCTGCCACGGGATCGTGGCCGAGCCGGGGGCGTTGCGCGCGTTGCGGCACCGGCTGCTGGCGTGGGCGCTGGAGTCGGGCATTCCGGACGACCGCGCGCACGACATCGTGCTGGCCGGGTACGAGGCGCTGGCGAACGTCGCCGATCACGCGTATCCGGGGGAGCCGGGGCTCGTGGACCTCGACGCGGTGTGCCGCTCCGGCAGCGTCGAGGTCGTGATCGCCGACCACGGGGAGTGGCGTCCGCCGGAGGAGGCCGACGACGATCCGGTTTCCGTGCGCGGGCGCGGGCTGCTGCTGGTGCAGGCGACGGCGGACCGGGCGGACGTGCGGACCGGCGCGGACGGCACGGTGGTCACGTTGCGCTGGAAGCTCGCCTAGCGGTCAGCTCACCGGTTCGGCGGCGCGGCGGCGCAGCAGGTACCGCTGCACTTTGCCGCTCGGGTTTCGCGGCAGGTCCGCGATGAACTCCACCCGCCGCGGGTATTTGTACGGCGCGGCAAGGGATTTCGCGAAGTCCTGCAGTTCCTTCACCTTCGCGTCGTCGCCGGGGACGCCCTCGTTGAGGACCACGTAAGCGGCGACGATCGAGCCGCGCGCCTCGTCCGGGGCGGCGACCACGGCGCACTCCAGCACGTCGGGATGGCGCAGCAGCACCTCTTCCACCTCGGGGCCGGCGATGTTGTAGCCGGACGAGACGATCATGTCGTCGCTGCGGGCGCGGTAGTGGAAGTAGCCGTCGGAGTCGCGGACGTAGGTGTCGCCGGTGAGGTTCCAGCCGTCCTCGACGAAGACGGTTTGCCGGTCGTCGGCCAGATAGCGGCAGCCGGTCGGGCCCTGGACGGCGAGGCGGCCCGGCGTGCCGTCGGGGACGGGACGGCCCTCGTCGTCGACGATCCGCGCGCGGTAGCCGGGCACGACGCGGCCGGTCGCGCCCGGGCGGGCGTCCTCGTCGGCGGCGGAGATGAAGACGTGCAGCATTTCGGTGCTGCCGATGCCGTCGATGAGCCAGTGGCCGGTGGCCTCGTGGAAGTCGGTCGCGACGGACTCCGGCAGCGCTTCGCCCGCCGACACCGCGCGGCGCAGCCCGGACAGCAGCGGACGGCGGTCGGACGCCAGGATCGCCCGGTACGCAGTGGGCGCGGTGAACAGGACCGTCACGCCGTGCTCGGCGACGAGGTCGGCCAGCTCGGTCGGCGTGGCGCGTTCGATGAGCAGCGTCGCGGCGCCGGCGTGCAGCGGGAACACCAGGAGGCCGCCGAGGCCGAAGGTGAACGCGAGCGGGGGCGTGCCGCAGAACAGGTCGGTTTCCTGGGGTTTCACCAGGTGCCGGGAGAACGTGTCGGCGATCGCGAGCAGGTCGCGGTGGAAGTGCATGGTCGCCTTGGGGCGGCCGGTGGTGCCCGAGGTGAACGCGAGGAGGGCGACGTCGTCCGCGGCGGTGTCGACGTCCTCGAAGGTGTCGGGGCGGGTGGCGCAGCGGGCGGCGAGGTCGTCGCGGCTGTCGCCGCCGTAGGAAATGAGGGGGAGGTCGAAGGACTGCAACTCCTCCGGGTACCGGTGGTCGCAGAGAGCGATGACGGGGGAGCTGGCTTCGACGATCTTCGACAGCTCGTGCGCGCGCAGCATCGGCATGGTGGCGACGGCGACCGCGCCCGCCTTCAGCACTCCGAGCCAGCACGCGGCGAGCCACGGGGTGTTCGGCCCGCGCAACAGCACGCGGTTCCCGGGCACGACGCCCTGCGCGGTGAGTTCGTGCGCGATCTGGTTCGCGCGGGTCAGCAGGTCGCGGTAGGACCAGGATTCGGCGGGGGACAGCAGCGCGGGACGGTCCGCTCCCCAGCGCGCGATCGTGTCGTCGAGCAGCCGGGTGGCCGCGTTGAGCCGGTCCGGGTACCGCAGTTCGGGCAGGTCGAACCACAACCGCGGCCACTGCTCGAACGGCGGGAGGTGGTCCCGGCAGAACGTGTCGACATGCGCACTCGGCTGGAGCTGCACCACGTGCCCCCAATTCGGACGACGGCCATCTCGCGTCCAGCTACTGTAATACTTTTTGCGACCGTCAGGAAGGCGCAACATCGGACGGCGCTCGCGGGGGTACGGAGCGCAGTCGGGACCGGGGACGAGTGCGACAGGTGTGGCGGGTGCTCATGGGCCGAGCTGCTCGCGGAAGGCGGCGATCGGTGTGCGGAGGAGGTCGGAGTCCTCGGCGGTGGTGTCGATCGCGGCGATGATGCGGTCGAGGTGGTCGTGGTTGGTTCGCCAATGGGCGGGCGGGACGCGCAGCGTCGACGCGAGCAGGTCGCCGGGATAGAGGTCGCCTTCGCAGAGCGGGTCTTCCTCCAGCATGGCCAGTGCCCGCGGCACGAGGAACTGCACGCCGACGCGCTGGCCGAGCAGCAGGCGGACGTCCTCGGCGGTGAGCTGGGCGAGGGGCTTGCGCCGCAAGCGATGCACGGTCTCGATCAGCCGGGTCGCGCCGGCGGGCGGATCGCCCCAGTCGGAGTTCTCGATCTGCTGCAGCGACAGGGCGGAGCGGTCGGCCCGGCGGGCCAATGGCGGTCACCTCATTTCTGGCGGAAGCGGGTGCGGAGGTTCTGCGAAGAGTCCGTACGGGCCCTCCGCACGGACTCGACGTCCGGAGTTGCTCAGGCGTGGGCGTCCAGATAGGCCGGGTCCGGGGGCGGGATCGGGACGTCCGGCTGTCCGGCCAGCAGCTGGTTCATCGCGGCGAAGTACGGCGGCGCGGCGACCGTGCCGCCGAAGGCGCCGTGGCCGCAGTCGCCTAGGTGGACTGGGGTGCCGGGGCAGATTTCCTGGGGGTGGGGGCCGTCGGCGAAGACCATGGATGACACTGCGTAGTGGTCTACTCCGCCTACGAACGCGACCGATTCGCTTTGCTGGGTGGTGCCCGTCTTGCCGATGTCGGGGTGCGTCCAGCCGGCCGAGCGGGCCGCGCGGGCGGAGGTGCCGATGGTGGTGTCTTGGCTCAGGCCTGCTTCGAGGGTGTTCGCGACGCCGGGCGGGATGACCTGCTCGCAAGGTTGCTGGTGCAGCGCGACCGGCTGGCCGTGGCGGTCGGTGACGGACAGGATGGGGTCGGGCGGGCACCATTTGCCGCCGCTCATCAGGGTGGCCGAGACGTTCGCCATTTCCAGGGGGCTGACCGGGCTGTTGCCCAGGGTGAAGGACAGCAGGTTCTGGAAGTACTGCGACTGCGGTTCGTTGTATTGCGGGTTCTTCGAACGCGCGTCGGACGGGTCGGTGATGGGCTTGCTGCCCGCGTCGTTCGTGGCCATGGTGTTGCGCAGGCCCAGTTTCCGCGCCATGTCCAGTACCGCGGGCATGCCGACCTGCGACTCCAGGCCGACGAAGGCGACGTTCGGCGACGTCGCCAGGCCCGCGGCCAGCGAGATCGGGTTCGGGTAGCTCGTGCCGTCGTTGCTGACCGGGTAGCAGTGCGTGTACTGGTTCATGTTGGGCGGGTTGAAGCAGTCGCTGAACGGGTTCGGCAGCGGCGTGTTCAGGCCCGCTTTCCCGGCGGCCATCGCCGCGGCCGAGGTGAAGATCTTGAACGACGAGCCCGCGCCGAACTTGTTGCTCGCGTCGGCCACGATGTTCGTGGACGTCTCGCCCTGGTCGGGATCGGTGCCGTAGTTGCGGTTCGCGACCATCGCGAGCACCTGGTGCCCGTCCGTGCCGGGCTGGACGACCGCGAAGGTGTTGGCGACGCCGTCCTGGGTGGTGGGCACGTTCGCGTTGACCGCGTCCTTCGTCACCTGGCTCACGTGCGGGTCCATCGTGGTCTTCACGACGTAGCCGCCGGTGTCGATCTGGTCGGCGGTGAGCCCGGACTGCACGAGGTAGCGCACCGCGTACGCGCAGAAGAACCCGGCGTCCGGGGCCGCGCCGAGGCAGGTGCTCGACGGTGCTTGCGGCCGGGAACCGCTGAGGCCCAACGGGGTCGCCTTCGCGGTCGCCGCGTACGAGGCCGGGATCGAGTGTGCGGACACCATCGAATCGATCACCAGATTGCGCCGTTGGAGCGCCTTGTCCGGATGCGTGTACGGGTTGTAGACGTTGGGGTTGTTCACCATCCCGGCGAGCAGCGCCGCCTGCGGCACGGTCAGTTTGTCCGCGGTCGTCCCGAAAAACGCTTGCGCGGCCGCGCCGACGCCGTACACCGTGCCGGTGTACTCGACCACGTTCAGGTAGTCGGCGAGGATGTCGTCCTTGGACACGGTCTGGCTCAGCTGCACGGCGATCTTCGCCTCGCGCAGCTTGCGGGCCAGCGAATCCTCCTGATCCCGTTGCTGCGCCGTCTTGTTGCCGCGGTCCACGACGTTGACGAGGTAGTTCTTCACGTATTGCTGGGTGATCGTGGACGCGCCCTGCAGGTTCCCGCCCGAGCTGTCGTGCACGGCGGCGCGCAGCATGCCCTGCAGGTCGACGCCGCCCTCGCTGTAGAACCGGCGGTCCTCGATGTCGACGATCGCGGCCTTCATCGCCGGGGAGATCTGCGCCGCGGTGACCGGAATGCGGTACTGCGAGTACAAAGTCGCGATCGTCCCGCCGGTGCGATCGGTCACGGTGGTGACGAGCGGCGGTTCGGCGTGCACGAGATCCGCGGAGATGGCGTCGACGGAATCGCTGACCTGGTTGGACAGCACGCCGGCGCCGATCGCGACCGGGGCGAGCGCGCCCGCGACGAGAATCCCGGCCAGCACGCACAATCCGAGGAACGGGGCTATCCCCTTGCGACGAGACACGGTTCTCACGTTATGCCCGCCCCCGTGAGAAAACGGTGTGTGCGTCAGGGTTTTTCATCGAGCCAACCTTCCCAGCAGAGCCGAAGCGACCGCGATCGCCACTGCGGTCGCACCCCCTAAGACGCCGAAGTCCGCCCAGAGGTTCTCCGGAGTGCCGATCAATAATCCGCGCAAGGCATCGACTTGGTAACTCAGCGGGTTCACGTGGCTGAGCACCTTGAGCCAGGACGGCATCAGGTTCACCGGATAGAGCGCGTTGGACCCGAAAAACAGCGGCATCGTGATCGCCTGGCCGATGCCCATCAGCCGTTCGCGCGAAAGCACCAAACCGGCGATAACGATGGAAAAACAGCAGAAAAAAGCCGAACCGAGCACAACGGCCACCGCGGCGCCCAGCAGCCGCAGCGGATTCGCGGTGAGCCCGACGCCGAGCAACGCGGCGAGGATCAGCACGATGAACGCCTGCACGAGCGCGCGCACTCCGGCGGCGAATGCCTTGCCCGACACCAGTGCGGCGCGCGGCGTCGGCGTGACGAGGAGCTTCGCGAGGACGCCCGCGTCGCGTTCCCAGATGATCTGGATGCCGTAGAAGATGGAGATGAACAACGCGGACTGGGCGAGGATGCCGGGTGCGAGATAGTCGAGGTAGGGCACCGGACCGGTCGGGATCGCGCGCAGCCGGGTGAACGTTTCGCCGAAGATGAGCAGCCACAGCGCGGGCTGGATCGCCCTGGTGAGCAGCTCGGTCTGGTCGCGGCGGATTTTCTGCAGTTCCACCAGGCACATCGCGCCGATCCGGGAGAACAGCACGCGCAGCTGTCCCAGCGGGCCGGGGTCAGCCGAGACGGCGGGCGGTGCGGCGAGCGGCACGGACATCGCGGATCCCTCCTGTGTCGAGCGCGTTCCCGGTGACGGTCCGGAAGACGTCGTCCAAAGTGGACTCCGGGCCGAGCCCGGCTTCGAGGTCGGCCGGCGTGCCCAGCGCGCGGATCCGGCCGGTGTGCATCAGCGCGACGCGGTCGCAGTACTGCTCGGCCTCGTCCATGTAGTGGGTGGTGACGAGCACGGTCATCCCGGTCTTGCCGCGGATTTCGGAGATCCGCTCCCAGACCGTCGAGCGCGCCACCGGGTCGAGCCCGATGGTCGGCTCGTCGAGGATCAGCAGCCGGGGCGAGCTGACCAGCGCCTGCGCGAGTTCCAGCCGGCGGATCATGCCGCCGGAGTAGCGGCCGGCCGGGCGGTCCGCGTCGTCCTCCAACCCGACCAGTTCCAGTGCCTCACGCACTCGCATGGCGCGCTGGGCCCTCGGAACGTCGAAGAGCCGGGCGAACAGGGACACGTTCTCGCGGCCGGTGAGCGCGCCGTCGGCGGAAAGCTGTTGCGGGACATAGCCGATCAGCCGGCGCACGGCTGTCCGGCGGCGGGCGACGTCGAGCCCGAAGACGGTGATGTGCTCCGCGGTGACAGACAGCAGGGTCGTGATCATCCGGATCGTGGTGGTTTTCCCGGCTCCGTTCGGGCCGAGGAGACCGAAGACTTCGCCGGGCTCGATGGCGAGGTCCACGCCGTCGACCGCGACCGAGGCGCCGAAGGCGTGGCGCAGTCCGGTGCAGCGGATCGCCGGTTCACTCATGCGGTGTCCTCCTTGAGCAATTCGGTGAGCCGTTCGAGGGCGGGCAGCGCGGCGACGATGGCCGAGGTGTCCTCTTCGGACAGTTGGGCGAGTGCGGTGGAAACCAGTCCGATCCGGGCGCGCCGCCAGGTGGAAATCCGGTCGCGGGCCGCGTCGGTGAGCTGCAGCCGGGCGGCGCGGCGGTCGGCCGGGTCGACCTCGCGCCGCAGCAGGCCAGCCTCGGTGAGCGCGTTCACGAGCGTGCTCACCGAATTCCCGGCCAGGTTCAGCTCCCGGGCCGCCGCCGCGACGCCGATGCCCGGGTTCCGGTGCACCACGCGCAGCAGTTCCACTTGCGAGCCCGGCAACGGCCCGGGCAGTTCGGCCCGCACCCGCCGGCGTACGACGCGGCGTACGCCCAGCACGGTGGTGAGAACGCGTTCGGCGAGGTCGATCCGGGGTGCGGGCATGCCGCCAAGTTAGCTCTGACCCAGAGCCATTAGCAACGCTAAATGTCTTGTTCGCCGGAAGCCTGCTGCTTTATCCCCGATTCAGGAACAGCGCGATGCCCAGCGCGATCATCGTCGCCGCGATCACGCCGTCCAGGATCCGCCAGGCCGCGGGCCGCGCGAACACGCCGGACAGCCTGCGCGCGCCGAGCCCGAGCGAGCTGAACCAGACCGCGCTCGCGACCACCGCGCCGATGCCGAAAAGCCAGCGGCCGTCGCCGTGCCCGGCCGCGACGGAACCGACGAGGAGGACGGTGTCGAGATAGACGTGCGGGTTGAGCCAGGTGAGCGCGAGACAGGTGAGAAGCGTGCGCTTCGGTGAACTCAGGTCGGCGGGGGAGACGGTCAGCGCGCCCGGGCGGAAGGCGCGGCGCGCGGCGAGGATCCCGTATCCCACCAGGAAAAGCCCGCCGACGATCGCGATCGCCTTGATCGCCGACGGCCACCGCTGCAGCACCGCGCCGATCCCGCTCACGCCGGCGGCGATGAGGATCGCGTCGGACAGCGTGCACACGAGGATCACCGGCACGACGAGGCCGCCGCGCAGCCCTTGGCGGAGCACGAAGGCGTTCTGCGCGCCGATGGCGACGATGAGGGACATCCCGGTGCCGAATCCGGCGGTGAGGGCAGCGATCACCTTGCCGACGTTAGAAGCGGGGGCGAGCATTATTCCAGGTAAAGATTCTGAACTAAGATAAGCGATCGTGATGTCCGATCTTCCGCTCGACCAGGTCCGCACGCTGCTCGCGGTGGTGGACGAGCAGTCGTTCGACCGGGCCGCGGCGGTGCTGCACGTGACGCCGCCCGCGGTGAGCCAGCGGGTGAAAGCGCTGGAACAGCGGATCGGCCGGGTGCTCGTGCTGCGGTCGAAACCCGTGCGGCTCACCGAATCCGGCGAGGTGCTGGTGCGGTTCGCCCGGCAGCTGACCCGGCTCGAAGCGGACACCCGCGCGGAACTCGGCCTCGGCGGCCCGGGCCGTCCGGCGACGCTGCCGATCGCGGTCAACGCGGACTCGCTGGCCACCTGGTTCCTGTCCGCGCTCGAAGAGGTGCCCGCCGAGCCGCCGGTGTCGTTCGACCTGCGCAGCGACGACCAGGACCACACGGCCGCCCTGCTGCGCGAGGGGCTGGTGATGGCCGCGATCACGGCGACGCCGCAGCCGGTGCAAGGCTGCACGGTCAGCCGCCTCGGCACGATGCGGTACCGGGCGGTGGCGTCGGCGGAGTTCGCCCGCCGATGGCTGGACGGGGGCTCGCTGGCCGAGCGGCTGCCCGCCGCGCCCGCGGTGCTGTTCGACCGCAAGGACGACCTGCAGGACCGGTTCCTGCGCAGGCTGACCCGGCGCAAGCTGCCGAGCCGGGTCCGGCACTACATCCCGGCGTCAGTGTCCTTTGTGGACGCGGTGGCGGCCGGGCTCGGCTGGGGGATGGTGCCGGAACTGCAGCTGCCCGGCCGGGAGCTGGTCGATCTCGCGCCGGAGCGGGCGGTGGACGTGGCGTTGTACTGGCAGCAGTGGAAGCTCGACTCGCCTTCGCTGGCCGTGGTGGCGGAGGCGGTGGGGAGGGCGGCCGGGCGGGCGCTGGGGCGGTAGTGCTCAGCCTTGCGCGATCGGCCAGAGGTCGTCGTTCAGCAGGCGTTTCACGATCTTCCCGGTCGCGTTCCGCGGCAGCTCCGGCACGAAGTACACGTCGCGCGGCACCGCGAACCGGGCGAGTTTCTGGTGGATGTAGTGCCGGACGTCCTCGGCGTGCATGCGCGCGCCCCGGCGGAGGACGACGTACGCGGCGAGGCGCTGGCCGAACTCGTCGTCGGGGACGCCGACCACGGCCGCGTCCGAGACGCCCGGCAGCGCGGCCAAAGCCTCCTCGACCGGGCGCGGGAACACGTTCTCGCCGCCGGACACGATCATCTCGTCGGCCCGGCCGGTGACGAACAGCCTGCCGGACGCGTCCTGGTAGCCGACGTCGCCGGTGGCCATCAGGTCGTGCGCGCGCGGGACGCTGGAACCGTTGGTGTAGCCGTCGAACAGCATGTCGTTGCCGACGAAGATCTGGCCCTCGTCGCCGGGCGGGACCGGGCGGCGGTCGTCGTCCAGGATCGCGACCTGGGTGCCCGGCGGGCAGCGGCCGGCGGACGTCGGGGCGGCGCGCAGGTCGGCCGGGTCGGCGATGCTCGCCCACGAGACCTCGGTGGAGCCGTAGAAGTTGTAGAGGACGTCGCCGAAGGTGTCCATGAACGACGTGACGAACGCGCCCGGCATCGCCGACCCGCTGCTCGCCACGATCCGCAGCGACGACAGGTCGTACCGGTTGCGCACGCGTTCGGGCAGGTCGAGGATCCGCTGCAGCATGATCGGCACCGCGAACAGCGCGTCGCAGCGGTGCTCGGCGATCGTGCGCAGCGTCTGCTCGGCGTCGAACCGGCGGATCAGCGACAGCTCCGCCCGCAGCGCCATGCCGAGCTGCATCGCGGCCAGCCCCCAGCTGTGGAACAGCGGGGCGGCCACGGCGATCTTGTCCCTGGCCCGCAACGGGATTCGCGACAAAACGGTCGCCGACGTGCTCACGCCCTTCGGCGTCGGGCGGCGCGCGCCCTTCGGGGCCCCGGTGGTGCCCGAGGTCAGCACGACGATCCGGCCCTCGCGTTCGCTCGGCTTCGGCCGGGTCGTCGGCGCGTCCTGGAGCAACTCGTCGAGCGTGCGGTAGCCCTCCTCGGCGTCGTCCCAGGTGCTCACGCGCGGGAATTCGCCGGGCACCGAGGCGATGACCGGCGCGAACTCGTCGTCGGTCAGCACCGCGGCGGGCGGGTGCTGGGTGAGCACTTCCTCGACGGCGGCGGGGGAGAGGCCGGTGTTGAGCAGCACGACGTCCGCGCCGAGCTTGCTGCAGCCGACGAACGCCTCGACCATCGCCGCGTGGTTGCGGCACATCAGCGCGACCCGTGAACCGGCCTTGACGTCCAGCGCGGCCAGTGCGTTGGCCAGCTGGTTGCTGCGCTCGTCGATCTCGCCGAAGGTGCGGGTGTTGCGCTCGTCGTGCACCGCGATGTCGTCGGCGCCGCGGGCGGTCGCGGCGAGGTAGCCGCCGGCCAGCGTCGCGCCCCAGCGGGCGAACGAACTGAGCTGCTTGACCACTTTGTCCGGCCGTCCCGCGGCCAGCACGCCCGCGCGGACCAGCGTGTTCGCCGTGCGCAGGGCGGTGGCCGGCTCGTGCTCCGGCGGGTCGCCCGGGAGCCCGGACAGCTGCTGGCCGATCCGCTTCGCGAGCTGTTTGAGCAGGCCTTTCACCGTGCCGCGGGCGAGCAGGCCGGAGTGTTCGGCCGGCAGCGACGGGAGCATCATCCGCAGCACGATCTCGGTGCCGCCGCGCGGGACCGGGCGCAGTTCGACCGACACCCAGGTCCGCTCGTCCGGGAGCCCGCACCAGACGACGTGCTCGCCCGGCCGGTACACCGCCGCGTGGACGGTGCCCTCGACCACGGTGTCCCGGTCCGGGGCCAGCCGGAGCAGGCAGTGCGGCCCGCGGCCCCGTTCGGCCGGGACGGTGACCTCGCACCAGCTGATCGCCGGCACGAACCTCGGGTACAGCTCGGGGCTTCCGACGATCTGCCATACCTGTTCGGGCGAGTGCCCGACCACCGCACTCGCCTCGACTACATCGTCTCGCATCGCGATCCGCCTCGCCGCCGCACGCGTGTGGGCTCCCCGGTCCTTCCCGGACGCGTGTTCAGGTTGCGGGGACGCTACCAGGCAAGAGTCGTCCGGGGTACTCCGAAAGACGGGAAATCCAACTGGGTGGGAATTTTCTTCCGGAGTTTCCCCGCAGGTGAGGGACGCGGCCGGGCGGGTTCCGGCGTGCCGGACATAATGGGCCGGGTGGAGCAATTGGTCGAGGAATACGGACCCAGCTGGGACCCGGGCCCGTACGAACGGGGCACCGACGGGCCGCGCGTGATCCTGGTCGGCGCGGACACGTCGCCGACCGGGCTGCGGGCGACCTCCTACGGCGGCGGGCTCGCCCGGCGGCAGCGCGCGCGGCTGGTCGTGGTGTACGTGGCCGCGCCGACGGTGTGGACCGGCCTCGCCGCGTCCGCGGTCGTCGACGTGCAGCAGCAGACCTTCGAGGAGGAGATCGAGCAGTTGCGTGCGGAACTGCGCGACCGCGCGGCGGACCTGCAGGTGCCGGTCACGTTCGTGGTCCGCCGCGGCGAGACTTTCCCCGAACTGCGCCAGGCCGCGCAGGAGGTGAACGCCGACATGGTCGTGGTCGGCGCGTCCGAGCAGGGCGGGCACCGGCTCGTCGGCTCGGTCGGCAACCGGCTGGTGCGCGCCGCGACCTGGCCGGTCGTCGTGGTGCCGTGAGCGACGGCGCCTTCGAGGACGTAGTCGCGCGGTTGCGGGCCGCCGGGTGTGTGTTCGCCGAGGAGGAGGCCCGGCTGCTGCTGGGCCAATCGGGCGATTCGGGCGACGTGGCCGGGATGGTCGAGCGCAGGGTCGCCGGGGAGCCGCTGGAGTACATCCTCGGCTGGGCGGAGTTCATGGGCCGCCGGTTTGCCGTCGCGCCGGGCGTCTTCGTGCCCCGGCATCGGACGGAACTCCTCGTGCGGCTGGCCGTCGGGTTCGCGCGCAGCAACAAGGTGGTGCTCGATCTGTGCTGTGGTTCCGGTGCGCTGGGCGCGACAGTCGCGGCGGAGGTGCCCGCGATCGAACTGCACGCGGCGGACGTCGAACCCGCCGCAGTCGATTGCGCGCGGCGGAACGTGCCTGGTGAGGTCTATAAAGGCGACCTCTACGCCCCGCTGCCGCCGGGGCTGCGCGGCCGGGTGGATGTGCTGATCGCGAACGTCCCGTACGTCCCGACCGGCGACGTCGCGCTCATGCCGCCCGAGGCGCGCGACCACGAACCCCGCGTCGCGCTCGACGGGGGAGCCGACGGTCTCGACGTGCTCCGTCGCGTCGTCGCCGAGGCTCCGGCGTGGCTCGCGCCCGGCGGGCACGTGCTTTTCGAAGCCAGCGAACGCCAAGCCGAAGCCGCGGCCGCCGAGGTGCGCCGGGCGGGGCTGGCCGCGTCCGTGGAAGCGGACGGCGAACTCGGCGCGACCGTCGTGGTGGGACTGCGCGAACACTGAGCGGCTAACCGGATTCGCCCGCTTTCCGTACTGCGTGCGGCCGGTCGGGACGTCTAGGGTCGACCCATGAAGGTCGGCCTGCTCACCCGGGAGTACCCGCCGGACGTGTACGGGGGAGCGGGGGTGCACGTCGAGTTCCTGGCGCGGGAACTGCGGTCACTAGTCGACCTGGACGTGCACTGCTGGGGCCCGGACCGGCCGGACGGCGCGCACGGGCACCGCGACGCGCACGGGTACGCCCAGCCGGCGTTCGCCACGATGGACATCGCGGTCTCGATGGCCGACGCGCTCGCCGGCCACGATCTCGCGCACAGTCACACCTGGTACGCGAACCTCGGCGGCCATCTGGCGAAGCTCGCGCACGGCATCCCGCACGTCCTCACCGCGCATTCGCTCGAACCGCTGCGGCCGTGGAAAGCCGAGCAACTCGGCGGCGGTTATCGCGTGTCGTCGTGGATCGAGCGCGAGGCTTACGAGGCGGCGGACGCGATCATCGCGGTCAGCTCCGGCATGCGGCGCGACGTGCTCGCCGCGTACCCGGACGTCGACCCGGCGCGGGTGCATGTGGTGCGCAACGGCATCGACACCGAGCTGTACCAGCCTGATCCGGGCACCGACGTGCTCGCGAAGCACGGCATCGACCCGAACCGGCCGTATGCGTTGTTCGTCGGGCGGATCACGCGGCAGAAGGGCGTGCCGCATCTGGTGCGTGCCGGGGCCGCTTTGGATGAAGACGTACAGCTGATTCTGTGCGCGGGCGGCGCGGACACGCCGGAGCTGGACGCGGAGTTCCGCGGGCTTGTCGCGCAGCTGCAGGAAAAACGGTCCGGGGTGCACTGGATCCCGGAAATGCTGCCGCGCCGCGAAGTCGTCCAATTGCTGACGCACGCGCTGGCGTTCGTGTGCCCGTCGGTCTACGAACCGCTCGGCATCGTGAACCTGGAAGCGATGGCGTGCGGGACCGCGGTGGTGGCCAGCGACGTCGGCGGCATCCCGGAGGTGGTCGCCGACGGCGAGACCGGCGTGCTGGTGCACTACGACGAGACCGAGCCCGGCGCTTTCGAGGCCGGGCTCGCGCGCGGGATCAACGACCTGGCCGCGGATCGCGAGCGCGCCACCCGGCTGGGCCTCGCCGGACGGGACCGCGCGGTGGGAGAGTTCGGCTGGGCAGCGATCGCCGCCGCGACGGTCGGGGTGTACGAGGCGTGCGGGAGGGTTTCGTGATCGACGGTTCCGATGTGCTGGGCATCGTCCTCGCCGGCGGCGAGGGCAAACGGCTGATGCCGCTCACCACCGACCGCGCGAAACCCGCGGTCCCGTTCGGCGGCGTGCACCGCCTGATCGACTTCGTGCTGTCCAATCTCGTGCACGGCGGGATCCGCCGGATTTGCGTGCTGACGCAGTACAAATCGCATTCGCTGGACCGGCACATTTCCACGACCTGGCGATTGTCGTCGCTGACCGGCGAATACGTCACGCCGGTGCCCGCGCAGCAGCGGCTGGGCCCGCGCTGGTTCCAGGGCAGCGCGGACGCCATCCACCAGAGCCTCAACCTCGTGCACGACGAATCGCCCGCGTACATCGCGGTGTTCGGCGCGGACAACATCTACCGGATGGACCCGCGGCAGATGATCGACGCACACATCGCGTCCGGCGCGGGCGTGACGGTGGCCGGAATCCGCGTGCCGCGTTCGGAGGCTCGTTCGTTCGGCGTGATCCGCACCGAGGACGGCACGAAGATCGACGCGTTCCTGGAGAAGCCCGGCGACCCGCCGGGCCTGCCGGATTCGCCGGACGAATCGTATGTGTCGATGGGCAATTACGTGTTCACCACGGACGTGATGCTCGAAGCCCTGCACGCGGACGCGAAGAACCCGGCGTCCAAACACGACATGGGCCGCGACATCATTCCCGCCCTGGTGGAAAAATCCGAGGCGGCGGTCTACGACTTCAGCGGCAACGTAGTGCCCGGCGAGACGGATCGGGACCACGGCTACTGGCGCGACGTCGGAACGATCGACAGTTATTACGACGCGCACACGGACCTGATTTCGACGCAGCCGATTTTCAACCTCTACAACCGGAAATGGCCGATCCTGGCCCACCCCGGCCAGCGCGCGGCGGCGAAGTTCGTGGAGGGCGGCACCGCGACGCAGTCGATCGTGAGCAACGGCTGCATCATTTCCGGGGCACAGGTGGTGGATTCGGTGCTGTCGCCGGATGTTTTCATCGAGAACGGCGCGGTCGTGCAGGGCTCGGTGCTGCTGGACGGCGCGCGAGTCGGGCGGGGCGCGGTGGTGCGGCGCGCGATCCTGGACAAGAACGTCGTTGTTCCGCCAGGAGCGCACATCGGGGTGGATCTGGCGCGGGATCGCGGTCACTACCACGTGAGCGACTTCGGGATTGTGGTGCTGGGCAAGGGCGAAACCGCGATTTAGCCGAGAGCCGCGACCGTACGGGCGATGATGTCCGCCGGGCTGGGCTGCGCGGCCATCTCCGCGCGCACCTCCGCCGCGGCCTCCCGGAACGACCCGTCCTCAATCAACTGCCGCACCAGCTTCCGCACCGTGTCGACGTCCACAGTGGCCGGATCATGGCTCACCCCGACCCCGCGGTCGACCACCCGCTCCGCCGACATCGGATTGTCCGCGAAACTCGGCAAAACCAGCTGCGGCACCCCGTAGAACAACGGCGCGGCAGTAGTCCCGGACCCGCCATGATGGACAATCGCCGCACATCCGGGCAGGAACACCGACAACGGCAAATACCCCACCGACCGCACATTCGCGGGCAATTCGCCCAGTTCGCTCAAATCCGTGGTCCCGGCCGCGAGCACGACTTCGACGTCCATGCCGCCGAGAGCGTCCAGCACCACCTTCAGGCTGCTGATCCCGGACATCACCGGCACGACCGTGCCGAGCGTGACCGCGATCCGGGGCCGGTCCGCCTTCCGCAGCACCCATTCCGGAAGCACCGACCCGCCGTTGTAGGGCACGAACTGCATCGGCCACCAGGGCACGCCGTCGCGGTCATCGGCGTACTCCTCGTCCGCGCGCAGGCCGCCCATGCTCGGCGCGCGCGGATCGATGCGGGCGAGGACGTTCGGCGGCGTGTCGCCGAGACCGAGTTTCTCGCGCATCAGCGCGATGAGGTCGCCGGAAAGGAAATCCTCGTGTTCGGAATGCCAGGAGACGTCGCGGGCGGACCACGAGATCCGGTTGCCGACCTCGAGCGCGGGCACTCCGAGCGCGACCGCGGCGAGCGGGCCCGCCCCGTGGTCGGACGGGTAGACGACCAGGTCCGCGCCGAACGCCCGGCCCGCCTCGATCGTGCCCGCCGTCATCGCGGCGGTGAACAGCCCGAACGGTCCCTGGTGCTGCCGGGCGATCCGGTATTCCTCCGGTTCGTCCGGATCCGGGCCGCCGCCGTCCTTGACGCCGGAGAGCAGGTCGGCCCAGATGTCGCGGCCGGGGAAGACGTCGCAGACCGGGAGACCGGCTCGCGCGGACACCTCGGCGATCTCGGACGTGGTGGCCAGCAGCACGTCGTGCCCGGCGGCGCGGGCCGCCCAGACGAGCGGGATCAGCGGGAGCGTGAGCCCGTAGCCGGGCGCGGAGGCGAACAAGATCTTCACGCCCCCGAGACTGCCAGAACCGCATCGGTCCCCGCATCCCGGATTCCGTTTCGGCACACCGGTAACGCGCGGGGCCGCCGCGGCGACAGATTCGCAGATCGACTCTCCCGGAAAGGCCGGTCCCCATGCGAAGAGCCCGTATCGCGGCGTTGCTGACCCTGGTCGGCTTCGGCATCGCGATGTCCCCCGCCGTCAGCGCCGACGCGGGCCAGACCAGCACCTGGTGCACCAAAAAAGAGCAGGTCGCCATCATCGGCACGTCGGCCGACACCGGCTACGGCACCACGGGCTATCAGTCCACTACGGACACTTACGCGCCGACCACGTACGGCTGGACCACGAAAATCGCCAACGACCTGCGCGCCCAATGGGGCACCACCACGAAGAACTACGCGCACAACGGCGCGATGGCCACCGACTACCTCCCCGGCGGCCGCTGGCCCGACACGACCGCCGCGCTCGGCGACCTCGCGCAGCGCCAGCCCGACCTGGTGCTCCTCGACCTCGGCGGCAACGAGCTGATCGCGCAGATCGACCCGGCGGTGTTCAAGGCCAACCTCGGCAAGGTCGTCGACACCATCCGCGCGGCGCGGCCCGGGGTGGACATCCTGCTGTCGATCTACGCCGAGCTGAAGTGGACGCCCAACCCGTGGGGCGGGCAGACGCAGAAGTACTTCTGGCCGCAGTACGCGACGGCGATCTACCAGACGGCGGTCGCGAAGGGCACCGCGCTCGTGGACCTGCGGCAGTACATCCCGCCCGCCGGTTCGGCGAACCTGCCCAATCCGAGCCCGTGGCTGGCGGACAACGTCCACCTGAACGACGCGGGCAACCTCGCCGAGTACGGCATGTGGTGGGGCTGGACGTCCAGTCTCGGCAGCATTTGCTGAACGGTTCAGCGCATCGCGGGCACGACCTCGTGGAGCCACCGCTGCCGGGATTCCTCTCGCTCGGCAGCGGTGCCGACGTTCGGGAAGAACACGAATCCGTCCGCGCCGTGCTTTTCGCTCGCCTCGGTCAGTTCGGCGATCCAGGACCGCACTGATCCGGTGAGCACTCCCATCCCGTGGTCGCCGGTGCGGCGGGACAGGGGCGCGGCGTCGCCGCTGATGACGCCGAAAACGTTGTAGATAGTGGAGATCGCGGCCGGATCGCGTCCCGCTTCGACGGCGGCCCGGTCGATGAGCGGACGGGATTTCGCGACCGCCTCGCTGCGCCAATCCTGGGCGACGGCGGGAAACCAGCCGTCGGCGAGCCGTCCGGTGACCGCGAGCGAGGCGGGGCCGATGGACCCGGTCCAGATCGGCGGGGTCGGGGCGGCGGACGGCAGCACGCCGTCGACGCGGTGGAACTCGCCGTCGAAGGTGACCGGTTCGGTGCCGCCGCCGGTCAGCGCGCGCAGCAGCGTGATGCCTTCGGCGAACAGCCGGACCGCTTCGGCCGGGGTGCGGCGTTCGACGCCGAAAGCCTCGATCTGGTCCCACAACGCGCCCGCGCCGACCCCGAGCCGGACTCGTCCGCCGGACAATTCGGACAGTGCGCTGACGGTCCGGGCCAGCGCGGGCACCGGGCGGACCGGCAGATTGGTGACGGTGACCGCGCCGCTGACGCTGGTCGTCGCGCCGAGGACGAAGCCGAGCGTGGCGTAGGCGTCGAGATGCCGGGCGTGGTACGGGTGATCGGTCACCGTGACGACGTCCAGCCCGGCGCGGTCGGCCTCCCGTGCCTCGGCGATCACCCGGGCGGGATCGCCGTCCCCGACCGCTGTTCCGTTGAAGCCGGTGTCGAGCCGGACCCCGAAGATGGTCATGATCCCTCCCTGACGGCGACCTTGCCGGAGTTTTCCCGCCGGTGCCACCGGTTCCAGGTGGCGGAACGGGCGGCCGCGCCACTGTCGATGCTGCTCACGGCGTTTCCGCAGGTCAATGTGGGTGGCGTAACCTCGGCGTAATCAAAATCCGGGTAACGTCCCCGGCGTGGCGACAGAGCGGCGGAGGGCGGAACGTGCCCGGGAGACGGCGGACGGCCTGCGGCAGCGGATCGTCGCGGGCGAGGTCGGCGAGCTGCTGCCGAGCGAGCGAGAGCTGGGCGAATGGTTCGGCGCGTCGCGGAATGTGGTGCGGGAAGCGCTCGCGCTGCTGCGGGACGAAGGGCTCGTCGAGCGTCGGCAGGGCGTGGGGACGCTCGTGGTGCGCCCGAAGTACGGACATGGTCTCGACCAGTTGACCGGGCTGGCGGAGGCGCTCGAAGGGCATGGCGAGGTCGTGAACGAGGTGCGGACGGCGGAGGTGGTCGCCGCGCCGCCCTCGGTGGCGGAACGGCTCGGCCTGGCGGCGGGGGCGGAGGTCGTGCACCTGGAGCGGGTCCGCCGGCTCGGCGGGGCGCCGTTGTCGCTGGATTCGACGTATCTGGTGGCGGATCTGGGGATTCCGTTGCTGGCGAAGGACCTGGCGCACCGGGACCTGTTCGCGTTGCTGGAGGAGACGAACGGGATCCGGCTGGGGCGGGCGGACATCGAGGTGCACGCGGTGTCCGCCGGGCCGGATACGGCCGCGCTGCTGGACATCGCGCCGGGGACGGCGGTGTTCGCGCTGGACCGGTTGACCCGGCTGCCGGACGGGCGGCCGGTCGACGCGGAGTGGCTGCACATCCGGGCGGACCGGCTGACGTTGCGGGCGACTTTGCATCGCGGCCCGGGGTGGTCGTGAGTGGCGTTGCCGGTTCTAACCGGCATAAACACTCACGAGAGCCCAGGCAAGTGCGCGGCCATGGCACCGGGAGGCAGCGGCGGCGCAGGGGTCGTGAGTGGCAATCCCGGTTAGAACCGCGATTGCCACTCACGACCTCCCCAACGAGGCGCATCAACGCTCCTGCACCGTCGTGGCCATCTCGCCGCGGCCTGCCCTCCGCACCGCATCCGCCGCAGCCCGTTCGCCAGGGCCTTTGCCGTGCTCGTGAGTGGCTATGCCGGTTCTAACCGGCATAGCCACTCACGAGACCCCAGGCAAGTGCGCCGCTATCGCACCGGGAGGCGGCGGCCGTGCAGAGGTCGTGCGTGGCAATCCCGGTTAGAACCGGGACAAACACTCACGAGACCTCGGGCAAGTATGCGGCCATGGCACCGGGAGGCAGCGGCCGTGCAGAGGTCGTGCGTGCTCATCCCGGTTCTAACCGGCATAAACACTCACGAGACAAGAGAGAGGAGTGATGATGCTCGTCGCGCTCATGGTCACCGGGTTGCTGGCCGGGATCGGGATCACCGCGGTGGGGCCGGGCGGGGTGCTCGCGACGGTCGGGCTTTTCGTGTTCACCTCGCTCACCCCGGCGCAGGTCGCGGGGACGGCGATCGTCACGCACGTGGCGACCGGGATTCTCGGCAGCGCCGCCTTCGTCCATTCCGGACAGTTGCGGGAGCCCGGGACGCGGCGGGTGGCGGGGGTGCTCGCGGCGGTTGCCGTCGTCGGGACGCCGCTGGGCGTGCTGCTGAATTCCTGGGTGTCCGCCAAGGCGTTCGGGATCGTGCTCGGCGGGTTCGCGCTGATCGTCGCGGTGTTCGTCGGGCTGAAGGGGCGGGAGCGGGCGGTCGGGCTGCCGGTCGCGGGCCTGATCGGGGCGGGCGTCGCGGTGGTGGCGGGGCTGGTCGGGGTCGGCGGGCCGATGCTGGCGGTGCCGTTGCTGGTCGTCGCCGGGATGCCGGTGCTCGGGGCGCTCGCGGCGGCGCAGGTGCAGTCGGTGGTGATCGCCAGCGTCGGCACGGTCGGGTATGTCCTGCACGGCGCGGTCGACTGGCGGCTGGCGGCGATCGTCGGGATTCCGGAGCTGGCGGGGGTGCTGATCGGCTGGCGGATCGCGCACGCGCTGCCCACCAAGACGCTCAAGGCCGCGCTGGTCGCGGTGCTGGTCGGGATCGCGCCGTATCTCGCGCTGCACGGCTGAGGCCGGGTGGCGGACCACCCGGCCTCAGCGTGGATCACCGGTCGAAGGGGAGTTCCATGACCGCGCCCGAGACCGGTTTCCCGGCACGGACGGCGGTCAAGTCCGCAGTGGACAGTGCGCGCCGGAAGAGGCGGGCGTCGTCAAGGGATCCGGACAGGTGCTGGGCACCGTCCAGGCGTTCGCCCAGCCACAGCTGGAACGAGACGGTCTGGGTGACCGAACCGGTGGAGTCCGGGCCGGACGCGGCTACCGCGCCGTCGACGATGATGCGGAGCTGGCCGCCTGATCGTTGGAGGGCGATGTGGTGCCATTTCTGGTCGTCGTAAGCGGATTGCGTCGTTACCGACTTGCTTCCGGCGGCGGTGGTCATCATCGCGATCAGCCGGTGTGACGCGGGTTCGGCTCGCAGCCACAGTTGCGGCGCGGTGGAGCCCATGCCGCCTAGCCACAGGATGGGCTGCGGGTCTTTCACCGCACCGTATTTGACCCAGGTGGAGAAGGTGAAGTCGCCGGAGCCCACCAGCTGCGCGGGCGAGTACGGGACGCGTACGAAGCCGTTCTTGAGCTGGACTGCCTTGCCGAACTTGCCGGAAGCCAAACTGGCGTCGCCGAGAATGCGGGCGGGCTGTCCACTTGCGACGTCCGGAGTGGACACTCCCGGCGCGCGCTTCCAGCCGAGGTAGTTCTCGTCGAAGCGGGCGAAGCGGATCTCGTCGCGGGCGTCCACCGCGCCGCCTTCGTACAGCAGGCCGATCTTCGCGTTCCTGTCCTGCGGGCCGCTCAGCTGGACCAGATCGGAGTAGCCCGACCAGTCCGTGGTGACCCGCGTGCCCTGCTCGGCGGTTTCCCAGGTGCGACCGTCGTCATAGGACGAACGGATGGTCATCCAGCGGCGCCGGTCGGTGTCCGCCGGGGAGGCGAAGAGGATCCGCTTGCCGCCGGGACGGTCGAGGCGCAGCAACGAACCTTGCACCATGGGGGTGACCAGGTCGGGGATGGTGGTGAAGCGCTGGGCGAAGGTTTCGCCGCCGTCGCGGCTCAGTGCGTAGTCGCGGTTGCCGATGTCGGTGCCGCTTTGTTCGCGGCCGCCGGCGTAGATGGTGCCGTCCGGCAGTTCCATGACGCTGACTTCCGACGGCTTTTGGGTGAAGGTGCCGCCTACCGGATGCAGATAGTTGTCCACCGCACCGACGTGCCAGGTCGAGCCGCTGTCGTCGCTGTAGATGAGTCCGGCGTAGTTCTCGACGGAATTGGTGCCGTCGCTGCGTTCGGCGTTCACACCGAAGACGAGCCGTCCCGCGTGTGGACCGTGCTGGAGCTGGATGCCGTGCACCGGGCCCGAGGCGTACCACGAATCCCAGGCCGGCAGTTTCGCTTGCGCGCTGATGTCGACCGGGGTCGACCAGGTGCGGCCGTCGTCGGTGCTGTACTGCGAGTGCGGGGTGCGCGGGCACGGCACGTCGCAGCCCTTGTCGTCGGCGCGGCCCTTGTTGTACGTGGTGATCAGGACGATCCGGCCGGTCTTAGTGTCCACAATGGGCACTGGGTTGCCGTGAGTGTCCCCGCCGCCGCGGTTCACCACCTGCAGCGGCGACCAGGTGGTGCCGCCGTCGGTCGAACGCTTCAGGACCAGGTCGATGTCGCCGGTGTCGCCGCAGTTGTCCTTCCGGCCCTCGGCGAAGGCCAGCAGCGTGCCGTTGGCGCTGCGGACGATCGCCGGGATGCGGAAGCACGCGTATCCGGTTTCCTGGTGCGGGTTGAAGAGCGCTTTCTGGTCGAACTGCGGGGCGGCCTGCGCCGTGCCGGCGGGAGCGAGGAAAGCCAGCAGCACGAACGCCAGCACCACGCGGAGGGCGGTTCTCATCTGGTCTCCGTTCCGAACTGTCCGGAAAGGACGGCCACGCCGTGCGCGGCCAATTCCACTTCGGACGATGGCTGAGCGGGATCGGTGAGCAAATCTGTACCGGGTGAAGGCAGCGACACCGTGACGGTGTGCGCGTTGTGGTTGAGCAGGAACAGGTAATCGTCCGCACCGTGCCGCACAATCGCCTGGACACCTTCTGGCAAGCCGGAAAGCACGGGGGAGACTCCGGCATCGGCGGTGATCCGGTCGAAGAGGGTGCGCATGACGGCCGCGTCCGGGCGGGTGCCGAGGTACCACGCGACGCCGGAGCCGAACTCGTGCCGGGTGATCGCGGGGCGGCCGGACAGCGGGCCTTCGGCGAAGGTGGCGACGACGTCCGCGCCCTCGGTCTCGATCCATTCGGACCAGATCGTCGCACCGACGGAGGCGCCGTCGAGGTCGAGCCTCGTGGCGCCGCCTTCGGGCAGCGGCCAGAATTCGTCGACGACCAGGCCGAGAATGTCGCGCAGGGGCGCGGGATAGCCGCCGGTGTACACCCGGTCGTTCTCGTCGGCGATGCCGGAGAAGAACGACACCACCAGGTGCCCGCCACCCTCCACATAGGAGCGGAGATTGGCGGCGACCGCACTGTCCATCAAGTACAGATTGGGCACCACGACGAGCTTGTATCCGGACAGATCGTGCGACGGGTGCAGGACATCGCACGTGACGTTCGCGTCGAAGAGCGGCGCGTAATGCGCGAGATGCGTTTCGAGCTGGTCGAGGTCATCCGAGGGATGCGAGTTCAGCTCCAGCGCCCACCAGTTGTTCCAGTCGTGCAGGAAGGCGACGTCGGCCCGTACCCGGGATCCGGCGATCTGCTGCACTGTGGACAGTTCCTGGCCGAGGTCGCGGACGCCGCGGAAGGTGCGGGTTTCCGCGCCGCCGTGCGGCACCATCGCGGAGTGGAACTTCTCCGCACCGCCCGAGGTTTGCCGCCACTGGAAGAACAGCACCGCGTCGGCCCCGCGCGCGACCGCCTGCCAGCTGTCCAGCCGCATCGTTCCCGGCGGCTTCGGGCCGTTGCGGGTGCGCCAGTTCACCGCGCTCGGCGCCTGTTCGAGCAGCAGCCACGGCTCACCGTCCTTAAGGGACCGGACAAGGTCGTACGCGAACGCCGCTTCCACGTGCGAGCGCGGATCGTGCGGGTCGGGGTAGGAGTCGAGGCTCACCACGTCCTCGTGCGGCACCCACCGGTGCCAGTCGAGCGACTTCTGCACCCGGCCGACGAAGTTTGTGGTCACCGGGACGTCCGGGGTGATGCGGGCGAGCACCTCGCGTTCGTTGAGATAGCAGCCGAGCGACGCGTCGGAGGAGAACCGGTGGAAGTCCAGCTGCTGCGCCGGGTTCGGGAAGGTCGGCGCGACGCGCGGCGGCTGCACCTCGGCGAAACCGGAGTACCGCTGCGACCAGAACGTCGTGCTCCAGGCTTCGTTCAACGCCTCGATGCTGCCGTAGCGTTCGGTGAGCCAGCGCCGGAAGTCCACAGCGGACTCGTCGCAATAGCACGCGCGGATGTGGCAGCCGAATTCATTGCCGATGTGCCACATTTCCAGCGCGGGATGCCCGGCGTACCGGGTGGCGACCTTTTCCACCAGACGCGCGGCGTGCTCGCGGAACACCGGGCTGGACGGGCAGAACTGCTGCCGCGCGCCCGCGGACAGCCGGGTGCCGTCCGCGCGCACCGGCAGGATTTCCGGGTGCTGGTGCGAAAGCCACGGCGGCGGCGAGGCTGTCATGGTGGCCAGGCAGGCCCGGACCCCGCCGTCGGCGAGATTGTCCATTACCGTGTCGAACCAGCCGAAATCGAATTCGCCTGGCCGAGGTTCGACCTGCGCCCAGGAGAAAATCCCGACGGTCACCATCGAAACCGAAGCCTCGGCCATCAGTTTCAGGTCTTCCGCCCACACGTCGGGCGACCAGTGCTCGGGGTTGTAATCCCCGCCGTAGTACAGACGGTCCATCAGAGGAGACCCGCTTCCGCTAGCTTTCCCTTGATCTGCAGGAGTTCGTCGTCGTTGAGGGGGAGTTGCGGCGGCGCCATCACCGCGTTGTCGATGAAGCCGCGCATCTTCATCGACGCCTTGAACGCGCCGAGCGCGGCCGAACCGCGGCCCATCCGGTTCGGCGGCGCGACGTCGGTGATGCTGAACAGCGTCAGCAGCCGTTCCTGTTCGCGCCGCGCGGCCTGCGGGTTGCCGCCGCGGAAGTGGTCGTAGATCAGCACATAGCCGACGGGGTCGACATTGCCGAGGCCCGGCACCGCACCGTCCGCGCCCTGCGCGAGCGCGGTGTCCACGAGCAGTTCGGAGCCGGTGAACACGGCGAACTGGTCCAGGCCGCGTTCGCGGCGCGCCTGCAGCACCAGGCGGAAGCCGGCCTCGTCGCCGCTGGAGTCCTTGAGCCCGGCCAGAACGCCGTCCGCGGCCAGGTTCATTACCATGTCGCGGTCGAGCTTGGTGTGCACGGCCATCGGGATGTCGTAGGCGAAAATCGGCAGCGACGTCCGCTCGTGCAGCAGCCGGAAGTGCCGGTCGATTTCCGCGACGTGCGTGCGGGTGTAGTACGGCGCGGTCACCACGATGGCGTCCGCGCCGGCCGCCTCGGCGGTCTTCACGTGCTCCGCGACGCGCAGGGTCGTCATGTCGATACAACCGGCCAGCACCGGGACCCGGCCGGCGACCTGGTCGACCGCGGTCTCGACGGTGATCCGCCGCTGGTCGTCGGGAAGGAAGGCGACCTCGCTGGACGACCCGAGCACGAAGATCCCGTGCACGCCGGCGTCGAGCTGGAATTCGATGTGCCGCCGCAGCGACGCGGTGTCCACGGTGAAATCGTCGTGGAACGGCGTGCACAGCGGCGGGATGATGCCGGCGAACTTGGGCGCAGTCATGAGGAAGTCACTCCGATTTCTGGGTGGATGCAGCGGTAGGTGTGCTCGTCCGGCCCGGACTGCGGTGGCAAGGCGAGGGAGCACTCGTCGGTGGCTTTCGGGCAGCGGGTGTGGAACGGGCAGCCGGGCGGCGGCGCGGTCGCCGACGGCACGGGTCCGCTGAGGACGATCGGCTCCACCGGGTGCAGCAGGCTCGGCGTCGCCGAGAACAGCGCCCGGGTGTACGGGTGATGCGCGTGGTGCGGCAGTTCGGCGGCCGGGGCCTGTTCGACGATCCGGCCGAGGTACATCGTCACGATGCGGTCGCTCATCCGGCGCACGGTCTGGATGTCGTGCGACACGAACACCATCGCGAGTTCCAGCTGTTCGCGCAGTTCCAGCAACAGGTTCAGGATCTGCGCGCGCACCGAAACGTCCAAAGCGGACGTTGGCTCGTCGGCCACCAGCAACGCCGGCCGCAGGGCGAGCGCGCGGGCGATCGCGACGCGCTGCCGCTGCCCGCCGGACAGTTGCGACGGCAGCGCATCGGCCACACTGGACGGAAGGCCGACGAGCCCCATCAGCTCCCGGACCCGTTCGGCGCGTTCGCCGGCGGTGCCGACCTGGTGCACGTCGAGCGGGTCGCGGAGGATCTTCGAGACGGGCAGTCGCCGGTTCAGCGCGGTGGCCGGGTCCTGGAAGATCATGCCGACGGTGCGGCCCAGTTCGGCCGGACGCAGCGCGGAAAGCGGCTGGCCCGCGTACCGCACGGTGCCCGACGTCGGCTTCTGCAGCCCGACGAGCACTTTGGCCAAAGTGGACTTTCCGCAGCCGGATTCCCCGACCACGCCGACGGTTTCGCCCTTCGCGATGGACAGGCTCGCGTCGGTGAGCGCGTGCACTTTGTCGTGTCCGAAAAGGCTTGACCCGCGGATCTTGTGCACGACGTGCACGCCGTCGACCTCGACGAGACTCATGCCTGCGCTCCTTCCGCCAGGACCGCGACGGGACTCTCGGCGGGGTAGTGGCATGCAACGACGTGTCCGTTGCCCGACGGTTCAGGTGCGACCTCGAAGCAGTGCCCGCGAGCGGCGGGACACCGGCTCGCGAACCGGCAGCCGGGCGGGAAGTCCGCCGGTGCGGGCACGACGCCCTTGATCTGGGTGAGTGTCGCTTCGTTCTCCTCCAGCGACAGCACCGCGCTGAGCAGGCCGCGCGTGTAGTGGTGCTGCGGCGCGCCGACGACGGCCGCGGTCGCTCCGGTCTCGGCGACCTGCCCGCCGTACATCACCACGACCCGGTCGGCGATGTCGGAGACCAGCGCGAGGTCGTGTGAAACGAGCACCAGCGCGAAGCCCAGCTCCTCCTGCAAACGCAGCAGCAGAGCCATGATCTGCGCTTGCACGGTGACGTCGAGCGCCGTCGTCGGCTCGTCGGCCACGATCAGTTTCGGGCTGCGGGACAGCGCCATCGCGATCAGCACGCGCTGCCGCTGCCCGCCGGACAGCTCGTGCGGGTACGCCCGCAGCGTCCGGCCCGGATCGAGGTTCACCAGTTCCAGCAGCTCTTCCGGCGTGCGGGTGCCGCCGCGCCGGGTGAACTGCTTGAGCTGCGCGCGGATCGTCATCGCCGGGTTCAGCGAGCTGAGCGCGTCCTGGTACACCATCGCCAGGTCGTGCCCGAGATGCCGGCGGCGCGCGCTCGGCTTCATGGTGAGCAGGTCGTCGCCCGCGAACCGGATTTCGCCGCTGAGCCGCGCGGCGTCCGGCTGCAGGCCCATGATCGACAGCGCGGTGAGCGACTTCCCGCAGCCGGATTCGCCGATCAGGCCGAGGACCTCGCCGGAACGGACCGAAAAGGACACTCCGTCGACCACGTTGACGCCGTTGTGCCGGTCCGGGAACGAGATCGCGAGATCCTGCACCGCCAGCACGGTTTCCCGTCCGGACAGATCCCGTGCTTTGGCCGCCAGCCGTTGCCCGGCCTCGCGCAGACCGCGCAGCGGCAGCACCGCGGCGGTGTTCTCCGGAGCCAGTTCGATCTGCTGCGCGGCTTCGGCCGCCTTGGCGGTGCGGGCCGACGGCGCGGCCCACGCGTCGGAGATGCCTTCGGAGAGGATGTTCAGCGCCAGCACGGTGATCAGGATCAGCAGGCCGGGGAACAGCGTCGCCCACCAGCCGCCGGTCAGCACCAGGTCCTTGCCGTCCGACAGCACCGAACCCCACGACGGATCGGGCGGCTGGATGCCCGCGCCGATGAACGACAGGGACGCCTCGAACACGATCGCGTCGGCGACGGTCACCGTGCAGTAGACGAGGATCGGCGCGGCGCAGTTGACCGCGACGTGCCGGGCGAGAATGAACAGCCGTTTCGCGCCGATCACCCGCTCGGCGGCGACGTAGTCCTCGCCGTACTGCGCGAGCACGTTCGCCCGCACCACCCGCGCGACCGGGGCCATGTTGAGGAAGCCGATGGCGAGGATCAGCACGAGGATGCCGCGTCCGAACACCGCCACCAGCACCGCGGCGAGCGCGATGCCGGGGAAGGCCATCAGCACGTCCAGTACGCGCATGACCAGGCCGTCGACCCGGCGGCCGGACGTCGCCGCGAACGAGCCGACGAGGACGCCCGCGACCAGCGCCAGCAGCGTCGCGCCGAGACCGATCGCGAGCGACCAGCGGGTGCCCGCGACAAGCCGGGAGAAGATGTCGCGGCCGGACTGGTCGGTGCCGAACCAGTGCGCCGCGCTCGGCCCGCCGGTGTCGGTGCTGAGCATGTCTGGGTTGTGCGTGGCTACGGCGGTGCCGAGGACCGCGACGAGCCCGAGCACGACGAGCACGCCGAGCGCGATCCACGAGGACAGGGGAAGCCGCCGGAACCGGACGCCGGGCCGGGAAAGCCGGGCGGTGAGGCCGGGGCGGAGGACTGGGCGCATCACGAGCGGCTCCGCAGACGGGGATTGGCGACGAGGTACAAGACGTCGACGATGAGGTTCACCAGCACGAACCCGGCCGCGATAGTGATCACGAAGCCCTGCACCTTGGCGGTGTCGCCGTCCTGCACGGCCTGGATCATGTTCTGGCCCATGCCGGGCAGCGCGAACATCGTCTCGATCACCACCGCGCCGCCGAGCAGGTAGCCGACCCGCAGGCCGAGCACGGTCAGCGGGTTGACCAGCGCGTTGCGCAGCACGTTCCGGCCGACCACCACGACCGGTGGCAGCCCGCCGCCGCGCGCGGTGCGCACGTAGTCCTTGTCGAGTTCCTCGACCATCGACGTGCGGATCACCCGGGTCAGCTGCGCGGCGACCGGCGCGGACAGCGCGATCGCGGGCAGCGTCAGCGAGTTCAGCCAGCCGGAGAACGAGTCCGCCGGGCTGACGTACCCGCTGGTGGGGAACAGGCCCTTGCCCACGGCCAGCCACTGCACCAGCAGCAGCGCGATCCAGAACGCGGGTGCCGCGACGCCGGCGAGCGTCACGAAGCGGATCAGGTGGTCCGGCCAGCGGCCGCGGAACAGCGCGGAGGTCACGCCGAGCACCACCGACACGACGAGCGCGAGCACCAAGCCGAGCAGGGTCAGCTGCACGGTGAGCGGGAGCGCGGTGGCGATGGTCTGGCCCACCGGCTCCTTGGTGATCACGCTGGTGCCGAAGTCGCCCTGCACCAGATGCCACACGAAGTGCACGTACTGCAGCGGCAACGGGTCGAGCAGGCCGTTCTGCTCACGGAACTGCTGGAGCTGGTCAGCGGTGGCGTTGGCGCCGTTGAACGCGGCCATCGCCGGGTCGACCGGCGAGAACCGCATCACGATGAACACGAACAGGATCACGCCGAGCAGCAGCGGGATCAGGGCGAGGATGCGGCCGGCCAGCATCCGCACGACGACTGTCACTTGCGTCTCCCGTCAGACCGGTTTGGCCTGGTTGAGGTAGATGCCCGGGTAGCCCTGGGCGCGCACGCCGGTGATCGCCTTCGGGTCCCACGCGGTGCCCATCTGCGTGAAGACGACCGGGTAGATCACCGCCTGCTCGGAAATCTGGTCGAGCAATTGCTTGTACAGCCCGTTCCGCTTGGTCTCGTCGGTTTCCGCGGCGGCCTTGTCCTGCAGCGCCAGCAGCGCGTTCGTGTCGTCGCCGCTCCAGCGCGCGTACCTGTTCATGAGCACGGACTGCGCGTCGTAGTAATAGCGGATCAGCAGGTCCGGGTCGTTGCCGAACTGGAGCGGGTTGTTCGTGGTGGCCACGACCTGGAAGTCGTCGCCGTTGTCCAGTTTGGAGAACAGCGCCTTGGTGTCCTGGGAGTCCAAAGTGGTCTGGACGCCGATCGCGTCCCAGCCCTCTTTGATCACCTTCACGCAGTCGAGCACCAGCGAGGTGTTCGTTGTGGACAGAGAGATCTTGAGGCCGCTGACGCCCGCTTCGGCGAGGAGCTGCTTCGCCTTCTCCGGGTTGAACTCGAAACTCTGCGCCGCCGGTTGCGAGCCGGGGAGCTTGGGGTTGATGAACGAGGTGCCCGCGGTTCCGGTGCCGCGCAGGCCGATCCCGATCATCTTCTTCTTGTCGATCGCGTAATGCAGCGCCTGGCGGACCCGTTTGTCGGCGAACGGCGAGTGCTTGGTGTTGAAGAGGAGGAACAGGTTGTTGCCGCCGTCGGCGAATTCGACCGTGCGGCCCGCCTTGCGCAGCTGCTCGGCGTTGGCGGGCGGGATGTTCTCCGCGATCTGCGCGTCCGGCTTGGCCCCGGAGATCGCCGCGACCCTCGGCGCGGAATCCACGATGGACTTCCAGAGCATCTTGTCGTACGCGGCCGGGCGGGGGCCGTTGTAGTCGGCGAACTTCTCGAACGTGGTGTGCGAAAGCGGGGCCTGCTCGGTGATCTTGTACGGCCCGGAGCCGACGACCTTGCCCGCCGCGGCGGCCTTCCAGTTGTTCTCGAACACGTGCTTGGGCACGATCTTGCAGATCTGGATCCGCTGCAGCGCGTACGGGAACGCGAACTTCAGCTTGAACTCCACGGTCTTCGCGTCGACCTTGGTCACCGACTCCAGCCACTGCGAGAAGAAGCTGTGGACGAGGACGTTTTCCTTCGGGTCGAGCGCGCGGGCGTAGGTGAACACCACGTCGTCGGCGGTCACCGGCTTGCCGTCGTGCCACTTCGCGCCGTCGCGCAGTTCGAAGCGCAGCTTGGTGCTCTTGAGGTCCGCGGGCAGCGCCTTGGCCAGGCCGGGGAACGGTTCCCGGGTGACCGGATCGCCTTCGACGAGCGATTCGTAGCTGTGCAGGATGGCCGCCATCGCGAACGCCGACGCGGTCTGCAGCGGGTCCCAGGTCTGGTTGTTGCCGTACCCGAGCACCGCGGTGACGGAGCCGGACGAACTGCCGGTCTTGTTGGTCGACGCGGGACCTCCGCACGCGGCGAGCGCCGACGAAACCGCCGCGGCAGTCCCGGCGAGGCCGGCGTAGCGCAGCAGTGCGCGCCGGTTGAACGAAGTCCCCATGGCGGTTCGGGACATGGCGTCTCCTGACTTGATGCGGTGTTCCACCCAGAAAGCATCGAGAAGTAGGACGTGGGACGTCCTATGACTTGCCGGAACCCTAAGTCCCGTTCCCGCCCCGGTCAAGAGGCTTGTTCCCACCCGCGCGGGGGCAGCCGCCGTTGCCGATCATGACGTAGGATGTCCTCCGATGGCGACGTGCCAGTGCAAGAAAGACATCCGGGAGACACGTGTGGCGCGCCCGCAACGCAGCGAAGAGATCACCAAGCAGATCATCGACCTGATCGTCGACCGGCAATTGCCGACCGGCGCGCCGATGCCGACCGAGCTGAGCCTCGCCGAGGACATCGGGGTCAGCCGGAATTCGATCCGGGAGGCGGTCAAGGCGCTGCAGGCGCTCGGCATCGTCGAGGTCCGGCACGGCTACGGCACGTTCGTCGGCTCGGCCGGATCGGAAGCGCTGCAGACCTGGCTGCTCTTCCGCACGCGCAGCCGCGGCAGCACCGACGCCGGGCGGCTGCGCGACCTGCTCGAGGTCCGCGAGATGATCGAAACGGAGCTGACCAGCCGGGTCGCGCGCGACCACCGGCCGGAGCTGATCGGCGGACTGCAGGCGTGCGTGGCGCGGATGCGCCGCAAGGGACCGGACGCGGCGGTGGCCGACCGCGAGTTCCACGACCTCATCTGCGCCGAGGCGGGCTTCGACCTGGCGCGCGAGCTGACCGGGCTGTTCTGGGACGTCTACCGGGCCGCGGAAGGCGAAATGGGCGGTCCGGTGTCGTCGGCCCCGGCCACCGCGAAACGGCATCAGGCGATCGTGGACGCCCTCGTGAACGGGGACGCGGAAGAGGCCGCGCACGCGGTGCACCGGCACTTCGACGAGGTGCGCAAGCGGGCGAAAGCCGGCCGCTACGGCGGCTTCGGCGAGGCGCGGCCCGCGGTTTCCGGCTCGGCCGCCAGCTGAGTGCGGTTAGGCTGGCAGGGTGACGACTCCGGAGATCGCCTTCCTGCCGCCGTCCGCCGCCGAGGACGCCGCGCTGGTGGCCACGCTGACCGAGCTGGTGAACACTGTCTACGCCAAGGCTGAAGCCGGTTTGTGGGCCGGTTCGGCCGATCGGACGAATGCCGGGGAGATGGCCGGGCTGGTCCGCGCGGGCGAGATCGCGGTCGCGCGGCTCGACGGGGCTGTCGTGGGTTCGGTGCGGATCCAGCGGCTCGCGGCGGATCTGGGGGAGTTCGGCCTGCTCGCCGCCTCGCCGGAGGTGCGCGGCGCGGGGATCGGGCGGGAGCTGGTGCGGTTCGCGGAGCGCCACTGCCGGGACGGCGGGTGCACGCGGATGCAGCTTGAGCTGCTGGTGCCGCGCGAGTGGACGCATCCGTCGAAGGACTTTCTCGCGCAGTGGTACTCGCGGCTCGGGTACCGGGTCGTGGAGACCTCGACGATCGACGGGCCGCATCCGGAGCTTGCGCCGCTGCTGGCCACTCCGTGCGATTTTCTTGTCTGGCACAAGGAACTCGGCTGATTTTGTCCGGGGATTCCGTCCGGTTTTGTCCTGGTGTCAATTCTGACCAAGTGGTAGAAATTGGCGGAAGCCGTCTAGCCGCTAGGAGTTGGCATGGGTGTCCCTTCGGTGCAGCTGTACTCGGTGCGCGAAGCGTTCGCGGCTGATCCTGACGAGACGTTGCGGCGGCTGGCCGCGATCGGGTTCACGCGGGTGGAGCCGTATGGGGTGGTGGAGAACGTCGCGGCGCTTCGGGCGGGGCTGGCGGCGCATGGGTTGAGTGCGCCTACCGCGCATGCGGCGTTGGTCGGGCGGGATCAGGAGGCGGTGTTCTCGGCGGCTCGGGAGCTGGGGATCGGGGTGGTGATCGAGCCGCTGGTTCCGGCTTCGCGATGGGGGACGTTGGGGGATATCGCTGATACCGCGTCGGCGCTTAATGCGGCGGCTGAGGTTGCGGCGGGGTATGGGGTGCGGGTGGGGTATCACAATCATTGGTGGGAGCTGGAATCGCGGATCGACGGGCGTACCGCGCTGGAGGTTTTCGCGGAGCTGCTTGATCCGGAGGTTGTGCTGGAGGTGGATGTTTATTGGGCTGCCGCGGGTGGGGTGGATGCGCCTGAGCTGTTGCGGCGGTTGGGGGAGCGGGTTTTCGCTATTCATGTGAAGGACGGGTCATTGGCTGTCGATGCCAGTGGGCAGGTGCCTGCGGGGCAGGGGCGGGTGCCGTTGGGGGAGGTGCTCGCGGCGGCTCCGGGGGCGTTGCGGGTGGTGGAATTCGATCAGCACGAGGATGTTTTCCGGGGGATTGCGGAGAGTTTCGCTTATCTCGCTGGGGTGGAGAAGTGACTGTCGGGGTCGGGGTGGTCGGGGCTGGGTTTATCAGTGATACCTATTTGGAGAATTTGACGGCTTTTCCGGATGTCCGGGTGGTGGGCGTTGCCGATCTCGATGTCGGCCGGGCGCGGGGGCAAGCGGAGAAGTACGGGGTGCCGCGCAGCGGTTCTCTGGCGGAGCTTCTCGCGGTGCCGGAGATCGAGATTGTCGTGAATTTGACTGTGCCTGCGGTGCATGTCGAGGTCAGTCTCGCGGCGGTGGAGGCGGGGAAGCACGTTTGGACGGAGAAGCCGCTCGGGCTGGATCGGGGGACGGCGCGGAAGCTGCTTGACCGGGCGCGGGAGCGCGGAGTGCGGGTGGGTTGTGCGCCGGATACCGTTCTTGGGGCTGGGCATCAGACTGCGTTTCGTGCTTTGGCGGGTGGGCGGATCGGGGTGCCGGTTACGGCGTTGGCGTTGTTTCAGACGCCGGGGCCGGAGGGGTGGCATCCCTCGCCGGAGTTTTTGTTTCAGGCCGGGGGTGGGCCGTTGTTTGATATGGGGCCTTATTACTTTACGCAGTTGGTGCAGGTGTTTGGGCCGGTTCGGAAGGTTACCGGGGCTGGAGGGACGGTTCGGGGGACTCGGGTGATCGGGGCTGGGCCTCGGGCTGGGACGGAGTTTCCGGTTTCGGTGCCTACTACGGTTACTGCGTTGGTGGAGTTTGTGCGCGGGGGGAGTGCGCAGGTTGTTTTGACGTTTGATTCCGCGTTGCGGCGGACGGGGGTTGTTGAGGTGGCGGGGGAAGCGGGGACTGCGGTTTTGCCGGACCCCAATCGGTTCGATGGGGCGACGGTGGTGCATTCGGCGGGGTGCGAGGAGGAGGTGGCCGCGGTGGGGCATGCGGCTTCGCGGGGGACTGGGGTGGTGGAGCTGGCTCGGGCTGTTCGGGCTGGAGTGGGGGAGAGGGCTTCGGGGGAGCTGGGGTATCACGTGCTGGATGTGTTGCTGGCGGTTGAGGAGTCGGTTGAGTCTGGGGTTTCGGTAGAGGTGACTAGCAGCGTGGAGGCGGCGGAGCTGTTGCCCGTTGAGTGGGATCCGTTTGCGCGGACGTTGTGACTGGGGGGCTCGTCGCCTGGCGGCGACATTGCGTCCGGTCGGTTGCGTGGGGCACCCCGAAGGCTGATTGTGCTGACGGTCTGGGGGTGCTTGTCAAGGCGGGAAAGATGCCTTGACAAGCACCCCCAGACCGCAGGGAGGCTTCGTATCGGGGTGCGGGGGTGGGGCTGGGTGCCTCGCTCGTTGGGTGCTTTTGGCTGCGGTTTTGGCGGGGGCTTGCGCCCCAATGTGGCGTTGGTTGCGTGGGATGCACCCAATGCCACATTGGGGCGCTTCGGCGGTGGCCGGGCCAGGGTCTGTGAAGGACTCCTTGAGGGAATCTGGGTCCGATGTCAGGGACTAAGCCGGGCGGCGTCAGCCTGCTGACCGTCCATAAAGGACGCCCAAGCGAGCGAAATGCCTGATAAATTACCGAATGACCGTTTCTTCAGGTCCGTGAGGGGAACCCTGAGGGAACCAGATTCCCTCAGGGTTCCCCTCACGGACGGACACGCCCAGCTGCCGTCGCCCGCGTCGGCCCCGGCGCAAGCCAGCCCGGTCCGCCAGCCCCTTCGGCTCGGGCGGGCGCACCTCAGCCGCACCCACGATGCCGCCTTAAGTCCCTGGCATTGGACCCTGCGTCCGTGAAGGGGCCCTCACGGACTGGCCGGGGCCGGTGGCGGGTCGTGAGGGGACCCCTGCGGGAATCTGGGGCTGTGAGGGTTCCCCTCACGGACGGTGCCATGGATTTTGCGGCCATCTGGGCGAGATCTTCGGAATTCCGCTGTTACGGGAACAGGGGGACGGTCAGGAGAGTTTGCAGAGAGAGGCGGAGGGAACCGACTACATCTACTTGCGTGGGGGTGGTGAGCCACTGGACCTGGAGGCCGTCCATCAGTGCGATGAAGGTGAGTGCCGCCAAGTCCGGGTCTATGCCGGGGCGCAGCTCGCCGGTTTCGGCGAGCGCGTGGAAGGAATCGGCGATGGCTTCGCGGGCCTCTCGGTAGTGGCGGGCGAAGTAGGCGTGGGCGGGGTGGTCTTCGGAGATCGCTTCGGCGGCCAGGCGCGAGTACAGGTCGACGATGCCTCGGTGGCGGACGTTGTGTTCGGCCAGTGCGACGAAGCGGCGAAGCACCTCCAAGCCGGGCGGCGCGGCGAGTTGTTCGCGGGCGGCGTCTTCGGCGTCGCGGCGTTCCAGTACGGCGGCGAGCAGCGCTTCCTTCGTCGGGAAGTGGTACAGCAAGCCGGCGTGGGTGATGCCTGCTCGTTTGGCGATTTCCCGCAGCGACGACGCGTGGTAGCCGGCCTCGCCGTACACCTTCGCGGCCGCCGAGACGAGGTCGTCGCGGCGGATGCGGCCCTTCTGGTAGCCGCCGGTCACGGGGCGTCGATCGGTTCGGACTCCACGCGCCCATTCTGCCCGCCGCACCCTGTTCCTGCCTGGACCCGACCCCGAAGAGGAGCCGAGCCCGATGACTGAGCTTTCCCCGCCCCCGGTGCTGCCCCGGGCGGCCCGCGTCGCCACCTGGATCGTGTTCGCCCTGTGCGGGTTCGCGGTCGGCATGTGGGTGGTGCACATCCCGGTGATCGAGCGCGCGACCGGCGTATCGCACACCGCGCTCGGCGCCCTGCTGCTCGTGCTCGGCGGGTCGGCGCTGATCGGGATGCAGGTGACCGGGCCGCTCGCGGACCGGTTCGGGCATTCGCGGGTGGTGTCCGTCGCGGGGGTGCTGCTCGGGGTCGCGGTCGTGCTGCCGGGGCTCGCCGCGAACTGGTGGACGCTCGGGCTGGCGCTCGCGGCGTTCGGGTTCTTCAACGGTTCGCTGGACGTCGCGATGAACGCGCACGCGGTGGTCGTCGAACGCGCCTATCCGCGGCCGATCATGGCCGCCTTCCACGCGATGTGGTCGATCGGCGGTGCGATCGCGGCGGTCGTCGGTGCGGCGGTGCTGGGGGCGGGCGTGCCGACGATCGTGTCGCTGGGCGGCACCGGTGTGCTGTGCATCGTGATCTCGCTGGTGGTCCGCCGGTATCTGCTCGATTCCTCGGACACCGCTGCCGAGGAAACCGCCGAGGAGGCCAAACCGTCTCGCACGCCGAAGCGCGTGGTGTGGCTGCTGGGTCTGCTGGCGTTCGCGCTGATGCTGTCCGAAGGCGTCGCGAACGACTGGGCCGCGCTGTATCTGCGGGACGGGCTGGGGACGTCCGAAAGCACTGCCGCCCTGGCGTACGGCTCGTTCGCGGTGGCGATGACCGTCGGGCGGTTCGCGACTGACCGGGTGGCCGCGCTGGCCGGTCCGGTCGCGGTGGTGCGGTACGGCAGCGGGCTGGCGGCGCTGGGGTTGGCGATCGCGTCGCTGGCACCGTGGGTGCCGTTGTCGCTGTGCGGCTGGGCGTTGTTCGGGCTGGGGCTGTCCGGTGGTGTCCCGCAGTTGTTCACCGCAGCGGGCAACCTCGACAAGCGCGCGTCGGGGGCGTTGATGGCGCGGGTGGTCGGCGTCGGGTACGTCGGGCTGCTGGCCGGGCCGGCGGTCATCGGCGGGCTGGCGCACTGGGTGCCGCTGAACGTCGCGTTCCTGCTGCCGCTGGCGTTGTGCGTGGTGGCGGTGGTGTTCGCCCCAGTAATGAAGCAACGGGGCTGAGTCAGCCGCCGCACCCTTGCGGCTGCAGGGTCTGCCCGCCGCCAGACAGCACGACGGTCCGGGACGGTCCGCCGCCGCCCGCCGCGACTATCGTGCAGACGAGCTGGCTGACCGCGTTCGGCGTCAGTTCCCGGACGTTCACGCCGATCGCCGCCTCGCTGATCCCGATGGCGATCGGTTCGAACGTCGGCGGCAGCTCCGTCGTGTACCCGCTGGCCCGTTCGTCCTCGTTCGGCCCCTGCTCCAGCACCCGGACCCGGTCGGCGTACACGTCGCTGACGCCGGTGCGCGACACCGGAGCGAGCTTCCCGTCCAGCACGAAGTAGACCGTCGCGGTGTTCCCGACGCTGCCGACCGCCGGTCCGCTTGGCGCCGCTTCCCCGGGGATCACCCCGCTGGGCCGCACGCCGCAGCCCGCCGCGAGCAGGACGATCGCGAAGAGTCCCAGAAACCGCTTCACCGCAGGACCTCCCTCGGCAGCCACAAGGTGAACACCGCGCCGCCCTCGGGCCGGTTCCCCGCTCGCAGCTCCCCGTGGTGCAGGCGGGCGTTCTCCCAGGCGATGGCCAGCCCGAGCCCGCTTCCCTCGGACCGGCTCCGGGCGGTGTCCGCCTTGTAGAACCGCGCGAACACGTGCGGGAGCACCTCCTCGTCCAAGCCCGGCCCGGAATCCTCGACCGACAGCCGGACCCCGGCCTGGTCGTCGCGCAGCCGGACGGTCACCGGTTCCGCGCCGTGCCGCAACGCGTTCCCGACGAGATTCGCCACGATCACGTCGAGCCGGCGAGGGTCGACCCGTGCCCGGATCCCGGACGGCAGATCAATCTCCACCGCGAAGCCCCGTGCCCGCAGCGTCGCGCGGATCGCCTCGGCGACGTCGACGTCGTCCAGCTCCAGCGACGCGGTGCCGGAGTCGAACCGGGTGACCTCGATCAGGTCGTTCACCAGCCGGGTCAGGTTGTGCGTCTCCTGGCTGACCAGGCGGACCGCCTCGCCCGCCGCGTCCGGCAGCCGTTCCGCCTCGGCGTCGAGCATGTCGGTGACGGCGGTCATCGCGGCCAGCGGCGTGCGCAGTTCGTGCGACACGTCGGCGACGAACCGGCGCGCGTCGGCTTCCATCCTGCGCAGCTCGCCGACGTGCCGTTGCAGCGAGTCGGCGGTCGAGTTGAACGTCTCGGCGACGCTGGCCAGCTCGTCGCCGCCGCGCACGGCGATGCGGGCGTTGAGGTCGCCGTCGCCGAGCCGCCGGGCCGCGCGCTGCAGTTCGCCGACCGGCCGCAGCACGCTGCCTGCCGCCAGCCCGGCGAGCACGAGCGCCACCACCAGCGCGGCCCCTCCGGCGAGCCAGGCGTCCCGGGAGAGCCGGTTCACCGCTTCGATTTCCGCGTCGAGGCTGCGCAGTTCGTAGACCTCGATACCGGACGCGACAGTCGGATTCGACCGGTCGCCGGTCGAGATCAGCAGCGGCGCACCCAGCACCAGCTGCGTCACGCCGCCGACGTCCACGCGCTGCCAGCCGACCTTGCCCGCCCGGACGACGCCGCGCAGCTCCGGCGTGATCACCGAGGCGGGCATGTCGCCCGCGCTGTGGCCGCCGCTCGTCACCAGCGCGGAGTTCTTCCTGCTGTTCAGCCGCTCGGCGGCCGACCGCAGCGCGCTCGTGTCCACCGGCTGCCGCGGCAGCGGGTACAGCTGCTTGATCTGCGTCGTCATCTCCACGGCGGCGTTGTCCTGGGTGCGCTGCACGATCCCGTTGCGGGCCTGCACGTAGCCGATCCCGGCGACGGCCACCGCGGTGAACACGCTCAGCAGCGCGAACGCCACCAGCAGCCGGACGCGCAGCCCCCGCCACCGCCAGCCGGTCACAGCGGCCCGAAGCGATAGCCGAAACCGCGCAGGGTCTGGACGTACACCGGTTTCGCGGCGTCGTCCTCGATCTTGGACCGCAGCCGCTGCACGCACGCGTCGACGAGCCGCGAATCGCCGAGATATCCCTGGTCCCACACGGATTCGAGCAGCTGCTGCCGGCTGAGCACGCGGCCCGGCGACGACGACAGCTCCAGCAGCAGCCGCAGTTCGGTCGGCGCGAGCCCGACGACCTCGCCGTTCTTGCTCACCACGAGACCCTCGCGGTCGATCGTGAGGGCGCCGTGCCGTTCCGGACCCGGTTTCGCGTCCGGATTGCGCGGCTCGCTCCCGGTGCGGCGCAGCACCGCGCGGATGCGCGCCTCCAGCACCCTGGCCTGCGCGGGCTTCACGACGTAGTCGTCGGCGCCCGCTTCGAGCCCGGCCACCACGTCGATGTCGTCGTTGCGTGCGGTGAGCATGATGATCGGCAGGTCGCCCGCCGCGCGGATGCGCCGGCACACCTCGAAGCCGTCCATCCCGGGCAGCATCAGGTCGAGGACCACGACGTCGGCCGGGTCGCCGGCGAGCCGGGCGAGGCCTTCCTCGCCGGTCTCCACCGCGTCGACCGTGTGCCCCTGGTAGGTCAGGGCCAGCCGCAGGCCGTCGCGCACGGCCTGGTCGTCTTCGATCAGCAGCACCCTCGGCATGTCTCCCACTATCGCAGCCCGCCCGTCCGGCCGCCCGGACAGTCCACAGCGGACAACCGGCCCCCAGCCTGCCCGGCCCGGATCCCCGCCCGGTGCGTGCAGTGTCATCGTTCGGTAACAGCGACATCCAGCGCTGCCGTGGCGAACTGTTACAGAGCTGTCAAACTCCGTGCGCAGTGCGCGCACACTGGGGTCCGAAAGTGGACGTCATGATCGAGTCGCTTCGCCGGCCCCGGGTCCTCGCGGCCGTCACCCGCATCCTGGCCGTGGCGCTGCTCCCGGCGGCGTTCCTGCGTTCGCCCGGCCGCAGCCGGTACCTGGCCTGCCAGTGGGCGCTGGCGATGCGGTACCCGGCCGAGGACCTGGCGGGGCTCAGCGAACCGGCCCGCGCGGCCTTCACCGCGGCACGGACCGAGGCGTTCTGGCGCGACGGGCAGCTCATCGGCCTCACCTCTGGCCACCGCGACGCGGCCGACCAGCACCGAATGTTCGCCGAGGAGGTGCACCGCACCGGCTCGGTCGCCGCGGCCCGGCGCCGGGTGCTGCCGCCGCACGAGTCGGCGCACGTCCGCGGCACGGCGATGGACGTGCGGCCGACCGAGGGCGCGGCGTGGCTGGAGCGGCACGGGGCGGAGTACCGGTTGTATCGGCGCTACGACAACGAGTGGTGGCATTTCGAGTACCACGCGGACACGGTGCCGCTGCGGCTGCCGGATCCGGCCGCGCTGCGGGTGTCGGGGATGGCCCGGGCGGCCAGCTAGGGCGATTTCCCCTGCGCGGCACGGGATTCCAGGTACCGCCGTTCCGGAACGCTGAGCGTTTTCACTGCCGCGGAACGGTAATAGACCCGTGCCTGCTCGGGTTCGCCCGCCAGATCGAGCAGGTGCGCGCGCACCACGTCGACCCGGTGGTGCCCGTCCAGCCCGGTGATCTCGTCCAGTTGCCGCAAGCCCTCGCGGGCGCCGTGGACCATGGCGACGGGGACGATCCGGTTCAGCGCAGCGACCGGACTCGGCGCGACGGCCAGCAGAAGGTCGTAGAGGGCGAGGACCTGCGGCCAGTCGGTGTCCTCGGCGCGGGCCGCCTCGTCGTGCACGGCGGCGATCGCGGCCTCGATCTGATACGGCCCGAGCCGGGCGGTGGACAGGGTTTTCCCGATCAGGCCGAGCCCTTCGGCGATCGCGGCGGAATCCCAGCGGGTGCGGTCCTGTTCGGCCAGCGGCACCGCGCTGCCGTCGGGCCGGGTCCGCGCGGGCCGGCGGGCGTCGGTGAGCAGCATGAGCGCGAGCAGCCCGGCCACCTCGCCGTCGCCGGGGACCTGCGCGTGCAGTTGCCGGGTGAGCCGGATGGCCTCGGCGGTGAGTTCGACCCGGTTGACCGCGGTCCCGGAGCTGGCGGTGTGCCCCTCGGTGAAAATCAGGTACAGCACCTGCAGCACCGCGGCCATCCGCTCGGCCCGGTCCTCCGGCGGCGGCATCCGGAACCGGGCGCCGGCCAACCGCTTCTTCGCCCGGTTGATCCGCTGGCTCACGGTTTTCTCCGGGACCAGGAACGCCCGGCCGATTTCCGCCGTGGTGAGCCCGCCGACCGCGCGCAGCGTCAACGCGAGCTGGGACGCTTTGCCGAGTTCCGGGTGACAGCACAGCATCAGCAGGATCAGGGTGTCGTCGCCGGCCGGCACCCGTTCCGGCTGCGGCACGGCCAGCGCCGCGGCCGTGTTTTCGCGCTGACGGCGGGCGGATTCGCTGCGTTCGATGTCGATGCGCCTGCGCGCGGCCGCGGTGATCAGCCAGTTCTTGGGGCTGTCCGGCATGCCCTGCTCCGGCCACTTCACCGCGGCGGCCAGCAGCGCTTCCTGCACCGCGTCCTCGCAGCGCGCGAAATCGCCGAACCGGCGGCAGACCGCGCTGAGCACCTGCGGCGCGAGGTCGCGCAGGAGCTGGTCGAGAGCGGCCGGGGGAGTCAGAGATCCAGCTCTTTCACGCTGCGGACCGGACGTACCTCGATCTTGCCGTACAGCGCGTCCGGCACCCGGGCCGCGTGCTCCAGCGCCCGTTCCATGCTCTCGCATTCGACCAGGTAGAAGCCGACCAGATGCTCCTTGACCTCGGCGAACGGCCCGTCGCTCGGCACCGCCTTGCCGTCCTGCACGGTGACGCACTTGGCGTCGGCGGGATCCGCCAGCCCGTCGCTCAGCACCAGTTCGCCGGACTCCTCGAGCGCCCGGTTGAGCGCGAGGTGCGCCCGGCCGAACTCGGCTTTCTTCTCGTCCGGCAGCTCTTCCCAGAGCGCGCGGAACCGCGGGTTGCTGTGGATCATGATCAGGTACCGCACGACGGCCCCCTTCGAAATTTTTCCCCGCCGGTGTCGCCTAGCGGATTTCGGCTCCGACGTCCCCCGTGCCCATGTCAGCTGAAGAAGGAGCATAGCCGTGCGCGAGATCGCGGCCGGACTGTCGGTTTCGCTGGACGGGGTGACCGAGTCGCCGCCGGACTGGACTGGAGCGGCTCGCCCCTGCCCGGCGGCGACCTGACGGCCGGACCGACCTCGAACTACCGCCCCAAGCGGGGCTGGCCATTCTCTGCCGAAGGAGCAAGACAATGTTCGACACCAGCAAAGCGTTCAGCGGATTCTCCGTGGACGACATCCCGGCCGCGCGGAAATTCTATGCCGGGACGCTCGGCATCGAGGTCAGCGAAAACTGGGGCATGCTGCGCCTGCACCTCGCCGAAGGACGGGAGGTGCTCGTCTATCCCAAGGGCGACAAGCATGTCCCCGCCGAGTACACCATTCTCAACTTCCCGGTGGACGACATCGACCAGGCAGTCGCCGATCTCGGCGCGGCAGGCGTTTCCTTCGAGCCGTTCGAGGGGGCAGACGAAAAGGGGGTCTTCCGGCTCGGCGGGCCGCTGATCGCGTGGTTCAAGGATCCGGCGGGGAATATTCTTTCGGTCCTTCAGGAGAACTGAACCGGTTGCCTGGGCCGTGTTCGGTACGGCCCGGGCAACCGATTCCGGGTCCGCAAGAAAGGAGATGCCGGAGAGCGCGCGCCGGTGGGAAGTTGGTGGGAGCCGACGGAAGGAAAGCCATGCCGGCGATGCCCCGAGTCCTGTCCGACTTTCTCCCCGATCCCGAAGACCTTCTTGCCGGACTGACCCCGGAGCAGTGGCGGCTGCCCGCGCCGAACGTGGCCGCGGTGCTCGCCGGATTCGCCGTCCGCAAACCGGGATTTCGGGTCCGCGGCCGGCTGCTGTCTGCTGACCGCGCGCCGCGGGCACCGGGACGGGCAGTTCCGGACGACCGGGGCGGACTGACATGACGACGGTTTCCGGCCCGGCCAGGACAAACTGGCGGGGAGTGCTCGCGCTGGCCGCGGCGGTGGTCGTGGCCGCCTCGGCGTGGGGGTTCTTCCGGGCGTTCGACATGTCCGGCATGGACTCGATGGATTCCATGGGCTCGATGGGGCACACGGGCTCGATGACCGACCGGCGGCTGCACGGCATGGCGCTGGCCGACATGCCGGAGATGTTCGTCGCCGGAGCGGCCTTGCTGCTCGCGCTCGTCGCCGCACTGGTCCTCGGCCGAAAACGGCCCAGTGCGGCCGCCTTGGCGCAGCCGACGGTCCGAGGACGGCGCATGATCGCGGCGGTCGCCACGGCCGCGCTGACGATCGACATCAGCAAAACCTCGACGCTGGGCTTCGTCATCCCGGGCCTGCGCACGGAATACGGCATCGACGCCTCGACCGCGTCGCTGCTGGCGGTGAGCGGGCTGTCCGGTACCGCGCTGGGCGCGCTGGCGTTCAGCCAGCTGGCCGAGCGCATCGGCCGCCGGGCCTGTTATCTGCTTGCCACGCTCGGGTTCACCGCGACCAGCATGTGCGGCACCATGCCGGACTTCGGCGGCAACGTGGTGATGTGCTTCCTGATGGGCATCGCGGTCGGCGGGCTGGCTCCGATGCTGATCACGGTGCTCAGCGACCTCTTCCCGGGGCGCGGCAGGGGAGCGGTGGTGACCGGCCTGTCGATCGTCGCGACCGCGATCGGCTACCTGGTCGCGTCCGGTTCGGCGCTGTGGCTGGAGCCGGTGTTCGGCTGGCGCGTGCTGTGGCTCATCGGCGCGCCGACCGGACTGCTGCTGGCGGCCGCCGCGGCGGTCATCCCGGATCGGCGCGGCGTCCCCGCGCAGCCCGCGCCGGAGACGCACTGGCTGGTCCGGAACACGCTCACCACGCGGCTGCAATGGGTGTTCGCCTTCGCGATCGGCTTGACCACCTTCGGCCTGACGACCTGGGTGCCGACGCTGTCCCGCGTCGGCGGGCTCTCGCTGACCACCGCGAACGCTCTGCTCACCGGGTCCGCGGTGGCGATGGTGCTGTGCGCGGGACTGCTGGTGCTCGCCTATCGCCGGTTCGGCCCGACCGGCGTCACGGTCCGGCTGGCGGTCTGCACCGCGGTCCTGCTGCTGGCGCTCGCGGTGTCCGGATGGGCGGTCGCCGCGCCGTGGCTGTCGGCCGCGGTGCTGACGGTCGCGTTGCTGGGCGTCAACACGATGGCCGCGGTGTTCCTCCCGGTCGCGGCCGACGTGACCGAGGACGGGAAGCGCGGACGGGTCGCCGGGTCGGTGTCGTTCTTCAACCGGCTGGGCGGACTGGCCGGGCCGCTGGTGCTGTCGCTGCTGGTGACGTCGGTGACGGAGGTGCTGTGGTCGGTCGCGATCCTCGCGCTGCTGTGCGGTTCGGTCGCGGCGTACACCAGCGGGCGGCAGCGGGTGCTGCAAAAATCCCGGGCCGGGCAGACCTGACCCTGGCCGGTGCCGTCCCCCATGGCCGGAACCGCCGGGCGTCGCGGGCAGGATCGCTGCCTGACCGCCTGTCGCCGGGCGTCGCCGCGGCGGTTCCGGCAGTAGTGTCGCGGGCATGAACGCGTTCCAGGTGTGCCTCTGGGTGTTCGCGGGCGTGTGCGCCGGCTGCTGGCTGCTGTCGGTGCTCACCAGGGAGTACTCCTGGGTGGACCGGATCTGGTCGGTGGTCCCGGTGGCCTACGCCGGGATCTTCGCCGGTCACGCCGGGTTCGCCGACGCTCGGCTGAACCTGCTGTTCGCGCTGGTCTTCCTGTGGGGTGCGCGGCTGACGTTCAACTACGGCCGCAAGGGCGGCTACGCGCCCGGCGGCGAGGACTACCGCTGGGCGGTGCTGCGCGGCCGGATGGCCCCGTGGCAGTTCCAGCTGTTCAACCTCTTCTTCATCACGCTCTACCAGAACGCGATCCTGCTGCTCATCACGTTGCCCGCGTGGACCGCGCTCGACCATCGGACCCCGCTGGGCGCCGCCGACATCGTGCTCGCGGTCGTGTTCGTGGCCTTCCTCGCCGGCGAAACGCTCGCCGATCAGCAGCAGTGGAACTTCCACCAGCGCAAGAAGCGCGAGACCGCCGCCGGGCGCACCCCCGACCCGCGCTTCGCGCAGACCGGGCTCTTCCGGTTTTCCCGGCACCCCAACTTCTTCTTCGAACAAGCGCAGTGGTGGGTGGTGTTCCTGTTCGGCGTCTCCGCGGCGGGCGCTGTCACCTGGACGGTCGCCGGCGCGGTCCTGCTGACGCTGCTGTTCGTCGGCTCCACGATCTTCACCGAGAGCATCACCCTCGGCCGCTACCCGGAATACGCGGACTACCAGCGGCGCGTTTCGCCGATCGTGCCGTGGTTCCCGCGCCGTCGCGCGGCGGCGTCCACTTCGGACGGTACGTGACCGCAGTCACGTTAATGCCGTGAACCACCTCAGTGTCCGGTGAGTCGGAAGGGATACCGTACGCCCGGTACGGTCACGGTTCACGCGACTGGGGGTAGTTCCATGATCGGTTTCGAGACCGACCTCGACGACCTGCGCAAGGCGAGCGGGTTCGTCGCGGCCGCCGGGGACGCGGCGGAGACCGCGCGCGGCGGAGTGCGGCGGCTCGACCTGCCCGACGCGGTCAGCCCGGCCGCCATCGTCGGCTCGATCAACCCGTTCGGCGGCGGCCCGACCACCGCGTTCGGCGGCTCGCTCGGCATGCCCAAGGTCGCGGCGGCGTACGAAAACCACCGCGCGAAGGTGGAAGAAGCGCTCGCGAAGCTGGCCTACACCACGCACCAGACGAGCGAAGCGCTCAAGCGCGTGGCCGAGCTGTACGAGGCGTCGGACGCCGACGCGCAGTCCGCGGTGCGGGGCGCGGGCGGAGAGGTGCGCTGACGTGAGCGAGCAGGAGGATTACTTCGGGCTCAGCGGCGGCGGGGAAGGCCGTCCGCGGGCGGAGCTGCTCGAAGGCATCAGCGAAGATCTGCACAAGGGTGCCAACGACGCGCTCGACGGGCTGGAATTCCTGCGCTACGCGGAGTTTTTCAGCTTCGCCATGACGGAGGAGCTGTACGCCGCATACCAGGACAAGGTCACCGAGGTCTTCCGGGAGTTCTCCGAAGCCGACCTCAAGGACACCGGCGGCGGCCTGCAGGCGATGATCAACTCGTACGAGCCGGTGTGGAAGAACCTCAGCCGCGGGTCGCTCACCGAACTGCGCCGGGCGAAAGAACTGCTGGGCTCGTGGCGCGGCAACGCGGCCGAGGACGTGAAGACCTATCTCGACCGGCTGTCGGAGGCCTACGAGGCGCTCGCCGCCGAGATCACCGTCGTGGAGAGCGATCTCGTCGCCAGCCGCGACGGCGTGTGGGCCGCGCGGGACGACCTCGGCTCGCTCGCGCTGACGTTCCGGGAAACCGCGGAGAAGTACCAGAAGGCGAAGGCCAAGGAGGGCGAGATCTCCTGGTCGAAGGTCGCGGCGGTCGCGTTCACCGGCGCGCTGGTCGGGATGCTCGCCGTGGTCGCCACCCCGGCCGGAGCCGCGGCTGTCGGGGGCGAGCTGACGATGAGCGCGGTCGGCGCGCAGGCCGCGGTCGCGGGCGCGGGAGCCGGGCTCACCGAGGTGACGGCGCAGGCGTCGGCGAAGGTCGAGGGCGACAACGCGCACGACATCTTCGAGAGCTTCATCAGCGGCGTCGACAAAATCCGCTCGCACATGCAGGAGTCGGCGGGGCGGCTCGCGGACAAGATCCACGAGAAGTCGGTCAACCTGCCGCCGGTTCCGAACCCGCCCGACGTGAGCCCCGGCGACACGTTCGACCCGTCCAGCTTCGAGACCTCGAACACCTCGAAGGGCACCGAGAAGCGGGTCCGGGACAAGGGCGTCGACATCGCGCCGGACGGTTCGGTGTCGCAGCCGATGTCTCCGTCCACGCTGGACTGACGTGGCCGGTCCGGAAGAACTGCTCCAGGCGTTGTCCGCGTTGTCGGTCGAGGCGGTCTCGCCCGGCGACGCGGTCACCGCCACGGTCAACACCGACGGTGTCCTCACTGGACTGAAACTGTCCGCCGCGGTGCGGAATCTGCCGCCGGACGAGCTGGCCGCGCTGGTGCTGCGCACGTACGCCGAAGCACAGCGGGAATCGGCGAACCGGACGGCCGCGCTGCTCGCGCCGCTCGGCACCCGCGGATACGTGATGGACCGGCTGAAGTGGCGGGCCGGTTTCGCTCCGGAACCACCCGCCGCTCCCCGGCGACCCGCTCGACCCGTGGACCCAGAGCCGCCGAAACCCGTTGCCGCGCAGTCGAAACCGGCCGCTCCGGTCGTGCCGGTCGTCTCGGGGGAGGGCGACTACCTGCGCAACCGCTCCGCCGACCCCGAGCACCCGGCGGAACCGGACCGCCCGGTGAGCGACGAGGACTGGTACGAGGCGGGCGTCCGGTTCGACGAGGCCTGGTAGCCGCTCAGCCGAGCGCGCCCTCGTCGCCGAGCAGCTTGCGCAGCCCGGGCAGCACGGCGGAAAGGTCTTTGCCGGTACGGAAAGCGACGACCGTCGTCTCCGTCTCGCCGGTGCTGCCGAACAACGCGACGGTGTCGGCCATCGCGGAGTCGAACGCCGCTTCCGGGTCCGCCGCCTGCCCGCGCAGCCAGCGGCGCAGCACGTGGTTGTGCGCGGTCACCACGGCCGCCGCCATGAGTTCGGCGCGCAGCGCGGTCTCCTCGCCGCCGCCCATCCAGCGGTGGACGAATTCCTGGAACAGCCGCTGGTACTGGCGCGTGCCGGCGATTTCCCGCGCCCGCAGCGCCGGCACGCTGCGGGTGAGCCGGTAGCGCGCCAGCGCCAGGTCGCCCTCCGCGACGTAATGCCGCAGCACCAGCCGCGCGGCCTCGGTGACCGCGACGAGCGCGGTGCGCGGGTCGGAACCGGCCAGCCGGGCCTCGATCGCGCTCAGCAGCACCTCGTGGTCCGGGAAGATGACGTCCTCTTTGGACCGGAACGCGCGGAAGAACGTGCTGCGCCCGACGCGGGCGCGCTCGGTGATGTCGTCCACCGTCGTCTGGTCGTAGCCGCGCTCCTCGAACAGCGCGAACGCGGCCTCGGTCAGCCGTTGCTTGGCCGGTTTCTCGGGCATCGGGCTCACCTTTCGCACGCACGCTGCGGCCAGCCTAATCGCCTCCCGGCGCGCGGGTGCGGGGTGAGGTGGGCCACCCCGCTCTCGCCTACTCGCCGGTACTGAGTACCGTCATCATGAAACCAAGTACCGGAGGATGGGGTGAGGCACGTGGAGCGAGTCGGCGTGGTCGGCTGCGGCCAGATGGGTGCGGGGATCGCCGAGGTGTGCGCCCGGGCCGGACTGGACGTCGTGGCGGTCGAATCGAACCGGGCTGCCGCTGACGCGGGCCGCGCGCGGCTCGAGGCGTCGCTGGGCCGGGCCGAGCGCAAGGGGAAGATCGAATCCGCCGCCGACGTGCTGGAACGGATCCGGATCACCGAAGACCTGGACTCCCTCGCCGACCGCACGCTGGTGATCGAGGCGATCGTCGAGAACGAGGCGGTCAAGGCGGAGCTGTTCGGGAAACTGGACAAGATCGTCACCGCGCCGGACGCGGTGCTGGCCTCCAACACGTCCTCGATCCCGATCATGAAACTCGGCACCGCGACGCAGCGCCCGGCGCAGGTGCTCGGCATCCACTTCTTCAACCCGGTCCCGGTGCTGCCGCTGGTGGAACTGGTCCCGAGCCTGCTGACCGGCGACGAGACCACCGGCCGCGCCCGCAAGTTCGCCGAGGAAACGCTCGGCAAGCACGCCATCCTGTGCCAGGACCGGGCCGGTTTCGTCGTGAACGCGCTGCTGATCCCGTTCATCCTCGCCGCAGTGCGCATGCTGGAGTCGGGCTTCGCCACGAAGGAAGCGATCGACGAGGGCCTGGTCCGAGGCGCCGCGCACCCGCAGGGCCCGCTCGCACTGGCCGACCTGATCGGCCTCGACACCACGAAGGCCGTCGCGGAATCCCTGTACGAGGAATTCAAGGAGCCGCTGTACGCCCCGCCGCCGCTGCTGGCCCGCATGGTCGACGCCGGCCTGCTGGGCCGCAAAACCGGCCGCGGCTTCTACACCTACTAGGAGATCTCCATGAGCTTCGACCTGTTCAAAATCAACGAAGACCACGAAGCGATCCGCGAGGCAGTCCGCGCGGTCGCCGAAGAACAAATCGCTCCGCACGCCGCCGAGGCCGACGAACGCGAAGAATTCCCCAAAGCGTCCTACGACGCCCTGGTCGCGTCAGACTTCCACGCCCCGCATGTCCCGGAACAGTACGGCGGCGCCGGAGCCGACGCACTGGCCACCTGCATCGTGATCGAAGAAGTAGCGCGCGTGTGCGCCTCGTCCTCGCTCATCCCCGCCGTGAACAAACTCGGCAGCCTGCCCCTGATCCTGGCCGCCAACGAGGACCTGAAGGCGAAATACCTGCCCCCGCTGGCTTCCGGCGCCGCAGGATTCTCCTATGGACTGTCCGAACGCGACGCAGGCTCGGACACCGCCTCGATGCGCTGCCGCGCCACCCCTTCCGGCGACGACTGGATCCTCAATGGACAGAAGTCGTGGATCACGAACGCCGGCGTGTCGGAGTACTACACCGTCCTGGCAGTCACCGACCCCGACGGCCGCCGCGGCGCCAACGTCAGCGCTTTCGTGGTCGAGAAGTCCGACCCGGGCTTCTCCTTCGGTGCCAAGGAAAAGAAACTGGGCGTCAAAGGCTCGCCGACGCGTGAACTGCTTTTCGACCAGGTCCACATCCCCGGCGACCGAATGGTCGGCGAGCCGGGCGAGGGCCTGAAAATCGCCCTTCGCACACTGGATCACACCCGCGTGACGATCGCGGCGCAAGCGGTCGGTATCGCGCAGGGCGCGCTGGACCACGCACTGGCGTATGTCAAGGAACGCAAGCAGTTCGGCAAGCACATCGCCGATTTCCAGGGCATCCAGTTCATGCTGGCGGACATGGCGATGGCGGTGGAAACGGCGCGTCAGATGGTGTACACGGCCGCCGCGAAGTCCGAGCGGGGCGATGCCGATTTGTCGTTCTTCGGCGCTGCGGCGAAGTGCCACGCGTCGGATGTGGCGATGAGCGTGACGACGGACGCGGTCCAGCTGCTGGGCGGTTACGGGTACACGCGGGACTTCCCGTTGGAACGGATGATGCGGGACGCTAAGATCACCCAGATTTATGAGGGCACGAACCAGATCCAGCGCCTGGTGATGGCTCGGCAGCTGCTGAAGGGCTGAGGTTTCAGAGGTCGTTGCGGAGCCCCGCTGCCCAGAGTGGGTGGCGGGGCTGACAGCTACGCTGGCGAGACTTCCTGCAGAGAGCGAAACCGGCCTAACCGTTCTGAGGTCGCTGTTCACCCAGCGCCACCCTCCGCCAACCCGCTGCGGTTCGCCCTGCCTGGCCGAGTGCGCAGCGGGGTGACTTTGCTTGGTTCCGTCACCCCGCTGTGAGCAGTTGGTTACAGTAGCTCCCACAGGGGCCTCGGGACTGGTTGCCCTGGACGAGAGGTGGCGTGCGGTGCGGGGAGGGCGGGCATGGCTGAGAGCGACCCGGGGAAAGCGATAGAAACGGCGGGGTGGCTTTACCAGGCTGCCGATTACCGTCGTGGGCGCGGCGATGAACGTGGCCAAGGGAGTGTCAGACGCGGCTGCCGTGGCATCTGCCACGAAGGCGGGAGCCGGCTTCACCCTGAGCCAGGATGAAGCGCGTTCGCTGCTCGAGCGGGCGCGGCGGCTCCGGGACAACGCGGGAAAGATGCAGGCGAGTGCGGAAGCTTTGACCAGGCTCACTCCGCCGGCGGCTGACCCTGGCAGCGTCGGGTTCAACCAGCAGGCGGTCAATGCGTTCGAGGCGGGCAAGAGCGCGAACGAGAACTTGCATCGGTACATGACGGAGCTGATCAGCCGCCTGGAAAAGGCGTTGGGCATTGTCGGTGACTCGGACAGCCAGGCTGCGGCGGACGTCAAAACAGCAGGCAAGAGCGAACAGAGCGGGGGACTCGCGGTATGAGGGCTCGAGTTTTTCCTTGGGCAGCTGGTGCGGGGGCGGCAATCGCACTGGTTTCGGCGTGTTCCGGCGGTTCGGTACCGAACCCGGCGTCTTCCTCCGCTGCTGCTCCTTCTTCGCCGTCGGCGACGGGGAAGACACTGCCGTATGCAGGGGCGCCCAAGGTCGAGAGCCCGCTCCCTGATTCGGTGTTGTCGAGCCATCCGTGTGACGGTGGGCTTACGCCGGATCAGGTAGGCCGGATTCTGAGTCAGAAACCGCAGGGCGAGCATGGCGATGAGGCTGCTCTTGGCGCGCAGTGCCACTGGACCAACAGCGATGCTGGCGCGATCGTGAGTGTTCTGTACAGCACGAAGACCGCTGACGGATTGAGCGAGGTCTATGCGAACACGAAACCTAAGTCCACGGTTTGGCGACCGCTTCCTCCAGTGCAAGGATTTCCCGCGGTTGCTCATTCGACCTACAGCGCTGGCGGGTCGAAATCATTTTGCCAGGTGAGTGTCGGCGTCAGCGACCAGCACACCGTCGACGTGTCGATCACACTCGGCCAGGCAAAGGTCGGCAAGGCAGATCCGTGCGATGTCACTGCTCAAGTCGCGGACATGGTTATCGCCAATCTGAAGAAGAAGGCGGGTTCGTGACCGATGAGCCGCGCGGAGATCACGTAGCCTTGTGAAGGCACGAAGCGGAAGGGGCGAGGTTCTTCTGGCTTGGAAAGCGGCACCGTCGAGATGGCGGTGCCGCTTTCGCGTTCGCGGCAAGGTTGTGCGGGCCGCGGAAGAGGTCAAGAACACCAGAATCGTTCGCCGCAGGTGCCGCAGCCGGATGCCGTCGGTGTCGCCTCGGCGCGGCACTTCTTGCAAGTGAAGCGAACGGTCGGCATGGCGAGCCGACTTACGGCCGGCACCGCTCAAGAATCCGGCTTGTGCAACCGATCATGCCGCCTCTGCGCCTTGACAACATCCACCGTCCGCGCACCCACCCAGTCCAGCAACCCCCGCAGCGGCGTGGCCAGTTCCTGCCCCAGCTCAGTCAGCGAGTAAGTCACCCGAGGCGGCGTAGCCGGCTCCACCTCGCGCCTGATCAACCCATCCCGGGTCAGGGTGCGCAGGTTCTGCGACAGCATCTTCTCGCTGATTCCGCCGATCGTGTCGCGCAGTTCGTAGAAGCGCGCCGGGCGTTCGCGCAGCGAGAGCAGGATCAGCGTGCCCCAGCGGCTGCACACGTGGTTGAGCACGGCCCGCCCGGGGCATTCGCTGTCGAATGCGTCACCCAGTGCCGCCGCGGCACGGCGTCCTGCCTCGGGGCCTACTCCCATGCCCGGAGCTTACCTCGCGGTTCGTACTTACGAAAACATAGCCCAAAACCTACGGTGAGCCTCAGTGCGACACAAGGAGGTACTCCCCGTGACCAGTTTGGTGATCGGCGCGACCGGCAAGGTCGGGCGGCACGTGGCCGTCCAGTTGAGCGAACGCGGCCGTCCGGTGCGCGCGTTGGCTCGGCGGCCCGAGCAGGCGCAGCTGCCTGGCGAGATCGAGGTCGTCCCTGGTGATCTGTCTGATTTGGACAGTCTGCGCGCGGCGTTGAAGGAGGTGGAATCGGTCTTTTTGATGTGGCCGTTGATTTCTGGCGATCCGGCGGAGGCGATCGCGGGCACCATCGCGCAGAGCGCCCGTCGTCTGGTGCTGCTGTCCTCGGCTGCGGCGCAGAACGGCGGCGACCCGGGCAATGTGATCAGCCAGGTTCATCTCGCGGTCGAGAAGGCGATCGAGCGCACCAGTCTGGAGTGGACATTCCTGCAGCCGCACGGTTTCGCGGCCAACACCCTTAGCTGGGCGCCGCAGATTCGCAAGGACGGCGTCGTTCGCGGTGCCTACGGTTCGATGCATTCGACGCTCATCCACGAAGCTGACATGGCAGCGGTCGCGGTGGCCGCGTTGACCGCCGAGGGGCACGTCGGTGCCAAGTACGACCTCACCGGGCCTGCCGCGCTCACGCAGGTCGAGCAGGTCCGGGTGATCGGGGAGGTGATCGGCCGCGCGACCCGCTGGGAGGAGGTGTCCCGGGAGGCCGCGCGCGAAATGCTCCTCGAACGGATCCCGGCGAAGTACGCGGACGCCATGCTCGACGCCTACGCCAGTCTGGCCGGCCGCGAACCCGATCAGCCGACGACGACGGTCGAGGAGGTCACCGGGGTTCCGGCGCGGACCTATGCCCAGTGGGTCGCCGATCACGCGGCCGAGTTCGCGGGACGCTGACGGCCGGCCCCGGCGAACCGGCGGGAGCAAACCCCGCCGCGGCAAGGGTTCAGCAATTGCTAATATTCGCAATTGCTGAACCCTTCCGTCCCGTCCGCCGGGCGGGCCCGGACCGCAGGAGGCGCCGTGAGCAAGCCGCTCTACCAGCTGAAAGCCGAGTTCTTCAAAACGCTCGGCCATCCGGCCCGGATCCGGGTGCTGGAGCTGCTGTCGCAGCGCGAGCACGCCGTCGCGGAGATGCTGCCCGAGGTCGGGATCGAACCGGCGAACCTGTCGCAGCAGCTGGCGGTCCTGCGCCGGATGGGGCTGGTCACCACCCGCAAGGAAGGGTCGAGCGTCTACTACTCGCTGATCAGCCCGCAGGTCGCGGAGCTGATGGCGGTGGCGCGCGAGATCCTCACCGGCGTGCTGTCCGGCCAGGTCGAGCTGCTTGACGACCTGCGCACGGCGCAGGCGGGCAGCACGCGACCCGCGGAGCACTGAAGTGCGCGGGGGTGCGCGGTGCTGAGGCTGTGGCGTGCGATCCGCCGGACCGGGCGGGCCGCCGAACCCGCGCCGCCGCGGCCGGAGCCGTTGCCGCGAGCGCGTGAGCTGGGCGGTTCGGTCCAGTTGCGGCACGTCGACGCGGGATCGTGCAACGGCTGCGAGATCGAGATCGGTGCCGCGTTCGGCGCGGTCTACGACGCCGAGCGGTACGGCGCGCGGCTGGTCGCGTCGCCGCGCCACGCGGACGGGCTGCTGGTCACCGGACCGGTCACGCGCAATATGACCGAGCCGCTGAAACGCACCTACGAGGCCGTGCCGGGGCCGCGGACGGTCGTGGCGATTGGGGACTGCGCGCGCAATTGCGGCGTGTTCGCCGGTGCTTACGGCGTGACCGGCCCGGTGCGCGACGTCGTGCCGGTCGACCTCGAAGTGCCCGGCTGCCCGCCGCGGCCCGAGGCGATCGTCGAGGCGGTGCGAAAGCTGACGGGCCGGTGAACGTCGCGGCGACAGCGCTCGGGACGGCGGTGGCAAGCGGCGTGGCGGCAGCGCTGGTGAGCCTCGTGACTCCCGCCAGGGCCCGGACGCGCGTGTCCGGAATCGGCACGATGCTCGCGGGCGCGGCCGGGGTCGCGGCGGGTGCGGCGGCCCTCGCCGGGCAAACCGCGCACGCCAGTTTTCCGTGGCTGCTGCCGTTGTCCGGGTTTTCGCTCGAACTGGACCGGATGGGCGGCCTGTTCACCGCCGTCACCGGCGCGGTGGCGATCGCGGCCGGCCTGTACGGCATCGGGTACGCGCGAAACGGGCTGCGCGCCCGCACGGTGCAGGCGGTGCAACCGCTGTTCGTGGTGGCGATGCTGCTGGTGCCAGCGGCGGCGTCGGTCGGCACGTTCCTGGTGTGCTGGGAGCTGATGGCGGTCACGTCGCTGGTGTTGCTGCTGGCCGAGCACCGGCTGCGGCCCGCGGTCGCGTCGGCGGGCCGGTGGTACGCAGTCATGACGCATCTTGGGTTCGTGACTGTCCTCATCGGACTGCTCTGGTTCGCTGCGCTCGCGGGTGGCGACAGTTTCGCGGTACTGCGCGACGCTTCTCCGCCACCGGCCGCGGCGAGCGCGATCTTCCTGCTCGTACTGGCCGGATTCGGTTCGAAGGCCGGGATCGTGCCGCTGCACGCCTGGCTGCCGCGCGCGCATCCGGAGGCGCCGAGCCACGTGTCCGCGCTGATGTCGGCGGCGATGGTCAACCTCGGCGCATACGGCGTGCTCCGCGTCGGGTTCGATCTCCTCGGCGGCGGCCCGCGCTGGTGGTGGGGCGTCGTGCTCGCGCTGGGCGCGGGCTCCGCGGTGTACGGGATCCTCCAGGCGGCCATGGCGTCGGATCTCAAGCGCCTGCTGGGCTATTCGACGACGGAGAACCTCGGGCTGGTCTTCGCCGGGATCGGGGCGGCCGGGCTGCTCGCGTCCTCCGGCGCCCGGGTCGCGGCGGGGCTGGCGCTGGCTGCCGCGCTGTTGCACACCGTGGGACACGCCGCGTTCAAGACGTTGCTGTTCCTCGCCGCCGGGTCGGTCGTCCACGCGACCGGCACCGGCGACCTCGACGCACTCGGCGGCCTGCGCACCCGGATGCCGTGGACCACCGGCCTGTTCGGGCTCGGCGCGCTGGCCGCCTCGGCGCTGCCTCCCGGCACGGCATTCGTGTCGGAATGGTTGCTGCTGCAGGCTTTGGTGCACGGCCTTCCGGTCGCTGGAGTGGTCACTGCGGTCGCGATGCCGCTCACGATGGCGGCGGTCGCGCTCACCGCGGGCCTTGCGGTGGCGACGTTCGTCAAGGCGTTCGGCATCGGCTTCCTCGCGAAACCGCGCGGCACCGCTGCGGAACGAGCGCACGAAAGCCCGCTGTCGATGCTCGTCGGCATGGGCATCGCGGCGGTGGCGTGCGTGGTGCCCGCGCTGTTCCCGACGCTGGTGCTGCCCGCAGTGGGCGCGGCTGCGGGCTTCGGCGATCCGGCTGCGCGCGACCTGCTCACTGTGCGGCTGAACGGGGTCTCGGGCACGGTTTCCCCGTTGCTGATCGCCGGCGGCTTGCTCGGCGGCGCGCTGCTCGTGGTCGCGGCGGTGCGGATGCTCGCGTCGGGCCGGGCGCGCCGGGAAGCGCGGCTCTGGGACTGCGGCGGCGGTCCCGCGACGGCCAGGGCGGAGTACACCGCGACGTCGTTCGCCGAACCGCTGCAACGGGTTTTCGACAATGTGGTGCGCCCGGAGACCGATGTGGACGTCGGCCATTACGACGAAGCGCGCTACCTCGTGCGCCAGGTCGCCTACCGCCGGGAGGTGCCGGACCGGATCGAACGGGTGCTGTACCGGCCGGTCCTCGCCGCGGTCGCGACGTGGGGCCGCGCCGGGCGGCGGCTGGCCACCGGCAGCGTGCACCGGTACCTCGGCTACGGCTTCTCCGCGGTGGTGCTCGCGCTGATCCTGCTGGCGGTGACGCGATGACCGGGTTCGCCGTGGCCGGAGCGGTCGTGCAGACCGCGCTGGTGGTCGCCGGTGCGCCGGTGCTGACCGGCCTCATGCGGCAGGTCCGTGCCCGGCTGGAGGGACGCGCGGGCGCCGGCGTGCGCCAGCCGTGGCGTGACCTCCGGAAACTGCTGCGGCGCAAGGAATCGCTGACCCCGCGCGGTACCGGCCAGGTCTTCCGGACCACGCCGGTCTTGCTGATGGCGACGACGCTGCTCGTCGCATTCGCGGCTCCGTTCGTCACCACGGCGTCGGCGCTGCCGCCGGTGGCCGACCTGTTCGCGGTGGTCGCGCTGCTGGCGCTCGGCACGGTCGCGCTCGCGCTCGCCGCACTCGACACCGGCACCGCGTTCGGCGGCATGGGCGCGAGCCGGGAGATCACCGTCATCGCGCTGGTCGAGCCGACGCTGCTGGTCGCGATCCTGGCGCTGTCCGCGCGGGCGGGCAGCACCGACCTCGCCGCGATCGTTTCGTCCACAGTGGACGATCCGGCGCGGGTCGGGTCGCCGGTGAGCCTGCTGGCGGCGGTCGCGCTGGCGATCGTGGCGGTCGCCGAGACCGGGCGGCTGCCGGTGGACAACCCGGCCACGCACCTCGAGCTGACGATGGTGCACGAGGCGATGGTGCTGGAGTACGCCGGACCGGACCTCGCGCTGGTCGAGCTGGCGTCCTCGATGCGGCTGACGGTGTTCCTCGGCCTGCTGGCCAACCTGTTCGTGCCGTGGGGGATCGCGACCTCCGCGTCGCTGCCCGCGCTGCTCGTCGGCGTCGCGGCGTTCGCGGTGAAGGTCGGCCTGCTGGGCGTGGTGCTCGCGGCAGCCGAGGTGTTCTTCGCGAAGCTGCGGCTGTTCCGGGTTCCGGAGCTGCTGGCGGGCTCGTTCCTGCTCGCCCTGCTGGCGGTGGTGGCGTCCTTCGTCCTGCCGGGAGGGGTTTCGTGACCCAGTTGCTCTACCTGGTCTGCGGCGTGTTCCTGCTGACCGCGGTGCTGGTGCTGTGGCGGCGCGAGCTTCCGGTGCTGGTGCGGGTGCTCGCGGCGCAGGGCTGTGCGCTGGCCGGAATGGCCGCGGTGCTCGCGGACTCGGTCGAGGCCGGACTGACCGCGGCGGGGCTGCTGATCCTGCGCGCCGGTGTCCTGCCGTGGCTGGTCCGGCGGATGACCGCGCGCCAGGGCCCGGACCGACGCGAGACGCGTCCGGTCGTGAACGTGACAGCTTCCTTGCTGTCGGCCGCTTTGCTGGCGCTGGTCGCCTACGCGGTGTCGCGGCCGCTGGTGGAACTCGATCCTTCTCCGGCGTCGGCGGCCTCGCCGGTGGGCCTGACCGTGGTCCTGATCGGGTTCTTCGTGCTGGTGACCCGGCGGCGCGCGGTGTCCCAGCTCGTCGGATTCCTGGTGCTGGACAACGGGATCACCGCGACCGGCCTGCTGCTCGGCGCGGATCCGGGGCTGCTCGTGGAGATCGGGGTGTCGCTGGACGTGCTGCTGGCGGTCCTCGTGCTGCAGATCCTGTCCGGCCGGATGCGGCAGCTGTTCGGCGGCACGGACCTCGGCGAGCTGCGGGAGTTGCGCGACTGATGGCGATCCTGGTCTTGGCGGTACCCGTGGTGACGGCGCTCGGGTTCCTGGTGCCCGCGTGGCGGCGCGGGATGCTGTGGGCGGGCGCGGCGAGCGCGATCGCGAGTCTCGCCATCGCGATCGCGCTGGCCACGACGGTAGTGCGAGGCGGTCCGGTCACCGCGCTGGGCGGGCTGCTGCGGGCCGACGCGTTGTCGGCGTTTCTGCTGGTGGTGATCAGCGCGGTCGCGGTCCCGGCGACGCTCGCGACGCCAGGGCATTTCGCGGCCGAACGCGCCGCGGGCCGCGCGACCGCGCGCACGGCGGCGAGGCACGGCCTGCTGGTCCACCTGTTCCTCGCCGCGATGACGCTGGCCGTGCTCGCCGCCAACCTCGGCCTGCTGTGGGTGTCGATCGAAGCGACGACGGTCGTGACGGCCTTCCTCGTCGGCCAGAGCCGCACCCGGAAGGCGGTCGAGGCGGCGTGGAAGTACGTCGTGATCTGCTCGGCCGGGCTCGCGCTGGCGCTGCTGGGCACGCTCCTGCTCGGGTACGCGTCCGGACACGCCGGAGGCGGCCTCGATCTCGCCGGCCTGGCGGCGGGGGCGGACGGGCTCGACAGCGGCGTCACGCGGATCGCGGTCACCCTGCTGGTGCTTGGCTTCGGGGCGAAAGCGGGACTGGCCCCGCTGCACGCCTGGTTGCCGGACGCCCATTCGCAAGCGCCCGCTCCGGTGTCGGCGCTGATGTCCGGGGTGCTGCTCGCCGTCGCGTTCTACGCCGTGCTGCGGGTGAAGGTGATCTCCGACGCCGCGCTCGGTGCCGGGTTCGCCCGCGGCCTGCTGCTCGTGATGGCGCTCGCGTCGCTCCTGGTGGCCGCGACTTTGCTGCTCGCCCAACGCGATTACAAGCGGATGCTGGCCTATTCCAGCATCGAGCACCTCGGGCTGGTGTCGTTCGGCGCGGCCGTCGGCGGTCCGGTCGCGACGGCGGCGGTGCTGGTGCACGTGCTCGGCCACGGCCTGGTCAAGGCGGTGCTGTTCCTGGGCGCGGGCCGGGTCGCGCAGGGGACCGGCACGAGCCGGATCGACCGGGTGCGCGGGCTGGCCGCGCGCGGGCCGGTGCTCGCCGGCTGTCTCGGCGCCGGGGTGCTGGCGCTGGCCGGGATGCCGCCGTTCAGCCTGTTCGCCAGCGAACTGGGGCTCGCCCGCGCCGGTTTCGCCGGCGGCCTCGGCTGGGCGACGGCGGTCGTCCTGGTCCTGGTGCTGGTCGTCGCGGCGGCGCTGGCCGGGCACACGACGCGGATGCTGCTGGGCGAACCGCCCGGCGGCCCCGGTGCGGCGCGCGCTCCGGTGGCGGTGCCGTGGGCGACGCGCGCGGCGCTGGCGGTTCCGCTGGCGGCCGCGGCGGTGCTCGGGTTCTGGACCGGTCCGCTGGCGTCGTTGCTGGACGCGGCCGTGCAGGCTGGGGGAGGGGGCTCGTGAACGTACGGGAAGTGGCTCCCGCGGAGCTGCCCGCGGCGGCGGAATCGTTGCTGGCGGAGGGTTTCCGCGTCGCGCTCGTCTCCGGGCACGACGACGGCGACCAGCTGCGCGCGGTGTATCTGTTCCTGGCCGACGGCGACCGCCGGGCCGAGCTGCAGGTGCGGCTCCCGGCCGCTGACCCGAGACTGCCGAGCCTGGCCCGGTTGTCGTTCCCGGCCGGCCGGTTCGAGCGCGAAATGCGGGACCTGTTCGGCATCGTCCCCGACGACCATCCGCTGCCGCGCCGGCTGGTCCGGCATTTCCACTGGCCGCGCGGCTGGTACCCGATGCGGGCCGGGGCCGGCGCGCCGCCGGAGTTCGGCGAGGTCGCCGGGCCGTACCCGTTCCGCGCGGTGGAGGGGCCCGGGGTGTCGGAGATCCCGGTCGGCCCGGTGCACGCCGGGATGATCGAGCCGGGGCACTTCCGGTTTTCCGTGGCGGGCGAGACGATCCTGAACCTCAAGGCCCGGCTGTGGTTCGTCCACAAAGGACTGGAAGCGCTTTTCGCCGGCCGCACGCCCGACGCCGGGATCGAGCTGGCCGAACGGATCAGCGGCGACACCGCGGTCGGCCACGCGCTGGCCTACTGCCTCGCCGTGGAGGACGCGCTGGGCCTGGAAGTGCCCGCGGACGCCGCGCGGGTCCGGGCGGTTCTGCTGGAGCTGGAACGGATCCACAACCACGTGGCCGATCTCGGCGCGCTGTGCAACGACGTCGGGCACTCGGTGCTGAACTCGCATGCGCAGACCGTGCGCGAGAAACTGTTGCGGCACAACGAGGAAGTCACCGGACATCGGCTCCTGCGCGGCGGTGTACGGCTCGGCGGCGCCCGGCTGGCCCGGCTGCCGGACCTGGCGAAAGTGCGGGCATTGGCGGCCGACGCCGGGGAGATCGCCGCGCTGGCGGTAGAGCATTCCGTGGTCCGCGACCGATTCGCGGGCACAGCGGTGCTTTCGTCGCAACAGGCGGCAGACCTCGGGACGCTCGGCTACGTCGCGCGGGCCAGCGGCCTCCGCCGGGACGCGCGCTACGAGCACCCCTTCCTCGACCTGGGCGAACCAGTCCGGCACACACGGACCGACGGCGACGTCCTGTCCCGTTTCCTGGTGCGGGCCGAGGAAATCAGCCATTCGGCGGCGCTCGTGGAGCAGTTGACCGGATCGCTGGGCGCCAGCCGGCCGGTGCCCGCCGGTTCCGGTTCCGGGGTCGGGGTGGCCGAGGGCTGGCGCGGCACGATCGTGCACCGCGCCGAACTCGCCGGCGGAGTGCTGAGCCGGGTCAAGGTTGTCGACCCGAGCTTCTTCAACTGGCCAGCGCTGCCGGTGGCGCTCGTGGACACGATCGTCCCGGACTTCCCGCTCGCCAACAAGAGTTTCAACCTCTCCTACGCGGGCAACGACCTGTGAACCCATCGACCGGAGGCAGTATGCCGAGTGAATTCGTGCGGGAACTGAAGCGGGGCATCGCGGCGGCGCGCCAGGCGCTGGAATCCGCGGGCGAGGACGAAGCCGACGCCCACCGCGCGCGGCTGGCCGAGCTGCGGGAAATCGCGCGGCACAACGGAATCGACCTGGACGGTCCGGACGCGGGCGAGACCGGCCGATGAACGGGCTGCGGGCCGGACTGGCGATAGTCGGCGACAGCGCGCCGGGCGAGCCGGAACCCTCGCTGGCCCTGCTGCGCTCCGACGCACAAGCAATTCGGGAGCACACCGGCGTGCCGGCATCGGCTTTCACGGTGCGCTCGCGGAACGCGGGCGAACTGTCCGCCGCGCTGCGCTCCCTGCCCGAAGAGGTCGAAGCGGTCTACCTGACCGGGACGGAGCCTGCGAAAGCCCGTGCGGCACAACGAGACATCGCCGCGAGCGGCGGGGTGCCGGTGATCACCGAGGAGGAGACCTCGGGCATCGTGCTGACCGCCGCTGTGCTGACCCGTTCGCACCGGCTGCAGGTCGCACCGTTCGCGGCGACGGTCGTGGTGGCGGGCTCGGACACGATGCCGCTGCTGGTGCCGCTGCTGGTCGCGTCCGGGGTAGGGGAGGTCGTGGCCTGGCGCCGCGACGACGCGGCCGGGTACCCGCTGGCCGAGGTCGCCCGGAACGCGACCGTGGTGGTCGACGCGTCCGGAGACCTCGGCGGGACGGTGCTGGTGGCGCCGGACCGAAGCGCGGGACTGCTCCCGCTGCCCGGCCTGTTCGCGGCCTTGCGGCGGGGCTTGGTCGCGCGGCCGGTGAACGATCCGCTGTATCAGCTGGACGTGCACCGGGCGTGCGCACACGCGCTGACGACGCTGACCCCGGTGGACCGGCTGCTGCCGGAACTGTCGGATCCGGATGTGGCGGTCCGGGTGCTGGACGCGATCGAGGAGGCATTGCGGCCGCCTCGGAAGCGTTAACAGCGGATCGGGGCGGAACCGCTCAGCGGTCGTAATACGTGGTCGGCCCCTCCGGCCACTGCCGGGTAGGCGGCGGAGGCTCGGCCCGGTTGCGCCGCTTCCGCCGGTGCAGCGTCCGCGCGCTGGCCGCCATGCTGCTCACCAGGGAAGCGATCACCAGCCCGATCACCAGATTGATCGCCGCCGTCGCGATTTTCGCCTCCATGCCCACCGTCAGGGTGAGCGGCAGGACCACCGCGATGGCCGTCACCAGCACCATGATCCAGCCGAAGAACTGGCCCGGCGCGGGGGTCGCCACGCTCAGCAGGTGCATCAGGCCCGTCGCGAGCAGGGCCACGGCGGCCGCGGAGATCGCGTACGTCGGCGTGCTCGCCTTGCCCCACAGGCCGTCGCCCTTCGGGGCCAGTACCGGCACGTCGAAAATGCCGCGCGCGATCAGCAGGCCGACCACCGCCACGAGCGCCGCGACCACCGCGGTGGCCACTCCGCCCGCCCACAGCCGGGCCGCGTCGATTCCTGGCCGGGTGTCCTCCCCGTAATCGCCGGGGTACTGCTGCGCCATCGGCGGTCCCTCCGTCGCGGAAATGGTCGTCCCGATTGTCCCGCTACCGCGGCTGTTCCGCCGGGTCGGCGGATTTCGCCAGCGAGCGCAGCCGGAACGACAGGACCACCAGGGTTACCCCGTAAATCACCGCGTAAATCCCGATCAGCAGCGCGACGCCGAACGCGCCCGCGATCGGGTGGAACAGCACGAGCACCCCGGCGATCACCGAAAGCGCGCCCGCCACGATCAAAAACGCCTCGCCGGTGATCTGCTTGCGCAGCCGGATCGCGGCGACGATTTCCATGATCCCGGTGACGACCGCCCACGCCCCGACGAGCGTCGCCAGCACCAGCACGGTCACCCCCGGCCACACCAGCGTCAGCACCCCGGCGACCAGGCCCAGCACCCCGAGCAGCGCGTACGCGACCCGGTGCCCGCCGTCGCCCGGCCGGAACGCCTGCATCAGCGCCCCGGCCGCGTCGATCAGCACGTAGATCCCGAACAGGAAAGCCAGCGCCAGCACGGTGATCCCGGGCCACACCAGCGCCAGCACGCCGAACAGGACGCCCAGGATCCCGCGCGTGAGCACGAGCGGCCACGCGCGGCGGGGGTCGAGCACCGCGAAGCCGAGGACGGGCGGAGTGGGCGTGGTCATGGCTGCCTCCCGGGGTGTCGTGCTGACCTGGCGAAACGGTAGCCGGACCGGGGCCGCGCCGCCGGGACCTCACCCGATCGAGGGCGCTACCAAGCGACCGTCAGCCCGGCGAGGCGCCAGGTGCCAGGGTCGGGCACCCGCTTCGCCTCCAGCACCCGCAATCCGGGGAACCGGTCCAGCACCGCGGTCAGCGCCACCTCCGCCTGGACCCGCGCGAACGACGCGCCGAGGCAGAAATGCGGTCCGTGCGCGAAACCGAGGTGCGCGCCCGCCGAGCGGCGCACGTCGAAGCGGTCCGGGTCGGCGAACACGCGCGGATCCCGGTTCGCCGCCGCGATCGACGCGGTCACCGGCTCGCCCGCGCCGATCCGCACGCCGTGCAGATCGAGGTCTTCGGTCGCTCGCCGCGGAATCGTCAGCAGTTGCGAACCGCACCAGCGCATCAATTCTTCGACCGCGCCCGGCCACAATTCCGGCTCCGCACGCAGCACCGCGAGCTGATCCGGATGCGAAAGCAGGGTTTCCACGGAATTGGCGATGAAGTTCGCCGGCGTCTGCCCGGCCAATACGAGCTGCCAGACGAGCGCGACGGATTCCGTTTCGGTCAGGCCCGCATTCGTCAGATGTGCCAGCATCGCACTGTCCGGATGCGCGACCAGCGTCCGCGAACTGTCGATGATCCCGGGCACGGCGGTGGCGAACTCGTCGCCGGACACCTGGACGACCGCCGAGCCGTATTCGTGCCAGCGCGGCCGTTCGGCTTCCGGCACGCCGACCAGCGAGCAGATGACCTCCATCGGCAGCGGCCGCGCGAACTCGGTCAGCAGGTCGACCGGGCCTTCCGCGGGCAGCGCGTCCAGGTACCGGGCGACGATTTTCTCGATCTCCGGCCGGAAGTCCAGCGCGCGCCGGGCGGCGAACGCGGGCGTGGCGAGGCGGCGCAGCCGGGCGTGCTCGGCGCCTTCCATCTCCTGCATGGTCCGCAGATACGGACGGCAGTGCTCGGGCACGTCCGGACGCTGGTAGCTGGCCTCGCTCAGGGCGAAGCGCGGGTCGGTGAGCATCGCGCGCGCCTCGGCGTGCCGCGTCAGCACCCACATCGGCGGGAAACCGGGGCCGGTCAGCTTGGCGACCGGGCCCTGCTCGCGGGCGGCGCCGTAGGCGGTGAACGGGTCGCTCGTGACGGCCGGATCGGTCAGGTCGAGTTCGGGGACGGGGGACACCAGAGACCTCCAGATGTTCAATTCAGATGATCTCATCATATGAATGGTGGCGGTATCTTGGCAAGGAGCCGACCGGAAGGACCCACGATGGCGCGGCTGACCAGGGCGCAGACGCAGGAGCGCAACCGGGCGAAGGTGCTGGCCGCCGCCCGCGAGGAGTTCACCGAACGCGGGTTCCGCGACGCCAAAATCGACGTGATCGCCGAACGCGCCGAGCTGACCCGCGGCGCGGTCTACTCCAATTTCCCCGGCAAACGCGCGCTCTACTTCGCCGTGCTCGCGGCGGAGGCGGAGCGGTTCGCCGCCCGGCCGCCCGAACCGGACGCCGGCCTGACCCCGGCGGAGGTGCTCGGCGCGCTCGCCCGCGCCTGGGTCGCCCGGCTGCCGCTGGCCACCGACCCGGACGCGCGCCTCGGCGTCGACCTGCTGCCGGAAATCCTCGCCGACGAACTCACCCACCGTCCGTACGCGCAGTTGCTGCGGTTCGACGCGATCGTGCTCGGCCTGGCGCTGGAACGGCTTTCGCCGTCGTCCGGACGCCTGGTGCGGGTGGCGGAAGCGGCGCTGACGATGCTGCACGGGGCGAGCCAGCTCGCGGCCGCCGCACCCGGGTTCGGCGAGCCGTTCAACGTTGTGCGTGCCTGCGAAGCGTTGCCCACGCTGGGGTTGGCCGACACCTGGCCGGAGCCGCCGATCGTGCCGCAAGCGCGGGCGGCTGGGGAAACCTGGTCCCCGCCAGAGGTTTTCGACGCGCTGCGAGCGCGTCCGGCGCGCATCGACGGCGACGGCGTGGTCGCGGTGATCGGCCTGCACCGGCTGTCCGCGGTGGAGGAAGCCCTGCGCGCGGCCGAGGACGTCACGCTCGTCGTGGTGACCGGCCAGCCGGCGGAGCTGGTGCCGTTGACCAGCCTGGTGCTGGCGGATCTGCGGGGCCTGCTCAAGAAGTCCTGTCCGGAGCAGGCCTGGCCGCGCGTGCGGGTAGTCGTGGACGAGACCGGCGCAGTCGCCGCGGCGGCAGGCGTTTCGGCGGTCAGCGACGCGACCGAGACCGCCATCCGAGTCCACAATGGACGAATCCTGCTGCGTGCCGAGGGCTTCGGCGCCTGCCACGCCGCCGCGACGAGCACCGAGCCCGCGGAAAGTCCGTGAAGGGAACCCTGAGGGAATCAGAGTCCGTCAGGGTTCCCCTCACGGAACGTCAGCCGATGCGGTAGCTGTACGGCAGGGTCGCCAGCACCTCACCGGTTCCGACCTGCGGCAGACCGGTCACGCCGGTCGGCAGCGAGGGCACGGTCACGATGTTCAGGTGCCCGGCCACCTTGTCGCCGCGCTTGCCGGACGGCGTGATCGTCACCAGGACGGTCGCGGTCTCGCCCGGCTTCACCAGCTGCGGCGTGCCGCCGGTGCCGTTCGGGTCCACCGACTGGCCGTACGGGTCGCCGGTCGACGACGTCACCGAGCTGTCGAAGCCCGCGGTCTGGATCGACGCCGTGTAGCTGGAACGCCCGGCGGGCGCGCCTTCCTGGCCGAACGGGCCGATCTCCTGCACGTCGGCGAACCAGACGCCCTTGGTGACGTACCCGGTCTTCTCGCCGATCGTCGCGACCGACACCGTGCTCCCGTTCTGCGCGGACTTCAGGTCGCCGAGCACGTCGATGCCCGCCGCCGAACCCTGGATCTCCACCTGCGCGGGCACGGTCGAGGACGTCGCGACGGTGAACTGGCTCGTCTCCGGCGGGATCGAGTACACCGGCGCGTTGGCGTTCAGCTCCGGCAGGTCGACCTCGGTCGAACCCTGGATCGGCTGCGGCTGCAGCGTTTGCCGGGCCGCCGTGCGCGCGTCGATGCCGATCGCGATCGGCTCGACCCCGGTGTTGCGCACCGTCACCGGCACGGTCACCGCCTTGCCCGCCGGGAGCGACGCGGACTGCGGCAGCGCGGGAGCGCTGGCCGAGACCTGGTCGAAGCCGACGGTTCCGGTGAACGGCTGGTCGATTTGCTTGCCGGTCACCGGGTTCTGCACGACGAGCACGAGGTGCCAGCGGCCGGGCAGCGGGTTGGCGTCGACGAGCTGCAGGCCGGTGCCCTGCTTCAGCGTGGTGGCCGAATCGAGGTAGGCGTTGCTGTTCACGTCGGCGAGCTCGCCGTTCGGGTCGACCAGGACGCCGTTGAGCAGCGTGCCCGGATCCTGCAGTTTCACCGCGACATCGAGGTCCCGCTTGCCGCGCGGCACGTCGAATTCGTAGGAGAACGTCTGCGCGGGCGACACCGCGCGGGCGTTGCCGCCGGTGATCGTGCCGCTGAACGCGCCGGGGCCGTTCTTCGTCGGGATCAGCGCGCGCAGCACGGCCGACACGGTCGTCTGGTGGCCGTCGGAGCTGCCGAAGGTGATCGAGTAGTCCGCGTCGCCGCCGCTGGCCGGGGTCTGCAGCGAGACGTGCACCGGCTTCGTCTGGCCCGGCTTGAGCTGCAGGATCTGCGGCGACACCTGGCCGTACGGGACGGCGCGCTGCGCGGTGGTCGCCAGCTGGACGTCACCGGTGTAGCCGGCCGGTCCGGACGCCGAGTACAGCACCGCGGTCCACGTGCCCGCCGCCGGTCGCGCGACGTCCACGTTGGCGTAGTTCGCCGTCGCGGCTCCGCCCTGCGGACGGCTGTTGGCGACGAAAGTCCCGTCCGGCGCGAGCAGCGTCAGCCGCACCACCGGGGTGACCGACTGGCCATTGACCGTCTTCGGACTGCCCTGCCAGGCCATCCGCGCCAACAGCCGCTGCGCGCCGTTCGGCACCGAGAACGTGACCTTCTTGTACGCCCAGTTCGTGCCGTTGAAGTACGGGAACGTCGGCAGCTTGGTCGAGTCGAACGCGGTGGTCTGCGCCTGCGTGCCCATCGGGGCGAACGTCCGCGTGCCGGTGCTGACCGTCAGCGGCTTGGTGCCGGAGTTGGTGACCTTCACCGATGCCTGCTGCGTGCTGCCCGGCGCGCCTTCGAGCGTCAACTGGTCGGCCGACAGCGTGATGTTCGACGAGACGCCCGCCGGTGCGCCGGTCGAGCCCGGAGCGGTGAGCGAAGCCTCGACCGCCGCGCGCGCGTCGAGAAGGCCAGCGCCCTGCTCGTCGGCCGGGAGGTTGAGATCGCGGGCGGTGCTGGTGATGATCTGCTTGACCTGCGCGGGCGTCGGCGATGCGCCGCGGTGCGCGTTGCGGTAGCTCTGGATCACCAGCGCGGCGACCCCGGCGGTCAGCGGGGCGGATTCACTGGTGCCGCCGAAGGATTCCAGGTCGGTCGGCTGCGGAACGGTGTTGAAGTTGCGGCATTCCGCGTACGCCGGCGAGCAGTCGGCCCAGTTGCCCTCGCCGGGTGCGACGAGGTCGATGGTGCGGCCGTTCTGCGTGATGCCGGACGAGGACAGCGCGGAGATGTTGTCGCTCACCCATTTCCCGTTGGAGAACGGGAAAGCCGCGTAGCCGGTCTGCGCGTACAGCCGGTTGTCGGTCGTCGCGCCGGTGGAGATCACCAGCGGGTCGGTGGCCGGGCTGCCGATCGTGGACGTGGTGCCCGCGTCGCCGCTGGAGGCGGTCACCGTGACGCCCGCGGCCACGGCCTGGTCGTTGAAGACCTGGAAGAGGTTGCGGGAGCTGGAATCCGGGTATTGGTTGAGGCCGAGCGACTCGTTGATCACGTCGACGTGGGCGACGGTCACCGCGTAGTCGATCGCCTGCAGCACCGCGGAGTTGGTCGCGGTCTTGCCGAAAACGTTCAGCCCGACCAGGCTCGCGCCCGGCGCGACGCCCTTCACGACGATGTTGCAGCCCGCCGGAAGCGGGTGCTTCTCGTTCACGAACTTCGACAGGTCGTGCACCACGACACCCTGCGCGGCGATCGACGAAGCGTCGCCGAACGCCTCGGCCCCGGAGTCGGTCGTGTTCGGCCCGTCGCCGGAAAAGTCCTGGTAGTCCGAGAAAACGTGGCTGCCGTCGGGCCGGATGAAGTCGGCGTAGTTCGGGTCCATGTTGTCGGCGAGAAACGTGACCTTCACGCCGGCTCCGTTGGCCAGGTCGGATGCGCTCTTCCCACCGGTGGTGCTGTACGCGCGGATCGAGGTCAGCGCTTCGGGCTCCAGCAACGGTTTCGCCGGGTCAGCCGGGCAGGTCGCGTTCGGCGTGGCCTGCGCGGCCGGTCCGCCTGCCTTGGGCGCGGCGGCCGGTGCACTCGGTTTGGTGTCCGGCAGCGTCACTTTGCTGTCCGGCAGCACCTGCGCGACCGCCGGGTCGTGCGCGAGCTGCGCGGCCTGCGCGGGCGTGACGGTGGCGGAGAACGCGTTGCCCAGCGCGAAGTGCTTGACCTTGGCCGGTGCCGCGCCGGTGAGCTTGGCGAGCACCGAATCCTGTTCTTGGGTGGCTTTGGCGCGGCGAGTGTCCGAGGCCGCCTTCGTGGGCGGCGCGCTGGGCAACTGGTCCGCGAGGACGACGATCACCGATTGCGGCGCGCTGTCGGCTGTCGCCGCGGCAGCCTGCGCGGGCTGGGTGACCCCGGCCAGCACCAGGCTGCCGGTCGCAGCCATGACCAGGGCGCGAACGGATCGCGAGGAACGCCCCATGTGCGGTTCCCACTTCCTGCTAGAAGGGTTCGTGAGTTACCGGCCCCGACGAAATCGGGCGCACTCGTCGCACGCTCGTTTTCCCGGCAGTCAGAACTCTTTCCGAATCCTCCGCGGTCCACAAGAGACAATAGTGGGAAACAAAACCGGCAAACGGGACCGAATTTCCGCGCCGCCGCGCATTCGGTCCCGTTTGCCGGAATCCGGGTCAGTCCTGGGGCAGGTGCCGGCGCGAGTGCCGGGTCACCACAAGGGTTCCCGCGAGGGCGACCAGTGCGACACAGGCGAGCAGCACCGGGTAGCCCGCTACTCCGTTCAGTGCCGCTAAAAGTGACGGCAAGAGGAATCCGACATACGCCAGCGCGTAGTACACGCCGGTGAGTTCCGCGATTTCGCCGGGCCGGGCGAGGCGCTGCAATTCCAGCAATCCGGACACCACGACGATGCCGTAAGCGGCGCCGAGCACCACTGCCGCGCCGAGTGCGATCCACGGCGATTCTTCCGCCGCCGCGACGACGCTCAGGACAAGTCCGGCGCACAGCACCGTCATTCCGGTGAGCACAGCCCGGGCGCTGGTGGAGCGGTCGACCCGCTTGGCGATCGGCTGGATCCCGACGCCCGCGCCGATCGCGCAGACGGTGAGCAAGGTGGAGTAGGCCAGCGCCCACGACCCGGTCTTCGGCTGGACGAGCTGCGGCAGGATCGCGTACGCCACGCCGCACGAGCCGAAGATCCACGGCGCCGCGGGCAGGATCACCCGGCGGAACCGCGGATGCCGGGCGGTGGCGGGCAACGCGGCGCGGACCGAATCCGTCCGGGTGGTGAGCGTTTCCGGGCTGCGGGTGATCGCGGCCAGTGCGACCAGCGCGAGTCCGATGTGGACCAGATAGGGCAGGACCATCGGCCACGGACCCCACTGCGCGAGCACCCCGGCGACCCCGGGGCCGATGCCGAGCCCGAGCGTGAGGCACAGCGCGGCGCGGCGGGTGCCGAGGTCGGCGGCGCTGTGCGGGTCGGCGTCGGCGAGTTCCTTGATCCAGGTGGAGCCCACGGCCATCGCGACCGCCACCGCGATGCCGGAGAGGAACCGGCCGGCGGCGATCCACGCCACGCCGAGCGGGCCGAGCGCCAGCAACAGGCTCGCCAGCAGGGAAAGCGCGGTGCCGGCGAGCATCACCGGGCGGCGACCGTACCGATTGGACAGTCCGCCGGACAGCAGCAGCCCGGGCACGAGGCCGACGACGTACGCGCCGAGCAGGGCGTCGACCGTGAACGCGGAGTAGCCGGCGGCGTGGTACATCACGAGCAGCGGGGTGAACTGATTGCCGCCCCAGCCGGCCGCGAACACCGCCGCGGCGGCCGGGAACCAGGCGGGCCGGGTGGTGGCTTCGGGCAGGGGAGCGCGCTCAGCTGTAGTAGTCATCGACGGTGCACCGAATCCAGGTGGGCGCGCAGGGCGGGCGCGAAGGTGTCGGCCTTCGTCTCGGCCTGCGCGATGATGGTGAGCAGTTCTTCGTGTTCGCCGACGACCTGCGGCAGCCGGGCCGGGATCGGCGCGAGCGCGTGGACGTTCATCCGCCGCTGCCGGTCGGCGAGCGTCGAGTAGAAGGTGAGCAGCAGCGCATTGCCGCCGGCTTCGACGATCGTGCGGTGGAACAGCTGGTCCGCCTCGGCGAATGCGGGCACGTCGCCCGCTTCCGCGTGCCTGCGCTGCGTGTCCAGGACCGCGCGCAGCTTCTCCAGCGCGTCCGGAATCAGCTCCGGACGGCGGGCCAGCCGGTGTACTGCGGCGCTTTCGACGGCTTCGCGGGCTTCGAGCACGTCCTCGGCTTCGCCGGGGGTGATCGGCACGACGATCGCGCCGCGCTTCGGGATCAGGTTGAGCAGCCCTTCGACCTGCAGCCGCAGGAAGGCCTCGCGCACCGGCGTCCGGCTGACCCCGAGGCGCTCGGCTATCTCGCCCTCGCTGAACAGATGCCCGCCGGGCAGTTCGCCGGTGAGGACCAGCTCCTTGGTGAGCTGGTAGGCGCGGTCGGCGGCGGGTTTCACGGCGTTCACGGCTGCGACGCTAACATGCATCCCAGCTTGTATCTAAGGCGTTGTGACCTGCGGCTCAACTGTTCTGTCGGTGCCCTGTGCGATGCTCCGGGAGTGCGTTTGCTCCTCGATGCCCGGCCCACCGTCCAGCAAGCCGTCGATGCGGTCCGCGCGGCCCTCGCCGGCGGCCTCGACCCCGACCAGGATCCGCCGCGGTCCGTCGTCCCCGTGCCCACCGGGCAGTTTCTGCTGATGCCCGCCTTCTGGGACCGCTACGCCGGGGTCAAGGTCGCCTCCGTCGCACCGGACAACCCGGCGCGCGGCCTGCCGCGGATCCAAGGCCACTACCTGCTGATGGACGGCCCCACGCTCACGCCGATGGCGCTCCTGGACGGCGTCGCGCTCACCTCGGTGCGCACTGCGGCGGTCTCTGCGGTGGCGGCGGACCTGCTCGCCGAACCGGACGCGGAACGCCTGGTGGTGTTCGGGACCGGCCCGCAGGCGGAGAGCCACATCGAGGCGTTCCGGGCCGTGCGGCCGGTGCGCGAGGTCGTGGTGGTCGGCCGGAATGCGGAACGGACGCGAGCCTTCGCCGCGCAGTACCCGTTCGCGCGAACCGGAACGCCGGACGACGTAGCCGAGGCCGACCTGATCGTGTGCTGTACGTCGTCGCGGACCCCGGTCTTCGACGGCGCGAAGGTCCCGGAACACGCCACCGTGGTCGCCGTCGGTTCGCACGAGCCGGAAGCGCGGGAAGTCGACGATGTCCTGATTGGACGGTCCACAGTGGTCGTCGAGGGCATCGGCGCGGCCACTCGCGAGGCCGGGGATGTAGTGCTGGCACTGGAATCTGGTGCTCTGGTCGCAGAGGATCTGGTCCCGCTCGCCGCGCTGGCTGCGGGGCGAACGGTGCCGTCGGGGCCTCGGCTGTTCAAGAGCGTCGGGATGGCTTGGGAGGATCTGGTGGTCGCCGCGGCCACTTACGAAGCTGTCAGGTGACGTCCCGGCGGAGCGGGAAAGCGACCGCTAGCCCGGCGGCGACCAGTGCGTAGCCGAGGAGAACGAGCGCGCCGCCCGCGGTGGGCAGCAACTGTCCGCCCGCGTGGCCGGTCTGCTGGGCCAGCGCGTCGGTGAGGTAGCCGAATTCGGTGAGCGCGGCAGTCGCTCCGCCGGGCAGGTACGGGTAAATCGTGTTCACGCCGGGAATGGCGAGAAGCGCGATCTCGGCGACGTACAGGTAGCCGATCACGACTGCGAGCGCAGCGACCTGATTCCGCAGCAGCGCGCCGATTCCGACGCCCAGCACGGTGTAGATCGCCATCGCGGCGGCCATCCGGAGGAGCAGTTCGGCGACGGTCGCGGGTGCGAGACCGACTGTCACGCCGTGGAAAGCGGCGCTTCCGTACAGCGCGAGCCCGGCGGCTGTCGCGGTGACGACGCCGTAGCAGAGGCCGCCGACGGCGAACGCCGCGAGTTTCGCGGTGAGGATCCGCCAGCGGCGCGGTGCGAAGAGGAACGTGACGGAAATCGTGCGGTGCCGGTACTCCGACGTCATCGCAACAGTGCCGAAGACGGCCGGGAACAGGACTGTCACGGTCGCCATGCCGAGCACGTTCCGCACTCCGGCGGCGGTGTCGAGACCGGGCATCGGCGGCTGGACGTGCTGCGGGCCGATCAAGCCGATCAGCCCGACCAGGCCGCCGCCGCACGCCGCGGCGGTGATGAGCGCCCACAGCCACAGCCGGGTGGAGCGCAGGCGGCGGAGTTCCGCGGCGATCATCGGCGCTCTCCTGCGGTAAGGGCGAGGAAAACCTGTTCCAGGCCAGGCTTTTCCGGGGTCAGTTCGTGGATCCGCAGGCCGGCCGCGGCCGCCCGGTCCGCGATCTCGGCAGTGCTGAGCCCGGAGACGCGAAGGAGATCCGGTTCGATCCGCTCGGTGGTTCCGCCCAGCGCCCGGGCGAGGTCGTCGGCGTCGGGGGAGCGGACGAGCGCGACCGCCTCGGGCGCGACGGACAGCTCCGCGAGAGTGCCGGTGGCGACGAGGCGGCCGTCGCGGATGACCACGACCTGCCCGGCGATCTGCTCCAGTTCGCTGAGCACGTGACTGGAGATCAGCACGGTGCGGCCGCTCGCGGCGAACCCGGTGAGCAGGTCGCGCAGCCACGCCATGCCCTGCGGGTCCAGTCCATTGCCCGGCTCGTCGAGCACCAGCACCTGCGGGTCGCCGAGCAACGCGGTCGCGAGGCTGAGCCGTCGCCGCATGCCGGTGGAGTAGTCGCGCGATGGCCGTCCCGCGAAGGCCGTCATCTCCAGTTGCTCCAACACCTCGTCGACGCGTCGGCGAGGCAGCCGGGCCATCGCGGCGTAAACGCGCAGGTGCTCGCGCGCGGAGCAGGACGGGTGCGGGTCGGCCCCGTCGAGCACAGCGCCGACGGTGCGGACTGGATGCGGCAGCTCGGCGTACCGGACGCCGTCGATCGTCGCGGTCCCGGCGCTCGGCCGGACCAGGCCGAGCAGCATCCGCATCGTGGTGGTCTTGCCGGAGCCGTTCGGCCCGAGGAACCCGGTGATTTCCCCGGGACCGGCGGAAAACGTCAGGTCCGCGACCGCTGGTACCTCGCCGAACCGCTTGGTCAGGTTCTCGACCGCGATGCTCATGCGCGGGCCTTGATCGCCTCGGCGAGCTCGGCCGCGTCGGGCAGGCTGAGGAGCAGTTCGCGGTACTTCCCGCCGTCGAAGACGACCCGCAGCGCCGGGCCGGACCGGCGCACCGACACCAGCTGGCGCGTCCCGGTGCCGATCCCCCAGACGCCGACCTTGAACACCCCGCTGACCAGGATGCCGATCCGCCCGCCGCGCGTGCGGGCCAGCGGATTCCCGATCTGTTCGGCTGTCTCGATCCTGGCCAGCGGGACCGTGATCTCGTCCCGCCGCACCGCGAGCTGCTCCCAGCGGGCGAACCGCACCCGGAGCCCGTCGCCGACGATCTCGGCCGTTGCCATCGCCACCACCCCCTGCGTCATCTGTTCTATTAGATGTATAGCAGATATCCTGGACGGGTGCTGCTGACTTTGGATCTCGACAGCGAGGCTCCGATCTACCTGCAGATCCGCGACCGGGTGGTGGAGGCGATCGCCGACGGCGACCTCGCCGAGGGCGACACGCTGCCGTCCACGCGGCAGCTCGGCGCCGACCTCGGCATCAACTTCCACACCGTGAACAAGGCCTACGACCTGCTCCGCGCGCAGGGCCTGATCCGGATCAACCGCAAGAGCGGCGCGGTGATCCGCCGCGACGCCCGGTCCGGCCCGGCCGAACCCGGCTTCGCCGACGAATGGCAGGAACGGCTCCGGACGCTGCTGGCCGAGGCGGTCGCGCTCGGGCTGGATGCGGACGAGGTGACCGGCCGTTGCGGCGCGGTGCTTGAGTCCTTCCGTGTGAGGACTGTGTCGTGACGTCGTCGGTCTTGGTGGACCTGGCGCTGCTCGCTCTGCTGGCTGCCGCGTTCTGGTCGGCGCCCGCGCTGAGCCGTCCGACGATCCCGTTCGGCGTGCGGGTTCCGGCGGCGCGCGTTGCCGAGCCGGCGATCCTCCGCGCGCACCGTCTTTACGCCCGCGGAGTGCTGGTGGCGGGCACCCTCACGGTCGTCCTGGTCGCTTTCGCCTCGGCCGGACTGCGCTGGGAGTCGGCGGCAGTTTTCGCGGCCCCGGTCCTCGCGGCCGCTTGCTGCGGGCTCGGATACCGAGCGCACCGCACAGTCGCCGCCGCGAAACGCTCCGGCGACTGGTATTCCGGCACCCGCCAGGCCGTCGCGACCGACACCTCCCTGCGCACCGACCCCGTCCGTCCACAGTGGATATACCTGGCCCCGGCGGCGGTGCTGTCCGGGATCACGGCGGCGGTCGGAGCCTGGCGGTACGGCGATCTGCCCGCGACCCTGCCGATGCCGAACGGAGTGCTCATCGATGCCGCCCAGCGCGGCGAGACGACGTTCGGCCAAGCGTTCGCGACGGTCATCGCGCAACTGCTGATCACCGTTCTCGTCGGACTGCTCGGCCTCGCCCTCCCGCGTGCGCGGCCGGAACTCGATGCAGCGCAACCGGCCGCTTCGGCCGCCCGGTACCGGGTGTACCTCGCCGGCGTGCTGCGGTTGTTGTTCGGCACCGCCGGGTGCGTGACCGCGAGCCTGCTCGTGGCGTCGCTGCAGGTGTGGGAGATCGTCCCGGCCACGACGGGCGTGACAGTCGTCAGCTACCTCCCGCTCGCCGCCGCTGTGCTCGCGTGGGTGGCCTTCGCGTTCCGGGTCGGCGACGCCGGGCATCGGCTGCCCTCCGAGGACGAGGACTCCAGCCGCGTCCAGCGCGACGACGACCGGTACTGGCACCTGGCGGGCCAGGTCTACGTCAACCGCGGCGACCCGGCCCTTCTCGTGCACCGGCGCGCGGGCGTCGCCTGGACGCTCAACCTAGGCCACCCGATCAGCTGGGCGATCCTCGCGGCCATTGGGGCGTTCGCTGTGCTGGCCGGATTCGGCGTCATCGAACTGCCCGCCAAGGGCCGCTAGCCTGGGTTCCTTCGACGGCGAGGGGAGACCGGGATGTCCGAGGAGCTGACCACCGCGGAACTGTTCGACGCGATCGGTGCCAGGTACGAGGAGGCGTTCGGCCATCGGCCGGTGGTGGAAGCGGCGATGCGGGAGCTGCTCGCGGTACTGCCGCCGTCAGCGCGGGTGCTCGACGTCGGCAGCGGGACCGGCCGCCCCGCCGCGGCTGAGTTGGCTGCCGCCGGACACCGGGTGACTGGGATCGACGTGTCGGCGGAGATGGTGCGGATCGCGCGCGGGCAGGTGCCATCGGCGGAGTTCGTGCAAGCCGACGTGCGGGAATGGGAGTCGGACCCCGGGACATGGGACGCGGTGTGCGCGTTCTTCTCGTTCGTGCAGCTGCCGCGCGCTGAGACGGAGCAGGTCCTCGGCCGCATCGCCGGATGGTTGGCGCCGGGCGGAAGGTTCGCGCTGGTCACGGTACCCGCCGACATCGAAGATGTGCCGATCGACTTCCTCGGCCACTCGATCCGGGTGACGAGCTTCCCGGCGGACGCCCTGGCCGACCGGGTGCGCGCGGCCGGGCTGGAGGTCACCGGGACGCGGGCCGAGACGTTCGAGCCGGACAAACCCGGGGCGGAGCCGGAGGAGCACCTGCTGATCCTGGCCCGCAAACCCGTCTGACCGGATTCGGAAAAAGCGCCGCCGACCACGGGATCGTGAAATACCTTCAGTGGCCCGGACGGGCGGAGGGAAAAACGGGACGGCATTTTCGCGCGGTCCGGGTGAACACGCCGGGAATTGCGCGGAAAATGCCGTCCCTCCCGTTCGGTGCGGCCGGTTCGGTGGTCAGCCGAATGACACCGGGCCGCAGCCGGACGATTGCCGGACATTTGCCGGATCAGCGGGCCCGCTCGCCGCGGCGAATGCGGGCCGCCGATTCGCTTGACCGGATGTACGCCGGATCGGCGGGTCTGCTTGCCTCGGCGGACGCTAGCTGCCGATTCGCGCGGCCCGTGACTGATGCCCGCGGCTCCTGACTTGAGCGGTTCGCTTGCCGCCAGCCGACTTTCGCCGCTGACCGCGGTTGCCGACGCGCACGTTTCGGCCGCCGCCAGCTGACTTCTGCCGCGGACTGCGGGTGCCCGCGCGGTTCGCTTGCCGTGGCCGACTTCCGCCGCTGGCTGCGGTTGCCCGCGCGACTTGCTTGCCGCGGCTGACTTCCGCGGCTGGCTGCGGCCCGTTGATCCGCGCGGATTGCTTGCTGCGGTTCGCTCCGATCGCTGGCCCGCACGGTTCGCTTGCGGCGATCCGTCTGGGCGGCTGTCCGCTGCGGCTGGCTTCCGCGGCCGACTCAGGCCGCCGCCGCGCGCGGTTGGCTTGCCGCAGCCGATTCGCGCGGCCGTCGGCGGATGCGCCCGGCGCGAGGACTCCGGCCGGAGCCGCCGTCGTTACTGCTGGTTGCCCCACTGCTGCTCGCCCTGCTGGCCGCCCTGGTCGCCTTGGCCGTAATCGCCTTGACCGCCCTGGTCGTAGCCGCCCTGCTGGCCTCCTTGCTCGAAGCCGCCTTGCTGCCCGCCCTGGCCGAAGTCCTGCTGCCCGCCTTGCTGGAAGCCGCCCTGGCCGCCCTGGTCGCCCTGACCGAAGCCGCCCTGCTGGCCGCCTTGGTCGAAACCGCCCTGCTGACCGCCCTGGTCCTGCTCGCCCTGCTGCCCGCCGCCGAAGCTTTCCTTCAGCTTGTCCGCGCCCTGGCGGATCTGGTCGCCGTGCTGGCCGCCCGTTTTCTCGTCGACGAATTCGGCGGCTTTGTCGACGCCCTGGCCGACCTTGTCCTGGTTGTTGCCCGCGAATTCCTGGATCTTGTCCTTGGCCTGGTCGAAAAAGCTCATCGAAATCCTCCTTGATCTATTCGTGACACATGGATACCAGGCGGGTACCCGGCTGACGCGGCGGCGAGACGCCAGTCCCCGGTTCGGGTGAGGCGCGGCGCCGGTTCTGCCCGGGTCGGGCCACGGGTGGGTTACCCCACACGCCCGGGCGCGGGCCCGACCGGCCGGTAGGGTCGCGGCGGCACAGGCACCGGAGCCGAGGAGGGCACGTGGCGGGACCGTTGAGCGGGCTGAAAGTCGTCGAGCTGGCCGGGATCGGGCCCGGGCCGCACGCCTGCATGGTGCTCGCCGACCTCGGCGCGGACGTCGTCCGGGTGGAACGGCCGTCCGGGTCGCTCGACCTCAGCGGCGGCAAGCCGGACCCGCTGCTGCGCGGCCGCCGGTCGGTCGCGGCGGACCTCAAGACCCCCGAGGGCCGCGAACTCGTGCTGCGGCTCGCGGCGAAGGCCGACGTGCTGGTCGAGGGCCTGCGCCCGGGCGTCACCGAACGGCTCGGCGTCGGCCCGGACGACTGTTTCGCGCGCAATCCCCGGCTCGTCTACGGCCGGATGACCGGCTGGGGCCAGGACGGCCCGCTCGCCCAGCGCGCCGGGCACGACATCAACTACCTCGGCCTCACCGGCGTGCTGCACGCGATCGGCCGCGCGGGCGAGCGTCCGGTGCCGCCGCTCAACCTGGTCGGCGACTTCGGCGGCGGGTCGATGTTCCTGATCGCGGGCGTGCTCGCGGCGCTGTGGGAGTGCGGCCGGACCGGGCGCGGCCAGGTCGTGGACGCGGCGATGGTCGACGGCGCGAACGTGCTGTCCCAGATGATGTGGGCCTTGCGCGGCCTGGGTTCCTGGTCCGACGAACGCGGCACGAACCTCCTGGACGGCGGCGCGCCGTTCTACGACACCTACGTCTGCGCGGACGGCCGTTACGTCGCCGTCGGCACCCTCGAACCGCAGTTCTACGCGGCGCTCCTGAACGGTCTTGGCCTCGCCGGGGAAGACCTGCCGCCGCAGCTGGACCGCGACGGCTGGCCGGCGCTCCGCGCCACGTTCACCCGCGCCTTCCTCAGCCGCACCCGCGACGAATGGACCGAGGTCTTCGACGGCACCGACGCGTGCGTCACGCCGGTGCTCTCTCCCGACGAGGCCGCCGACCACCCGCACATCGCCGCGCGATCCGGGCTGATCACGCTGGACGGGATCGTCCAGCCCGCTCCGGCGCCGCGGTTTTCCCGCAGTGCGACAGGGGTGCCGTCAGCACCGCCGGTGCCGGGCGCGCATACGGAAGAGGTGCTGGCCGAGTGGGAGTCGTGAGCGGCAATCCCGGTTAGAACCGGGATAAACACTCACGAGGCCCTAAGCCGCACCGGCAACGTCACATGCCCGTTGGTGATAAACGACGGCACCGGCTTCAGCTGGTCCCCAGGCCGAGCCAGCGCCAGCTCCGGGAACCGTGCGAACAACGCGGGCAGCCCGAGTTCCGCTTCCATCCGGGCGAGCTGCGCGCCGAGGCAGTAGTGCACCCCGTGGCCGAACGCGAGCGTCGTCTTGTCCTTGCGGGACAGGTCGAATTCGTTCGCGTCCGGTCCGTGGTGGCCCTCGTCGCGCCCGGCCGGGCCGAGCGACGCGAGAATCGGGTCGCCCTCGTGGATGGTCGTGCCCTCGACCTTGATGTCCTCCAGCGCGAACCGCAGCGGCAGGTGCGAAAGCGGCGACTGCCAGCGCAACGTCTCGTCCACCACGTCCGACCAGGTGCGCGTTCCGTCCAGGACCTGCCGCAGCTGCGCGGGATGGGTCAGCAGCGCGGTCACGGCCTGGTCGAGCAGGTTGACCGTCGTCTCGTGCCCGGCGGTGATCACCAGGATCAGCGTGTCCACCAGCTCCGCCTCGCTGAGCCGGGAGCCGTCCGTGTCGCGGGCGGTGATGAGCGCGGTCGCCAGGTCGTCGCCCGGATCGGCGCGCCGCTCCGAGACCAGGTCGGCCAGAATTCCGTACAGCAGCTCGACATTGGCGGTCGCCTCTTCGGCGGTCGCGGTCGTCGCGAAGATCCCCGCGACCGCGGTGCGCAGGCCGGGCCGGGCTTGTTCGGGGACGCCGACCAGCCGGCAGATCACCTCGATCGGCAGCCGGTAGCAGTACTGTTCGCGCAGGTCGGCTTCCGCCGGTCCGGCGTCGAGGTCGGCGAGCAGGCCCTCGACGATCTCCGCGACCACCGGGCGCAGCGCGGCGATCCGGCCGGGCGCGAAAGCCTTGGACACCAGCGAACGCAGCCGCCGGTGCTCCTCGCCGTAGGCGGTGAACATGTTCTGCACCGAGACCCAGATGGCCAGCGGCCAGTCGGCGCCGATCTCGCCGTCGCGGTAGGCGGGCCAGTGCCGCCGGGCGTCCTTCGACACCCGCGGGTCGGCGAGCAGGCTGCGCAGCAGCGGCAGGCTGGTGACCGACCAGGCGAGCACGCCGCCCGGCAGTTCGACGACGGTCAGCGGCCCGCGTGCGCGAAGCCGGGCTCCCTCGCCGTGCACGTCCGGCGCCGCCGGGTCCAGCACGAAGGGGGTGACGGCGTGGTCCATCGGAACTCCTCGCGGCCCGATGGTCCACAAAGGACGGACGATGGGGGAGGTGTCCTCGCGGCCACCGGGTCCGGGAAAGAGCGTAGCGCGGCTAAGGATCGGCCTGCCCGGCTTGAGGGGTGGTCCGGACCAGCGGAGAGAAGGGGTTGACGTCAGCCGTCGGCGCGCTTGCGGTGCAGCGAGAACCGTTCGAAAACCGACAGTTCGCCGGTCGGCTTGTTCACGTTGTAGTAGGTCACGTGCAGGGTCGTGGCGCCGCCAGGACGGCGTCCCGGGTCCACGGTGAACGCGGCGAACCCGTAGGGGTGGTCGAGGTCGCGGACCGCACTCCACACCGCTTTCTCGCGCACGTAGGTCGGTTTCCGCTTGCCGGTGGCCGGATCCCGCTTGTCCGCGACGGCGGTCAGCACCTTTCCGGTGCCGTCCTTGAAGAAACTGCCGTTGGTGGTGCCCGAGACGCCGCCTCCGCCGAGAATCATGTGGACGGTCCCGTGTGTCGTGTCGATGTGGTCGGTCGCGTCGGACACCGGGTTCGGCGTGAGCGTCTCGCTTTCCGAGAGCACGCCGCGCACAGCGAGGGAACGTTCGTAGTCGTGCTCGTGTCCGCACAACACCAGGTCGACGCCGTAGCGATCGAACAGCGGGCCGTACTTCTCGCGAAGGCCGAGGTCGGCGCCGTTCGCGTCGGAGGTGCTGATCATGACCTGGTGCATCGCGACGACGATCCAGTCCACGTCGCGCGCCGCCCGCGCCGCCGCGAGTTCCTTCTCCAGCCAGGCCAGCTGGCGGCCGCCGGAGTAGCCGTTGACGTAGACGTCGCCGCCGTCCTGCAGGCAGTTGTCGTCGTTCTGCAGCACGATCACCCGCACCGAGCCGACGGTGAAGCCGTACCAGAGGCCGGCGAGTTCCGGGTCCGTTTCGGTGGACGGCAGCTGGAAGTACGCCTGGTAGGCATCCAGCCCGATCGCGCCGTTCTGCTTCTCGATCTCGTGGTTGCCCGCGGCGGGCATCCACGGCCGGTAGCGGGCCGAGCGGGTGTTGTTGGTGAAGAAGTTGTTCCAGGTGCGCACGCGGTCGACGTCGAGGTTGGCGTAGCAGAGGTCGCCGTTGAGCAGGTGGAACAGCGGCGCGACGGTTTCGATGCCGGTCACGATGTCCTTCGTCGCCGGGGTGGAGAAGAAGTCGAGCGCGGGCGCGCCCTTGAGGTCCCAGGTGACCTGCGGCGCGGACTGGTCGCCGAAGCTGGTGAAGGTGAACGCGGACCGGCCGCTGGGCGCGGTGCGGAAGGTGCCGGCGTCGGGCGTCGCGCCCTCGTGCTGGGCGATGTAGAGGTACTCGGTGTTCGGGCAGAGGCGGTCGATCTCGGCGTGGTGTACCCAGACCGTGCGGTTGGAGGTGCCGTCGACATAGCTGCGGGTGACCGCGGGCGCGTACGAGCCGAAGCCGGCGTCGAGCGTGCCGTAGAGGACGCGAGGGCGGCGGACCGGACCGTCGGTGAGCCACGAAACCACCATCTGCCGCGCCGGATCGCGGCCGAACGTGAGATGCAGACCTTGCACCGGTGTCGCGCCGCCGCCCGGGGTTGGCGCGAGCGGGGCGGCAGTTGCCGTACCAGAGCCGAGCAGTGGTACGGCGGCGCTTGCGCCCATTAGGCCTAATGCTCCTCGACGGCTGACGGTGTTGGACATGGCGGCGGCCTCCTCCGGCTCCCAGGCGGAAGCGAAGCTATGCTGGCCGCACGGCCCGCCGATGAACGCGAGCTGTCCGGGGCGTGAAGTGTCGCCCGGGCCGGCTCCGGTTCGTTCCCTTTGCCGGGAAACGGATTCCGGACTGTCCGAAGTGGATTCCCCCGGCTTCGCCTGATCGATTCAGAACCCTTCTGCTAGCCTCCGTTGTGACGTGCGGCTCGCCGTGGTGCCGCCAAGCTGTCCGGAGCGCTTCACGGAGCGTTCGCTGAGTGCTTCGGCTGGAACCTCCGAGGAGCGTTATGACAGGCATCGTCCGGGTCCGGGGCCGTGAGGTGCTCGACAGCCGGGGCAACCCGACGGTCGAGGTCGACGTGGTGCTGGCGGACGGGTCGGTGGGCAGGGCGGCGGTGCCGTCGGGGGCCTCCACCGGCACGCGCGAGGCCGTTGAGCTGCGGGACGGCGACGCGAAGCGGTTCCACGGCAAGGGCGTGCGCAAGGCGATCGACGCGGTGAACGGCGAGATCGCCGAAGCTGTGGCCGGCATGGAGGCCGAGGCGCAGGCCGACGTCGACCGCGCGCTGATCGCCCTCGACGGCACCGAGAACAAGGCGCGCCTCGGCGCGAACGCGACGCTCGGGGTCTCGCTGGCGGTGGCGAAGGCGGCCGCCGCGGCGAACACCCTGCCGCTGTACCGGTACGTCGGCGGGGTGTACGCGCACCTGCTGCCGATGCCGATGATGAACATCATCAACGGCGGCGCGCACGCGGACAACCCGATCGACTTCCAGGAGTTCATGATCGGCCCGGTCGGCGCGGAAACGTTCGCCGAGGCCGTGCGGATGGGCTCCGAGGTGTTCCACACGCTGCGGAAATCGCTGCACGAGGCGGGACACAACACGAATGTCGGAGACGAGGGCGGGTTCGCGCCGCAGCTGGGGTCGGCCGACGAGGCGCTCGAGTTCGTCGTCCGCGCGATCGAGAAGACCGGTTACGAGCCGGGCAAGGACATCGCGCTGCTGCTGGACCCGGCGGCGTCGGAGTTCTACCGCGACGGTGTCTACGACTACACCGGCGAGGGCCGCAAGCGCAGCATCGAGGAGCACGTCGCGTACCTGACCGAGCTGACCGAACGCTTCCCGATCGTGTCGATCGAGGACGGTCTCGCCCAGGACGACTACACCGGCTGGAAGCAGCTGACCGACGGCATCGGCGACCGCGTGCAGCTCGTCGGCGACGACCTGTTCTGCACGAACGTCGAGATCCTGCGCGACGGCATCAAGCGCGGCATCGCCAACTCGATCCTCATCAAGGTCAACCAGATCGGCACCCTGACCGAGACGCTGTCCGCGGTCGACACCGCGCACAAGGCGGGCTACTCGGCGGTCATGTCGCACCGCTCGGGCGAAACCGAGGACACGACGATCGCCGATCTCGCCGTGGCGACCGGATGCGGCCAGATCAAGACCGGTTCGCTGTCGCGGTCCGACCGCACGGCGAAGTACAACCAGCTGATCCGCATCGAGGAGGAGCTGGGCACCGAGGCTCGCTACGCGGGCTGGGACACCCTGCGCTGAGCTTGTCTTTTTCGGGGCGGCCCGGGTTTTCGCCCGGGCCGCCTTTTTCTATTTCTTTGCTTTGAGCACCATCGCCAGTGCCGTGAAGCCCGCACTCACCCAGAACGCCGCACGCGCATGCGCCGCGTCCAGGACCACGGCCCCCGCCACCGCAGGCCCGACCACCGCCCCGAGATTGAACGCCGTGGTCGCGATCGCGCCGGCCACCCGCGGCGCTTCAGCGCTGGCGGCAGTGACGATCGCAGCGATCAACGCGGACCCGACACCGAACGCCATCGCCCCGGCGACCAACGCGGCGACGATGAGCCCCGGAAGACTCTGCGCCGCGAAAAACGCCGCCACCCACACGGCGGTAAGCGCGATGGTGCCCGCCTTGAGGACCCTGGGACCCGCCTTGCCCGCAACGGTGACGCCGACAAACGAACCCACCCCGAACACCGCCAGCACGACCGGGACCCATCCCGCTGCCGCCATCGTGCCGAGATAGGTGAAGGCCGCGAACGTCCCGCCATTGACGAGAACCCCCTTGACCACAGTGACCACGACGCGCGGCTGCCTCAGCACCCGCCACTCGCGATACACCGGGGTGGTCGCCAGCGGATCGTCGAACGAGGCCGTCGCCAGCGCCGCGGCGGCCAGCGCGGTGATCGCCGCGATCGCCCAGAACGCGGACTGCCACCCGGCCCACTGCCCGAGCACCGTCCCGGCGGGAACGCCGACGATGCACGCGAGCGTCACCCCGGAAAGCAGGACGGAGGTAGCTCGCCCGACGCCCTCTGCTGGAACGAGCGATCCCAACGCCGCGAGCGAGACGGCGAGAAACCCCGCGTTGGCGAACGCCGCGAGGGCCCGGGTGGCGAGGAGGAGCGGGAAGTCGGTGGTGAGGGCGCCGATGACGTGTGCCGCGCAGAAGAGCCCGAGGAACGCGAGCAGGGCCAGCTTGCGGGGCAGCTTGCTGCCGAGCATCGCCAGCACTGGCGCGCCGACGACCATCCCGGCCGCGAAGAGCGACGTGAGCAGCCCGGCGGTGCCGAGGGAAACGCCGGTGTCGGCGGCGATCTGGGGGAGCAGGCCGGAAAGGATGAACTCGGACGTGCCTTGCGCGAAGACAGCGCTGGCGAGGACGAAGAGAACAGGGGGCAAGGGAATCTACTCCGGGAGATGGTGGCGTCGGTGGGACGCCTGGGGGTGAGGACGGTTTTGGGGCGGAGCGGGGGTGCGTCGGCCGGGGCTGGCAGTGCGCTGGGCTGACCTGGTGTGCTTGCCGTCTGGATGGGCCGGGCTCGATGCGGTGGCACCGTTGTGCCTGGCTCGACGCAGTGGCTGCCGTTGCACCGGGTTTGCCGTGGCGCGACTACCGGGGGCTTTGGCTCGGCGCGGCTGCGTCGGGAGGCCTCCTCAACGACACTGCGGCAAGCGCCTCGCCTGGCGCGGCTCTGCTGAGCAGTGCCAGCGACTGGACCGTGATGGCCACTCGGCTGCGTTGTGGAGGCTGGCCTGCGCACTTTTGCTGCAGTGAGCAGGCTTCCCGTGGCACGGCTGCGCGGTGAGGTTTGCCCGCAGCACTACTGCGGCGAGCAAGCTTCCCGTAGCACGGCTGCGCTGGTGAGGCTTCGCCATCGGCACCACTGCGGTGAGCAGGCCCCCGGACGCGGCTGCGTTGGGGAGGCTTGCCTGCGCACCTCCGCCGCGGTGAGCAGACTTCCCACGGCACGGCTGCGCCGGTGAGGTTTTGCCTGCGGCACCACTGCGGTGAGCAGGTTCCTCTGACACGGCTGGGCTAGGGAGACTCTGCCCGTGGCGATGCAGTGGTGAGCAGGCTTCGCCCCAACGTTGCTGCGCTGAACAAGCCTTCCCAGTGACACGGTCGCCGAGAGCAGGCTTCTCCCTGGCACGGCTGTGCCGAGCGGCTTTTGCCAGCGGCACCACTCGCGGCCTTCGCCGGTGGCGCTGCTGCGGGCAGGCTCCGCTCTGGCGCGGTCCGCTACCAGGAAGGCTTCGCCGGCACGTGGCCGCTGTACGCAGGCTTCGCCTTGGCGCGGTTGGTCGTGGCCAGACAATGCCGTTGGCGCGGCCGCATGAGCATGGCTCGTTGGCTGTGCTGATGGGTTGAGTGTCGTGAGTGTTGATGCCGGTTAGAACCGGCATCAACACTCACGAGAACTTGCCCGCGGCACAGCGCGTTGGCTCGACCGTGCGGTGTGGTGAAGCTTCCGCTGATCAGCTCAGCCCGGGAGTAAACCCGGCACCCGTCACTCCGCCGCCCAGCTTGCGGCTGGGCGGCTACCGTCTGCTGGCCTCCGGCGACGTCATGTTCTGGACCCTACCTTGCCTCGTGCGGGGAGTCGCGCGAAATTCGTTGTCTTGCTGCGCTCAGGGAGTCGCGCTTGGTCTGGTACCTCGATGTGGCTGGGGAGACGCGTGGTTCGTTATCTTGCCTCGCGGCCTCGCGGCCTCGCGGCCTCGCGGCCTCGCGGCCTCGCGGCCTCGCGGCCTCGCGGCCTC
>NZ_JBHUKS010000030.1:0-229585 GCF_042684085.1 Amycolatopsis silviterrae
CCGCACCCATCTCACCAGCCCCCTCCAGCAAGATCACGAACTACAGCTGGAGTATTAGAACCGGCACAGCCACTCACAAGCCCCCAACTCGCGCTCTGCCCGTAGGTCGGTCCGTGTGCGACGACGAGCGGCCGGTGGCAACCCGCGGCTCTCGTGAGTGCTTGTGCCGGTTAGAACCGGCCGTTGAGTCTCACGACATCGCCGACAGTTGGTGTCTCAGGACATCGCGGACACTGACCGGCACAAGCACTCACGACCTCCCGTCACCGTGACCGCTCAGCCGCCCAGTTCGTCCACATAGGACCGTCCCCGCGAGACAATCCGCCCCAGCGCCGCACACCCCGGACCCGGATCCCCGGCCCGAACCCCCTCCGCGATCGCCCGGTGGTCCTCCCACGACCGGGTCAGGTCCCCGTGCTCGCCCAGTTCCTTCAGCAGCCGATCCGCCATCAACCGGCGCAACGGAACCCGGATCGCGAGCATGCTGCGCAGCAAAATCCGGTTGTGCGCCGCCTCCGCCAGCGCCACGTGGAACTCCGCGTCCGCCTCCAGAAAACGGTCCCGGTCGGTGCGAGCAGCACCCATCCGATCCACCAACCCCGCCAAAACCGCCAGTTGCGCGGCAGTCCGGCGCCGGGCGGCCAGCGCGATGATGGCCGACTCGATCGCCTCCCTCGCCTCGACCAGCTCCCGATACTCCGCGACATCCGAAGCGCCCAGCTGCCACGGCACGAACCGGGACGGCTCCGGCTCCAGCACGAACGTTCCAACACCCTGGCGCGTCTCGACCCAGCCACGCGCCTGCAGCGTCCGGACTGCCTCGCGGACGGTCAGCATCGACACCCCGGCCGAGGCCGCGAAGTGGCGCAGCGACGGCAGTGCGGTCCCGGCCGGCCATTCGCCGCCGAGGATCTTGCGGGTCATTTCTTCGACCAGCGAGTCCACCACGCTCACCCGCCGCACCCGCGCCAGCTCCGGCGGCGGGCCTCGCCGTCCCGAGGTCATCGCGTCAGCGTACGGATTGACGGCACTGTTTCAAACACCTAAATTCAGACCCGGGATGCCCACCGAAACCGATCTGCTCGCCGACCTCCGCGCGAACGTCCGCGGCGAGGTGCACGCCGACGTCCGCCGTCGCGCCGAGTACTCCACTGACGCGTCCAACTACCGTGTCGTCCCGCAGGTCGTCGTGCTGCCGAGGGAGACCGGCGACGTTCTCGCGACGCTCGAGATCGCCCGCCGCCACGGGGTTCCGCTGACCAGCCGCGGCGGGGGCACGTCGGTCGCGGGCAACGCGATCGGGCCGGGTGTGGTCGTCGACTTTTCGCGGCATCTCAACGGCATCGTCGACCTGGACCCGAAGGCCCGGACCGCGGTCGTGCAGCCTGGCGTCGTCCTCGCCGATCTTCAGCGCGCTGCCGCGCCGCACGGGCTGCGCTTCGGCCCCGACCCGTCCACGCACGCCCGCGCGACGCTCGGCGGCATGATCGGCAACAACGCTTGCGGCCCGCACGCGATCGCCTACGGCCGGACCGCCGACAACGTCCGCGAGCTGCGCGCGGTCGACGGCACCGGACGCCGGTTCACCGCGGGTCCGTCCGACGCAGTGCCCGGCCTCGCCGAGCTGATCGGGACCCGGCTCAGCTTGCTGCGCACCGAATTCGGCCGGTTCAGCCGTCAGGTGTCCGGCTATTCGCTGGAGCATCTGCTGCCGGAGAACGGCCGGTCGCTCGCCCGCGCACTGGTCGGCACCGAGGGGACGCTGGCCGTCACGCTGGAGGCGACCGTCGATCTGGTCGACATCTCCCCCGCGCGGCTGCTCGTCGTGCTCGGCTATCCGGACATGGCGACGGCCGGCGACGTGGTGCCGGGCCTGCTGCCGCACCGGCCGCTGGCGGTCGAAGGGCTCGACGCCCGGCTGGTCGATCTGGTCCGCAACCATCGCGGCGCCGTGCCCGCGCTCCCGGAAGGCGGCGGCTGGCTGATGATCGAGGTCGGCGGCGAGACTGAAACCGAGGCCCGCCACCACGCCGAACGCCTTGTGAAAGATTCCCACGCGCTCGACCACGTCGTGTTACCGCAAGGCCCCGAGGCCACCGCGATGTGGCGGATCCGCGAGGACGGCGCCGGGCTGGCCGGGCGCACCCCGGCCGGCGAGCAGGCTTGGCCCGGTTGGGAAGACGCCGCGGTCCCGCCCGAACGGCTCGGCGCGTATCTGCGGGATTTCGACGCTCTGCTGGACGAATTCGGCCTCGAAGGGCTCCCGTACGGCCACTTCGGCGACGGCTGCGTGCACGTCCGGCTCAGCCTGCCGCTGGAACGCGACGCGTCGGTGTTCCGCGCGTTCATGACCGCCGCCGCGAAGCTGGTCGTCGGCTACGGCGGCTCGTTCTCCGGCGAGCACGGCGACGGCCGGGCGCGCGGAGAGCTGCTGCCGCGGATGTACTCGGCGGAAACGATCGAGTTGTTCGGCGCGGTCAAGAATCTCTTCGATCCCGACGACCTTCTCAACCCGGGTGTCGTCGTCCGCCCACAGCCGCTCGACGCCGATCTTCGCCGCCCGCAAGCACATCCGCTCCCCGTCGTCGCGGGCGGTTTCTCCTTTTCGCACGACGGCGGCGACTTCACCCGCGCCGTCCATCGTTGCGTCGGCGTCGGGAAATGCCGTGCCGACAACCGTTCGGCCGGTGGTTTCATGTGTCCGTCCTATTTGGCCACTCGCGACGAGAAGGACAGCACGCGTGGCCGCGCCCGGGTGCTGCAGGAGGTCGCGAACGGCTCGCTGGTGTCCGGCTGGTCGGACGATGCGGTGCACGAATCGCTCGACCTGTGCTTGTCCTGCAAGGCGTGCGGCAGCGACTGTCCGGCCGGAGTGGACCTGGCGCAGTACAAATCCGAAGCCCTGCACCGGAAATACCGGCATCGGGTCCGTCCGGTGTCGCATTACACGCTGGGCCGGTTGCCGGACTGGATCCGCCTGCTGCACCGGATCCCGGTGCTCGGCCCGGTCGTCGTCAACGCGCTGATGTCGCTGCGGCCGGTCGAGAAGCTCCTTTTAGCACTGTCCGGAGTGGACACGCGACGCCGGGCGCCGAAGTTCGCTCGTCGTCCGTTCACCTGGTCCCGGCGCAGGATCCGCGACCAGGGCCCGGAAGTGGTGCTGTGGGCGGATTCCTTTTCGGACGGAATGGACACCGACGTCGCCGAGGCGGTCGCCGCGGTGCTCGCCGACGCCGGGTACCGCGTGCTCGTCCCGCCGCACCGGCCGTGCTGCGGCCTCACCTGGATCACCACCGGCCAGCTCGACACCGCGCGCCGGAAGCTCCGCGATCTCGTGCACACGCTGCGGCCCTACGCACAGGCCGGGCTCCCGATCGTCGGCGTCGAACCGTCGTGCACCGCCGTCCTGCGGTCCGATCTGCTCGATCTGTTCCCCGACGACCCGGACGCCAAAGCGGTTTCCGGTGCGGTCACGACACTCGCCGAACTTCTTGCCAAGACAGAAGGCTGGCAAGTGCCTGATCTGTCCGGCGTCACCGTGGTCGCGCAGCCGCATTGCCACCACCACTCGGTGATGGGCTTCGAGGCCGACCGAACGCTGCTCGCAGCATCCGGTGCGGAACTCCGGACTCTCGCCGGATGCTGCGGCCTGGCCGGAAACTTCGGCATGGAGCGCGGCCACTACGACGTTTCCGTTGCGGTGGCGGAGAACGCGCTCCTTCCGGCGTTGCGGGAAAACCCGGACGCCGTGTTCCTCGCCGACGGGTTCTCCTGCCGCACCCAAGCCGATCAGCTCGCCGGAGTACGCGGTGTCCACTTGGCACAGTTGCTCAAGCGGCACTGACGGCGCTGACGTCAGTGGTCCCAGAACCCTTGCTGCTCCAGCAAAGCGACCGCCCGCTCGCCGCCGTCCGCGAAGTGTTTCTCCACCACCGACCGCGCCCGCGAAGCCGACCGGGCACTGAGCGCGTTCAGGATCTTCCGGTGGTCGCCGTGCGCCTTCTCCGGCCAGTCCTCGTGCGCCTCGTAGAACCCGTGTGTCACCGTTTTCGCCAGGATGCCCAGGATCGAGACCAACCGGCGGGAATCGGCGGCGTAGTTGATCCGGCGGTGGAACTCGAAGTTCAGCCGTTCCTGTTCGACACGATCCACTTCGGACTCCATCCGGTCCGCCAGATCGTGCAGCGCCTGCAGGCTTTCCGGCGAGAGATTCTTCGCCGCCCGTTCCGCGGCCAGCCCCGACACCACGCCGAACACCCGGTAATGGTCCCGGATGTCGTCCCGCGTCATCCGCGCGACGAACGCACCGCGCCGCGCGATGTGCTCCACCACGCCCTCGTGGTCGAGCGTGATCAGCGCTTCCCGGATCGGCAGCTTGCTGATGCCGAGCTCGTCGGCCAGCGCCTCCTGGTCGATTTTCGCGCCCGAGCGCAGCTGGCCGGAAAAGACCCGTTTGCGAATCTCGTGCGCGGCCAGCGCTTTCAGGTTCGCCGGACCGCCGCGGCGCGGCCCCGCGCCCGTGGTCTCGGGCATCGCCTCTCCCCCGTCCGGCGAACTTCGGTACCGGGGAAGTATCGCATGCGGCCTCCCGCGGGCGGCCGCCGTTCGGCAGTGCCGGCCAGCGGATCATTCCTGATAAAGTATTCAGCCGACCGCGCCTCGTGGTCCATAGCGAAGGACGCCCCCGCCCCGACACAGACCCGAGGAACCCCATGTCCGGACCGGAAGCCTGGGAACCGCGCGCCGTCACCGGCGAAGACGTCGTCGAGGCCGGGCCGGTCGCCGCGCTGGCCGCGTTGTTCGACGACGGGATCCCCGCCCCGCGGGAAGGCGACGAGCTGCCGCCGCTGTGGCACTGGGTCGCGCTCCCGCGCTGGCCGGTGTCGTCCGCGCTCGACCTCGACGGCCATCCGGTGCGCGGCGATTTCCTTCCCCCGGTGAACCTGCCCCGGCGGATGTTCGCCGGCGGCGAGGTCGTGGTCCACCGCGCGCCGAAGGTCGGCGAGACGGTGCACCGGCGCTCCATTGTGGACTCCGTCACCGAGAAGTCCGGCCGCTCCGGGAAACTCGTGCTCGTCCAGGTGCGCACCGAATTGTCCGGAATGGACGGAACGCCGTACGTCGAGGAGCGCCAGGACATGCTCTACCGCGAGGCCGGACCGTCCGCCGCGCCCGCGGTGCCGGAGACCGCCGCCGCGCTGGAGCCAGTGGGTTCGCCGTTCCGCCGCACCGACGGGCAGACCTGGGAATTCGTCACCGACCCGACGCTGCTGATGCGCTTTTCCGCGGCCACCGCGAACGCGCATCGCATCCATTACGACTGGCCGTACGCGACGCGCGTCGAGGGCTATCCCGGGCTGGTCGTGCACGGGCCGCTGATGTCGCTGGCGCTGGCCGAGGTGCTGCGGCTCGACTCCCCCGCCGCACGGGTGCGCCGGATCAGCCACCGCAACCAGGCCCCGCTGTTCTGCGGACAGCCCGCACAGCTGCGCACCAGCCCGGGCGCCCGCTCCGTCGCGCTCGAACTGCTGGGCCCGTCCGGCCCGAGCACGAATCTCGCCGTCGAACTTGCCGAGTGAGAACCGATCACACCCGAAGGGACACTGCATGAGCCGCTACGCACAGTTCGAGAACCTGCGAGTCGACGGCCCGGACGAGGACGGCGTCATCGAACTGGTCCTCGACGCGCCGCACCTCAACGCGGTCAGCGAAGCCGCGCACGGCGAACTCGCCGACGTCTGGCGCGAGTTCGACCGCGACCCCGAGGTGAAGGCCGTCCTGCTGCGCGGCGAGGGCAAGGGGTTCTCGGCGGGCGGCTCGTTCGACCTGGTCGAGAAGCTGGCGAACGACTTCGAGGCCCGTTCCCGCACCATGCGCGAGGCTCGTGACCTGGTTTACAACGTCATCGACTGCTCGAAGCCGACCGTGTCCGCGATTCACGGCCCGGCCGTCGGCGCGGGACTGGTCGCCGGGCTGCTGTCGGACATTTCCGTGGCCTCCGCCAATGCCAAGATCATCGACGGGCACACCCGGCTCGGCGTCGCGGCGGGCGACCACGCGGCGATCTGCTGGCCGCTGCTGTGCGGCATGGCCAAGGCCAAGTACTACCTGATGACCTGCCGCCCGATGACCGGAGCCGAGGCCGAGCGGATCGGGCTGGTGTCGCTGTGCGTCGAGGAGGAGGACGGCCTGCTCCCGACCGCGCGGGAGATCGCGCACGAGCTGGCCAACGGCGCGCCGAACGCGATCCGCTTGACCAAGCAGAGCCTCAACCTCTGGTACCGCCAGCTCGCCGGCGCCATCTTCGACACCTCGCTGGCGCTGGAGTTCTACGGTTTCGCCGGTCCCGAGGTCCGCGAAGGCCTCGCCTCGCACCGCGAACGCCGCAAGCCGGACTTCACGCGGGAGTCCTAAAAGGACAGTCAGCGACCGGCGGGGCGGCGGGGCCGCATGACCGGATCGGAAGATGACGGAGAGCGGCTGGACACCGCCCTGCACGAATCGAAGGCGGGGAGCCGGTCAGCGGCGCAAGCCCTGGTCAAGGACCTGACGCCGATCGCCTGGCACGTCGCACGGGCACGGGGGTTGAGCGCCGCCAGGAGCTGCTGCGCTTGACCGTGCTCGCCGCTCGCGCCGACGACGCGCGTTGACCCGTTCGGAGGTCAAGCAACGCCCGCACGCGGTCGAAGCCGTGGCTTTGCAGTCCTCACAGGGGGATTCCTACTGCGGCCCGTGCGTCAGCGGAAGATTGAACGAATACCGCGACGCCCGGTAAACATGCCAGCCATACTCGACCACCCGGCCGGTTTCGTCGTACGTGGTGCGCTGCATGGTCAACAGCGCCGCACCGGGCGACTCGTCCAGCAGCGCCGCATCCTCTTCGGTCGCCAGCCGCGCGCCGATGCTCTGCTGCGCCGAATGCAGCCGGATCCCCACCCGTCGCAGCAGCTCGTACAGGCCTTGCGAACGCAGCTCGTCGTCGTCCGGGTCGAGGATGCCGTCCGGGAGGCAATTGTTCATGACCGCCAGCGGTTCGCCGCCGGTGCTGCGAATCCGTTTCAGCCGCCGGACCTCCTTCAGGTCCGGGGCTTCCAGCAGCGCGGCCGTCTCGGCGTCGGCCGGTTCCAGCCGGTTGACCAGCACTTCGGACGACGGCGTCTCGCCCAGCCCGGTGAGGTCGTCGAACAGGCTGCTCAGCCGCAGCGGCCGGGCGACCTTCGTGCGCACCACCTGGGTGCCGACGCCGCGTTTGCGCACCAGCAGCCCCTGGTTCACCAGCGACTGGATCGCCTGGCGCACCGTCGGCCGGGACAGCCGCAGGCCCGCCGCGAGGTCCAGTTCGTTCGCCAGCCGTGAGCCCGCGGGGAGGCGGCCGTCGTCGATCGCGGCGTGCAACTGGCGCGCGACCTGGAAATACAGCGGCTCGGGACTCGCCGGGTCCACCGCGATCCCGCGGACCGGATCCCAGGCCGGGCTGGTGCTCATCGGCGCAGCCTACCCCGTCCGGCCGACCTTGTCCGTATGTCTTGACAAAGTCGGCGGGCGCGGGGCACGGTCGGGGCACAGCCTGCGAGGAGGACGCGATGACCACGGGGTTCGACCTCGTCACGATGGGCCGGATCGGGGTGGACCTCTACCCGCTGCAGACCGGCGTCGGACTGGAAGACGTCACCTCGTTCGGCAAATACCTCGGCGGCAGCGCGACCAACGTCGCGGTCGCCGCCGCCCGGTACGGCCGGCGCAGTGCGGTGATCACCAAGACCGGCGACGATCCGTTCGGCCGGTTCCTGCGCCGGGCGCTCGCCGGGTTCGGCGTGGACGACCGGTTCGTCGGCACCTCGCCGCGGCTGCCGACGCCGGTGACGTTCTGTGAAGTATTCCCACCGGACGATTTCCCGCTCTACTTCTACCGTTTCCCGAAGGCACCCGACCTGGACATCGCGGTCGACGACCTGGACTTCGACGCGATCCGCGCCGCGAAAGTCTTCTGGGCGACGGTGACCGGGTTGTCCCGGGAGCCGAGCCGCTCGGCCACGCTCGCCGCGCTGGAAGCCCGTGGCCGCAACGGAATCACCGTGCTCGACCTCGACTACCGGCCGATGTTCTGGGACTCCCGCGAGCAGGCGCGCGAATGGGTCGGCAAGGCGCTGGAACACGCAACGGTCGCGGTCGGCAACCTCGACGAATGCGACACCGCGGTGGCCGTCCACGAACCTCGGGAGGCCGCGAAAGCGTTGCGGGGCCGGGGAATCTCGCTCGCGGTGGTGAAGCAGGGGCCGAAGGGCGTGCTCGCGGTGGACGCCACCGGCGAGGTGGAGGTGCCGCCGGTGCCGGTGGAGGTGGTCAACGGGCTCGGCGCGGGCGACGCGTTCGGCGGCGCACTGGTGCACGGGCTGCTGTCCGGATGGGACGTCGAGCGGATCATGCGGTTCGCGAACGCCGCGGGCGCGCACGTCGCCGGGGAACTCGCCTGCTCGGACGCGATGCCGACGGAGGACCAGGTGCTGCGGAAGCTCGGAGGGACGGAATGAACACGGTCGAGCGGATCGTCGCCAAACGGGTGCGCGATCCGGAGGCGATCGCCGAGGCCGCCGCCGCGCGGGTGCGGGCGAAATCGCCGTTCAACGACAAGGGCGCGGCGATGATCATCGCGGCCGATCATCCCGCGCGCGGCGCGAATGCCGTCGGGGCCGATCCGCTGGCGATGGCCGATCGCGGCGAACTGCTGGAACGGCTGTGTCTCGCGCTCGAACGTCCCGGCGTGACCGGTGTGCTGGCCACCCCGGACGTGATCGACGATCTGCTGCTGCTCGGCGTCCTCGACGGCAAGACGGTGCTCGGGTCGATGAACCGCACCGGACTGGCCGGGTCGAGCTTCGAAATCGATGACCGGTTCGCCTGCTACGACGCGGAAACCATCGCCCGCATGCGGTTCGACGGCGGAAAGATGCTCACCCGGATCTGCCTGGACGATCCGGCGACGCCGAGCGTCCTGGAGAACACCGCGAAGGCCATCGACTCGCTCGCCGACCGGAAACTGGTCGCGATGGTCGAGCCGTTCCTGTCCGGATGGATAGACGGGAAAATCAAGAACGACCTCTCCCCCGAGGCGGTGATCCGGTCCATCACGATCGCGTCCGGCCTCGGCCGGTCGTCGGCCTACACCTGGCTGAAGCTGCCGGTGGTCACCGACATGGAGCGGGTGCTGGCCGCCTCGACGCTGCCCGCCGTGCTGCTCGGCGGCGAGGTGACGGACCCGGACGCGGCGTTCGCGTCCTGGCAGGAGGCACTGGCATTGCCGACCGTGCAGGGCCTGGTGGTCGGACGCTCGCTGCTCTATCCGCACGACGGCGACGTGGCAAAGGCGGTCGACACGGCGGTGGGGCTGCTGTGAACCGTTCTCAAGAAGGCCCGTTCAGCCTGATCATCACTCCCGAATCGGCCGGGTGGGGGTTCTCCGGCCTGCGCGTGCTGGAACTCGACGGCACCGAGACGGTCGCCACCGGCGACGCGGAAACGCTCGTGCTCCCGCTGTCCGGGAGCTGCTCGGTGTCGGTCGACGGGGAGACGTTCGAGCTGGCCGGGCGCACCGGCGTGTTCGACGCGGTCACCGATTTCGCTTACCTGCCAAGGGATGCCGAAGCGGTAGTGAGCGGCCGGGGAAGGTTCGCGCTGCCGTCGGCGAAAACGTCGAAACGGCTGCCCGCGCGCTACGGCCCCGCGTCCGGCGTGCCGACCGAGCTGCGCGGCGCGGGGAACTGCAGCCGTCAGGTCAACAACTACTGCCTGCCGCACACCTTTCACGCCGACCAACTGCTCGTCTGTGAAGTTCTCACACCGGGCGGGAACTGGTCGTCCTATCCGCCGCACAAGCACGACGAAGCGCGCGAGGGCGAGAGCGAACTCGAGGAGATCTACTACTTCGAGGTCGCCGGCGGCGGGATGGGCTACCAGCGCGTCTACGGCACCGACGAGCGGCCGATCGACGTGCTGGAGGAGGTCCGCAGCGGCGACGTCGTGCTGATCCCGCACGGCTGGCACGGCCCGTCGATGGCCGCGCCCGGCTACGACCTGTACTACCTGAACGTGATGGCCGGTCCCGGCCCCGAACGGGCGTGGCTGATCTGCGACGACCCCGCGCACGCCTGGGTGCGCCAGACTTGGGAGACCCAGGACGTCGACCCGCGGCTGCCGTTCGGAGGCCCGCGATGAGGCTCACCACCGCCCAAGCCCTGGTGCGGTTCCTGGCCAGCCAGTACTCCGAACGCGATGGCGTCGAACACCGGCTGATCCCCGGAGTGTGGGGGATTTTCGGCCACGGCAACGTCGCCGGGCTCGGCCAGGCCCTGCTGCAGACCGCGCACACCGGGACGCTCCCCTACTACCTCGCCCGCAACGAACAGGGCCAGGTCCACGCCGCGACCGCGTTCGCGAAAATGCGCAACCGGCTGCAGACCTTCGCCTGCACCGCCTCCACCGGCCCCGGATCCACGAACATGATCACCGGTGCCGCGCTGGCGACCACGAACCGGCTCCCGGTCCTGCTGCTGCCCAGCGACGTCTTCGCCGGTCGCGGCCCGGATCCGGTGCTGCAGCAACTGGAAGACCCGCGCCACGGCGACGTCTCGGTGAATGACGCGTTCCGCCCGGTGTCGAAGTACTTCGACCGGATCACCCGGCCCGAACAGCTGATCCCCGCCGCGCTCGCCGCGATGCGCGTGCTGACCGATCCAGTCGAGACCGGCGCCGTCACGCTCGCCCTGCCGCAAGACGTGCAGGCCGAAGCCCACGACTGGCCGGAGGACTTCTTCCGCCGCCGCGTCTGGCACATCGACCGTCCGGTACCGGCTCCGGAAGCCGTCGCGCGCGCCGCGGAACTGCTGCGGTCCGCGACGAAACCGCTGATCGTCGCCGGTGGCGGCGTCGTGTACTCCGAGGCCTGGCCGGAACTGCGCGCGTTCGCCGCCGCGACGGGAATCCCGGTCGCGGACACGCACGCGGGCAAGGGCGCGGTGCCGTGGGACCATCCGTGCGCGGTCGGCGGCCTCGGCTCCACCGGCACTTCCGCGGCGAACGCTTTGGCCGCGGAAGCCGACGTCGTGCTAGGCATCGGCACCCGCTACAGCGACTTCACCACCGCGTCGCACACCGTGTTCGGCAACCCGGACGTGCGGTTCGTGAACCTCAACGTCGCCCGGTTCGACGCCGCGAAACACTCCGCCGAAATGGTGGTCGCCGACGCCCGGCGCGGTCTGGAGGCCCTGACGGCCGCGTTGTCCGGCTGGCAGGTCTCCCCCGCCTACCGCGACCGGACCCGGCAGCTCGCCGACGAATGGAACCGCACCGCCGACGCCTGCTTCGATCTCGGCCACCGCTCCCTGCCCGCGCAAACCGAGATCCTCGGCGCGCTGAACCGCTCGCTCGACGACCGCGACGTGGTGATCAACGCGGCCGGCTCGATGCCCGGCGACCTGCAAATGCTGTGGCGGGCAAGGGATCCGAAGTCCTACCACGTGGAATACGCGTACTCCTGCATGGGATACGAGGTCGCCGCCGGCGTCGGGGCGAAGCTGGCCGCGCCGGATCGCGAGGTGGTCGTGCTCGTCGGCGACGGCTCGTACCTGATGATGGCGCAGGAGATCGTCACGTTGATCGCCGAACGGCTCAAGGTGATCATCGTGCTGGTGCAGAATCACGGGTTCGCGTCGATCGGTTCGCTGTCGGAATCCCTTGGCTCGCAACGGTTCGGCACTTCCTACCGGTATCGATCGGACAGTGGCTTGCTGGACGGCGACGTGCTGCCAGTCGATCTCGCTGCCAATGCGGCCAGCCTCGGCGCGACAGTGCTGCGAGCGTCCACTGTGGAGGAATTCAAGGCGGCACTGAAGCAGGCAAAGGCGAATCCGGTGACCACGGTCGTGCATGTGGAGACCGATCCGCTCGCGCCCAATCCGCCCGGGTCGGCGTGGTGGGAGGTGCCGGTGAGCGAAGTGTCCGATTTGGACTCTACGCGGGCGGCTTACGCGGCTTATGCGGACGAGAAGCGGAAGCAGCGGCCGTACCTCTGACACTTCGGCCCCCGCCGAACCTTTCCCGGGCCACCATCGCCTGGTGACCGCAACCACCACCGCACCCAGGCAACGGCTCGCCCTGATCGCGCTGTGCCTGGCTTTTTTCATCGTCCAACTGGACGCGACCGTCGTGAACGTCGCCGTCGAAGCCATCCGGCGCGATCTCGGCGGCGGGCTGGGCGGCGAGCAGTGGGTGATCGCCAGCTACACCATCGCCCTCGCCGCCGGGATGCTCACCGCTGGCTCGCTCGGCGACCGTTACGGGTCGCGGCGGGTCTGTGTGCTGGGCACGGTCGTGTTCGGCGTCGGATCCGCGCTGTGTTCGCTGGCGCCGAGCATTCCGGTGCTGATCGTCGCGCGGACCGTGCAGGGCGTCGGCGCGGCGGCGCTGCTTCCGTGTTCCCTCGCGCTGATCGTCCGGCAGTTTCCCGAGCCCCGGGAACGGGCGCACGCGCTCGGCCTGTGGGGCGGCATCGCGGCGATCGGCCTGGCGACCGGCCCGGTCGCGGGCGGGGTGCTCATCGCGCTCGCCGACTGGCGCGCGATCTTCTGGGTCAACGTGCCGTTCGCCGTTCTCGCCGTGGTGCTGACCAGCCGTTACGTCGTCGAATCGGTGCCGGGGAACCGTCGCCTCGACCCGTACGGGCTCGTTCTCGGCACCGTCGCACTGTCCGCGCTCGCCGGCGGGCTGATCCAGGTCGGCCAGTCCGGCTGGGCCCTCCCGCTGATCGCCGCCGGCCTGCTGACCGGGCTCGCGTTCGTCCTGGTCGAGCGGCACCGGCGCGATCCGATGCTGCCGCTGGAAATCTTCTCGTCCCGTCCGTTCTCGGCCGCGAGCACCGCCGGGCTGATCTTCAACTTCTGCCTCTACGGCACCCTGCTCTGCCTGTCGCTGTACCTGCAGGGACCGCTGCACCAGTCCGCGTTCGCGACCGGCATGCTGACGCTCCCGCTCACCGTCGCGATCGGCATCGGAGCCACCGCGAGCGGACGCCTCACCGCGCGTTTCGGCCCCCGGGTCCCGATGCTGATCGGCTTCAGCCTCGCCGGACTCGGCGCCGTCCTGCTGGCCGCGGCCGGTTCCCCGCCGCTGGTGGTGGCGGGCGGCGTGGTGCTGTGCTGCTGCTCGATCGCGATGCCCGCGATGACGTCGGTCGCGATGTCAACGCCGCCCGAGGAGCACACCGGGCTGGCCGCCGGAGTGCTGAACACCGCCCGGCAAACCGGCGGCGCACTGGGCACCGCGGTGCTCGGCACGCTGCTCACCGCGGGCTCGACGATGTCGCTGAGCGTCCCGATGACGATCGTCGCCCTCGCCTACGCCGCGGCGGTCGGCTGCACTTTGCTGGCGACCCGCCGACGGGAGCCGGCCGTTCGCTAGCCCGGCAGGAGCCGCGCGGGGAGATCTGGCCGCGGGGACGCCGCCGGGGAAGCGATCGACAGCCTGCCGTCGACCGGCAGCACCTACGCCGCGGCAGTCGGCTGCACCTTGTCGGCCACCCACCGACAGGAGCCAGCCACTCGCTAGCCCGGCAGGAGCCGCGCGGGGAGATCCGGCCGCAGGAACGCCGCTGGCGAAGCAACCGACAACCCGCCGTCAACCAGCAGCACCCACGCCGCAGCGGTCCGCTGCACCTTGCCAGCCACCCACCGACAGGAGCCAGCCACTCGCCAGCCCGGCCAGAACCGCGCGCGGAGATCCGGCCGCACCAACACCGCAGCGGTCCGCTGCACCTGGCCAGCCACCCACCGACAGGAGCCAGCCACTCCCTAACCCGGCAAGAACCGCGCCCGCAAATCCGGCCGCAGAAACGCCGCCGGAGAAGCGATCGACAACCCGCCGTCGACCGGCAGCACCACCCCGGTCACGAACGACGCCCGCTCCGACGCCAGAAACTCCACCGCGTCCGCCACCTCCCGGGCAGTGCCCGTGCGGCCCAGCGGATATCCCTCGGTCACCCGCTCCAGGCCGGTCGCGCCGATCATCCCCGGCGCGACCGCGTTCACCCGGATGCCGCGCGGCCCGTACTCGAGCGCCAGCTGCCGGACCAGACCGTCCACTCCGGACTTCGCCGCCGCGTATCCGGGCAGCCCCGGCGCGGCGAGAAACCCGTTCACCGACGTCACCGCGACGATCGACCCGCCCGGCGGCAGCACCCGCAACGCCGCCCGGGCCGGGTAGAACGCCGCATCCAGCGTGTTCGCGATCGCCGCATGCCACTGTGCGTCAGTGGTGTCGACGGCCGCCGCGACCGGCTGGGCAGCAGCGGCCAGCACCAGCACGTCCACCGCCCCGGCGTGCTGGATAATCGCGTCCGCACCGTCCGAAGTGGACGCATCGGCGACCACGAAGTCCGCGTACGCCGGGTGGTCCGTCGCCGTCAAACCGGCGCCGATCACCCGGTCGCCAGCGAAGGCCTCGGCAATGGCGATCCCGATCTCCGAGCCACCGCCGATGATGACAACCGATCGCACTACCACGCCAGCTCTTCGAGAATCTCGTTCAACGCCTTGGCGGTGACCGCGTCGAGCGGCCGGGCGGGCAGCCGGACGGTTGCCGACGCGATGATCCCCCGCCGCACCAGGATTTCCTTGTGCACGGCCCACGCCTGCCCCGGCCGCACGCCGAGGTGGATCAACGGCAGCAGCCGCGCGAATCCCGCGCGCGCCTCGGCCCGGCGGCCGGCGGTGAGATCGGTTAACACGACCCGCAGCAAATCTGTGAACTCGCAAGCAGGCATGGTCCCGACGGCGCCGTTGTCGTACTCCTCGATCAGCGCCTGCGCGTTCTGCCCGCCCAGCACCGCGAGCCCGAAATCGCGCACGGCGGCGACCTTGACCGGGGTCGGCGGCGACTCGACCTTGATCGACGTGATGCCCTCGACCCCGGCCAGCGCCGCGACCGCCGCCGGATCGATCGGCACCCCGGTGACGCCGGGAGCGTCCTGGATCATCACCGGCACGTCCGCCCGCGCGGCGACCTCGGCGAAGAATTCCGCCACCTGACCAGGTCCGGGCTTCACCAGGAACGGCGGCAGGACCATGATCTGGTCCGCGCCGCCGTCCGCCGCGAGCCGCGCCTGTTCGAGCGCCGGGGCGATGCCGGTCGCATTGACCCCGGCGACCACCGGCACGTCCCGGCCGGCCGCGGCGCGCACCTCGTGCAAAATCTGCTCACGTTCCGCGGCGGACAGTGTGAAACCTTCACTCGCCATCCCGAAGACGGCGAGCCCGTCCGCGCCCGCGGACAGCTCGAACTCGACCAGCGAGCGCAGCGACGCCAGGTCGAGCGCGCCGTCCGGGGTAAACGGGGTGGCCAGGATGGGAATGAGCCCGATCGGCGGGTTCGGCACAGGGTCAGCTCTCCTTCGCAAGTGCGGCAACCGAATCAGCATCGACGTCAATGCCCAGCCCCGGCCCGTCCGGCACCGCGAAGCCGGTGGGGCCCGCGGTCAGCGGGGTGCGCAGGATGCTTTGTGCCACCGGGATCGTGTCGGGCTGGTACTCGAAATACGGCGAGTCCGCGCTCGCCGCCGTCACGTGGATCCCGGCCGCGAGCGAGACGCCGAGGCCGACGGAATGGTGGCAGACCACCGGAACGTGATACGCCGAGGTGAGTTCCACAATGGACATCGCCTCGGTGATGCCGGTGCGCGCAACGTCCGGCTGCGCCAGCCGCAGCGCGCGACGGCCGAGCCAGTCGGCGAACTCGTAGCGGTTGCGCATCGCCTCGCCGACCGCGACCGGCGTCGTGATCCGTGAGGACAATTCACAGTGCCCGTCGACGTCTTCGGGAACCAATGGCGCCTCGAAGAACAACGCACCACGGCGGTCCAGTTCGCGGCCCAGCTCGACGGCCTCGCCGATCCGGTACGCCCAGTGCGCGTCGAGCGCGATCTTCATCTCCGGCGCGGCCGCAGCAACCGCGTCGAACGTCGCCAGGTCGGCCTCGATTCCCTTGCCCGCGGCCAGTTTCACCCGCCGCGCGCCGTGGCGTGCCCAGTCCGCGGCGAGCGCGGCGCGTTCCTCGTCGGTGGAGCGGGCGAGGCCGGAGATGTAGACGCCGACGTGGTCGCGGTGCGCGCCGCCGAGCAACTGCGCGACCGACTGCCCGGTCAGCTTGCCGAAAAGATCCCACAGCGCGATGTCGACCGCGGCGAGCGCGTCGGCCTGGTGCCCGACGAGGTGGCCGCGCTCCCGCATCAGGTCGCGCAGCCCGTGCCAGAGCGGGCGCGGCCCGGTCAGTTCGCGGCCGCGCAGCCAGCCGGCCAGCAGCCGGTCGACGATCGTCGCGACGATTTCCGGGCCGACCGGGGCGAGCGCCTCGCCCCAGCCGGCGGTGCCGTCGTCCGCGGTGATCTTCACCAGCATCGTCTCGAACCGGCCGGAGTAGAGGCTGCGCCATGGCTCGCGCACGACGTAGCCCTGGTCCGCGCCCAGTTCGCTGCCGTCCTCGAGCGCGCCGAGATAGGCCTGCCGTCCAGCGGGTTTGAGCACGTAGGTCGTGACGTCGGCAATGCGCATGCAGCCCTCCAGCACCAGTATTCAGGAACTCGCAGCCAACTTTTGCACGCCACTTGCGAAATATGCAACTGCTACCCATACTCAGGACCATGGTTTCCGAGACTGGCGGCAATCAGAGCGTCGAGCGGGCCTCGGCGGTGCTCCGCGCCTTCACCCCCGGCCGTCCCGCGCTGCGTGTGTCCGACGTGGCGGCGGAGGTCGGGCTGGGCGTGTCCACCACCTCGCGGCTGCTCGCGACGCTCGAAGCGGCCGAGCTGGTGCGGCGCGATCCGGTGAGCCAGCTGTACGAGCTGGGCCCGGCGGTGCTGACCATGGCGGGCATCGCGCTCAACAACGACCCGATCTACCGGCAGGCCCGGCCGGTCGCCCAGCGGCTGGCGTGGGAACTGGGGCTGGGCGCGAACGTCGCGGTGCGGCGCGGGGCGTCGCTGTTCTACCTGCTGAACGTCGAGGGCCAGCTGGCCCAGAAGTCGTTTTCGCTGATGGGACAGCTCAATCCGCTGCACGCCACCGGCATGGGCAAGAGCCTGCTGCTCGGCACCACCGCCGAGCAGCGCGCCGAACTGCTCGGCGCCGAACCGCTGCCCGGGTTCACCTCGCACACCCACACCACCCTCGACGCGCTCGGCGCCGACCTGGCGACCTCCGCCGGGCGCGGCTACACGACCGAGATCGAAGAACTCGCGCTGGGCCGGGCCTGCATCGCCGCCCCGGTGCGCGACCACACCGGCGAGATCGCCGCCGCGATTTCGCTGTCCGGCGCGCTTTCCGCCATCGCGCTGGACGAACGCGAGGCCGAACTCGGCGCGCTCGTCGTCGAGGCGGCCGACACGGTCAGCATCGGGCTCGGCTACCTCGGCCCCGCCCACACTCCCTCCCCCGCCCGTCCGTGAGGGGAACCCTGAGGGACTCTGATTCCCTCAGGGTTCCCTTCACGGACCTCGCCGACAGACAACGAGGTCCGTCATGACTGCTTTGGGAACAGACGCGCCGGCAAGGGTTTCGCCGCGCAAGGTGGTGTTCGCCGCCGGGGCCGGCCACTTCGTGGAGTGGTTCGACGTCGGCCTCTACGGCACGCTGTCGGCCTCCATCGCGGACAACTTCTTCGCCGACGGCGACGCCACCGCGGCACTGCTGTCGACGTTCGCGGTGTTCGCCGCCGGGTTCGTGATCCGGCCGCTGGGCGGGCTGTTCTTCGGCCCGCTCGCCGACCGCATCGGCAGGCAGCGGGTGCTCGCGATCGTCGTGCTGGCAACGTCGCTGTCGACGTTCGCCATCGGCGTGCTGCCGACGCACCAGGCAGTCGGCACCCTCGCCCCGGTGCTGCTCGTGCTAGCCCGGCTGGTGCAGGGCTTCGCGGCGGGCGGCGAGACGTCCAGCGCGGTCACCGTCCTCTACGAGTTCGCGCCGCCGAACCGTCGCGGCTACTACACCAGCTTCTCCAACACTTTCGGCTTCGCCGCCTTCGTCGTCGGCTCCGGGCTGGCGCTGCTGCTCACCGCGACGCTCGGCGACGCGACGATGTCCGAGTGGGGCTGGCGGCTGCCGTTCCTGCTGGCGCTTCCGCTCGGCCTGGCCGGGCTGTACCTGCGGACGCGGCTCACCGACACACCGGAGTTCCGCGACCTCGAACGCACCGGCCAGGTTGCCGAAAGCCCGCTGCGGGACTCCTTCCGCACCGGTGGCCGGGCGATGCTGGTGCTGGCCGGACTGGTCGTGGTGAAGGGCGTCGCGCACTGGACGCTGCAGACGTTCATGCCGAGTTACCTGCAGAAAACGCTGCACTTCACGAAAACCGAATCGTTCGTCGCGGCCACCGTGTGCCTCGCCGTCGTGGCCGCGGCCGTCCCGGTCGCCGGCGCGCTGTCCGACCGGGTCGGCCGCAAACCGCTGCTCATCGCGAGCACCGCCGGGTTCGTCGTGCTGACCTGGCCCGCGCTGCTGCTGATGTCGCTGGGCAATCCGGTGCTCGCCGTCGCCGGGATGGTGCTGCTCGGCCTGCTGATCGCCGCCTACGACGGGGCCGCGGGCGCGGCGATGGCCGAACTGTTCCCGCCGCGCATCCGCTCCGGCGCGATCGCGATTCCGTACAACATCGCGGTTTCGCTCTTCGGCGGCACCGCGCCGTACATCGCGACCTGGCTCGTCGCCGCCACCGGCTACAAGCTGTCCCCGGCGTTCTACATCATGCTGGCCGCCGTGATCACCCTGGTCACGGTGCTGCGCGGGATCCGCGAAACCGCCGGACCCCGCGCCCGCTGAAACTCACGGCACGAGCAGCGTCGCCCGGTGCACCAGCCATTCCAGCGGACCGCGCCGCCGCCAGTGCCGCCACGCCACCGACGCGGCCAGCATCACCGCGACGACCGTCACCAGGAACACGAAGGAGTACGGCTTCGGCACCAGCTTCAGGACCGCGAAATGCGCCGCGTACCAGGTGAAAGCCATCCCGCCGGCGGCAGCGAGCGGCCACAGCAGGCGACGGCCGAGCGGCCGGTCCAGCACGATCAGCAACCCGCCGAGCAGCACCATCGCGACGCCGATCATGAGCACGATGCCGAGCGGGCTGGTGGCGTACAGCGATCCGTCCGGGGGCATCGCCAGGAGCACCTGCCACGGCATGTCCGGCGGCGGGGTCGTCGCGATCGCGTCGGCTCCGCCCAGCGGATAGGTGGCGATCCAGGAGACGAGGATCGAGGCGGTGGCGAGCACGAACCCGGTGTACAGCAAGCGGATCCGGATCTGGTGCGCACGGAGGTCGAGCCGGCCGATCGCCATCCCCGCCAGCGCCAGCGGCAGGCCGTACGCGACCTGGAAGCCGCCGCCGGTCAGCACCATCCCCTTGAGGAACTCGCCCCACTGCTCGGGATGCCCGAAGATCGCGAGCCCGCTCGCCGTTTCGCCCCGCATCCAGTCGGAGTGGGCGTTGAGCACCCAATACGCGTAGAGCGTCATCGCCGGAACCGCGATTCCGGACAGGACGAACAACGTCCGCGCGCGCAGCCGGGTCAGCGGCAGCAGGAGGATCATGATGATCGCGTAGTACCCGATCACCGACGCGCCGTACTCGTCGATCGCCAGGCTGAGCAGGAACAGCACCACCGCCCGGACGGCGAGGCGGCCGCGGGCGCGCCACCGCTCGTTGCCGGCGGCCGGGGCGGTGCCGCCGGTCATCAGCGCCGCGGACAGCCCGAACAGCAGCACGAACAGGCTCATCGCCCGGGACGAGGTCTGCACGTTCAGCCAGGTCAGGAAGTCCGGAGCCTGGTCCGGCGGGCCGCCGTGCAGCCAGCCGCTCGCGAAGAAGTGCTCGATGAACACCCCCACGATCGCCAGCGCGCGGACCGCGTCCACGCCCAGCAGCCGTCCTTTCGGCACCCGGGTTTCCACCGGGTCCGGCACCGTTTCCGTCCTCATCGGACTCCTCTCCCTTGTCAGTTCACCGCCAAGGTAGGAACCGCGGATCACCGGCGCGCCCGGACCGCGTTGCGGCTGTCCGGAGGAAACCCATCGGTCTTGTAACAGCGCTCCCCGAGCGGCGCGCGGACGGCAAAATGCGTACTGTGCAAAGCATGCGGAGGACAGTGCTGGCGGGGGTCGCCTTGCTGTCGCTCACCGCTTGCTCCACTGTGGACGGTGTGCGCATTTCCGGCCCTGCTCAACCGGCAGCCGCGACCACGGCACCGGCGAGCACCCCGCGCGGGCCGACCGTGGACGCGGTCGCCCTGCTGCTCGCGGACCCGACGGTCAGCGCGCGGACGAAAGCGGCGCTGCGACCGTGTCCGGACGCCGCGATCGCCGGGGAGTATCCCGTCAAAACCGCCTACTACGAGCTGACCGGTGAGACCGACGTGGTGGTGAACGTGTACCCGTGCGGCGCGGCCGGAGCCCCGGGAACCGGCAGCAGCGGCGCGGCGGGCGTGCCGGTCAGCGCGTATCTCGGCGGCTATGTCTACACCGTCGGCGGCAAACAGCTGTTCAAACTGGAGAACTCCGGCGCCCTGCTGACCGTGCTCGACGGGCAGCTGGCCACGATGTCGGCGACCGGACCGCACAACGGGGTGGCCCGCTACCGCTGGACCGGCGCCGGTTTCTCCCCGGAGGGACCGTGACGCGGGTGCTGATCGTCGAGGACGACGACGTGATCCGGGAGGCGACGCAGCTCGCGCTCGAACGCGCCGGATTCGAGGTCTCGACCGCCGCGGACGGACTGGCCGGGCTCGACCGGTTCCGCGCGCGGCCGCCGGACGTGGCCCTGCTCGACGTGATGCTGCCCGGGCTCAACGGCGTCAGCCTGTGCCGCCGGATCCGCGAGGAAAGCCGCACGCCGGTGCTGATGGTCTCCGCCCGCGACGACGCGGTCGACGTCGTGCTCGGGCTCGAAGCGGGCGCCGACGACTACGTCACCAAGCCGTTCGACACCTCGGTGCTGATCGCGCGGATCGAAGCGGTGCTCCGGCGCAGCGGCTGGTCCGGCCCCGAGGAAGACGCGCTCGTCCGGTTCGGCGACGTCGAAATCGACCGCAGCGGTTTGGAAGTGCGCCGAGCCGGCCGCCCGGTCGACCTGACCCCGACCGAACTGCGCCTGCTGCTGCGCTTCGCCGACTCGCCCGGCACCGTGCTCAGCCGGGACACCCTGCTGGCCAGCGTGTGGGATTACGCGTGGGGCGGCGACACGCGAGTGGTCGACGTCCACGTGCAGCGGCTGCGGGTGAAAATCGGCCAAGACCGGCTGCAGACCGTGCGGGGCTTCGGATACAAGCTCCGCGCCGAGCCATGAAACTCTTCCCGGCCACCCTGCGCTGGCGGCTGACCGCGGCGGTGACGCTCGTGTCCGCCGCCGTCGCGCTGACCCTGAGTTTGCTGGTGCACCAGCAATTCGCGCGCACCCAGGCCGATCAAGCACGGCACGCGCAGGACGAATGGGTGCAGCTGCTGCTGCGCAACCCCGGCGTCGACGGCCAGCTCGACGACCCGGCCCTGCCCGCTCCCCTGCGCGACGCCGTCCGCGGCGGCAACCGGGCGACCTATCTGGCCGGGCCGGTCCTCTGGGCGGCCGCCGAAACCGGCGGGCACGTCGTGTCGGTGCGGGTCAGCTACGCGGCGCAAACGCAGGCACTGGCCACTTTGGACCGGGAACTGCTGGCCGGTTCCGGTGTCGTGACCGTCGCCGGAGCGCTGCTGGGCATCGTGCTCGGCGCCGGGATGGCCCGCCGGCTCCGGCGCGCCGCCGACGCGGCCCGGGACGTCGCGAACGGCGCCCCCGCCCGGGTGCGCGACGCGATCGGCCCACGCCCGCGAGACGAAGCCGCCGACCTCGCCCAAGCCGTCGACGCGATGGCGGACGCACTGCAGGCGCGCTTGGCCGCGGAACAACGGGTCACCGCGGACATCGCGCACGAACTGCGCACCCCCGTGACCGGCCTGGTCACCGCAGCCGGCCTGCTGCCGCCCGGACGCCCGGCCGAGTTGGTCCGCGACCGGGTGGCGGCGCTGCGCTCGCTGGTGGAGGACGTCCTGGAGGTGGCCCGGCTGGACACCGCTGCCGAGCGCGCGGACCTGGCGGAGATCGACCTGGGCGAGTTCGTCCGCCGCCGGGTGCCGGACGCGGTCGTTCCGGCTTCGGTCCGGGTCCGGACGGATCCCCGGAGGCTGGAACGGATCCTGGCGAACCTGCTGTCGAACGCGGCGAAACACGGGGCGCCGCCGGTGACGGTGGAGGTGAGTGGCCGGTGTGTGGTGGTGTCCGATCGGGGGCCGGGGTATCCGGAGGTGCTGCTGCGGGAGGGTCCTGCGCGGTTCCGGACTGGGGAGGATTCTCGGGGCGGCGGGCATGGGCTGGGGCTGACGATCGCGGTGGCGCAGGCTCGGGTGCTGGGGGCGGAGCTGGAGTTCGGGAATCTGGAGGGGGGCGGGGCTCGGGCGGTGTTGCGGTTGCCGGGGGCGGGTGACGGTGCGGTGAGCGGGGAGTGACGGGCTGGGCTGGGGCGGGTGAGGCTGGGGCGGGTGAGGCTGGGGCGGGTGAGGCTGGGGCGGGTGAGGCGCTTCGGGCTGGGCGGGGAGCTGTGGTCTCGCGGCACCCCCACCAGAAGCCAGAGCCGCGCGGGTCGGCGAGCGCGGGGTCGGGTCGTCCGTGAGGGGAACCTTCACGGACTCTGATTCCCTCAGGGTTCCCTTCACGGACCTTCTGCCATGGTCATGCGGGCATCAATCGGGCACTTCGGCGGTTCTGGCGTCCTTTGTGGACGCTCAGCGGGCCGTGGCGTCGCCGCTTAAGGCCGATGTCAGCGGTCTGCCGCCTTCCCCCGGTCACCAGCCGGATCCCCGGCGAGCGGGACGGAACCTGTCCCGTTGTCGGGCTTCTCAAACCCCCGGCGGGGTGACAAGCTGCTCACCAGCCGGTCGCCTGCGTGCCGGTTCGCGTGATGACAACGTTGTCAGCCTGGGAGGTACGCGTCCATGGGGTCGCAGAAGAGACGGATGGCCGCGGTGTTCCTCGCGGCCGGGCTGGTGTCCGGGGTCGTGAACGCCACCGCCGCGAGCGCGGCCCCGGCGGAGGCTGATCCGGTTTCGCTGGTCAATCCGTTCGTCGGCACGCAGAACTTCGGCAACACGTTTCCCGGAGCCAGCGCGCCCTTCGGCATGGTCCAGGTCAGCCCCGACACTGGCGGCCAGGGCGGCTACGACTACCAGCAGAACTCCATCTACGGCTTCAGCCAGACCCACCTCTCCGGCGTCGGCTGCGGCGTCATGGGCGAGCTGCCGGTCATGCCGACCACGGGGGCCGTCGAGTCGGTCGACAAGAACGTCTACAAATCCGAGTACCGCCACGACGACGAGAAGGCCGAGCCCGGCTACTACCGCGTCGGGCTGAAGAAGTACGGCGTCAACGCCGAGCTGACCGCTACCCCGCGTACCGGGTGGCAGCGTTATTCATTTTCATCCGCCGGGCAGGCCAATGTTCTGTTTAACACCGGCCAAGCGAACCAGTCGGTGAAGGATTCCGAAATCCACGTCGTCGGCGACCGGACGCTCGAGGGGCGCGTGCGCGCCGACGGGTTCTGCGCTGGGCACGACGAGCACACCGTCTACTTCACCGCCACTTTCGACCGGCCCTTCGCCTCCTACGGCACCTGGCGCGGCACCACCCGCACCGCCGGCAGCCGGGACGCTTCGGGGACCGGCGGCAACGGCGCGTGGGTCAGCTTCGACGCTGCCGCTGATCACGACGTCGTCCTCAAGGTGGGACTCTCTTACACCGGTCTCGCCGGCGCGCGTGAAAATCTCACAGCGGAAACCGGCGACAGCTACGACTTCGACGCCACCCGCGCCGCGTTGCGGAAGCAGTGGGCGGACCGGCTCGGGGCGATCAAGATCAGCGGTGGCAGCGCCGAACGGCAGACCGCGTTTTACACCTCCCTCTATCACGCGCAGCTGCACCCGAACCTGGCCGGAGACGTCAGCGGCGACTACGCCGGTTTCGACGGCAAGGTGCATCGGGCCAGCGGTTATACGCCGTATCAGAACTTCTCGCTTTGGGACACGTATCGGCCGCAGAACCAGTTGCTTGAGATGCTGGAACCGCAGGTGGCCAGGGATGTCGCGTTGTCGGTGCTGGCGATCGGCCGCGACGGCGGCTGGTTGCCGAGATGGGCGCTGGCGGGCTCCGAGACCAACATCATGACTGGCGATCCAGTGACGCCATTCCTTGTCGAGGCCTGGTCGAAGGGGTTGTTAACCGGTCACGAGGACGAGGCGTATGGGCTGTTAAAGAAGAACGCGACCAGCACGCCGCCTGCTGATTCGCCGTACAACGGGCGCTCGGGCGTGAATTACTACAACGACCGTGGCTACATCCCGAGCGGGCTCGCGCTCGGGAAGGACTGTGCGGACAAGGGCGGCGACAACGACTGCGAGCACCCGACCTCGGCGACGATGGAGTATGCCGCTGCTGACGCCGCGCTCGCGTTAATGGCCAACGGTCTGGGGCACAAGGCCGACGCACGCGTGTTCGCCGATCGCGGCCAGTGGTACCGCAATGTGTGGAACGCCGCCGACAAGCAGTTCCGGCCGCGCACCACGGACGGCACCTGGCTCACGCCGTACGACCCGGTCGACGCCGATCACCAGTTCCACGAGGGCGGTGCGTACCAGTACCAGTGGCTCGTCCCGCAGGATCCGGCAGGACTCACCGAGCTGATGGGCGGCAAGCGGGCCACCGAGAAGCGGCTCGACTCCTTCTTCGCCTACGACAACCTGCTCAAGGACCCGGCGGGAACCGCGCGCAAGGACTGGATCGCCAGCCCGTACGACTATTACGCCAAGGCCACCTACAACCCCAACAACGAACCCGACCTCCTGTCGCCCTACATGTACAACTGGGTCGGCGCGCCGGCGAAAGCCGCGACGGTCGTCCGCGCGGCGATGACGTTGTTCACCACCGGCCCGGACGGCATGACCGGCAACGACGACCTCGGCACGATGTCCGCCTGGTACGTCTTCTCGTCGCTCGGCCTGTACCCGACGATGAGCGGCGCGAACTTCCTCGCCGTGTCGAGCCCGCAGTTCGAATCGGCGACTGTCCGGATCGGACAGTACGAGGGCAAGCAGGGCGGCACGCTCACGGTCACCGCACCGGGCGCGAGCGACACGAACCGTTACGTGCAAAGCGTTTCGCTCAACGGCCGGGACGTCCGGCAGACCTGGCTCGACTGGTCCACGGTCGCGCACGGCGGAAAGCTCGCCTATCAGGTCGGCGCGAAGCCGTCACGCTGGGGTACGCAGCCGGGCACGGAACCGCCGTCGGTGAACAAGGCCTCGGGTGATCTCCGGCGGCATGTGGACGCGACGCTCCGTCCTAGTTCCGTAGTACTGCCACAGCAATCCGCGGCGCAGACTGTCCACTTGAACCTCGACGTGCTCGGGCAGAATCCCGGTGCCCAGCCGGTCTTCGTGACTGCGTCGGCACCGTCCGGCTGGCGAGTGCAGACCGAACCGTTGCAGCTGCTGTGGTCCTTCCGGCTGCCGACGCAGAAGACCGCACCAATCACGGTAACCGTTCCGAAAGACACTCCAGTCGGGACGTATTCGGTGCAGGTCAAGGCATCTGGTCCGGGAGCGAACACCGTCACCCGCGCCGCGAGCATTGAGGTCCGTGAACCGACGGTGTGCGCGACGACGTCCGGAACGCAGTGCGCCGTCGATCTCGGCCACGACCGCAACCACGACGGCACCGCCACTGTCGCCGCGTCCGCGGAAGGCAACTTCGACGGCAGCGGCTGGAGCTACGACGCCGCACTCATGCCGCCAGCCGGAACGTTCGTCCACAACGGAGTAACCTACGCCGCGCCAGATCCTAACGGGACAGTGTCGAATTTCGTGGAAGCACGCGGGCAATCGTTGCTGCTGCCCGCTGGAAAGCATCAAGCGGTCCAGGTGATCGGCTCGTCGCACAACGGGCCGGTGTCCACCTCGCTCACCGTGCACTACAGTGACGGATCGAGCGCGGACCTCCCGGTGACGTTCGGCGACTGGGCCGGTTCGACGCCGTCCGGCACGACTGTCGTGCTGGACATGGCGCATCGCATCAAGGCGGGCAGCGGTGTCGACGGGCCGCCGGTGCGGCTGTTCGGCATGAACTCCACAGTGGACAGCGGCAAGACCGTCCAGTCGGTGAGCCTGCCGAACGACCCGCGAGTCCAGCTTTACGCGATCACTCTCGCGTAAAGCCTGGCCGGGTTCGCCGGATCCCTCCCCTCGTCCGGCGAACCCGGCCACCCCCCAGCCCCCCCAGCCTCCAAGACTCAAGCCCCAGTCCCCAGCACCCCGGCAGTCTCAGGCAGCCTGCCCCGCGGGCATCGCCGCGACCCTGCCCATCGCTTCGGCATAGCAAGCCTCGAAAGAATCCAAAGTGGACTCCAGCGCGTGCCCGGCGATCATCTTGCCGCTCGCCGCCCCCATCCGCGCCAGCGTCGCCGGGTCGGCGAGGACCGCACGCAGCCGCTCGGCCAGCTCGCCCACGTTGCCCGGTTCGAAAAGCCAGCCGTTGTATCCCGGACGGCACAGGTGCGGCAGCGCCATCGCGTCCGCGACCACCACCGGCTTCCCAGCCGCCATCGCCTCCATCGTCGCGAGGCTCTGCAGTTCGGCGATTCCCGGCATGCAGAACAGATCCGCGGCCGCGTAGGCGTCCAGCAAGTCCTCTTCGGACACAAACCCGCGGAACCGCACCCGGTCGGCGATACCAAGTTCGCCCGCGAGTTTTTCCCATTCCGCCCGGCAAGAACCGTCACCGACGATTTCCGCGCGCAGTCCGGGCACGAGTGCGACCGCGCGCAACAGCTGATCCACGCGCTTCTCCTCGTCAAGCCGTCCGACGAACAACACCGTCGGATCGTCGGACGACCGCGAAACCTCGCGCAACCGGTAGCGGTCGATGTCGATCCCGCAAGAGACCGCGACCGCTCGACGATGGAAACCGTTGTCGTGCAACAGTTCCACCGCACGTGGCGTCGGCGCGGTGACCACGCGGGCCGACGAGAAGACTCGCGTCAGGTCGCGCCACGCCCACCGCGAAGCCGCGCCGCGCAGCCACGTCGGCACCCGCACGTGGCCGAACAGGTTCTCCGGCATGAAGTGGTTCGTCGCCACCCCCGGCACGCCCATCGCGGCGGCGTGCTTCAGGACGTACCGGCCGACCACGAAATGCGCCTGGACGTGCACGAGATCCGGACGCAGCTCGTCCAGCAGCGCCGCGACGTCCTTGCTCACTTCCCACGGCAGGCCGATCCGGAAGGTCCGGTGGAACGGGGTGCGATGCGACCGGACGCGGTGCACCGTGACGTCGCCGTCTCTTTCGGTGCGCGCCGGGCCCTCCGGGTCGACAGTGATCACGTGCACCTCGTGCCCGCGGCCGGCGAGGCCGGTCGACAGCCGGTACGCGAACTGCGCCGCGCCGTTGACGTCCGGCGGATAGGTTTCGGCGGCGACCACGATGCGCAAAGCCCGGTCGTCGTTCACAGGATGCTCCGATCTGGTGGAGTGGACAGGAGAAGATTTGCTGCGGCTCAGCACCGCGACGCCGCCGACCGCCAGCACCGCGGCGGTCAGCGCGACCGCGGTCGCCGTCGCGTCGAGGTGGGTGGCTTCGCCGAGCACGCCGGCCCCGAGACCCACCGCGACCAGCGGATCCACGACCGTCAGGCAGGCGACGGCGAGATGCGGCGGACCGCACCGGTAGGACAACTGCACGAGCCAGCCACCGGCCAGCAGCGCCGCCGCCATCGCGGCGACCGACACCGCCGTGCCGAAGTCGACGGTGCCCTCGCGTACTTCGAGGGCGACCGCTCGCATCAGCACCGAAACGAAGCCGTAGGCAGCACCGCCGGCGGCGCCGAAACACAGCCCGCGGATCGACGGACGAGAGGAAATCGCGCCGATCAACGTCAGCAGCGCCACGGCCCCCAGCACCAGCAATGCCGCCCGCACCTGGGCATCGGCACTGACTTCGGTGCTCGTGGTGCTGCCCGCGGCGACGGTCACGAACGTCCCGACGCCGAGCATGGTGACCGCGACCGCGGGCAGGTCCCGCCGTCGCCGGTCGAGAATCGCGGTGATCGCGACGGCGATGACCCCGACCGGCTGTACGACGGTCAGCGGAGCCATGCCCAGCGCGATCGCGTGCACGCCCGCCCCCGAACCCAGCAGCGCCAGACCGCCGAGCCAGCGCGGCGCCCGGATCAGCTCCCCGATCCGCGGCCGACCAGGCAGTCCAGTGACCACCCGGTGCTGCAAAAGCGCGCCCACGGAAAAGAAAACCGCGCCGAGCGCGGCGAGCAGAATGGCGAAGACCGTCATGCGGGCACCTCGGCTCGCGCCGTCGCGGTGAGAGCGAAAAGCTGTGCGTAGAGCAGGGCGTACAACACGCGTTCGAACAACCCCAGAAACTCGGGCACGGACTGCTCCAGCAAGGGCAAGTGCGCCAGCAGAAACGCGAGCGAAGCGGCCCCGGACGCCAGGGAAAGCCAGCGCACCGCCTTCGCTTCCGGCCGCCGGCGCGCCAGCAACCATCCCGCCAACGGCAGGCACACGAACATCGCCGCGCCGGCATATCGGTGCACCGCACCGGAAAACGACGTCTCCACCCCGGTCGGATCGGTGGGGAAGAACGTCGCGACGACCAATCCGGCCGACCACAACGCGATCAGCACCGACTCCGGGCTGCCCTTCGGCAACCCCTGTTTGAGCAGGGCGTGCCGCACCGCCAGCGACGCCGCCGCCAGCCCGAGCGACGCGGCCGCGAGCAGCACCGCCCCGCCCGGCGGGAAGACGTAATCGCTGATCACGTCGCGGACCGGGTCGATCTCGCCCGCCACCACGTGCAACAGGAGGATCGGCACCAGCGAAAGAGCTAAGGCGGCACCGGCGAGCACCGGTGCGGTCGCCATGGGCTTCCGCGTTATGAGGGTCACATCGCTCAGCATGCTGGCGGCTGTGACCGCTCGACATCGGGGAACACCCTGAGATGCACCCCTGGAATCCGCAGCGGTCCGACTCCGGAACAGAGCGGACGCGCGCCTCCGGTTCACCGCCGGGCGAACCGCCTAAGCCGGGCTGAATAGGGCGTTATACATCAGCCGGAGAAGCCGCCCGAACTGTCCTTTGTGGACTCAACGGGTCCCTCACCCGGGTGGATGTCGGTTCCGGCGAGCGAAGCCGCGAGCCGCCGCCCGCCCTGCTGACGGCGCGAAACCGCGCGGCTGCTCGGACCTGCGGCCGGGTGAGCCGCGGTTGCCGCCGCACTGACCCCGTGGTCAGATCCCGGCGAACCCAGCCGAAGGAGCGCAATTCTCATGCAGAGGGCACTCGTCAAGGCGGTCGTCGGGGCCGCAGCTGTCATCGCCCTGGTCAGCGCGTGCGGGTCGGGCGGATCGAACGACTCGTCCGGGTCCGGCGCGTCCGGGCAGAACACCGCGCAGTCCAGCGGGGCCGGCCAGTCCGGCGACGCCGGGCAGAACGGCGCGTCCGGCCAGAACGGAGCGGACGGCGCGAACGGGCAGAACGGCCCGGCCGCACAGCAGGTCACCGCCGCGATCCAGCAGGCCGCGCAGGCCTCGCCGATCAAGTTCGAGCCGGAGAAGGCGGAACTCACCGCCAAGGCCAAGGAAGGCCTCGCCGCGATCGCGAAAGCCATGCAGGGCAACGATGTCAAGCTGAAGGTCGAAACCCACGCCGGCTACCCGGACGCGGAAAAGGCGAAGAAGCTTTCCGAAGAGCGCGCGCAGGCGATCACGACCGCGCTCGAGGGCGACGGCGTCGCCAAGGACCGCGTGCAGGCCGAGCCGAGCGGCAGCGAAAAGGCGCAGGGCGAACAGGCGTTGGACACGCAGCTCAGCGTCGCTTCGTGACCCGTGCCCCTGCTCCCCGCCGGCACTATCTGGTCGGGCCGAGCGGGTATCCGAACTTCGGCGACGAACTGATCGCCGCGGCCTGGATCCGCCGCTTGGCCCGCACCGAACCGGACGCCGAGGTCTGGCTCGACACGCATTCGCCGGGACCGGCCCAGCATTTGTTCGGCGACCTGCACCCGCGGCTGCGCTGCACCGACACTTTGTGGCGGCTGTGCGGCGAAGCCCCGTCGGATGATCCGTGGGAAGTCGCGTCCTGGGTGCAAAGCGCGGTGCACGACCCTGGTCGCGCGCCGCGCTGGGACGCGGGGATCGAATTGCTCGGCCGGCTCGACGTCGTGCATTTGATCGGCGGCGGCTACGTCAACGCGTTGTGGCCGCGGCACCTCGGCTTGGTCGCCGGGGCGGCCGCGGCCGCACAGCGTTCCGGCGCGCGCTCGGCGATGACCGGACAGGGTTTCGTCCCGTTCCCGCCGGGCGCCGCCGGACTGCTGCGCGCGCTCGCCGAACGGTTCGACGTCGTCGACGTCCGCGACGATCCTTCCGCCGAACTCCTGCACGGGGTCGCGGCTGTCGAACGGACCTGTGACGACGTCTTTCTCGACCCGCATCCGCCGACGACACCGACGTCGCGCGAGTTCGTCCTTTGTGTACAGTCCGACATCGGCACCGAGCCGACGTCCGTGCTCGCCGCGCAGGTGCTCGACTTGGTGCGCGCGTGGCGACTGCCGCCGGGCGAACTCGCGGTGGTGGAAGGGATTCCGCGCGTCGACCGCGAGGTTTTCGCGTTGCTGGAACACGAACTCCCGGGCGCGGAGTTCCACCCGTTCCGCGACGTGTGGCATCGCGGCCTGCCGCTCGCGCCCGGGCAGACGTGGCTCTCCAGCCGCTTCCACCTGCATCTGGTCGCCGCCGCGGCGGGGGCGACCGGCGTGGCTTTCGACGTTTCGCCGGAGTACTACACCACGAAACACCGGAGCCTCATCGAACTCGGTTCCGGGTGGACGCTCGTGGCGGCCGGGGCCGAGAAACCGCCGGAACGTCCGTCCGGCAACGGGTTTCCGGCCCACGTCCTGCATCACTGCGCGAACCTGAAGCGCTCGGTCGCCGATGCCGTCTATGGCGCTGCCCTGCCGAAGACCCGTCGGTGGCCGCGGCTCAGTTGAGTGCGCTGCGGCTCTGATCGGCCAGCGCGCCGATCCCGATGCACAGCGCACCCGCGACGAACAGCAGGGAAACGCCCCAGGTCGCGTGCGTCGCGGATGCCTCCACAATGGCCAGTGCGGCCAGCGGCGCGAGCCCGCCGGACACCGCTCCCCCGACCTCGCGCCCGGTGCCGAGGCCGGTCGATCGGACCTCTGCCGGGAACTGCTTGGCCAGGAACGCGCCTTGCGCCGACAGCATCGCCGGCACCACGATGCCGGTCGCGATCACCAGGCCGAGCCAGATGAACCAGCTGGTTCCGGTGTCCAGCAGCCAGAAGAACGGGAACGCCAGCAGCCCGGTCGCCACCGCTCCGGCGACCACGACCTTTTTCGCTCCGACGCGGTCGCTGATCCAGCCGGCGATCGGCACCGTCACGATCGCCACCCCGCTCGCGATGCTGATCCCCAGTGCGCCGATATTCGCCGGGACACCGCGGAAATTCGTCAGATAGGCGAGCGAGAACGTCTTGAACACATAGCTGACGCCGTTGTAGCCGATGGTGATCACCATGACCACGGCCAGCGCACGCCAATCGCTGCGGAACAGCTTCACCAGCGGCCGGTTCGCCCATCCGCGCGGGCGGTTTTCCTTGCGCTGCACCATCTTCTCGAACTCCGGCGTTTCCGGCACCCGGCGGCGCACCCACAGTCCGACGCCGACCAGCAGGAAACTCGCCAGGAACGGGATCCGCCAGCCGAAGCCGTGCAGGAATTCCTTGTCCAAAGTGGTCAGTCCGGCGACGGCCAGCGACGAAACGAGCAGCCCGACGTTCACGCCCAGCGCGGGCCACGAACCCTGCCGCCCGCGTTTGCGCGGATCCGCGTGCTCATAAGCGACCGCGATCGCGCCGCCGAATTCCGCGCCCGCGCCGAGCCCTTGCAACAGCCGCAGCACCACGAGCAGCACCGGCGCGAGCAGCCCGGCGCTCGCGTAGCTGGGCAGCAGCCCGATTCCCGCCGAGGAAACGCCCATCAGCACGAACGTCCAGGACAGCACCTTTTTCCGGCCGATCCGGTCGCCGAGCGCGCCGAACACGATGCCGCCGATCGGCCGGGCCAGGAAGCCGACGGCGAAGGTCGCGACCGAGGCCATCGTCGCGGTCGCGTCGTTGCCCGGCGGGAAGAAGACGTGCCCGAACACCAGCGCGGCCATCGACGCGTAGAGGTAGAAGTCGAACCACTCGAGCGCGGAGCCGACGACCACCGCCACCCCGACTCCGCGCGGGGCTTTCCGGGTCGTGCCAACGCTGTCGTTCACCACACTGGGCATGGTCCTGCTCTCCGGAACTGGGGCACAGGCGAGCGGAAGCCAGCCGGCGCGCGCCGTTGCGTGCGTATTTGAGAACGCTTGATGCGTATATCCGGATGCTAAGAGACCGCCGACACACCGGTCAAGGGTGTCGTGAGTGTTGATCACGGTTCTCACCGCGATCGGCGCGCACGAGCGTTCAGCTTTGGCGCGCGGCTTCCCAGCGCTGGACGACCGCCGCCGTGATGCCGGCCAGTGCGTCGCCGATCTCGGGCAGCCGTCCGGAAATCCGCGTGGTCGGGCCCGCGACCGCGATCGCCGCGACGACCTCCCCGTCGACCAGGATCGGCCGGGCCGCCGCGCTCACGTCGGGCAGCGTTTCGCCGCGGTTGAGCGCGACCCCCTCGGCGCGGACGGTCTCGAGTTCGGCCATCGCGGCCTGCACGCGGTCGGCATCGGGAAGCACGGACTTCAGATACGCCTCGCGGCGGCGCGCCGACCAGTGCGCGAGGAAGATCTTGCCCGCGCTCGGCGGGTAGAGCGGCCGCCGGGTGCGCAGCGGCGCGGAGTACCGGATCGGCTGCTCGGACTCGACCGCGTCCACGTAGATCAGCGAATCGCCGACCGCGGCGCCGAGCATCACCGTCTCGCCGAAGCGGCGGCGCAGTTCCTCCAGCGCGGGCCGGGCCGCGGTCGCGATGCCGGGCAGGCCGCCGGTGAGCAGGTTTCCCAGCGCGGGGCCGAGGCGGTACGTGCCGTCCGCCTCGATCAGGTATCCGGTCGACACCAGGCCCTTGACCAGGCCGAACACCGAGGATTTCGGCGCGTCGAGGGCGACCGACAGCTCGTGCAGCCGCATCCCGGGCTGGCGCGCGACGCACTCCAGGATGCTCGTGACGCGCCCGACCGTCCGGTGGGCCTTGGCGGTCGATTCGGGCACGGCGGCCTCCCCTGCGTTCGTAGATACGAACCCTATCGCGACATCCGCCCCGGACGGCGCTTGACCCGGAGCGCGCGCCGTCTTACGTTGGACGTATATCCGAACTTGGCGTTCTCATATACGCACGATGGAGAGCAGCACTGTGGACTTCCAGCTGACCCGAGACCAGGAGGACATCCGGCGCGCCGTCCGCGACCTGGCCGCCCGGTTCCCCGACGAGTACTGGGCGGAGCGCGACGAACGCGCCGAGTTCCCGCGCGAGTTCTACGACGCGTTCGCCTCGGCGGGCTGGCTCGGCATGGCGATCCCGGAGCAGTACGGCGGCGGCGGGCTCGGCATCCTCGAAGCCGCGCTGCTGCTGGAAGAGGTGGCCGCGTCCGGGGCCGGGATGAACGGGTGCAGCACGATGCACCTGACGATCTTCGGGCTCAACACGATCGTCAAGCACGGCAGCGAGGAAATGCGCCAGGCGATCCTGCCCGGCGCGGTCGACGGTTCGCTGCACGTCTGCTTCGGCGTGACCGAACCGGATGCGGGCACCGACACCACGCGGATCTCCACCTTCGCCCGGCGCGACGGCGATTCCTACGTGGTGCACGGCCGGAAGGTCTGGATCACCAAGGCGGGCCAGTCGCAGAAGATGGTGCTGATCGCCCGCACCACCCCCCGCGACGAGGTGGAGAAGCCGACCGACGGCATGTCCCTGTTCGTCGTGGACATCGAGTCCGACGCCGTGCAGCTGCGCGCGATCCCCAAGCTCGGCCGCAACGCGGTGTCGTCCTACGAGGTGCTCATCGACGGCCTGCGGGTGCCGGAATCGGCGCGCGTCGGCGAGGAGGGCAAGGGCTTCCGGTACCTGCTCGACGGGCTCAACCCGGAACGCATCCTGCTCGCCCACGAAGCGCTCGGCATCGGCCGGGCGGCGCTGCGGCGGGCCGTGCGGTACGCCGGGGAACGGCAGGTGTTCGGCCGTCCGATCGGGCAGAACCAGGGGCTCGCGTTCCCCCTGGCCGAGGCCGCGACCCGGCTCGACGCGGCGGAGCTGATGGCGCGCAACGCCGCCTGGCGCTACGACAACGGCCTGCCGGCCGGCAAAGAAGCGAACATGGCGAAGTGGCTGTGCGCGGACGCCGGGTTCCAGGCCGCCGACCAGGCGATCCAGACCCACGGCGGGATGGGGTACGCGCGGGAGTACCACGTCGAACGGTACTTCCGGGAGGCGCGGCTGCTGCGGCTCGCGCCGATCAGCCAGGAAATGGTGCTGAACTACGTGTCCCAGCACGTGCTCGGGCTGCCGAGGTCGTACTGATGGGCGCGCTCGACGGGCTGCGGGTGCTGGACCTTTCGCGGGTGCTGGCCGGGCCGTACTGCACGCAGATGCTGGCCGACCACGGCGCCGAGGTGGTGAAGGTCGAATCGCCGTCGGGCGACGAGACGCGGGGCTGGGGCCCGCCGTTCCTCGCCGAAGGGACCAGCGCGTACTACGCGAATCTCAACCGGGGCAAGAAGAACATCGTGCTCGATCTGTCCGGTCCGGACGGTCGGGAGCTGCTCGGCACGCTGCTGGCGGGCGCGGACGTGGTGGTGGAGAACTTCAAGGCGGGCACGCTCGCGCGCTGGGGCTGGCCGGACGAGACGATCCGGGCGGCGTATCCGGCGCTGATCCATTGCCGGATCACGGGTTTCGGCACCGACGGGCCGCTCGGCGGGCTGCCCGGGTACGACGCGGTGCTGCAGGCGTACGGCGGGCTGATGAGCGTGAACGGCGAGGCCGACGGGCCGCCGTTGCGGATCGGGGTGCCGGTCGTCGACGTGGTGACCGGGGTGCTCGGGTTCTCCGGGATCCTGCTGGCGCTGCACGAGCGGGAGCGGTCCGGGCTCGGGCAGCTGGTGGATTGTTCATTGCTGGACACGGTGATCAGCCTGCTGCATCCGCATTCCGCGGCCTGGCTCGCGGACGGCGCGGTGCCTCGGCGGACGGGTTCGGCGCATCCGTCGATCGCGCCGTACGAGACTTTTTCGACGGCGGACGGGCTGTTCTTCGTAGGCGCGGGGAACGACCGGCAGTTCGCGGCGCTGGCCGAGGTGCTTGGCGCGCCTGGGCTGGCTGCCGATCCGCGGTTCGCGTCCAATGCCGACCGGGTGAGCAATGTGGACGCGTTGCGGGCCGAGCTGAGTGTGCTGATTGGACAGTACAAACGGGACTCGCTGACGCAGCTGTTGCTGGCCAAGGGAGTTCCGGCTTCTCCGGTGCACGACCTCGCGGAGGCGATGAACGCTCCACAGGTGCGGCATCGGGAGATGGTGGTGGAGCGGGACGGATATCGCGGGGTCGGGGTGCCGGTGAAGCTCGGGCGTACGCCGGGTTGCGCTGCGGAATCGCCTCGGGCTCCGGGGGCGGATACCCGGGAAGTGCTTGCGGCGGCGGGGCTGTCCGGCGAGGAGGTGGAGGGGGCGCTGGCCAAAGGGGCGGCGTATACCCGGCTTCCGTAGGTGGTGGTCGTGAGTGTTTATCCCGGTTCTAACCGGGATAAACACTCACGACCCCGCTCACCGCCAGGGCCGGACTGGGGTGCCCCGCCACCTCGTCCGCGCGGGCACCGTCTCCCCCGCCATCACCAGCGACCCCGACCCCACCGTCGCCCCTTCCGAAATCCCGCTGCCCGGCAGCTGGAACGCACGCGGGCCCAGCGTCGCGCCATGGCCGAGACGGACCGGGTCCAGCCGCATGACGCGGTCGTGGAACAGGTGTGTCTGCAGTACGCAACCGCGGTTCACGACCGCACCGTCGCCGAGATGGACGAGGTCCGTTTCGGGCAGCCAGTAGCTCTCGCACCACACGCCGCGTCCGATGCGGGCACCGAGCGTCCGCAGCCACCAGTTCAGCACCGGCGTGCCAAGGAACGACCCGGCGAACCACGGGACGGCGAGCGTCTCGACGAAGGTGTCGTACAGCTCGTTCCGCCACACGAACGCGCTCCACAGTGGATGCCGGCCCGGCTGGAATCGGCCGACCAGCGTCCATTTCGCCAGCGTCGTCAGCAGTGCGGCGACGAGACCGGCCGACACGAACACCGCGGGCGCGAGGGCAGCGGCGACCCAGAAGCCGTCCGCGATGTCCACTCCGGACAGAACTGCGGTCACCGCGAGTCCGAGCAGGCCCGCGATCAGCAGCGGCGCGATCCGGAAGGACTCGACCACCGCGCGCGCCACCTTCAACCGGCGTGGCGGCGCGAACGTGCGGGCGGGGTCGACGGTGTCGGCGGTACGGCGCAGCTCCAGCGCCGGGCGGCCGAGCCAGGAAGTGCCTTCGGGAACGTCGGCCGGGGTGTCAGACAGGACGCCGACGAGCGCGCCGGAGCCGAGTGTCCGATCTGGACCGACGACGGCGGAGTTGCCGACGAAGGCGCGTTCGCCGACTTCGGAAACGCCTAGCCGGACCCAGCCGCGGTCCAGTTCGTACGGGGCAGCGAGGACGTCATCGGCGAGAAACGCTCCGTCTCGCACGCGCAGCAGCGACGGCAGACTGAGCACAGTGGACAGTTCGACGTCGCGGCCGATCCGCGCGCCCAGCAGCCGCATCCAGACCGGGGTCGCCAGCGCCGCGTAGAGCGGGAACAGCTGCCGCCGGGCGATTTCGAGCAGTTCGTGCACGAACCAGGCTGCCCAGCCCGCGCGGCTCAGCACCGGATAGGTGCCCGGTCGCACGGCGAGGCTGGCCAGCCGGACGAGGACGACGATTGTCAAGGCGTACAAGACAATTACGCCGAATACGAGCAGCGGTGTCCACGGCAGGATGGCCAGCGCGGCGCTGCGGGGGTCGTCTGCCGTCGGGATCAGCAGCAGCGCGACGACGATCAACGGGATCGCGGACACGAACATGAAGACCGACCGCAGCGTCCCGCCGAGCGCGAAGGCCAGCGAGTATCGCTTCGCCCGCGGTGCAGCTTCGGTGGGCCGCGAAGGACGTTCCCCGGACGGGCCGGCCGGGGAACCGCCCCAGATCGCACCGTCTGGCACGCGGGTGTCGAGCGTCGAGCCCGGCAGCAGTACCGCTCCGGTGCCGAGATCCGTGCCCGGCAACAAGGTGCTGCGGCCGCCGACCCGGGCCCCGGCACCGACTCGGACGCGGCCGATCCGCAGTACCGAGCCGTCCAGCCACCAGCCGACCAGGTCCGCCTCGGGCTCGATCGCGCAGCCGTCGCCGAAGTCGGCGAGGCCGCTGATCGGCGGCGGCGAGTGCAGATCGACCCCATGCCCGACGCGATTGCCGAGCAACCGGGCGTACGGCGCGGCGAGTGGTGTTCCGGCGACGCCCGGTGGGCCGACCACGGCAGCGAACCGTTCGGCCGTCCACAGTCGCATGTGGACAATGCCGCCCCGGCGGTACTCCCCCGGCGCAAGCTTTCCGCGCAGCAACCGCACACCGCCTGCGGCAAGGAGCATCCGTCCGGGCGGGCTCAGCAGCACCAGCCACGCTGGCACCAGGACCCACCACGACATCCTCGGCAGCCATTGCACTGGCAGCACCAGCGAGACCAGCGCCCCGAGCAGCGAAACCGAAAGCAGCCACCGCATTCCGGAGAGCGCCAGCAAAACCAGCTGCACCCCGGCCTGCCACCATCCGCTGCCGCGCACCGCTGCGGCTTGCGACTCCACCGCGACGGTTTCGACCGGCGCTCCGTCGAGTCGCTCGTAGAGTGCACGCGGCGTCGGGCAGGAGTACACATCGGACACTGCCGCGCCCGGATACCGTTCGCGCAGCACGGAAACGAGCCTCGCAGCCGTGACACTCGAACCGCCGAGGTCGAAGAAGTCGTCGTCCGGCCCAGCGGCGGTTCCCAGGTGTTCGGTCCACACCTGCAACAGCCACGCCAGCTTCGGATCGGACGGCACCACCGGAGCGGTGGACGGTTCCTCCAGCGGCCACGGCAGCGCGTCGCGGTCGAGTTTGCCGGACGCACGCACCGGCAGATCCGGCACCAACGCCAGTCGTGGCACCAAAGCCGCCGGAAGCCGGTCCCGCAGCAGACCGCGCGCCGCCGTACGATCGAGACTCTCGCCCTCCGGCACCACGTAGCCGACCAGCACCTGCGCGCCGCTGTCCGTGCGACGCACCACCGTCGCCGCCGCGGCCACGCCCGGCAGCGCCCGCAGCGCGGCGTCGATCTCGCCCAGTTCGACGCGCCGTCCGCCGATCTTGACCTGGCCGTCCGCGCGGCCGACGAACTCCAGCCCCTCCGGCACCGCGCGCACCAGGTCACCGCTGCGGTACGCGCGGCTCCAGCCGAGCCCCGGCAGCGGCACGAACTTCTGGGCGTCCTTCGCCGCGTCGAGGTAGCGGGCGAGCCCGGCCCCGCCGATCACCAGCTCGCCGTTGCGGCCCCACGGCACCGGGATGCCCGCCGGGTCGTCGGGGTCCACGACCGCGAGTTCCCAGCCGTCGAGCGGCAGCCCGATCCGCACCGGCTCGCCCGCGCGCAGCCGCTGCGCACACGCGACAACGGTGGTTTCCGTTGGGCCGTAAGTGTTCCAGATTTCCCTTTTGCCGTCGTCGAAGCGCGTCACCACCTCCGGCGGGCACGCTTCGCCGCCGAGGATGAGCAGCCGGACGCCGGCCAGAGTGTCCACTGGCCACAGTGCGGCGAGCGTCGGCACCGTCGACACGACCGTCACGCCGCGCTCCACCAGCCACGGCCCGAGGTCGGCGCCCGCGCGGACGAGCGAGCGCGGAGCCGGGACGAGGCACGCGCCGTGCCGCCAGGCCAGCCACATTTCCTCGCACGACGCGTCAAACGCGACACTCAGCCCAGCCAGCACGCGATCGCCCGGCCCGAGCGGCCGCGCGGCGCAGAACAACCGGGCCTCAGCGTCCACAAAGGCCGCTGCCGCGCGATGGGTGACCGCGACGCCCTTCGGCTTGCCGGTGGAGCCGGAGGTGAAGATGATCCAGGCGTCGTCCTGCGGCTGCGGACGGACCCGTGGCCACTGCGGCCCGTGCGACGGCGGCAATCCCGCATCGCTCAGCACCAAGCTCACCTGGGCTTCGGTCCACACTGTCTCGGCGCGGTCGGCCGGATCGTCGGCGTCGACCGGAACGTAGGCCGCGCCGGTGGCGAGAACGGCGAGAATGCTGCGGTACAGCGCCGCCGTACCGGACGTCATCCGGATGCCGACCCGGTCGCCCGGCACGACCCCGGCGGCGCGCAGGCGTCCGGCGAGTTCTTCGACCTGGGCGGCGAAATCGCGGTACGTCGCTTTTTCGGTTCCATCGTCAAGCGCGAGCGCGTCCGGGTGCTGGCGCACCGTTTCGGCGAAAATGTCGTAAAGCGTGCGCGTGGCGGGAGCCGGGCCTGCCCGGTAAACCGCCGTCGACTCTTCGGCGAGTCCGTCGGGCGCGACTGAGCGCGTCCGATCCGCGTCCAGCGTCACAGGAAAACCTCTTTCCAGGAGAACAGGATTCACGAAACCGGCTGACCGCCACTCAACAATGGGCGGCGTGAGGCCGGGCTGAAGCAGCAGCGCCATTCCCAGGCACGGAAACCGGAATATCGGGCAATCAGCGGGCCGCGACTGTGCGACCGGTCACCGGAGCCCGGACATCGGCGGACAAAAGGCCGCCGTACTCACTCGAGCGAGTTAATTTCGGCATTCGTTCTCAACGGGTTCACAGGATCGTTGTGCTTCTCCCGTTCACCGCACGCACGGCACCCCGCCTCCGGACAATTCGTCGGCGGGCGAAACCGGGGCGGCCGGCACCGGCTCCACCTGGCCGGCCTTTTCCCGGAAATCGGTGCCGAGCACCAGTTTCAGCTCCCCCGCCGGCAGCGCACTGTCGTAGCCGAGGCCGTACCCGCCGCCGAGCGCGGCCACGAGCTTCGCCGCCGACGCGGAATCACCGCGCCCGTAGCGGACCACGGTGTGGTGCGTGTGCTTGGCATTGGCCACGTGCCCGGCCCGGTATCCCCGCGACGGGAGCGTCTTCAACACCCGAGCGGCCACGCCCTCGCGGCCGCTCGCGTTCACCACGTCCACCGCCGGCCCGGCCGTCGCGGCGGGCGGCGGCGGGACCGCCCGGCCGAGCAGGCGCGCCGCGGCGGCCCGGATTTTCTCCGGATCGACGATAGCGACGTCTTCGCCCTTGGCGTCTTTTTCGAACCGTTCGACCGGAAGCGACGCCAGCGTCAGGTCTCCCCCGGCGAACGATTCCGCCTGATGCGCGAGCGCGTTGAGATCCAGCCCGGAATCGACGGCGATGTTCTGTTCGGCGACCGAAACCAGCTTCCCGAGTTTCGCCGGATCGCCGAACACCTGGCTCTCTTTCAGCTGATGCGCCAGCGAAACGAGAAAAGCTTGCTGCCGCCGTTCCCGGTCCAGGTCGGTGAACTCGTGCTGCGGATCGCGCTGTTGCCGCACGAACGCGAGAGCCTGCGCGGCGGAAATCCGCTGCTGCCCGCTCCGGAAATCCGCTCCCGAGTAGCTGTCGCGCGTGTTGCCGGACAGGCACACCGTGATCGGCTGCACGACCTCGGCGAGCTGGAAGAATCCGACGAGGGTGACTTCGACGAAATGGTCCACCACGACGCCTCCGAGGAACTGGCGCACCGTCGCGACTTCTGCCGCGCGGCCAGCGTCCCGGGACCTCTGTTCGCGAGCCGCCACGCCGGTGACGCCTTGCGCCGCGAGACGGTGGGATTCGGCGGCGAACGCGTACCCGTAAGCCTCCTTGATCCGGCCCTGGCACACTCCGCCCGGACAGCCGGCGAGATCGGTGTAGTCGTCGCGCGGAATGGAGATGACCGTCGGATGCCCGCCGTCGGCCGGGACGTGCAGCAGCATCAGCACGTCCGCGTGATAGCCGCCGGCGCGCTGGTCGCCCGCGTGCAGCTGCTCGTACAGCTCGGCGGGCAGCGGTTCGCCCCGCTCGTCGAGCCGCGAGTCGAGCCCGATGACCAGGATGTTCGTGTCCCCGCCGGACCTCGCCCGCCCGTCGAGCGCGGTGGACGTGGTCACCCCGGACAGCAGCGCGCGCAACTCGGCCCAGCCGTAGGCGGCCCCGCCCAGCAGGACCGCCACCAGGACGACCACGCCGATCCGTTCGGCCCAGTGCCCGTTCGCGCGCTTCACCACTCACCGCTCCTCCCTCCGGCGCACCCGGTCTACTCCGGGGTTCCTGTGAGAGCGATGAGAGCCGAGGCCGGCGCGGGGTCAGCGGAAGTCCGTGAGGGGAACCCTGAGGGACTCTGATTCCGTCAGGGTTCCCCTCACGGCCCGCTGGCGGCCGAGGGGGTCAGCGGCGCTGTTCGCGAAGATCCCCCGGCCGGACCCCGACCAGCAGCACCACGACCGCGAGCAGGATGATCCCCGCGCTGATCTGCAGCCCCAGCGACAGGCTCCCGGTCGAGGACTCGATGAACCCGAGCAACGACGGCGAAGCCGCGGCGGCGAACGAGCCCATGGACGTCACCACCGCGATCCCGGTGGCCGCCGCCCGGTCGGTCAGGTAGATCGACGGGATCGAGTAGAACACCGTCAGCCCGGAGTAGTGCGCGGCCGCCATCACGGCGAGCAGCAGGATGATCACCACCACGTTGCCGCCGGACACCGAGATCGCCAGCATCGCGAACGCCGCCACGATCCAGCTCGTCGCCGCGTGCCAGCGGCGCTCCAGGGTGCGGTCGGAGTGCCGCCCGACCAGCAGCATCACCACGATGCCGAGCAGCGGCGGGATCGCCGAAAAGAACCCGAGGTTCAGCACGTTGCCGACGCCGGCGTTGGCGATGATCCGCGGCGTCCAGTACGAGACGGCGTTCGCCAGCGTGTACGCACCGCAAGCGCAGAGGCCGAGAATCCACACCTTCGGGTCGCGAAGGGCCAGCAACAGGCCGCTGTGTTTCCCAGTCTCCGGGCCTTTGTCGCGCCGGTCCGCTTCGAGGTCGGCGCGCACCGCCGCCTTCTGCTCCGGCGTGAGCCACTTCGCCTGCTCCGGGCCGTCGGTGACGAAGAGCAGCACGAGCCCGGCCAGCAGGATCGGCGGGATCCCCTCGATCAGGAACAGCCACTGCCAGTCCGCGAGCCCGCTGACACCGCCGAGCGAGTGCATGATCCAGCCGGACATCACCGAGCCGAGCGCGCCGGACACCGGGATGCCGATGAAGAACACGGCCGTCATCCGCGTCCGCCGCGAGGACGGGAACCACAGCGACAGCAGGTACAGCGCACCGGGGAAGAACCCGGCCTCGGCGACGCCGAGCAGGAAGCGCGCGGCGTAGAACATGATCTCGTTGTGCACGAACATGGTCACCACGGTCATCACGCCCCAGGTGGCCATGATCCGGGCGAGTGTCTTGCGCGCGCCGATGCGGGCGAGCAGCGCGTTGCTCGGGACTTCGAAAAGGATGAAGCCGACGAAGAACAGCGTGACGCCGAGCCCGTACACCGCGGGCCCGAAGCCGAGGTCCCGTTTCAGGCCCTGCTGCGCGATCCCGATGTTGGTGCGGTCGATGTAGCTCACGACGTAACACAGCACCAGCAGCGGCATGACGCGGCGGGCGATCGTGCGATAGGTCGCTTTGCGGTCGACAGCGGCGGTTGCCGGAGCGCCGGTGACAGCGGATGGTTCGGCCACGGCTGAGACTCCTTCGTCCGGATCGGGCGAGTGGCAGTCTCCGCATCGAGTGTTGAGTTTGTCAACACCGGACGGGTAACGGCTACGATGTCCGGCCATGGCGGAACGCGCAGACGGACACGAACTGGTCCCCATTTCCGGGCTGCTGTCCTACCGGCTCTCGCGCACGTCGTCGGCGATGTCGCGCAGCGCCGCGGTGCGCTACCGCCGCGACTTCGGCGTGAGCCTCGGCGAATGGCGCGCGATCGCGCTCATCGCGGCCGACCCGACGCTCACGCTCAACCGGCTCGCGCGCCGCGCCGGACTGGACAAAGCGCAGATGAGCCGGGTGGTCAGCCGCCTGACCGAGCGCGGGCTGGTGAACCGCACGGCCGGGTCGGGGCGCACGTCGCAGCTGGCGCTGACCGCCGAGGGCACCCGGGTGTACCGCGGCCTGATCACCGCCGCCAACGAACGCGACGCGGACTTCCTCGCCGCCCTCACCGGCGAGGAGGCGCGGGTGCTGGACCGCGCGCTGGACAAGCTGGCGGAGCACGCGCTGGCCGTCGAGGAGCGTGAGCGGTCTCACCCGGCCGCCGAGTAGTGTTGACTTTATCAACACCCTCGCGTACTCCTGGAACCACCGACGAGGAGGTGGGCCCAGGATGTCCGACGCCGTCACGATCTGCGAGTGCTTCGCCCGCGACGGGCTGCAGCACGAGCCGGAGCCCGTGCCGACCGCGACGAAGATCGCGCTGCTGAACTCCTTCGCGCGCACCGGTTTCCGCCGGATCGAGGCGACCAGCTACAGCCATCCCGCGCGGGTGCCCGGGTTCTCCGACGCCTCCGAGGTGCTCGCCGGGATCGACCGGCACCCGGGCGTCGCGTTCAAGGCGACCTGCCCGAACCCGCGTGCCGTCGAACGCGCGCTCGCCGACCTCGAAGCCGGGCACGGCGCCGAGGAACTGAGCCTGCTGGTGTCGGCCACCGAAGCGCACACCGAACGGAACCTGCGCACCACGCGCGCCGGGCAGTGGGAGCGCGTGACCGAGATGGTCAAGCTCGCCGACGGACGGTTTCGCCTGGTCGGCGTGGTTTCGGTGGCGTTCGGCTGCCCGTTCGAGGGCAAGGTCGACCCGGGCCGGGTAGCCGAAGACGTCGCACGTTTCACCGACCTCGGCGCGAGCCTGGTGACGTTGGGCGACACCACCGGCGTCGCGACTCCGGGCTCGGTGCGCGCGCTGTACGCCCGGCTGTCCCGCGAAAACCCGGGCCTGCCGCTGGTCGCGCACCTGCACAACACGCGCGGCACCGGGATCGCCAACGCCGTAGCCGCGTTGGAAGCCGGGTGCCGGCATTTCGACTCCGCGATGGGCGGCGTCGGCGGGCATCCGGCGAAGATCGGCTACGGCGCCGGGCTCACCGGCAACGTGTGCACAGAGGACTTGGCCAGTCTCTTCGCCGCGATGGGCGTCGACACCGGCCTCGATCTCGACCATCTCGCCGCGGCGTCCGCGGCCTGCGAAGAAGCGCTCGGCCGCCCGCTGCACAGCATGGTCGCCCGCGCCGGCTTCGCGTCTGTCTGAACTTTTGGGGAGAAATCCAGTGCTGCTGACCGAAAATCACGACGCCGTCCGCGTCCTCACGCTCAACCGGCCGGACAAGCTCAACGCCCTCGACACCGCGCTCACCCGCGCCCTCGACACCGCGCTGGAAGAAGCCGGGCGGGACCCCAGCGTCCGCGCCATCGTGCTGACCGGGGCCGGACGGGGATTCTGCGCCGGCGCCGATCTGAACGAGTTCTCGTCGCTCACCCCGGACCAGCCGGAAGCCGTCCTCGAACGCGCCGCGCTCACCGCCCGGCTCCAGACGCGCATGCAGCAGCTGCCGGTCCCGGTCGTCAGCGCGGTGCGCGGGGCGGCCGTCGGCGGCGGCGCCGGGCTGGCGATCGGGGCGGACCTGGTGGTCGCCGGGTCGGACCTGAAGTTCGGCTACCCCGAGCTGAAGCATTCGATCGTTCCCGCGCTGGTGATGACCGGGCTGGTCCGGCACCTTGGCCGCAAGCTCGCGTTCGAGCTGGTCAGCACCGGCCGCTTGCTCACCGCCGCGGAAGCCTCTGCGTACGGGCTGGTGAACCAGGTGGTCGAACCCGCCGAGATCGTGCCCGCCGCGCTCGCGATCGCGCAGCGCTGGGCCGCAGTCGAGCCACGCGCGCTCGCCGCCGCGAAAGACCTCTTCTACCGGGTCGCGGACCTGCCGACGGACGCCGCGATGCGCGCCGGCCAGGACGTCAACGCCCTGATGCGCGGGTTCCGCTCGTGACCGGGCCGCTCGCCGGGGTGACCGTGCTGGACCTGTCCCGGGTCCTCGCCGCGCCGCTGGCCACCCAGATCCTCGCCGAACTCGGCGCGACCGTGATCAAGGTCGAACGTCCCGGCTCCGGCGACGAGACCCGCGGCTTCGAACCCCGCCTGCCGCACGGCGAAAGCGCGTACTTCTTCGCCTTCAACCGCGGCAAGCGATCGGTCACAGTGGACTTGAAGGACCCGCGCGGCCGGGACGTGATCCGGAAACTGGCCGCGCGCGCGGACGTCGTCGTGGAGAACTTCCTGCCCGGCACGCTCGACCGGCTCGGCCTCGGCTACGCCGAACTGTCCGCGGAAAACCCCGGCCTCGTGCTGGTGTCCGCGACCGGCTTCGGCCAGACCGGGCCGGACGCGCACCGCAAGGGCTACGACACGGTCTTCCAGGCGCTGTCCGGCGTGATGGCGATGACCGGCGATCCCGCGGGTCCGCCCGCGAAAACCGGGGTGCCGGTGGCGGACCTGACGTCCGGGCTGTGGGTGGTGATCGCCGCGCTGACCGGGCTCGCCGGGCGCTCGTCCGACGGCCGCGGCCGGCACCTCGACGTGGCCATGATGGACGTCCAGCTCAGCCTGCACGCCCTGAACGCCGCGCGGCTGTTCGCGCTCGGCGAGGACCCCGTCCGCACCGGGACCGAACACCCCGGGCGGGTGCCGTCGGCGGCGTTCCAGGCCGGGGACGGCGAGTGGCTGCACATCAGCGGCAGCGACCAGCACTGGGGTCCGCTGTGCACGGTGCTCGGACTGTCCGCTTTGGGCACTGACCCCTCGCTGCAGCACAACGCGGGCCGTGTCGAACACCGGGCGCGCGTCATGAAGGCCCTGCGCGGCGCGATCGCCCAGCACGACCGGGATCAGCTGGTCAAGGAACTGCAGGCCGCCGACGTCCCCGCTGGCGCGGTGCGTTCGGTCCGCGCGGCGCTGGCCGATCCGCACGCCGTCGCGCGAGGGGTCGTCGGCGAGTTCACGCATCCCGTCGAGGGCACGTTTCCAGCGCTGCGCACGCCGTTGCGCGAGACTGCCGGTGACGCGCCTGCGCCGGGAACGCCGCCGGTGCTGGGTGCGGACACCGACGCCGTGCTGCGCGAGCTGGCGGGACTGTCGGACAGCGAGATCGAGGGCCTGCGGGCCGCGGGAGTGCTCTGATGAACGAACGCGTGACGCTGGACGTCACCGAGGGGATCGCCCGCGTCGAACTGGCCCGGCCGTCGGCGCGCAATGCCGTGGACCTCGCGATGTGCCACGCGTTGAAGGAAGCCTTTGACGCCGTTGACGTCTCGGACGCCCGGGTGGTGCTGCTCAGCGGTGCCGGACCGGTCTTCTGCGCCGGTGCCGATCTGAAGGAACGCACGGGCAAGGACGCCGCTTGGGTCCGCCGTCGCCGGGTCGCGTCCTTCGCGGCCTACGCGGCGATCGAGGCCTGCCGCTGTCCCGTTGTCGCCTTGGTGCACGGCACCGTCGTCGGCTCCGGCGGGGAGATCACGCTGGCCGCCGACTTCGCTCTCGCCGCCTCGGGCACCGTTTTCCGCTTCCCTGAACCGCATTGGGGCACCGTCGGCGCGACCCAGCGGCTCCAGCGAGCCATTGGCAAACGCCGCGCGAAGGAACTGTTATTCACTAACACGCCGTTGTCTGCTGTGGACGCCGCCTCGCTAGGCCTGGTCAACCGTGTCGTCCCCGACCTGGCTGCCGCCGGCACCGAGGTGGCCGCTGCCATCGCCGCCGCCCCGCCCGGCGCGATCGCGCTGACCAAACGCGCCGTCGACCTGGGTGCGGAAACCGACCTGGACCGCGGCATCCGGATCGAAATGTCCGCCATCGAACAGAATCTCGCCGACGGCAGCTGGCGCGACGGCGTCGCCCGGTTCACTGGAGAGGCCCGATGACCGACCTGCGCACCGCCTGCCCGCTCACCGTCCAGGACGCCCTCGCCCGGGCCGCCCTGCTGGCTCCGGACGTCGAGGCCGTCGTCACCGCCGAAGCCCGGATCACCTACCGGGAACTGGCTCGTGACGTCGCCCGGGTGCGCGGCGCGCTGGCCGCTTCCGGGATCGGCCGGGGCTCCCGCGTCGGGCTCTGCCTCGGCAACACTCCCGAGTGGGTCACGCTGTTCCTGGCGCTGGGTTCCCTTGGCGCACTGGTCGTTCCCGTCAACACCCGCTTCACCGCCGACGAGGTGCACTACACGCTCGCCCATGCCGGGGTGAGCACGCTGTTCGCCGCCGACCGGGTGCTGAACGTCGATTTCCCCGCACTGTTCGCTTCCGCCGGCATCGAACCCGGCTGCGCGACCCTGCCTTCTCTGGAACGAATCATTATTCTGGGGCAAGACAGCTGGACGGATTTCCTGGCCGCGGGTTCCGAGGTGTCCGCCGAACCCGTTGCTACACCGGACGATCTTCTTCTCGTGCAATACACTTCCGGCACGACGTCGCGTCCCAAGGGCGTCCTCCTGACCCACCGCAGCATGTGCGCCGACGCCTTTTTCTCCGGCGCCCGCATGGGTTTGCGCCCCGGGGACCGATTCCACTCGGCGCGGCCGTTCTTCCACGTCGCCGGAAGCACGCTGTCGGTTCTGTCGTCGCTGCAGCACGCCACCACTTTGGTGACAATGCCGAAATTCGAGCCAGCGGAAGCGTTGCGGCTGCTGGAAACCGAGCGGTGCACGCACTTCTCCGGCAATGACACCATCGCGTTGCTCCTGCTCAATCACCCGGACCGCCCGCACCGCCGCCTTTCCCTGCGCGGCGCGTGGGTCGCCGCCTCGCCGACCGTCGTGCGCCGCGTCATCGACGAACTCGGGGCCCGCGAATGCGTTGCCGGGTACGGGCTTTCCGAAGCCTCCCCCAATGTCGCCCAATCCGCCTGGTGGGAGCCGGAAGAAATCCGCGCCTCCGGGGCGATGGCCCCCGAGCCGGGAGTGGAAATCCGCATCCGCGCTTTGGACGACACCCGCGACTGCGCGCCCGGCGAACCCGGCTCGATCCTGGTGCGCGGCTGGAACGTGATGCAAGGCTATCTGGACGATCCCGTCCGCACCGCCGAAACCGTCGACTCCGACGGCTGGCTGTCCACTGGGGACGTCGGCCTGCTCGACGAGTCCGGCCGGCTGCATTTCACCGGCCGCACCAAGGAAATCATCCGGGTCGGCGGGGAAAACGTCGCGCCCGCGGAGGTCGAGGATGTGCTGCACCGCCATCCCGCCGTACGTCAGGCCGCGGTCGTCGGAGTCCCGGACGAGCGGTTGATCGAAGTGCCTTTCGCCTTTGTCGTCCTTACCTCGCCCGGCATTTCCGAAGAGGACCTGCTCTTGTGGGCGAAAGAGCGGTTGGCGGGGTTCAAAGTCCCCCGTCATCTGCGCATTGTGGACGGCTTCGAGAAGATCGGCATGACCGCCAGCGCCAAGGTGCAGAAAAACCAGCTGGCGGCCTATGCCCGGGCTTTGCTGGAGAACTCATGACGCGGCTGCGTACCTCCGTCACCGACCTGCTGGGCCTGGACCTGCCGATCATCCAGGCCGGAATGTCGTGGGCCTCGTCGTCCTCGGCTCTCCCCTTGGCGGTCAGCAACTCCGGCGGCCTGGGCGTCGTGGCAGCCGGTCCGATGCGCCTGCCCGACCTGGCCCGGACGCTGGACGAAATGGCCGCTGGCACCGACCGTCCGTGGGCGGTGAACCTGCCCCTCTACCGGGCCGGTGCGGACGAGGTCATCGACCTGCTGCTCTCCCGCCGCCCGCCGGTCCTGATCGCCTCGCAAGGCGGCCCGCGCCGGTACCTGGACCGGTTCCATGACGTCGGGACGCGGTGCCTGCACGTCGTCGCCGGGGTGTCGCATGCGCTGAAAGCTGCCACCGCCGGGGTCGACGGGTTGGTGGTAGTCGGTGCCGAGGCCGGCGGACACCCGCCACCCGGGATGGTCACCACGCAGGTCCTGGTGCGCGCGGTGGTTTCGGCGGTGCCTTCGATCCCGGTGATCGCTTCGGGCGGAGTCGCCGATGGCGCCGGGCTGGCCGCGATGCTGGCCCTGGGCGCGGGCGCGGCGCAATTCGGGACCCGGTTCCTGGCGAGTTCCGAGGCGACTGTGCACCGTTCTTACCAGGAGGCGGTGCTCGCTGCGGGTGTTGATGACACGCGCACAGTCGGCCACGGGTTGGGTGTGATCCGTTCACTCTCGAACGACTTCACCACGAGAATGGCCGAGCTGGAGTCGTCCGGTGCCGAGGAGTCGTTGCGGCGCAAGGTCTTTCAGGCTTCTTCGCTGAAGGATGCCGCTTTGGACGGTGATGTCGTTTCGGGGAAGGTCGAGGCTGGTCAGTCGGCCGGGCTGATCACCGAGGTCCTTCCGGCGGCGGAGATCGTCTCGCGGATCACCGCGGAGTACGCGGCGGTGGTCAGCCGCCTGCCTCGGCTCGATCCTGCTCCGCCAAACGCTCGATGATCCGCCGAGGCACCTGAATCAACACCCCGCCCGCCACGCCAAGCGCGCCGACCATCCACAACGTCACCGTATTCGACATGTCGACCGCATCCGCGAGCCCCGCCTCCGAAGCACTCAGCAGGAGCACCGCCCGAACCACCGCCGCAGCCAGCAAAATCGCCCCTGACACCGCGGTCAGCGCGCGCTGCCACCGTCGATAGCGCGGCACGGAACTCCACGCGTACGCGAACGCCCGTTCCCGCGCCGGGTCGCCGAAACTGGCTGCCGACGCGGTGAAAACGTGCGTCAGCGGAGCCCGCTGAAACAGCGTGGCCAGGCAGAAAACCCCGGCGACCAGGACGTACGCCGCCTCGCGCAAGGCGGCCACCCGCGGGTTCCGCGTCACCAGCGTCAAGGTGAGCGTCGTGGCCAGTTCGGCCAGGACCAGCAGCCCGACGAAATCGAGCCGTCGCCGCCGGATCGTCGCGACGATGGCGAGCGCCGCGACTGCCAGCGCCGGCACCGTCAACGACCAGAAGACACCTGCCCCGCACGCACGCAGCACGTAGTAGCCCCGACGGAAGCCACGATCTCGAGCACCGACACTCCGGCTCTCCATCGCACCACCTCGCGGCAACCTGTCCCCGTCGTCCTCGCGATGCTGGCCGACGAGCCGCGGCACTCGTACTGGATGCAGCAGCTGATCAAGGAACGCGGCGTCGACCTGGTCGTGAACGTCCGCACCAGGTCCGGTTTGCACACCGCGCCGGAACGACTCGTCCGCGATGGTCTCGTCGGCGTGCACGCGGTCGAACGGCGGAACGACGGCCCGAGCGCACCGTTTACGAGATCACTCCAGCCGGACGGGAAACGTTGCTAACCGCAGTCCGGTCCGGCATTTCCACCCCGGCCGCCGAATTCCCGCTCTTCCCGGCGGCAGTGTCCTTTGTGCACCTGCTGACCCCGGAAGACGAGCTCCACGCGTCACGCGAAGCCAATGTCCCGCAGCTGTACTTATTGGAGCACGAACACCGCACGACCGTCGTCACCGCGGGATTGACCTGGCTCCGCGAAGTGTGCGCAGGGTTGGAAAACGGCGAACTCAGCTGGTGATCACCAGCTGTCCGGCTGCCGTCCGTCCACATCGGTCACGCCGTACTCCCGTGCCAGCTCCGCCGACGTCACCGAAAGCTGATTCCACCGTGCCCGCAACGGATCCGCCGCCATCGCCGCTACCCCGCGGCCGACATACCGCGGCGACTCCGATTCCGCGAACCCCGGCGGAGCCCCGTTCTCCAACGCCGAACGCCAGTTTTCTTCGCGCACCCCGTACGCGTCCAGCATCATTTCCGACCGCAGCCAGCCCGGCGTCACCGCCACCGCCGTCGCACCGTGCGGCGCAAGCTCATGTCCCTGCGAAAAAGCGAGCCGGTTCACCGAAGCCTTGGCCAGGTCGTAAAAGACGGAAATCCGGTAAAGCGAAGCGTTATGCGCCAAGGTCCCGTCAGTGACCTCGACCACCAATCCGCCGGGCTCGCGAATCACCAGCGGCAGCAGGAAATGCGACGTCACGAGATGCGTTTCGACCCCGAGCCGGAGAATCCGCAGCCCGGCGTCGAGATCGTGCTCCCACACCGGCGTGTTCCAGTCCGCCGGACCGCCCTTGAGCCGCTCCGCGCCCCAGATGTCGTTGACCAGCACGTGCAGCCGCCCGTACTCGGAGCGGACCAGCGCGGCCAGCCGGCGGACGTCGTCGTGGTCCAGATGGTCGGCGACGACCGGGACGCCGACGCCGCCGAGGCTGGTCACCAGTGCGGCGGTCTCCTCGATCGTCTCCGGCCGGTCGTAGTCCGAAGGCCGGCGATCGGGGCCGGCGCTGCTGCGCCCGGTGCAGAGCACGGTCGCCCCGGCCTCGCCGAGCGCGGCGGCGATGCCCCGGCCCGCGCCGCGGGTCGCCCCCGCGACGAGGGCGACCCGGCCGTGCAGATCAGGCGGCATCGGGCCAGTGTGGCACCGAGCGCGGAGAATCTCAGCGCGAAGCCGTGCTCAGCTCCCGGCCGCGCAGCGCGAACCGCTGGATCTTCCCGCTCGGCGTCTTCGGCAGTTCCGCGACGAAGTGGATCCGGCGCGGGTAGACGTGCGCCGCCAAGCGGGTTTTCACCGTCTGCTGCAGCTCGGCGACCAGTTCGTCCGAACCCTCGACGCCGGGGTTCAGCACGACGTAAGCCACCACCAGCTCCCCGCGCAGTTCGTCCGGTGCCCCGATCACCGCGGCCTCGGCGACGGCTTCGTGCTGCGCCAGCGCGCTTTCCACCTCGAACGGGCCGATCCGGTAGCCCGCCATGAGGATGACGTCGTCGTCGCGGGAACCGAAGGTGAGGTAGCCGTCGCGGTCCCGGGCGGCGATGTCGCCGGTGTAGTACCAGCGGCCGTCGGCGCTGAAGCGTTCCGCGGTCCGCTCGGGCGCGTCGCGGTAGCCGGAAAACGGCATCAACGGGCTGGCCGGCACGTCGATCGCGACCCGCCCGGTCTCGCCGACGTCCGCGATCTCGTCGCTGCCCGCTTTCAGCACCTCGACTGCGAACCCGGGCAGCGGCCGCCCCATCGAACCGGTCTTGACCGGCGCGATCAGGTGCGGATGCCAGGCGTTGCCGACGACCATGCCGGTCTCGGTCTGGCCGTAGTGGTCGCGCACCGGGCAGCCGAGCACCTCCTCGGCCCAGGTCACGACGTCCGGCGTCAGCGGCTCGCCCGCCGACGAGCAGTGCCGCAGCCGCAGGCCGGCCGGCACCGGCAGCCCCGAACTGCGCAGCGCGCGGTACACGGTGGGACCGGCGGTGAAGTTGGTGACGCCGAAGCGTTCGAGCACCTGCCAGGTCAGCTCCGGGCTGAACCCGGCGTGCAACAGCAGGCTGCGCCGCCCGGTCACGAGCGGGCCGAGCAACGCGAAGTACAGCCCGTACGCCCAGCCCGGGTCGGCGGCGTTCCAGAAGACGTCCTCGTCGGTCTGGTCGAGGCCGAACTGCTGGTAGGAGTGGATCCCGGCCAGCCCGCGCAGCGGCACCGGCACGGCCTTCGGGGTGCCGGTCGTGCCGGAGGTGAAGATCTCGACCAGCGTCCCGTCGCCGCCGACCGCGACCGGGCCGGGCAGCGGATGCGGCTCGTCGAGCAGCGCCTCGAACGACAGATCGCCACCGGACGCCTCGCCGGTCGTCACGATGATCCGCGAGGGGTCGGCAGGCAGGTCTTCACTGGGGTCGAGCTTGGCGCGCTGACCAGCGTCGACGACCACCACGCGCGTCCCGTTCCCGACGATCCGCTGCGCGATGGCCGGCGGCGCGAACGCCGTGAACAACGGCACATGGACCGCGCCGAGCCGCCAGATCGCGAGCAGCGCGGTGACCAGTTCGGCGGACTTGCCCATCAGCGTCGCGACCCGGTCCCCAGGACGCACCCCGTGCGCGGCGAGCGCGGCGGCGAAGCGGGCGGAAGCGGCCTCGAGCTGGCCGTAGGTGAGGTCGCGGCTGCTGAGATCGGCCTCCACGAGAGTGAACGCGACCGCGTCGGCGGGATGGCGCCCGCACAGCAAACGGGTCGCGTCCGCGTCCGGCGCGGCGTAGGTCTGCAGCAGGTCGAAGGTGGTCCGCTCAGGGCTCACAGCGTGCTCCACGGTCGTCGTTGGCCGGTGTCGGCGGTACTATCTCCGCACGTCAGCAGGCCCACTACCCCCGAAAAGGGGTGACGCCCGATGCCCGTCACCGACCCCGGCCCGGCCGAGGACGTCGCGGAGGTCCGCCGCGCCCTGGTCCGCCTGCGCGCAGCCGCCCAGGTCCCCCTGTCCTTCGGCGGCGTGGTGACCGACGGCCGCCGCCTCCGGATGACGGAACTGATCGGCAACTCGACCACTTCGCTGCTCGGCCTGGTCGTAGCGGAGGGCAAGGGCCTGGGCGGCCGCGCGATCGGCGTGCGGAAGCCGGTAGTGCTGCCGGACTACTACACGAGCGAAGCCATCAGCCACCACTTCGACCGCGCCGTGCAAGCCGAGGGCGTCCGTTCGGTAATGGCCGTGCCGGTGATCGTGTCCCGCACCGTCCGAGCAGTCCTCTACGGCGCCGTCCGCGAACACGTCAGCTTCGGCGACCGGTCTGTCACGGCGATGGTCGAAGTAGCCCGCGATTTGGAGCAGGAACTGGCAATCCGCACCGAGGTCCGCCGTCGCCTGGAACTGCTGGCCCCACCCGCGGACACGCCCGCCGGCGAACCAGCCGACCGCGAAACAGTCCGGGAAAACCACGCCGAACTCCGCCGCATCGCCGCGACCGTCGTTGATCCGGAGCTGCGAACCCGCCTGGACGCCATCTGCCGGTCCCTGGCCGGCGAGCCCCCGAACGGTCCGCAGCCGACGCTCTCCACACGCGAACTGGACGTCCTGGCCGGCGCGGCGGCCGGGCAGACCAACGCTGATATCGCCGAGACTTTGGGGCTGGGGCCGGAAACGGTGAAAAGCTACCTGCGCAACGCCATGCGCAAGCTCGACGCACGAACCCGCTTGCAGGCCGTCAACGCCGCCCGCCGCGCAAACCTGCTTCCGTGAGGGACCCCTTCACAGCCCCAGATTCCAATGCCAGAGATTAAAGCCGGGTGGCCTCAGTTTGCTGACCGTCCACAATGGACGCCAACGTCAGCAAAATGCCCGATTGACGCCTTGGTGACCGTTTCTTCAAGTCTGTGAGGGGAACCCTGAGGGAATCTGATTCCCTCAGGGTTCCCCTCACAGACCGAAACCGCCCACCGGGACGCACCAATGTGGCGTTCGGTGCGGCGCACGCACCCAATGTGGCATTGGTTGCATCTGACGCACCCAATGCCACATTGGGGCGCAAGCCCCACCCCCACCGAACCGCCACCGATGCACCCACCCCAGCCAGGCACCCACACCACCCCCGCACCCCGATACGAAGCCGCCCTGCGGTCGTTGGGTGTTTGTCAAGGCATCTTTCCCGCCTTGACAAACACCCAACGACCGTCAGCACACTCGGGCTTCGGGGTGCCCCCACCCACCCAGCCGCAATGTCGCCGCCAGGCGACGAGCCCCCTCACCGTCCGCGACGAGCCACCGCCAACTCCTCCAGCAACGGCACAGTCCGCTCCCACCCCAGACAAGGATCCGTCCGACTAACCCCCCGCAACGCAGGCACCCTCTCCGGATCCTGCGCCCCGTCCAGCAAATACGACTCGATCATCACCCCCACCACCGGCCCCCCGTCCCGAATCTGCCGCGCCACCTCACCCACCACCCCAGGCTGCCGGTCATGATCCTTCCCGCTATTCCCATGCGCCGCATCAACAACCACCCGCCGAGGCAACCCAGCCTCCCCCAATAACCCCACCGCCCCCGCAACCGACTCGGCGTCGTAATTAGGCACCAACCCCCCACGAAGAACCAAATGCGCATCCGGATTCCCCGTACTGCGCAAGGTCTTCATCCGCCCATCCACCCCCAACCCAGGAAACACATGCGCCGCCCCAGCAGCCCGAATCGCATCCACCGCAGGCCCCACCCTCCCGGAAACACAATTCTTCATCCCCACCGGCATCGGCAACCAAGACGCCAACTGCCGATGCGGCTGACTAGCCACCGTCCGCGCCCCAATCGCCCCCCAGCTCACCGTATCCGCGACATAAGGCGCCAACACCGGATCCACGAACTCATAAGCCAACGGCAACCCCATCCCCGCCGCCTCAAGCAAAAACCGCCGCCCCAACCGCACCCCAGCGGCGAGATCCCCTTTGCCGTCCAACGTAGGATCCGGCAAAAATCCAGTCCACCCCGTCACCGACCGAGGCTTCTCCAAATAAGCCCGCAAAACCACCACAAGATCGTCCGAATACCGCGCAGCCGCCCCCGCCAGCAATCCGGCATACTCCAGCGCCCCGTCCGGATCGTGCACCGAGCACGGCCCCACGATCACCAGCAACCGCGGATCCCGGCGAGCCAGCACCGCCGAAACAGTCTCCCGATGCCGCGCGACGTCCGGCACCACCCCCGCGGTCACCTCCGCTGGGCTGGGCAACGTGTCCTGCATCTACCGGCTCCTTTCCCTAGGCAGCTTCGCCGCCCCGGCAGCCGCCACCACGACCAGTCCGAGCACCCACCAAAACGTGTCCGCGAAAGCCGCCGCGACATCCGCGCCCCGTACGGCCAGCCGGTCCTGCAACACCAGCGCGAGCACCGCGGTCCCCACCGAACCGCCCAAGGTATTCAGCAAATTGAGCGCACCGGCGGCTTTCGGCAACTCTGCCGGTTCAAGACTGCGGTACACCAACGCCAGCACCGGCGCACTGATCATCGCCGCCCCGAACCCGCGCAGCAACAGCGAAATGACCAACACGACATCCGGCAATTCCGGGCCGAGCTGAGTAAACGCCGCAGTCCCCAGCGCGACCAGGCCGATCCCGGACAACACCAGCGTCCGCGGCGTCACCCGGTCCACGATCCGATGCACCAAAACCGACCCCGCCGCCGCACCAATCCCCTGCGGCACCAAAAGCAATCCGGTATTCCACGCATCCAGCCCAGCACCGCGCCGCAAATACAGCGGCAGCAGGAACATCGTCCCGAAAACCGACGCGCCCAGCACCACCAATGCCAACGCGGCGGCCCCGAACGGCGGCCGGGTGAACAACCGCGGGTCCAGCAACGGCGCCCGCACCCGCAACCCGTGCCGGACAAACGCGCCCAGCATCAGCAATCCCGCCACAACCGCCGCCGACGAAAGCAGCTTCGGATACCCGTCAGCAAACCCGGTAAGCCCGAAAACCACCGCCGCCAGGCCAGGCGAAAGCAAAGCGGCACCACGGAAATCGAACGGCTCGCGCGGATCAGCCGGCGCGTCCGCCGCGACATACCGCAGCCCGAGCAGCACCGCGACCACCCCGACCGGCAGATTGACGTAGAACAGCCACGGCCAGTCCGCGACGCTGAGGATCGCCCCGCTCGCCAGCGGGCCCAGCACCGGCGACAGCAACGGCACCACGCCGACGACGCTGATCAGCCGCCCGATCCGCTCCGGCCCGGCCGCTCGCGCCAGCAACGCCTGCCCGGTCGGCGGCAGCAGACCGCCGGCCAGCCCCTGCAGCACTCGGAACGCCACCAGCATCGGCAACGAACTCGCCAGCCCGCACAGCAGTGACGCCAGCACGAAGACAACCACCGCGGTCAGCCACGTCCGCCGCCCGCCGAACCGCGCGGCCAGCCAGCCGGACGCGGGCACGGCGGCCACCACCGCGAGCAGATACGCCGTGGTGACCCATTGGACCTCAGTGACCGACGCGTCGAACCGCTGCGCCAGCGTTTCCACGCCGACCGAAACGATCGTGCTGTCGAGCGTCGCCATGAACGTGCCCAGCACGAGCACGAACGCGGTCCGCCACAGGTTCACCGCGGCCACTCGCCCGCGTCGTCGTCCAGCCGGGAGGGAAGCTCGGCCAGGAACCGCAGCAGGTCCGTGACCAGCGCACGGGCCTCTGCCGCGGTGAGAATCCCGGCCTGATAACCGAACACACCGGACCAGCTGCCCGCGTGTTCAGGAATCACAGTCACCGTCATCGGGTAGTGCGTGCGCTCCCGGAACCGGGTCCCGGTGATCGCCAGCCCGGGAGCCGGTTCACGCAGCTTCGCCGGGTCCACCGGGTAGTTCTCGAACACGACAAGGCTGTCGAACAGCTGGTCCCGACCGGTCAGCGCACCCAGCTCCGCCAGGCCGACGTGCTGATGCGCCAGCAATTCCTGTTGCCGGGCTTGGGTGTGCCGAAGAGCCTCGCCGACGGTGCCGGTGAAACGAACCCGCACCGGCACGGTGTTGGCGAGCAGTCCGAGGATCTCCTCGACACCGTCCACTTCGGACGTCCGGCCGGAAACCATCGTGCCGAACGCGACGTCGTCGACACCGGCCCGCGCGGCAAGCACCGCCGCCCACGCACCCTGCAGCAAAGTCCCTGCCGTGACACCATGTTTGGCACCGGCTTGAGTCAGCGAAGCGACCAGTGAGGCGTCCACAGTGAACAGTTCCGGCTCCACCGCCGACGACTGTCCACTCAGGAGCTTTCGAGGCGGCAGACCAGCCAGCTCCGTCCGCCAGGCATGCCCGCTGACCGCGTGGTCCCGCGCCGCGAGCCACCGCGTGTACCGCGATACCGGCACCGCGTCCGGCAGCCGCTCACCGGCGTACCCCGCGAACAACTCGCCCAGGATCCGCGGCGCTGACCAGCCGTCGGACAGCAGATGATGGCTGGTGAGCACCACTTCGTGCCGCTCCGGACCGTGCCGGAGCACAGTGACCCGCAGCAACGGCCCGGCAGCGAGATCGAACGGTTCCGCGAGGTCCTCGGCCAGCAGCCGCTCGACCTCGTCCTCGACCGGGCGCACCCGGAACCCGACCCGCGGCTCCGTTGGCACGACCTGCAGCTCATGCCCGTCCGGGAAGACCGCGCCGAGGTTCGGATGCCGCCGCACCAGCGCGTTGGCAGCAGCCTCCAGCGCAGCCAAATCCAGCGCTCCGGTCAGCGAAAACGCCGCTTGCACCGGGTACGGATCCTCGCTCGCCGCCCGGGATTCGCGCAGGATCAGCTCCTGCAGCGGCGTCAACGGCAGCAGCTCGCCCGCCGGCACCGCAGCGGCCAGCGCGGCGAGTTCGTCCTGGAACAACGCGCCCAGCGCAGCGATCTCCTCGGCGGTGAAAACCGAGAACGGCCAGGTGAACCGCACCGCCAGCCGGTCGTCGCGCACCATCGCGTTCACCATCAGCGCATGCGCCAGCGGGCCGCCGTCCGAGCCGAGCGGATCGGCGTCCGGCGGGCGCTGCCACGGAGTCTCGGCCTGCGGAGCCGCCTCGAACCGGCCGAGGTAGTTCCAGCTGACGTCTGCACCGGTCGACGTGCCGCCGAGGATCCCGTACCCGAGCCCGTCGCCCGCGGCACGCAGCTGGTCGCGGACTGCGGCGATCGCCGTCGCCCCGGAGGGCGGCGTGATCCGCGCCGGGTACACCGCGGTGAACCAGCCGACCGTCCGGGACAGGTCGACCGCTCCGGCGAAGTCCGGCGTGTGATCCGGACGGCCGTGACTCTCCAGCGCGACATGCAGCTCCGAGCCGCGCCAAGCCCGGTAAGCCCGCGCGAACGCGGTGAGCAGCACGGTGTCCGGACCGGTCCGGTACGCGCCCGGCAACGTCGTCAGCACCGTCTGCGTGACGCCCTCCGGCATCTCGATCTCGTGGTGCCGCGCGGTCCCGCTTACCGGGCGAGCCGCACCGGAAACCCGTTGCCAATGCGGGCTTTCCACCTGCCGCGCCGGCTTGGCCGCAGCCAACGCGCGCGCCCAGCCGAGGAACGACGGCCCGCGATCCGGCAACGAGTGCCCGAGGTACGCCTGTTCAAGGTCGTCAAGAAGGATCCGCCACGACACCGCGTCCACGACGAGATGGTGCGCGACCAGCGCGAGCCGTCCAGGCCGCGCGGGCCCGGCGTCCACCCAAACGGCACGCAGCAACGGCCCGGTCCGCGGGTCCATGGCGGTCCGGACCGCGGTGATCCGCTCGTCCAGCAGCGCCCGCAGGTCCGCGTCCTCACCGGCCGGGACGACCATCAGCACGTCCGCCCCGGTCACCGCGCCCGGTTCCGGAATTCTCAACACGTCGCCAGCCAGGTGTGAACGGATCACATCGTGCCGTTCGAGCACTGCGTCCAGCGCCGCGCGCCACTGCGGCACGGCACCGCCGGACGGCACACAGACCTCGACCCACTGACAGAACCCATCCGCGGCCGAGCCAGCGCGTTCCAGCAGCTCACGCATGACGGGCGTCAGCGGCGCGTCCCCGACCGCGGGCGTCAGATCCGGCGAAACCACCACGGTCGTGTCACTGCAGCGGGCCGCGATCCCGGCGATGGTGCCGCCTTCGAAGACGTCCCGCGCGGTCAGGTGCAAGCCCTCCCGCCGGGCGCGCGCGACCAACCGGAGCGACGCGATGCTGTCGCCGCCGGCGTCGAGGAATCCGTCGTCCACCGTGACGTCCGGCCCGAGCAGTTCCCGAACCACTTGCAGCAGCACGGTTTCCGCTTCGGTCGCAGGCTGGCGAGCGGCGGCGGCGTTACGCGGGCCGGGTGCGGGCAGGGCGGCCTGGTCCAGCTTGCCGCTAGGGCCGAGCGGCAGCCGCTCCAGCGCGAGCACCGCCGACGGCACCATGTGCGCGGGCAGTTCGACGGCCAGATATTCGCGCAGCGCCGCCGGATCCGGGTCCGCGCCGTCGACCGGCACGACGTACCCGACCAGCCGCCGGTCCCCCGGCCGGTCCTCGCGCACCAGCACGACCGCCGCCCGCACGTCCGGATGCCGGGCCAGCGCCGACTCGATCTCGCCCGGCTCGATCCGGAACCCGCGCAGTTTCACCTGGTGGTCGGCGCGGCCGAGGAACACCAGCTGCCCGTCCGGCCGCCAGCGCACCAGGTCGCCGGTGCGGTACATCCGGTCGCCGGGCGCGCCGAACGGGTCGGCCACGAACCGCTCCGCGGTCTGCCCCGGCCGGTTCACGTAACCGCGCGCGAGCTTCGGCCCGGCGAGATACAGCTCGCCGGTGACGCCGGTCCCGACCGGCCGCAGCCCCGCGTCCAGCACATACGCCCGCACCTGCGGGTCCGGCCGCCCGATCGGCAGCGGACCCGGGTCGTCGGCGGAGTACACCCAGGTGACGGAGTTGATCGTGACCTCGGTCGGGCCGTAGGCGTTGAACAGCGCCCGCCGGTCGCCCCAGCGGCGCGCCAGCTCCGGGTCGAGCCGTTCGGCACCGACCACGAAGAACACCTCCGGGTCCACCGTCGCGTCGTCCGGCATCGCGGACAGGAACGACGGCAGCAGGTTCAGCCCGGTGACGCGGTGCTCGGCGGCATAGGCGAGCAGGTCGTCGCCCGAACCGCGGACCTCCTCCGGCGCGATCACCGAGGTGCCGCCGGACAGCAACGGCAGGAAGAACTGCCAGTAGGACACGTCGAAACTCGTGGACGCGAAGTGCAGGTACCGTTCGCCGTGCCGGATGCCGACGATGTCTTCCTGCAGCGCGACCAGGCTCGGAATGCCCCGGTGCGTAATCGCGACGCCCTTGGGCTGTCCGGTGGTTCCGGACGTGTAGATCACGTACGCCAGTGAGTCCGGCTGCGGGACCACTTCGTCCCCAGTAGACGGTCCATTAAGGACTAGCGGATCGATCACCGGAATGCCGAATCCGGGGTCCGAAGTGGACACCACTGCGGCGGGCGCGCTGTCTTTCACCAGATGCGCCAGCCGTTCGGCGGGATAGGACGGATCCATCGGCACGTGCACCGCACCGGCCTTGAGCACGCCGAACAACGCGACCACCAGGTCGATGTCCCGTTCCAGCAGCACCGCGACCGGGTCTTGCTCCCGCACCCCGGCAGCGCGCAACGCATGCGCGAGCTGGTTCGCCTTCCGGTCCAGCTCCGCATAGGTCAGCCGGCGGTCCCGGCACACGACCGCTTCAGCGTCCGGCGTTTCCCGGACCCAGCGGGCGAACTCCGCCAGGCAGTCGCCGGCTTCCCGACGCGGTTCCGGTCCGGTTCCCTGCCGCAGCAGAGCCGATTCCTCTTCTACCGCAAGAGAACGCAGCCGAGCGACCGGGCGCTCCGGGTCGGACACGATCTCGTGCAGCAGCGTCGACAGCCAGCGGCCGTACGCTTCCACGGTCGCTTCGTCGAAGGCGTTCGGCTGGTAGCCGAGACCGATCGCGATCTCGTCGCCGGGCAGCACGATCACGGTCAGCGGATAGTGCGTCGCGTCTGTGATGTCGACACCGGCGAGGTCGAGCCCCGGTGTGAGCCGTTCACGTTCCCGGCTGGAGAGCGGGAAATTCTCCATCACGAGCATCGTGTCGAACAGATCGCCGACGCCGGCCGCGCGCTGGATGTCCGGCAGGCCGAGATGGTGATGGTCGGTGAGCCGCGCATTCTCGTCCTGCACCTGCGTCAACAGCGCCGCGGCCGAATCGGACGGGGCGAACGACACGCGCACCGGGATGGTCGTGCCGAGCTGGCCGATCATCGCTTCCACCCCGGGCACGTCCGACGGACGGCCGGACACCGGGCAGCCGAACACCACGTCCTGCCGTCCGGTGAGCCGCGCCAGCAGGACGCCCCACGCGGTCTGGAACACCGCCGTCGGCGTCACGCCGCGTTCCCGCGCGAAGCCCCGCAGCTGCTCGCTGAACTCCGGGCCGAGTCCCACCCAGATCCGCTGTGGACGGTCCGAAGTGGACTCGGCAGTGGTGGGGGCGAGCCGGGTTCCTTCTTCCAGGCCGGCCAATGCCTCCCGCCAGGCCTCGACGGCCGCGTCGTGGTCGCGAGCGGCTAGCACCCGGTGGTACTCGGCGAGCGGCGGCGCGACCGGAGCCGCCGGCCCGCCGCCCAGCTCGGCGTAGGTGGCCAGCAGGGCGCGGCCGACGAGCGGCATCGACCAGCCGTCGAGCAGCGCGTGATGGATCGTCAGCACCAGCCGGTGTTCCGCCGCGCCGACGGTGAGCAGGAGGAACCGGATCAGCGGCGGTGCCGCCAGGTCGAACGGCCTGCCCAGCTCAGCCGCGCATTCGCCCCCGACGCTCGACGGACCTTCGACGTGCCGCCAGTCCAGGTGCACCTCGGCAGGCACGACCTGCACGACCTCGCCCGCCGCCGTCGTGTGCAGGTGGACACGCAGCGCCGGATGCCGTCGCAGCAGTTCCTCAGCGGCAGCGCGCATCCGGTCCGCGTCGAGCTGACCTTCGAGGTGGGTGACCGCCTGCACGGTGTAGACGTCCGGCCCGCCGCCGGTCAGCGTGTGGAAGGACAACCCGGCCTGCAGCGGCGTCGCGGGCAGGACGTCGGCGACCGGACCTTGCTGTTCGAGAGTATCGATCTCGTCCTGGCTGAGCGTGACCAGCGGAAGGTCCGACGGCGTGAGCCCGCCGGTGTTTTCCCTTGCGTGCGCGGCCAACGCGGCCAGCGCGGCGGCCCAATTTTCTTGCAGGCGTTCGACGTCCGCCGGCGGCAGCACCCGGCTGGCGGCGGTCCACTCGACCGCGATCCGCGGCACGCCGTCCTCGCGGACGAAGCAGTTCAGCGCGAGTACCTGCTCCAACGCCTTCGCGGGCGGCTCGATGACCGCGAACGGATCCTCGTCCGGCAGCTGCCAACCACCGGGCAGCGGGGCGAACCGGCCGAGGTAGTTGAGCAGGACGTCCGGCATCTCCGGCGTGAACTCCGCTCCGGGGTCCAGGTACCGGAGGACACCGAAGCCGATCCCGTCGTCCGGCACCGACCGCCGTGCTTCCTTTACCGCGCGCAGCAACCGATCGAGAGTGTCCACACCGGACAGATCTATGTGGACCGGGTATTCGGCGGTGAACCAGCCGACCGTGCGGGCAAGGTCCAAGCCTTCGCGGCCGTGGCCCTCCATCGTGACGGTCAAGGTGTCCTCGTCGCCGCGCAGCGTCAGCACGAGCGCAGCGAGCAGCACCTCGTCGACACCCGCGCGATAGGCCGCAGGCAGCGTCGTGAGGACGGCAGTGCTCTCCTCTTCGGACGCAACGGTAACCGAACGGTGTGCAGTGGCGACGGTATCGAGCGCCGGGTCAAGCTTGCTTGTCTGCGTCGACCGCCAGTACTCCAGTTCTCCGCGCCGTGCGCCGCTCCCGCCTTGTTCGGCCAGCGCCAACGCGTGCCGCCGCCAAGACGCCTTGACTGGCGCAAGAACCCCGCCCTCGCACGCGGTCTGCAGGTCCGGCAGCAGGATGCGCCAGGAAACGCCGTCAATCGCCAAGTGGTGCACGACAAGCACCAGCTGGTCCCCCACCAGCGCGACCCGCAGCATCGCCCCGGCGCGCGGGTCCAATTCGGACGCCAGCCGCTCCGCCACCTCGGCGGGATTCCCCGTCGTCTCGCTGAGCACTTCCGGCGCTTCGACCGCGCCACGCGGCCGGATCACCACCGTGCCATCAGGTTCGACGCGAAGCCGCAACACGTCGTGGTGATCGAGAACCGCCTGCACACCTTCGGCCAGCCCCGGCAGCGGACCGTCCACTCGGAGCACTGTCCACTGTGCATAGCCGACGATCGCGTCCAGATCCGGGTTCAGGTCGAACAGCGTCCGCACGATCGGCGGTGCGGGGACCTCGCCGACCGGCTCGTCCGGCGCACTGTCCGGTTCGGACAGATCCCGGCTCGCCGCCGCCAACACCGCGAAACTGCGCCGTGCGAGCAAATCCCGCGGCCGGAGGTCCAGCCCGTGCGCCCGCAGCCGGCTGCTCACGCTGATCGCGGTGATGCTGTCGCCGCCGAGCGCGAAGAAATCGTCGTCGACCGCGACCCGCTCCACCCCGATCACCTCGGCGATCGCGGCGCACAGCAACCGTTCCCGTTCCGTCCGCGGCTCGCGTCCGCCGTCTGCCGCCGCGGGCGCGGGCGCGGGCAGCGCGGCCCGGTCGAGTTTTCCGTTGTTGGTCACCGGAAGCTCGTCCAGCACCACGACCGCTGCCGGGACCATCGCCTCCGGCAACCGCTCCGCGAGCGTCGCCCGGACGTCCTCCGCGACCAGCCCGGCACCGACGACGTACCCGATCAGCCGCGGCCCGCGCACCGCCGCCGCAGCCGCCCGCACGCCCGGCACCGCACCGAGCGCGCCCTCGACCTCGCCCAATTCCACGCGGTGGCCCCGGATCTTAACCTGCCCGTCACGCCGTCCCAGATACTCCAGCCCGCGCCCGGGCACCCACCGCACGACGTCACCGGTGCGGTACATCCGCTCCCCCGGCGGCCCGAACGGATCGGCGACGAACCGTTCCGCCGTCCCGCCCGGACGGCCGAGATAGCCACGCGCCAGATGCGGCCCGGCGAGATACAGCTCCCCGCGGCTGCCCGGCAGCACCGGCCGCAAGGCAGCATCAAGCACGTAGGCACGCGTCCCCGGCACCGCGAACCCGATCACCGGTTCGTCCCCGGTGATCGCCGCGCTGGCACCGTCCACAGTGGCCTCAGTGGGACCGTAGATGTTGCGCGCCCGGATACCCGACGAAGCGATCCGCTGCCACAACGCGGGAGGCGTCGCCTCGCCGCCGAGCACCAGCAACGCCGGATCGAGTGACCCCGCGTCCAGCAACGGGGCCGCCATCGACGGCGTGGTGTCGATGACCTCGATCCCGTCCCGCACAAACGCGGCGTGCAGCGCATCGACGTCGCGGGCGGTTTCCGTGTCGTAGATGTGCAATTCGTGCCCGCACAGCATCCACAGCAACTGCTCGATCGCCGAGTCGAAAGCGAACGAATACGTGTGCGCCACGCGAAGCCGCCGCCCCCGCGCGGTCTCGGCGACCGTGGTCGCGCGGTGATTCCGCAGCAACGTCTCCAGCCCTCCGGACCGGACCAGCACCCCCTTGGGCTGACCGGTGGAGCCCGAGGTGAAAATGACGTACGCGAGATGTTCCGGATGACGGTCCACATCGGACAGATCCGCCGCCGAATACCCGGCGATCTCGTTCCGCACCAACGGATCATCTAGCCGCAGCTGCGGCACTCCGGGCAGCAGGTCCGAGTCCGTCACGGCGAGCTTCGGGGTCACCTCGGCGACCAGCGCGCGCAAGCGTTCCGCCGGATGTGCCAGGTCCAGCGGCAGGAACGCCGCCCCGGCGTCGAGCACCGCCAGCAGTGCCACCACCAGGTCGATCGAGCGGGGCAGCGCCAGCGCCACCACGTCGTCCGCCCCGACGCCCCGCGCCCGCAACGCCCGCGCCAGCCGGTGCACCCGGTCCAGCACCTCGTCGCCGGTGAGCCGTTCGTCGCCGCACACCAGCGCGGTCTGTCCGTGAAGGGCACCTTGAAGGAATCTGATTCCCTCAAGGTGCCCTTCACGGACTTCCGCCGAGGCAACCGCGGGCGCCGACCATTCGGCGAGCAGGGCGGCGACGTCCGGCACCAGGTCCACCCCGCCGACGACCGGCGCGGCCGCCCCGGTGAACGCGCCGATCAACGTCCGCAACGCGGCGAGCTGCGCGTCGACCCCGGCCTGGTCCTGGGACCGCGCGTCGACCTCGAAGCCCAGCAGCAGCCCGCCGCCGGACGTCGGCAGCACGCTGAGCCCCATGTCCTCCGGCGGCCCGCCCGCGACGTTCCGCATCGTCCCGCGCGCCTCGCCGAACGCCAGCTCCAGGTCGAACGCCTTGAGGTTGATCCCGCGCCCGTGCAGCAACGCGCCCGCACCGGGGACCGCCAGGTCCTGAGGAAGATTCTCACCCCGGTACCGCTGGTGTGCGCGCATTTCACGCAGCGCCTCGGCGACCCGCGCGGTCAGCTCCTCCGGCCGGTCCCCCGGCCGCACCCGGACCCGCAGCGGCAGCACGTTGACCGCCATCGCCGGGGTGCGCAACGCCGCCCCCGCCCGGCACATCAGCGGCACCGCGAACACGACGTCCGCCGTGCCAAGCACCCGGTGCAGGAACGCCGCGTAACACGCGATCAGCGCGTCCCCCCAGGTCGTCTTCGCCCGCTCCCCCAGCTCGCGGAGCCCGGCGACCTCGGCCGCGGTGAGTTCGGCGCGCGCGGTGAACGTCGCCTCCGGCAGCCCGGCCGTGCTCGCGTCCTCAGCCAGCTCCGGCATCGGTGTGAACCGTTCACACCAGTACTCGCGGTCCTGTGTGAAGCGCTCACTCGTCCGATACGAGCGGTCCGCTTCGACGAGATCGGCGAACCGGCCGAACGTCGACGGCGGCACGTCCTCGCCCCGCACCGCCGCGGTGTACCGGGCGGCGGTGCGCCGGGCGAGCATCGCCGCGGTGTAACCGTCGAACACCAGGTGGTGGCCGAGCTGGGTAAACCACACCTCGGTGTCGGAGAGCCGCAGGATCAGGTGCGAGAACAACGCCCGGTCCAGCATCCCCCGGCACGCCTCGGCCGCCCGCCGCCGTTCCGCCGCGACCCGTGCGTGCGCGGCGGCCAGCGGGTCCGGTTCCCCTTGCAGGTCAACGACTTCCGGCAGCGGCACCGGTTCGGCGGACACCACCTGGCGGGGGCCGTCCGGAGTGTCGAGCACCCGCAGCCGCAGGCTTTCCGCCTCCTCGGTGGTCGCGCGGATCGCCTCGGCCAGCGAGCCGAGGTCGACCGGCTCGCCGCCGGAGATCTCCACGACATCGCCGACCAGGTAGTACGGCGAGTCCGGCTCCAGCCGCTGCGCGTTCCAGATGCCCAGCTGGGCGCTGGTCAATTCGAGGGTGGCGGGTGCGGTGCTCAACTGGTGACTCCTGGGGTGCGGGCCGCGCTCAGAGCGACGGCACGACCATCGGCGTGCCGGTGACCGGATCGGGCACCACGACGCTCGGCAGGTCGAAGACTTCCTTGATCAGCGCGGCGTCCACGACGTCGCCGGGCGCGCCCTCGGCCACGACCCGGCCGTCGCGCAGGGCGACCAGGTGGTCGGCGTAGCGGCAGGCCTGGTTGATGTCGTGCAGCACCGCGATCACCGTGCGGCCTTCGTCGCGCAGCCGTTTCAGCAGCTCCAGCACCTGGTACTGGTGCGCGATGTCGAGGAACGACGTCGGCTCGTCGAGCAGCAGGTACGGCGTGCGCTGCGCGAGCACGACCGCGATCCACACCCGCTGCCGCTGCCCGCCGGACAGCTCCTGCACCGGGCGGTCGGCCAGCCCGGCGACCCCGGCCGCGGTCATCGCGCCGACGACCGCGGACTCGTCGTCGGCCGACCACGACGACAGCAGCGACTGGTGCGGGAACCGGCCGCGCGCGACCAGCTGCCGGACCCGGACGTCCTCCGGCGCGGACGGATCCTGCGGCAGGAAGCCGAGTTCCCGCGCCAGCGCCTTCGCCGGATACGCGCCGACCGCGCGGCCGTCGAAGGCCACCCCGCCCTCGGCCGGGCGGAGCAGCCGGACGAACGCGCGCAGCAATGTCGATTTGCCGCACGCGTTCGGGCCGACCACCGCGGTGAACGCGCGGTCGGGGACGTCGAGCCGCAACCCCGCCGACACGACGCGGTCGCCGTAGCGCAGGGTGAGGTCCCGCGCGGTCAAGCGAGCGGTCACTTCCGCCGCACCTCCTTGGTCAGCAGCCAGATCAGGTAACACCCGCCGATCGCCGTGCTGACCACGCCGACCGGCAGCGACACCGGGGCGAGCAGCATCTGCGCGACGAGGTCCGCGCCGGCGAGCAGCACCGCGCCGGTCAGCGCGGCGGGCAGCAGCGGGATGCCGGGCGCGCGGGCGAGCCTGCGGCCGATCTGCGGCGCGGCGAGCGCGACGAACGCGATCGGCCCGGCCACCGCGGTGACCGTCGCCGTGCAGCCGACGCCGAGCACGACCAGTTGCAGCCGCAGGGATTCGTGCCGGACGCCGGTCGTCACCGCGAGTTCCGTGCCGAGCGCCGCCTGGTGCAGCGCGGGCGCCCGGGTCAGCGTCACCGCGAACAGCACGGCCAGCACCCCGAACGGCACCGCGACGTCGTTCCAGCCGATCCCGTTGAGCGAACCGGCGCTCCATCCGACCGCCGCGATCGCCACTTCCAGGTCGGCGCGCAGCACGATCCACGAGTTCAGCGCGGTCAGCATCGCGTTGATCGCGATGCCGATGACGATCAGCCGCAACCCGGACCGGCTGCCGCCCATCGACAACAGGTACACCGCGGCCGCGGTGACCAGCCCGCCGAGCACCGACGCGAACGTCAGCTGCGCCGGCGACCCGGACAGCACCGTCATCGCGATCAGCGCGCCGGTGTAGGCGCCGGAATCGAGGCCGATGACGTCCGGACTGCCGAGCGGATTCCGCGTGACATTCTGGAAAATCGCCCCGGCCAGCCCGAGCGCGGCCCCGAAGACCAGCCCGGACGCCACGCGCGGCAGCCGCCATTCGCGGATCACCACGCCCGGCCCGCCGCCGGACCCGCCGAGCGCGGCGAACACCCGCGCCGGGCTCGCCCAGGCCGCGCCGTAGCACAGCCCCAGCAACGCCAGACCGGCGAGAATGACGACGAGCACGGCGACCAGGATGACGGTGCGGCGCTCGACCCGCATCGAAAACCGCCCGCGACGGAGCACGAAAGCGGTCATAGCGCGGCCGTCCCGTACTTGCGGACCGCCCAGATCAGCACCGGTCCGCCGACGAACGCGGTGACGATCGCGACCGGCACCTCGCCGGTCGGCAGCAGCACGCGCGAGCCGATGTCCGACAGCAGCAGCAGAATCGGGCCCAGCACGACGGCGAACGCGGTCAGCCACGGCACCGACGCACCGGCCGCGCGCCGCGCGAGATGCGGCACGATCAGGCCGACGAACAGAATCGGCCCGGCTACCGCGGTCGCCGCGCCGGCCAGCAAGGTGATCAGCAACAGCGTCACCGCGCGGATCCGGGCCACGCGCGCGCCGAGAGTGTGCGCGACGGTGTCGCCCAGGGCGAGCGCGTTCAGCTGACGGCTCAACAGGAACGCGGCGACCACGCTGACCGCGATCACGATCAGCGGCACCGCAAGCGGAGCCTGCTCCCGCCCGGCTAGCGAGCCGACCGCCCAGAACCGGTACCGGTCGAAGGTGTCCGGCAGCAACAGCCGCAGCCCGAGCGAAACCCCGCTGAGCACGAACGTCAGCGCGGTGCCGGTCAGCACCATCCGCAACGGCGACCGCCGGCCGACCGCGTACACCAGCAGCGTCGCCAGCACCGCGCCGAGCACGGCGAACAGCAGTTCGCCCGACGCCGAAACGGCGATGCCGAGCGCGGAACCGATCGTGATGGCGAACCCGGCCCCGGCGGTCACGCCGAGCACGCCGGGTTCGGCAAGCGGGTTGCGCGACAGCACCTGGACGAGCACCCCGGCCACCGCCAGCGCCGCACCGACGCCGACCGCCAGCAGCGCACGCGGTGCCCGGACGTCGCGCACCACCGCCTGATCGGCCGGATCGCCCTGCCCGAAGATGGCCCGGAGCACCTCCGCCGGCGCGATGCCGTGCGCCCCGATGCCCACGCTGACCACGGCCACCGCCGCCAGCAGGACGACGGCGGCGGCCAGCAGCACGGTCCGGCTGCGCCCCGTCACTTCTTCAGCAGCGGCGCGAACGCCTGGTCCACCGCGTCCAGCGTCTTCATCGCCGCCCGGTAGGTGGCCGCTTCGGTGTAGCGGAAGGCGAACGTCTTGCCCGCCTTCACCGCCGGAAGCTCCTTCCACAGCGGCGAATCGAGCACGTACTTCACCGCGGGCGGCACGGAGCCGTCCGGCTTGACCGAGTAGGTGATCGCGTCCGCCTGCGCGAACGCGGTCGGCAGCTCCTCGATCGACGGGTACTCGCTGACGTCCTTCGAGCCGCCGCCCTTGACCTTCACCTGTCCGAAGTAGTTCGCGCCGATGTCCTGCGCGACGTTGGTGCCCCAGGAATCCTTGAACTCGCGCTGGAAGTTGCCCTTCGCGACCTCGCCGTACGCGCCGACGTGACCCAGCTTCAGCTGCGGCAGCACGGCTTTGTACTTCTCCTTGAGCTGATTCGCCTTCGCCTCGTACTCCTGGCGCGCGGCGTCGAACCCGGCCAGCGCGCCCGCCGCGTCGGACTGCTTGCGCGAAAGCTCCCGCCACGCCGACGGCACCGACGGCCCGATCGCCACGACCGGCGCGATCTCCTGCAGCCGCTTGACGTCGATGTCGGCGAGCACCGGCTTCGGCACGCCGATCACGATCAGGTCCGGATCGGCCTGCGCGATGGCCTCGTAGTTCGTCTCGGCGGCCTGCTCGCCCGCGACCTTCGGCAGCTCGTCGTACTTCTTGCGGTCCTCGGCCGTCATCATCGGCAGGCCGCGCTTCCACGTCGAAATCCCGACGAGCGGGGCCTTCGCCTCGAGCAGCGCCGGAACGGCGTAGCCGGTCGCGATCACGCGCTTCGGCTTCACCGGGATCTTGATTTCGCCGTTGTCGGCGGCGAAGGCGCGGGTCGGGGCGTCGCTCCCGCCGCTCTGCGCGTCGCCGGAGCCGCAGCCGGCGACCACGGTGAGAGCGACGGCGAGCGCGGCCGCGGCGAGACGGGTCTTTCTGGTGACGGTCATGCGAGGGTCCTCAATGTTTCTTGCTGTTCCGATGGATCAGTGGTCGTGCTCGTCGTCGAAGTCCGCGACGCCGCGTTTCCAGTAGCCGGTCACGTCGTAGTCCTCGCGGGCGAGCCCGAGGTCGTCGCGCAGCCAGCGGCGCAGCGGCTTGATCGCGCCAGCTTCCCCGGCGACCCACGCGTAAAGCCGTTCGCCTTCGGGCATCTTGACTTCGCGCACGGCATCGGCGAGAAGCTCGACGCTGCCAGGCGGATTGCCGGGACCGCGGTGCAGCCAGCGGACTTCGACGCCGTCCGGAGCGTCGAGGTCGATCTGCTCGCTCGCGTCGGCGACCTCGGCGAACGCCCAGCCCACCGCGGTCCGCGGCAGCTCCTCCAGCCAGCGGGCCAGGGCGGGCAGCGCGGTGATGTCTCCGGCCAGCAGGTAGCGGTCGTAGTTGTGCGGCACGATCAGCCCGCCCGGCGGACCGGCGACGTGCACGGCCTCGCCCGGCCGGACCGCGCGCGCCCAGTCCGAGCCGAGGCCGCCGTCGTGCAGCGCGACGTCGAGGTCCAGCTCGCCGGACTCCGGGTCGTAACGGCGGACGGTGTACTCGCGCGAGACCGGCGAAGGCTTGGGCCAGCGGAGCATGTCGCCGTTCGCCTCGGGCAGCCGCAGCTGGCCGTCCGCGTCCGGGAAGAGGATTTTCACGTGCTCGTCTGGCGAATGCGCCTCGAACCCGGTCGTGCCCGGGCCGCCGAGGGTGACGCGCAGCAGCCCGGCGCCGACCGCGCTGGTCCGCACGACCTCCGCGCGCCGGATCCGGATGGGGTACGGCACTTTCTCCGCCTGGCGGCCCGCGCGGACCTCCGCGATCCGCGCGGTGTGGCGATGCCGGTGCGTGTCCCGGCTCATTGCGCGCCGCCGGCAAGCAATTTCGTCCAGTGCCCGAGACGCGGGTCCTCGGCGAGGTCCGCGAACTCCAGCTGCGCCGCGCCCGCGCCGCGCCACTTCTCGACCAGGCTCATGATCCGCATCGAATCGAGGCCGAGGTCGGCGAGATCGGTGTCCGGGGTCAGCTCGTCGACACCGCAGCCGAGCAGCTCGGCGACGTCGGCGTTGACCTGTTCGGCAGTCAGTCCGGGGGTGCTCATCGAGGTGCTCCTGCGGGAATCGGCGCCGACAGCGCGGCGAGCGTGTCGGCGGTGGTGGTGACGACGCCGCAGCGTTGCGCGACGTACTCGCACGCTTGGTCGTGCCGGGAGCGGTCGAAATCCGCGACCGCGTCGCTGATCAGGAACGGCCGGACGTCGCGCATGAACGCCTCGACGGCCGTGGTCTGGCAGCCGATGTGCGCGTAGACGCCGGTGATCAGCAACTGGTCGCGGTCGCCGAGTTGCTCGCGGAACGTGCTGCGCTGGAAGGCGCTGTACCGCCATTTGTCCAGCACCGTGTCACCCGGTCGCGGGGCCAGCTCGTCGACGATGTCGGCCGCGCGCGGGTCGTCGTCGATCACCGCGCCGATGCCGTCGCCCCAGAACTCGGTGAGCAGCCCGCGATCGGCGGCGGGCTGCCTTCCCGGCTGCGCGGTGTAGAACACCGGAACGCCGCTGTCGCGCGCCTTTCCGGCCAGCTCCGCGATGTTCGCGATCATCTCCGGGATCGGCGAACCCTCATACGGGGCAAGGAAATACCGCTGGACGTCGTGCACGAGCAGAGCCGCCCGCGCCGGATCGGGCCGCCAGTCGACCCGGCCCGCGGGCAGGTCCGCCGCCGTCGGCAGCGGATACGCCCGGATCTTCGGCAGGGACACGCCTCACCTCTCCTTCGCCAGGGCGGTCAGCGCCGCCCGCAGTTCGCGTTTGCTGGTCTTGCCCACGCCGGTGACCGGGAACTCCCCGACCACCTCCACCAGGTCCGGCACCTTGAACGCGGCCACCCCGCGCCCGCGCACGAACCGGCGCAGTTCCGCCGCGGTCGGCTGGGCTCCGTCCGCCGGAACGACGTACGCGCAGGTCCGCTCGCCGAGGTACTCGTCAGGCACCGCGACGACGGCCGCGTCGAGCACGCCCGGATGCGCCATCAGGTGGTTCTCGACCTCTTCCGCCGCGACCTTCTCGCCGCCGCGGTTGATCTGCTCCTTCGCCCGCCCGACGACCTCGAGATGCCCGGACTCCCGTTGCCGCACCAAATCGCCCGTGCGGTAAAAGCCGTCCTCGGTGAATGCGGTCTTGTTGTGTTCCGCGGCGTTGTAGTAACCGCGGATCGTGTACGGCCCGCGCGTGAGCAGCGCGCCGATTTCGCCCGGCTCGACGAGGTCGTCCGACGTCGCCAGCGGATCGTCCGGATTCACCACGCGCACCTCGTCGTCCGGCGAAATCGGCCGCCCCTGGGTGCCGAGGACGAGGTCCTCCGGGTCGTCCAGCCGGGTGTAGCAGACCAGCCCCTCGGCCATGCCGAACACCTGCTGCAGCCGGCAGCCCAGCGCCGGCCCGATGCGTTCGGCGAGTTCCCGGCCGCATTTCGCGCCGCCGACCAGCAGAACGTCCAAAGAGGACAGATCCCGCCCGGTCCGCGCCGCCGCCTGCACCCAGGCCGCGGCCAGCGGCGGGACGACCCCGCTGATCGTGACCCCTTCGGCCTCGATCAGCCGGAACGCGGTGTCCGCGTCCGGGCGCGGCGCCATGACCGTGGCCGCGCCCGCGTGCAGCGCCCCGAGCATCCCCGGCGAGCTGAGCGGAAAGTTGTGCGCGACGGGCAGCGCCGCGAGATAAACGCTTTCTTTCCGGAGACCGCAAATCCGCGCGCTTTCCCGGACGCTGTAAAGATAATCGTCGTGAGTACGCGGAATCAGCTTCGGCAGCCCCGTGCTTCCGCCGGAAAGCTGCAGAAACGCGATTCCCTCCGGATCCGGCTCCGGCAGCTCCTGCGGCTCGGTGTCCGCCAGCTCCCCGAACTCCGGCTCCCCGACCACGAAGACTTTTCGGTCCTGAGCAACCTCACGCGCCATCTTCGCGTGATCATGCCCCGCGTGCTCCCCGACGGTGATGATCGCTTTCGCTTCGCTCTGCTCCACGAAATGCCGCAGCTCGCTGTCCCGATGCGCGGGCAACGCGAACACCGGCACCGCACCGGCCCGCCACAGCCCGAAAACCACGGACGCGAACTCCGGGATGTTCGGCAACTGCACGACCACCCGGTCGCCTCTTCTTATCCCGCCCGCGGCAAACCCCGCCGCCAGCCGGTGCGCCCGCTCGTCCAGCTCAGCGAACGTCCACCGCGCTTCCTCGCCGACCACCGCCGTCCGGTCCGCGTACGCGTCCTTGAGCGACGTCAGCAGCGCCCCGAACGTCTGCCCGCGCCAATACCCGCTGGCCCGATACCTCGCCGCGGTTTCCTCCGGCCACCCGTTCACGCGACGCCCTCCGCACCCAGCGCACGCAGCAACGTCCCGAACTTCGCACTGGTCTCAGCCAATTCCGCCGCCGGGTCCGACCCGGCGACCACGCCCGCACCCGCGAACAACCGCGCAGTCCGGCCGGAAACCTCCGCGCACCGGATCGTGACCACCCATTCGCCGTCGCCCGCGAGGTCGGTCCAGCCGACCAGCCCCGCGTAGTACCCGCGGTCCTCGGGCTCCAGCTGCGCGATCGTGTCGCGCGCGAGGCCGACCGGCACCCCGCAGACCGCAGGCGTCGGATGCAGCGCCTCGGCCAGCTCCAACGACGACGGCCCGCCCGGCCCGACCCGCCCGGTGATCCGGGTCGAAAGGTGCCACATCGTCGGTGTGCCCATCACTTCCGGCTTCTCCGGGACGTCCAGTTCGGTGCAGTACCGGCCCAGCACCTCAGCCACCTGCGCGGCGACGAGGGCGTGCTCGTTGAGGTCCTTTTCGGACACTCGCAGGTCCGCAATCGCTTGCGCGTCCTGCGCCGGATCCCCCGTCCGCCGCCGCGACCCGGCAAGCGGATTCGCCGTTACGACGTCGCCCTTGCGCGAAACGAGCAACTCCGGACTGGCCCCGACGAGCGTCCGCGGCTCCGGATCCCCCGGCGCGCTGACGTCAACGGCGAAGGCGTGCGCCGCCGGATCCGCGAGAACCAGGTTGTTCAGCAACTGCTGGACGGAAACGCCCCGCTCCCCCACGAGATCCAGCGCCCGCGCGAGGACGACCTTGCGAAGCTCGCCGTCTTGGATGAGGTCGACCGCCCGGCGGACGCTTTCGGCGTAGACCTCGGGTGCCGGTTGGGGAACCACGGTCCAGGGTGTGTTGTTCAGCGGGGTTTCGGTGCCGTTGTTTCTTCGGTCTTTCGCGGAACGCTGGCCTGACGCGGCAGGGCGGTCCCCTTCGCGAGCGGGGTCGCGGCTGCCCGGCTCCACGCCGTCTCGCTCAGCGGCACTCGCGTTCGCGCGTTCGCCCGCAACGTCTCGCTCAGCGGCACCCGCATCCGCACCATCACCCGTGTGAGGACCTGCCACCAGCTCGTCCCCGGCACCCGCGTCCGCACAATTGCCCGCGTGGAGACCTGCGCCCAGCTCTTCCCCGGCGCCCGGCGCACCGGCCCGCCGCACCACCGCGGGCACGATCAGGCTGCTCCCGGAATCCGGCCGGAACCCGATGGCCCCCACGACGACCGGATTCTCGACCCCCGCCAGCACCGCCGCCTCCAGCGCCTCGGCAGCCGCCGCGGCCCGGTTGCCGGACGCGCCGCGGACGTGCGAGTGCACCCCGTCGGCGAGCAGCACCCCTCGGGCCGAGGAGTAGTAGAACGACCCTGGCAGGTACGCGGCCAGGAGATCCGCCGCCCGATGGACCGGCCGCGGACGGGCCGGAGCAGGTGAGGACACGAGGTGAATTCCCTTTCGCACACGTGCAGGCGGCCGAGCCGCCCCGTCCGTCCCTTGCGCAAGGCACGGCTGTCTGACTGTTCGGTTAGCCTAACCTAATGGACACTAACGTACCCGGACGAAAAGGAAAAGCCGCCCGGCGGGTCAACCCGGTCACGCACGGAGCGTGGCGCCGCCGTCGACGTAGAGGTTCTGCATGGTGATGTGCCGCGCCCGGTCGGACGCGAGGAAAAGCACCGCGTCCGCGATGTCGGCGGGATCGGCGATCCGCCCGAGCGGAATCCCGACGCGGAATTCCTCCGGATTCCCCGCGATTACCCGCGCTTCGCCGGAATCGTCCGTCCACAGCAGACGTTGCATGTCGGTGTCGGTGGACCCCGGCGAAACGATGTTGCACCGGATCCCCGACCCGGCGAGTTCGAGCCCGAGGCAACGGGTGAGCATGGTCGCGGCGGCCTTCGAAGCGGCGTAAGCGGCCATCCCGGTCCGCGGGACGCCGGCCGCGTTCGACCCGACCGTGACGAGCGCCCCGCTCCCCCGCGGCTGCATCCGCCGGGAAATCTCGCGCAGCACGGTGAACACGCCGGTCGAGTTGACCGCGAACGTCGCCGCCCAGTCCTCGTCGCTGGTCTCGCCCACCGACCCGGGCCGCAACACCCCCGCGACAGACACCCCGATCCCAATCGGCCCGAGGTCCCGCTCGACGTCCGCCACCACCCGCGCGACCGCCCCCGGATCCCCGACGTCAGCCACGAACGGCACCACTCGCCCGGCCCCGGCACTGACCGACAGCTCGGCGCGGCCACGAGTTTCCGCCACCGCGGCACTGCTTCCCGCGGCACCGCTTCCCGCGCGCACTCCCGCCGCCCGCGCGGCATCGCCGTCCGCAAAGGCCCCCGCTGGCGCGCTATCCACGAGCCGCGCACCACCAGGTCCCCCAGGCGCACCAGAACGCGACGCAACGTCGCCGCCAGCAAAAGCCCCGGCAGGCGCACCACTCACGAGCCGCGCACCACCAGACCCCTCCGGCGCTCCCGCCGCAGCAGAACCCCGCGCAGCATCGCCAGACGCCCCGAGACCCGAACCGGACCCGGCACCCCGCTCACCCGCTCCAACCGGCCCCGCACCGAAGTCCCGCGCGGCGACCTCCCGCAACCCCTCCTCGTCGATATCCACGGCGGCCACGACGGCACCGGCCCGGGCGAGCGCCTCCACGACCGCCGCCCCGATGCCGCGCGCACCGCCGGTGACCAGCGCGACCCGCCCCTCGATCCCGGCTTCCGCGTCCCGCGTCACCGCGCACCTCGCCTCCGTCACCCGATCTGATTAGGCAAACCTAACCTCATCAGGCGACCGGCGGCCAGGGTGATCCCGCCCACCTCCCTGTTCAGCGGCCGGGCGCGAAGTTCCGCAGCCGCAAGCTGTTGGCCACCACCAGCACCGACGACAGCGACATCGCGGCCCCCGCGATCAGCGGGTTCAGCAGTCCGCACGCGGCGAGCGGCAGCGCGGCCACGTTGTACCCGAACGCCCAGACGAGATTGCCGCGGATCGTGCGCAACGTCCGCTGCGCGAGGCGGATCGCATCCGGCAGCACCGACAGATCGTCGCGGACCAGGATGATGTCGGCCGAGCGCAAGGCGAGATCGGTTCCCTCCGCGACCGCCAGGCCGAGATCAGCGGTCGCCAGCGCCGGAGCATCGTTCACCCCGTCGCCGACCATCGCCACCCGATGCCCCTTGCGCTGCAATGCCGACACCGCCGCCGCCTTCTCGCTCGGCAGCACCCCGGCGAGCACGTCGGGAATTCCCACCTCGGCGGCGACCGCCTGGGCCGTCACCTCGTTGTCGCCAGTCAGCAGCACCGTTTTCAATCCCAGCCCGTGCAGTTGCGCGACCGCCGCCCGCGCCGAAGGCTTCACCTCGTCCCGCACGACGAGCATGCCCGCGACCTCTCCGCCCTTCGACACGAGCACGACCGTCGCCCCGGTCGCCTCCGCCGACGCCACCGCGGCCTCGACCTCCGGACCAACCGAAACCCTCTCGTCGGCCAGCAATCGCGGCCGCCCGACCACCACGGCCGTTCCCTCAACCAAGCCGCGCGCGCCCAGCCCTGGCAAGGCCTGGAACTCCGAGGCCTCCGGCAGCACCTCCGGCCCACCGGCGACAATCGCCGCGGCAATCGGGTGTTCTGACGAGGCTTCCACGGCAGCCGCGACACGAAGCACTTCCGCCGCGGAGAACGAACCGAACGCCCGCGTCTCGGCGAGGGTCATCCGTCCCTGAGTCACCGTGCCGGTCTTGTCCAGCACGACGGTGTCGACCGTGCGGCTCGCCTCGAGCGCGTCCGGCCCCTTCACCAGGATCCCGAGCTGCGCGCCGCGCCCGACGCCGACCATCAGCGCGGTCGGCGTCGCGAGCCCCAGCGCGCACGGGCACGCGATGATCAGCACGGACACCGCCGCGCCGAACGCGTCCCGCACCGGGTTTCCGCTGAGCAACCACCCGGCCAGCGTGAGCACCGCCAACGCCGAGACCACCGGGACGAACACCGCGCACACCCGGTCGGCGAGCCGCTGCACCGCGGCCTTCCGTTCCTGCGCCCGCTCGGCCAGCGCACTCATCTGCGCCAGCTGCGAACGCGCCCCGACCGCCTCCGCGCGCACCACCAGCCTGCCGTTCAGGTTGATGCTCCCGCCGATCACCCGGTCGCCCGGCCCGATCTCCGCCGGAACCGGTTCGCCGGTAATTGCGCTGACATCCACTGTGGACAGTCCACTGTCCACAGTGCCGTCCGCGGCGATCTTCTCCCCCGGCCGCACCACGAACCGGTCGCCGACCGCCAGTTCGCCGATGCCGACCAGCACCTCGCCGTCCGCGCGCAGGATCCGCACGTCCTTCGCCGCCAGCGCGTCCAGCGCGCCGAGCAGGTCCGCCGCACCGCGCCGGGACCGTGCCTCGAAGTACCTGCCGGCGAGCAGGAACGTCGTCACCCCGGCAGCGACGTCGAGATACACCGAATCCGCGCCCGGCGCGGTGGTGCCGAACCCGATCCAGTAGCCCGCCTCGCTGCCCGAGCCGATCAGCACCGACGCGGCCGACCACAGGTAGGACGCCAGCACGCCCAAGGAAACGAGAGTGTCCATACTGGACGATCGATGCCGCAGATTGCGCAGCGCGGCGCGGTGGAACGGGGCCGCCGACCAGAACACGACCGGGGTCGCGAGCAGCAGGCATACCAGCTCCCACAACGGGAATCGCAAGGACGGCACGAGCGCGAGCGTGATCGACAAATTGCCCAGCGGGACCGCGAGCACCGCGGCCACGATCAGCCGGCGGCGCAGATCGCGAACGCGGGCGTCGCGGTTCTCCGGGCTCGTTTCGCCGCGGACGGTCGCGGTGTAGCCCGCGCGCTCGATCGTCGCGACGAGCGCGGCGGGATCGAGATCGGCCGGGTAGTGAACGCTCGCGCGTTCGGTCGCGTAGTTCACCGTGGCGCGGACGCCGTCGAGCTTGCCGAGGGAACGCTCGACGCGCGCCGCGCAAGCGGCACAGGTCATCCCGCCGACGGCGAGATCGAGGTGATGGGTCGGGGTCGCCGCGGGGGCGGCGGTCTGCGTGGACATGATTCTCCGGATTCCAGGACGGGCACGAGGCGGTGGCAGTGCCGGCGCCGGGAAGGCGGACTGCTTCCCATCGTACGCCTGCTTTTCCGCCGCCACACCTTCGGGTGACTCGGGAACCTTTTGGCCCGCTGCGACGACTATCCGGATGGTGGCAGTGCCTGGCCCGACCCGATCAGACAGGAGCGATCATGAACGAATCCCTTGCCGCGACAGGAGATATGCGGCACGTGACCACATTCTGCGGCAACTGCGACTGCGGCTGCCCGGAGCTGTTCGTCGACGACGAAGCCCCGCCGGAACGCCGCGTCGTGCTGACCGACGACTTCGGTCAGCTGGTGCAGATGAGCGTGGCACAGCTGAAGGTTCTCGTCGCGGACGTCAAGTCCGGAGCCTTGGACGAGGTGGTGACCGCCGTGGTGTAACGACGGAATCGGCCCAGCACAAGGAGATCGCTGTTGCTGAGCCGTTGCCGGCGCGTGCTCCCGCCTGACTCGCGACAGGCAGACCGCGGCTACTGCCTTCTGGCGGCCAAGGTGGCGAGCATCGCGTTGTAGGCGGCGAAATCGTCGTCCTCGCCTTGATCGAAGCGACGGTCCAGGCGAGCGGCTTCGCGGTCGTCGTGGCGGCCCCACTGCACCAGCAGCGCCACGACGACCACGATCATCGGGATTTCGCCGGTAGCCCAAGCGATTCCGCCGCCGAGGCGCTGATCGGAAAGGAGGTCAGGCATCCACGGCAAGGAAAGGTAGCGGTAGAACGTCTCGGCGATCACCGTCTGCTTGTTCATCAGGATCACGCCGAAGAACGCGTGGAACGGCATCACCGCGAACATCATGCCGAGCCGCGCGAGATGCGGCATCGAACGCGGCGGGCGGTCGACGCCGATCACCAGCCAGAAGAAAACGTAGCCGGACACGAGGAAATGGAGGTTCATGAGCTGGTGTGCCCAGTGGTAGCGCATCGCCTCGCCGAACAGGCCGGAAAAGTACAGCGCGTAGTACGAGCCGACGAACACCACTGAAGCCACCAGTGGATGGGCGATCAGCCTGGTGAAGCGTGAGTGCAGCAATGCCGCCAGCCACTCGCGCGGGCCGTCCGGTCCTTTGCCCGCCACCGGCAGGGCGCGCAGCGCGAGGGTCACCGGGCCGCCGAGCACGAGGAGCACCGGGGCGAGCATGGCCAGCGTCATGTGGATGACCATGTGCAGGCTGAAGGTTCCGGACGAGTACTTGCCGAGGCCGGACGACGTCGCGATCAGCACCGTCGCCCAGCCGCAGGTCCACGCCCAGAACCGGCCGCGCGGCCAGTCGTCGCCGCGCTTGCGGAGGCGGCGCGCCGCGACCGCGTAGGCCGCCACGGCGAGCACTGCCACGACACCGAGCAGCAAGTCCGGACGCCAATCCAGGAAGAGCCGGGCGAACGTCGGCGGATCAGGCAGGTCGTAGCCGAGCACGGTCTCGCCGACGGTCGCCGGATCGTTCACGAACGCCGGCGGCACCAGGTGCGCGAGCCCGGCCGAGACGCCCATTGCCCCAGCCAGCACCACGACCTCCGCCACGAGAGCCGCGGTCCCGCCGCCCCACCGACGGCGGGTCACCGCGATCAGCGCCGCCAACACCGCCGCCGCCACGACCTTCACCCCGAGGAGAAAGCCATAGCCAGTAAATAATCCAGCCGGACGGGCCAGTGCGAGGCCGTCGACTATCCCGGATGCGGTCAGCACGACGAGGCAGCACGTCGCCAACCTGCGGTACCGGCGAAGTGCGACCTCGCGCGCCGAGCCCGCGCCGCGGACGTGGACCAGCAACGCGACCAGGGTGCCGGTCCACAGCGCGGCCGCGATCACGTGCCACACCAAGGCATTCGTGGCCAGGTCGTGCCACGCGCCGATGGAGACGTGCCCGGCGATCGCGCGCGGCAGCAAGCCGACGAGGGCGAGCCCCAGCCAGAACACCGTGGTCCGCCAGGTCAACGTGCGCCAGACGCCGATCGCCACCACCGTCGCCACCGCGAGGACGCAGAGCCATGCCTTGGGTTCCTCCATGGCGTCGACGAGGACGGCGAGGTTCGCCAGGTGCAACGCCTCGGAAACCGGCCGTCCGGACGCGTCGGCGGCGTCGAACGGCACCAGCACGGCGGCGGCGAGCATCCAGACGACCGCGGCGCCCGCCGCGGTGCGGGTCGCCGCGTAACCGTCCGGGGACAGCCGGCCCGATTCGCCCGGCGGACTCAGAAAGGCCGCGAACGCGAGTGCGCCGACGCAGACCACCCCGGCCGCGTCGGCGATCAACCGGAGCAAGGAGGTGCCAACGGACGTCAACGGCCCCGGAGCCGGGTTGCCGAGCGCGGCGTAGACGTCGCCCGCCGCGGCGACCACCGCCACCGCGGCCACCGCGGCAATACCCGCTGCGGCAAGCAAAGCGCGCCGGTGCGGGGTCGGAATAGTGCGCACAACTGAATGGTCGGGAGGAGGCGGCCGCGAGTTCCCGCGATCTGGATCACGGCCGGGATCCGGTGCCGGGCTGAGCCGGGATGCTGGGCGCTGTCCAGGTGCCGGGCGCGGCCGGGTCTCGGGCACGGTACAGGTGCCGGGCACAGCCTGGATGCCAGGCTCGGTCGAGGCACCGAGCACAGTCGGAGTGCCGGACGCGGTCCAGACACCAGGCACCGTCCAGGAGCCGGAGACGATCCAGGCACCAGCCACAGCCGGGGTCCCGGGCACAGCCGGGGGTCCGGGCATCGGGCAGGGCCGGGTCCGGGCGCCAGGCCGGGTCCGGGTGTCAGGCCGGGTCCGGGTGTCAGGCCGGGTCCGGGTGTCAGGCCGGGTCCGGGTGTCAGGCCGGGTCCGGGTGTCAGGCCGGGTCCGGGTGTCAGGCCGGGTCCGGGTGTCAGGCCGGGTCCGGGTGCCAGGCCGGGTCCGGGTGCCAGGCCGAGTCCGGGCCAGGCCGGGTCCGGGCACCCGGCCCTACCCGGGCCAGGCCGGGTAGGGCCAGGCCGGGTAGGGCCGGAGTGCCATGCCCAGCCGGAGTATCTGCACGGCCAGGTGCCGGACATCGCCGCGTGTCCTACGGATACGGCAACGACGGCTCGGGCAATCCGCTTGGCCGCCTAACCGCCGGGCAATCCGCCTGGCTACCCGACCGAGCCCGCCCCCGCACCGAGAGCCGCGCGATCCAGCCGGGCAGCACGACCCGCGTCACATCGCGGTGTCGTTCTCCTCCTGCGCGCGCAGCAAATCGTCGCGGGCGCGGGACACCCGGGAGCGCACCGTGCCGACCGGGCAGCCGCACACCTCGGCCGCTTCCGCGTACGACAGGCCCAGGAACTGGGTCAGCACCAGGGCTTCGCGGCGGTCGTCGTCCAGGGTGTCCAGCAGGAGGCCCAGTTCGATCAGGTCCTCGAAACCCGCCGTGCGCGTGCGGGCCGATTGTTCTTCGGCCGCGCGCTGCCAGTCGGCCGTCGTGGATTCGCGGGGGCGGACCGAGCGCGCGCGGATGCGGTCGACGACGACCCGGCGGGCGATGGACAGCAGCCACGTCCGCGACGACGACCGGCCCGCGAACCTCGGCAGCGAGCCGAACGCGCGCAGGTACGTTTCCTGGGTGAGGTCGTCCGCGTCGGCCGGGCTGGTGCGGTGGGCCAAGAACCGCCACGCGTCGGCTTGCGTCGCGCGGACCCAGGCTTCCAAAGCGACCCGGTCGCCGCGGCCGGCGGCGAGGGCCAGCGCGGTGATCCGCTCGTCGTCGTTGTCGCGGCCGGTGGACACGGGCCTCACGGTAGTCCATGCCGGTCCGGGGCCGTTCCGTGACCAGTGCCCGGGAAAAAACGCCGAACCCGGCGGGAACCCGGGCGCGCCGCCGAGCGACTATGACAGACGTGAGCTGTGAAATCTTCCGCGAAGCGCTGTCCGCGCGACTCGACGGCGAAGCGGGCCCGCTGCCCGAACCGCAGGTCGACCAGCATCTGGAGACGTGCGCGTCGTGCCGGAGCTGGTACGAGCGGAGCGCGTCGCTGCGCCGTTCCCTGCTGGTCCGCAGCGCGCCCGCGGTGCCCGACCTCACCGACCGGATCCTCGCCGAAACCCCCGCCCCACCTCGGGAAAAATGGGGACTGCGGGTCGCGCTCGGGCTGGTCGGGCTGGTCCAGTGCGGGCTCGCCTTCGCGCAGCTGCTCGGCATGGACAACGCCCACGGCAGCGGCGCGTTCATGGAAGGCCACCTCATCAACGAAAGCGCGGCCTGGAACCTCGCGGTCGGCGTCGGGCTGCTGTGGGCCGCGCTGCGGACCCGCGCCGCGGCCGGGCAGCTGCCGATGATCACCGGCTTTGTGATCGTCCTCGCGGTGCTCACGACCAGCGACCTGATCGGCGACCGGGTGACCGTCGCCCGGGTGCTGTCGCACGTCTTCCTCGTCGTCGGGCTGGTGCTGCTCTACGCGGTCCACCGGCAGCACCGGCTCCGCCACCAGCCGGGCCCTGACCTGGCCGACACCGCCGACGACCCGGACCACACCTCCGTGACGGCCCACGGCGCGCTCGCCCTGGTCCGCCCGCACCCGAAGCGCGGCCGCGATTCCCAGCGCCCGACCGGACGGCACCGCGCCGCCTGACCCCCGCGAAGCAAGCTCACACAGCCGGGAACAGGAACGCCTGCCGCACTCCGCCACCGCGACGCCTTCGGGAGAGTGCGATGGCGCGAGCCTCGCGCCCGACGACACAGCCGCCACCCCGGCGAAGACGACCGCGCAGCCTGAAAGACAGGCCGCGCAGCCTGGGGCAAACCCCGCCACCCTCCGGAACAGGCCCGCCCCGTTCAGGAGGCGGACAAGGCACCAGGGCGGAGTTGTTCACCTCGCGCAGTCGCGCACCAGCGGAGGCGATTGATCCGCACAGTGCCGCGCAAGGCAGTGCGAATCAACGGCAGTCCGGACCAATCGCCACGCTCTCACCAGGATGTCAGCAACGCGCCCCAAAAAACCTCAAATCATCGCCACCGCCATCACCGCCATCCCCAGGCTCATCACGCCCTCCATCACCAGCCCAGCCTCCCTCCGCCCAGGCCGGGCAACCGCCCGGGCGTGATCGATCGCCCGGGCCAGCCACACCGTCCCCGCCACGAGAAAAACCGCCGCCAGCAGCACCGCGACCACCACCACATGCGCCGGTGCGTGGCCGGTCATCGTCATTCCCGCGTCGCCCATGTCCATTCCCGCGTGTTCGCCGCCCATGGCTGTCGCGGACATCGTCATTCCCGCCATCGCCGACGGCATCACGAACGCCATCCACGCCATCCCGGCCATCATCAGCGCGTGGTGCGCGCCCGGCAGCCGTCCGTGGCCGAGGCCCAGTGCGGCGCTCACGGCGAACCATCCGGCCGCCGCGGTGAACAGCACGACCTGGGGCATCCGCGCGAAAGTCATCGTCGCGGGCCATGTCATCGTCACCATTCCCACGCACATCGCCGCGTGCAGGGCGTCTGCCACTCGATCGCTCACGCCGGGGCGTCGCGCGCATCGGTACAGGCAGAACGCTCCGGCTGCCGCGAACACCAGAGTGAGGATCCATCGCAAACCCAGTCCGGCGATCATCGCGCGACCTCCCGGCGCAAGCCCAGCAGGCAGTCCACCGCCAGGAATCCCAGCAACGACACCCCGAACACCGGCAGGAACCACGCCACCACCGCGGCTCCGACCAGGACCGGAGCCAGCACGCGTCCGGGTACCCGACGCCAGGCGCCGCGCACCGGCAAGCGGCCGAAGCGGGACCGTCCGCGTAGCCACCACATCCGGTATCCCCAGCCGACGACGCAGATCAACGCCAAGCCAAGGACTGTCAGCGCGATCTGGTTGGCGACCCCGAACAGCAACCCCATGTGCGCGTCGATCCCCCACCGGCTCAGTTTCGCGGCCAGCGGGTAGTCGGCGAACCGCAGCGTTCCGGTGAGCTGGCCGGTTCCGGGGTCGACCGACATCGAGTCCTGCCGGGACGGCCAGCTCCGGCCGATCTGCTGCACGACGTAACCGCCCTCGGACGGCGGCCGGATCTCCACGGGATCGGACAGTCCGGCCCGGGCGGTCGCGTCGCGGGCGGCTTGCCAGCCGACGTCGCCGGGAGTCCGCACCGAGGCCGAGACCGACGGGGTCGTCCAGTCCAAAGAGGACCGGAGATCGGTGACGTTCGCGCCCGCGTGCAGCGACCAGGTCAGTCCGGTGGCGGAAAGGAACAGCAGGCCCGCGGCGATCCACAGGCCCGCCGAACCGTGCCACGTCCGCAGGCGGCGCCGTCCGGGCTTTCCGGCGGACGGCAGCAGCACGGCACGCAGGCGCCGGCGGCGGCGGCCGAGCCACAGCGCCAATCCGGCCAGGGTGATCACCCACAGCCAGCTCGCCGCGAGTTCGCTGTAGAGGCGGCCGAAGTCGCCCAGATGCAGGCTGCGGTGCAGGGTGTCGATCCAGCCGCGGACCGGCAGCGCCTGCCCGGAGCCGTAGGTCTCGAGTGCGCCGCGAACCTCCCCGTCGTGCGGGTTCACGAACACTGTGTACCGATAACTCGGAGCCAGCCCCGGGCGGTCGAAGATCACCTGGGTGGTGTCGGTCGCCGACGGCGCCGGGCGCACGCCGATGATCTTCCCGTCCGGCACCCGACCGCGCGCGACGAGGACCTGCTGGTCGAGCGGGACCGCCCCGGCCGTGGCCGGGACGTGCAGTTCCCGCGGGTAGACAGCCTGTTCCAGCTGCGGCGTCCACACGTACGCGATCCCGGTCAGCGCGGCGACCAGGAGGAACGGTCCGACGAACACTCCGGCGTAGAAATGCAGCCGCAGCACGAGCGGGCGGAGCGCCGCCCACCCAGCCGCCGGTTCCGGTTCGATGCGTGGCACGTCGTCGATGCCGATGGCCATCCTGCTCCCTTCGCGTGGTCCGCCTCCTGAGGAGTCGGACCGGCGGGGCCGTCGGTTCCCGGCCGCGGAGAACCCCCATTCGGGTGCCCCGCGCGAGCAGGCCATTGCTTCTGGCACTGGGTGACAGTATTCTCGCCGTCACATTCGACACCAGGTGTCAAATATCGCCGCACGAGACAAAGGAGTCACGATGAGCGACACGACCGCCGCACCCGAGACGAAGCCCGAAGAGGTCGTAGCCGACGAGCTGCTCGTCGAAGAGGTCTCGATCGACGGAATGTGCGGTGTCTACTGATCGCAGCGCCGCGGCGTTCGATCTGGACGGTGCTTGGGAACTGGACAGCCGGGTCTCCATCCGGCCGGAGCGGTTCGGCGCGCTGCTGTACCACTTCGGCACCCGCCGGCTGTCGTTTCTCAAGAGCCGCACCATGCTCGCCGCGGTGCAGGCGCTGACCGACCATCCCTCCGCCCGCGCGGCGTGCGCGGAGGCCGGGGTCGCGCAGGCGGAACTGCCCCGTTACCGCGCCGCCCTCGCCGCCCTCGCGGCGTCGGACATGATCCACCCGAGGAGCGTGTGATGTCGCTTGTGGACGAATTCCAGTTCGGGCTCGACGCGCCGATCTGCCTGACCTGGGAACTCACCTACGCCTGCAATCTCTCGTGCGTGCACTGCCTTTCCTCGTCCGGCCGCCGCGACCCGCGCGAGCTGAGCACCGCCGAGTGCAAGGCGCTGATCGACGAATTCGAGCGCATGCAGGTGTTCTACGTGAACATCGGCGGCGGCGAACCGACCGTCCGGCCCGATTTCTGGGAGCTGGTCGACTACGCGACCGAGCACCACGTCGGCGTCAAGTTCTCCACCAACGGCGTCAAGATCACCGAGGACGTCGCGAAGCGGCTCGCCGGCAGCGATTACGTCGACGTCCAGATCTCCCTCGACGGCGCCACCGAGGAGGTCAACGACCACGTCCGCGGCCCCGGCTCCTACCGCACCGCGATCCGGGCGATGGAGCACCTCGCCGCCGCCGGGTTCGGGAACTTCAAGATTTCTGTCGTGGTGACCCGGCAGAATGCGGGGCAGCTCGACGACTTCAAAGAGATTGCCGACCGCTACGGCGCCCAGCTGCGGCTCACCCGGCTCCGCCCGTCCGGCCGCGGCGCGGACGTCTGGGACGAGCTGCACCCCACCGCGGCCCAGCAACGGGACCTGTACGACTGGCTGGTGAAACACGGCGAAAACGTGCTCACCGGCGATTCGTTCTTCCACCTCGCGGGCTACGGCGACGGCGGCCTGCCCGGGCTGAACCTGTGCGGCGCGGGCCGGGTGGTGTGCCTGGTCGACCCGGTCGGCGACGTGTACGCGTGCCCGTTCGCCATCCACGACACCTTCCTCGCCGGGAACATCCGCGGCGAGGGCGGTTTCACCGGCGTGTGGCGGGAATCCGCGCTGTTCGCCGAGCTGCGCAGCCCGCAAAGCGGCGGGGCCTGCACGTCGTGCTCGGCGTTCGACGCCTGCCGCGGCGGGTGCATGGCGGCGAAGTTCTTCACCGGGCTGCCGCTCGACGGCCCGGACCCGGAATGCGTGCGCGGTCACGGCGAACGCGCGCTGGCCGGGGTCGCCGCGGGCAGCGCGCCGAAACCGTCGCTGGACCACTCGCACCGCACCCGCAAGCGCGAACCGGTGCCAGTGACGATCGGCATGCGCCGTCCGCCGGAACGGGCCTGCGACGAGAACCCGCTCGCCGGCTTCACCCCCGGCCGCTGAGATGCGCCTGGCCGACCTGTCGTCGCCGGACGTCGCCGCACACGCGGCGTCCGGCGCGATCCTCGCCGTGCCGCTCGGCGCCACCGAACAGCACGGCCCGCACCTGCCGCTGAGCACGGACACCGACGTCGCGACGGCGTTGTGCGACCGGCTCGCCGCGACCCGGCCGGACGTGCTGGTCGCGCCCGCGGTCCCGTACGGATCGAGCGGCGAGCACGCCGGCTTCGCCGGGACGCTGTCGATCGGGCAGGCGGCTACGGAACTCCTGCTCGTCGAGCTGGGCCGGTCGGCCAGCGAGACGTTCCGGCGGCTGCTTTTCGTGTCCGCACACGGCGGCAACGCGGCTTCGGTGACCCGTGCGGTCGCGACGCTGCGTGCTGAATCGCGCGACGTCTCGGTGTTCGAGCCGCGCTGGCAAGGCGATCCGCACGCCGGACGGCCGGAAACCGCGCTGCAGCTGGCTCTTCGGCCCAACGCGGTGCGGATGGACAGGGCAGCGCCGGGCGACATTCGTCCGCTCAGCGAGCTGCTTCCCGCGCTGCGCAAGGGCGGCGTGCGGGCGGTGACCGACACCGGAATTCTCGGCGATCCCACCGGAGCCACCGCGGACGAAGGCCGGGACCTCCTCGACGACCTCACGACACAGTTGCGGGCGCACGTGCGTGACTGGACTTCCGCGGGGACGTCATGAAAGCCGCTCTCGTGACCGGCGCGGCGCGCGGCATCGGCGCGGCCACCGCGATGAAGCTGGCCGAACAGGGCTGGGCCGTGCTCGCCGTGGACGTCGCCGAAAACGATCCCGCCCTCCCCTACTCGATGGGCACTAGCGAAGAACTGTCCACAGTGGTCGCCAAGATCCGCGAAAACGGCGGGACCGCCGAGGAATTCCGCGCAGACGTCCGCGACCGGGCTCAGCTGGGCACGGCGGTAACAGCAGCGGAAGAACGCTGGGGCGGCCTCGACGCGGCCATCGCGGCCGCGGGGGCGATCGCGGGCGGAGTGCCGCTGTGGGAGATGCCGCCGGAGCAGGAAGACGCTGTCCTCGACATCAACCTCCGCGGCGTCCTCAACCTCGCCCACGTGGCGATTCCCGCGTTGCTGCGCCGTCCGAAACCCCGCTCCGGCCGGTTCCTGGCCGTGGCGTCCGCCGCCGCGACGCGTGGGCTGCCGATGCTCGCCGCGTACTGCGCGGCGAAAGCCGGGGTCGCCGGGCTGATTCGCGCGCTGGGCACCGAATTGGGCGACTCCGGCGTCACCGCCAACGCGGTCAGCCCGGGTTCGACCGACACGCCGATCCTCGCCGAAAGCGCCCGGCTGTACGACCTTCCTTCAGCAGAAACCTTTGCCGCCCAACAACCCGTGCAGCGGCTGCTCGATCCCGCCGAGGTCGCGGCCGTGCTGGCGTTCCTCGCCGGACCGGAAAGCAGCGCGATGACCGGCACCGTGATCCCCGCGGACGGAGGGCTGGCGCTGTGACGACCCCGCTGCCCGCCGGCTTCCGCCTCGCCAGGGACCCGAGCGTCAAACAGCTCTCCGGCAGCCTCCTCTTCGGCGGCTCCCCCGCCCGCGTGCTGCGCCTGACGAAAGCCGGGCAGACGGCATGGAAACGGCTGGCGGACCATCCGGTCGAAACCCCGGCCGAAGGCACCCTCGCCCGGCTGCTCACCGACGCTGGGTTCGCACATCCGTTGCCGCCAAAAGAAACCGCCGACGCTACCGTAGTCATCCCGGTCCGCGACCGCGCCGAACTCCTCAGCCGCTGCCTCGCCGGGCTCGACGGCCGCTACCCCGCGCTGGTCGTCGACGACGCCTCCGCCGACCCGGCCGCCATCGCCGCGGTCGCCTCCGCACACGGCGCGAAACTCGTCCGCCGCGACGTCAACGGCGGCCCGGGAGCAGCCCGGAACACCGCGCTGGAGCACGTTTCCACCGGCCTGATCGCCTTCCTGGACAGCGATTGCGTCCCCTCGCCCGACTGGATCGACCGCCTCGCCGGGCATTTCGCCGACCCACTGGTCGCGGCCGTCGCGCCACGCGTGCGTCCGCTCGCCCCCAGCACCTGGGCCGGCCGCTACACCCGCGCCGCCAGCAGCCTCGACCTCGGCACCGCCGCCGCCCGCGTCGCGCCCGGCACGCGAATGTCCTATGTGCCCACTGCCGCGCTCCTGGTTCGCCGGACAGCACTGGATTCCGTCGCCCGCAACGGTGCGGTCTTCGACCCGGCGATGCGCGTCGGCGAGGACGTCGACCTCGGCTGGCGGCTCCACGACGCCGGTTTCCGGATCCGCTACGACCCCTCCGCGCACGTCGACCACCACGAACCGGCCACCTGGCGCGCGTTGCTCCGCCGCCGCGCCAGCTACGGCACTTCCGCCGCGCCGCTCGCCATCCGCCGCCCGGCCGCGATGGCCCCGCTCGTCCTGCACCCGTGGCCAACGCTCACCGTCGCCGCGCTCCTGGCCCGCCGCCCGCTTCCCGCCGCCGCCGCGTTCACGGGCGCGGTCCTGAGCATGACCCGCGTGCTGCGCCGCAGCGACATCCCCGCAAACGGCGTCGTCCAAGCGATGGGCACCGCCGTAGGCCAGACCTGGCTCGGCTTCGGCCGCTACAGCACGCAATTCGCCGCTCCCCTGGCCGCCGCGCTCATGCTGCCCGGCGGGCGAAAACGCTGGGGACGGCGGGCTGCGCTCGCGTCCCTGCTCGCCGGACCGCCGTTGACCGCCTGGCTGCGGCAACGGCCCGATCTCGATCCGTTCCGCTACACCGCCGGCGCGGTCGCCGACGACCTCGCGTACGGCGCCGGGGTGTGGGCGGGCTGTTTCCGCCACCGGACCGCGGTCCCGCTGCGCCCGCACGTCACCTGGCGCCCGCTGCGCGCCGACCCGAAGGGAAAACGATGAGCACCACCTGGTTCGAATCGATCGCCGAAGCACAGCGCCGGGCGAAGAAGCGCCTCCCCGCGTCCGTCTACTCGGCACTGATCGCCGGTTCGGAAAAAGGGCTGACGCTGCAGGACAATCTGGCCGCGTACGACGAACTCCGCTTCGCCCCGCGCACCGCCGGGCTGCCCGGCGAACGCGATCTGAGCACGCACGTGCTCGGCCGCGACGTCGCGCTGCCGGTGCTGATCTCGCCCACCGGCGTGCAGGCCGTGCACCCCGACGGCGAGGTGGCGGTCGCCCGCGCCGCCGCCGCGCGCGGGACGTCGATGGGGCTGTCGTCGTTCGCCAGCAAGCCGGTCGAGGAAGTGGTGGCGGCCAATCCGAACACCTACTTCCAGGTCTACTGGACCGGCAGCCGCGACGACATCCTGCGCCGGCTGGAGCGCGCCCGGTCCGCCGGCGCGGTCGGGATCATCCTGACGCTCGACTGGTCGTTCTCGCACAGCCGCGACTGGGGCAGCCCGCACATCCCGGACAAGCTGTCGCTGCGCGAACTGATCCGCTTCGCACCCGAAGGCATGATGCACCCGCGGTGGCTGTTCACTTACGCCCGCACGCGGAAGCTGCCGGACCTGAGCGTCCCGAACATGGCCGAACCGGGCACTCCGGTGCCGACGTTCTTCGGCGCGTACGGCCAGTGGATGCAGACCGCGCCGCCGACCTGGGAAGACGTGAGCTGGCTGCGGAAGCAGTGGGACGGGCCGTTCCTGCTGAAGGGCGTCTACCGGGTCGACGAGGCGCGCCGCGCGGTGGACGCCGGGGTCAGCGCGATCTCGGTCTCCAACCACGGGGGCAACAACCTCGACGGCACTCCCGCCACGATCCGCGCGCTGCCCGCTGTCGCGGAAGCAGTCGGGAAGGACGTGGAAGTGGTGCTGGACGGCGGAATCCGGCGCGGCAGCGATGTCGTGAAAGCCCTCGCGCTGGGGGCGCGCGCCGTGCTGATCGGGCGCGCGTACCTGTGGGGCCTCGCGGCGGGCGGGCAGGCCGGGGTGGAGAACGTGCTGGACGTGCTGCGCAACGGCATCGACTCGACGCTGCTCGCGCTCGGGCACCGCAGCGTGCACGACCTGAGCCGGGACGACCTGATCGTCCCGGAAGGATTCGAACGCCGCATCGGCGCCTAGCTGTCCGTGAAGGACTCCTTGCGGGACATAGATTCCCGTGCCAGGAACTCAAGCTGCGCGGCCCCATGCCTGCCATATCCGAAGGTCTGTGAGGGGAACCTTCACGGACTCTGATTCCGTGAAGGTTCCCCTCACAGACAGGCCAGCCCGCGCCCTCAAGGAGTCCTTCACGGACCTCAGGCGACCAGTTGGCCGTTCAGCAGGCAAGCGCCAAGCTCGGTCAGCCCGTGCCGCGCGGTCGCGCCGGAGCGCGTCGTGCGGATCAACCCGTTGTCCCGCAGCACCGACGCGTGCTTGCTCGCCGTCGCCGGCGACACGCCGAGGTGCCGGGCCAGCGTGGTCGTCGTGCGCGTGACCCGCAGCGCCACCAGGCATTCCGCGCGAGTGCGACCCAGCAGCGAAACCAGCGCGCCGTTCAGGCTCCGCTCCGGGCGGAGCGGCGGTGCCTCGGCCGGGTAGACCAGCACCGGGGCCAGATCCGGGTCGATCAGGCTGACCGGCACGCCCGCGCAGAACGCCGACGGCACCAGCACCAGCCCGCGTCCGGCCAGCTCCACGGTGCGGTGGTGCGGGTAGCGCACCGCCAGCGTGGTCCCGTCCCAGCCGCAGACCCCCGGCAGCGTGCTGAGCACCTGGCCCATTCCCCGCTGTGCCAACGTCCGCAGCCGAGCCGAGCGGTCGCCGCCCACGACATCCTCGACCCGGTGCCGCACCGGCGCGACGAGCAGCCGGTACGCCGTCCGCAGCGATCCGACCAGGCTGCCGACCTCCCCGTCGGCCAGCTCGCGCAGCCACGACGACCCGGCGCCGCCGGGGAACGCGCGCTGGAGGTCGCCGCGCAATCTCGAACGAGAGGTGCACGCGATCGCGGCGCAACCCGCGTCCAAGTCGGACGTGTACGGCGCGGGCGTGAGGAAATCCGGGAAGTCGCCGCGCGCGGGCGCGATCGCGGTGAGGTTTTCCACCGCGGCGCGCGCGGGCAGCTCGGCCTCGGCGATCCGCCGCGCCGCGTGCGCCCGCCAGGCGTGACAGTGAGCCGCGGGCTGGCGCGATCTCAGCTGCTGCCCGGCGAGAACCAGCTCCCACAACGGGTCCGCACCCGTCGCGAAGCGCGTCCGTTCGAGGTCACGCGGACCGAAGATCATTTGCAGTACCATCGACGTCCTCCCCAGGGTCGACGCAATCACCATCTCATACGCGTCCGCCGCAAGCCAGCCGTCCGCCTTTTCGCCTCAGCGAAATCTTGTGGACTCGCCCGGACTCCCTTGTCACTGTCACCCGGACAGCCCGAAAACACTTTCGGAGGGAGAAAAAATGCGAAGTCGCGTATCTGCGTGGCTGGCAAACGCACTGGGCCTCCCGGGCGGTTGCGTCCCGGGTCGGTGCCGCGAAACCGGCACCGAGTTCTGCTGATCAATTCACTGGGGGAATCATGAGGAATTTGCTGCGCATCACCACCGGCGTCACCGCGGCGGGAGTGGCGGCCGTGCTCACCGCGACCAGCGCGTCCGCGGCGTCTTCGCCGACCTACACCAAGAGCACCACCGGCGCGAAGGCGAGCTGTTCCTTCATCAGCTGGGGAACACTCGTCCACGACGACCATTTGCAGATCAACTGCACCCTGTCCGACACGAAGGCGGACGGCGATTCGGTGTACGTCGAATGGTGGGGCGACGGATACGCGCACCGCCTGCTGTACAACCGCGGCGGGAACGGCAGCGCCAAGAAGGTCTCCGAGGCACGCGAGAACCCGGACGGCTCGTACCAGTACGCGCATTTCCGGGTGTGCCGCGACATCAACTGGTGGCCGGACAACTGTTCGGCCAGCAAGAAATGGACGATCTAGCAGGCGACTGGGGGTCGGCGCCGAGGCGGACAGCACCGCCTCGGCGCCGGACATCACGGAAGCGGGCGCGTCCCCGGCACCACCCATTCGCGGTCCACCCGCCCGTCGACCGCGACCAGCACCGCCAGCCCGCCGCGCGAGCCGTCCGACCAGGTCCCGGCGACGGTCTGCCGCACCGGATCGAGCGCCAGTTCGCCGTGCCACGGGTGCGCGCCCGCCGCCAGCGCCCGCAATCCGTCCCGGTCCAAGCCGCCTTCGCCCGGTCCGTCCGGCAAGGCCGACCGCCCGTCCGGCGAGGGGATCGTCCAGTTCCGCGCGACCTTCCCGCCGGACAGCACGCACATGTCAGCCCCGGTGATGACCACGCCGTCGCGCCGGGTGACGTCCCAGGTGAAGGCCAGCCGCTCGGTGCCGTCGATGACAAAAGTGCGCGGCACGAACACATTGCCGACCTCGACCTGATACTTCGCGATGAACGCTTCGGCGTCCGCGGGCCCGATCAGCGGGTCGAGGCCGGGTTTGGTGCCGGACCGCTGCCGTCCGTCGGCGGTGAGCAGCCGGTGCGCGAGCGAGGCGTCCTCGTTCCACATGCGACACCAGAGGGCGGGGATTTCTTCGGGGTTCAGTTCGGTTGTCATGCGACGAAGATCGCGGGCACTGGCGACACCGTCCTGTCGGTGTTTCCCCGCCGCGTGGCGCAGGTCACTCGCCGAGCGGACGGGCGGAGATCCGCGCGAGTTCGGCGTCCAGGTCCACCTCGCGGCGTTCGACGCGGTCGCCGGTGAGCGCGATGGCGCGGACCCGGTCCAGCAGGAAGCCGCGGACCGCGTCGCGCAGGCGGCACCAGCCGAGCACGTACCAGCCCGCCGGGCCCCACAGCAGTCCCAGCGGCTCGACGTCGCGTTCCGTCTCCTGGCCTTGCGCGTCCACATAGGACAGAGCGAGCACGCGCCGGGCGGCGAGGGCGGTGAGGATCAGTCCGCTGTGGACAGCCGGCGGCTCCGGCTCGCCGACCCGGTGCAGCCGCGCGGCGAGGTGCTGTTCGGCGTCGCGGACGTCGGACGGCAGCCGCGCCAGCACCTTGCGCGCCGCCGACTCCGCCGCCCCCGCGAACGGCGAACCGGCGGCCGAACGGAGCGCGACGGTGATCGCGATGGCCTCCTCCGGAGTCAGCGTCAGCGGCGGCAGCGTCCGCTCGCGGTCGAGGCCGTAGCCGCCGGTCCGCCCGGTCTCGGTCCAGATCGGGACGCCCGCCTCGCGCAGCGCGCCGAGGTCGCGTTCGACCGTGCGCACGCTGACCTCGAACCGGGACGCGAGCCACGCCGCGGTCCGGGTGCGCGGCGAGACCGCCCGAAGCTCTTCGACAAGCGCGTACAGCCGGTCCGTGCGATTCACCCGGCCAGCCTACGGACCTGCCGATACTCACCCGATCGGGTGGCTTTGCGGGCGACCGCCGTCACGAGGGAGCACCTCCGCTGTTCCGTTCGCGGGAGCCGCGCCCGGCGCCGGCCCGTCCTGTGGAGGGCGGCGGGCCGGCGAGGTCCCCTCGTTCGTCGGGGGACGAGGGGGCCTCCGGGAGCGGGTCGGCGCAGGGGGCCGGCCCGTTCCCGGTCCGGCGGGGACACTTGACTCTCACACCGTGTCAGAGCGTGTGCTGGGAAGGTCATGTTCACCATCGGAGAATTCGCCCGCCACGGCCGGGTGTCGGTCCGCATGCTGCGGCATTACGACGCGCTCGGCCTGCTCCGGCCCGCCGAAGTCGACCCGCGCACCGGCTACCGGCGCTACACCGCCGGGCAGCTGGCCGTGCTGAACCGGATCGTCGCGCTGAAAGATCTCGGCTTCGGTCTCGGCGACGTGGCCGCGCTCCTGGACGAGCGGGTCACGCCCGAGCAGGTCCGCGGCATGCTGACCCTGCGCAGGGCCGAACTGGCCGAACGGGTCGCGGCCGACCGGCTCCGGCTGGCCGAGGTCGAGGCGAGACTCCGCACCCTGGAAAGCGAGCACGCCATGCCGGACACCGACATCCTCGTGAAGGACCTCCCCGCGACGCGCGTCGTGCGGCTCACCACCACCGCGGAAAGCTTCTCCCCCGCCGCGATCACCCCCGTCCTGCGCCCGCTGTGCGCGGAACTGGGCCAGCGGCTCGAAGGATCCGACGCCTCCCCCGCCGGGCCGCTGATCTGCTACTACGAAAAGCCCGCCGGCGAGGACGACCCGGTCGTCGTGCACGCGGCGCTCCCGGTCTCCGGCCCGGTCGCCGAGCCGAACGGCCTCGAAGTGGCCGAGCTCCCCGCGTCCCGCGCCGCGACGCTGGTCCACCGCGGCCCGGCGGCCGGGATCCTCGTCGGCTACCAGCAGCTCGCCCGGTGGACCGACGAACACGGCTACCGCCCGGACGGCTTCCCGTGCGAGGTCTACCTGCACACCTCCGACGACGAGCGCGAATGGGTCGTCGAACTGCGCGAGCCCTTCGCCGAGGGTCCGCGCTGACCCGCGAAGACCCGACCTTCGGCGGTTGCGCCGCCGCCGGTTCCGGAGGCGAATGGGTGAGGTCGACCCGAGGAGGACGCAGGTGTTCTCGACAGGTCCCGGCACCCAGCCGGACCGGCTCGCCGACGCGCTGGCGGACGGGCCGTTCAGCCGCGCCCTGACCCTGGCCATCGACCGCAGCGGGCTCGGCCTCGACCGGCTCCGGGACCGGCTCGCCGCGGCCGGCGCGGCGGTCAGCACCACCACCCTCAGCTACTGGCGGACCGGCCGCACCGTGCCCGCCCGCGCCCGCTCCCGCGTCGCGGTGCGGATCCTCGAAGGCGTGCTCGACCTGCCGCCGGGCTCGCTCACCGGCCTGCTCGAACGCGATCCGGAACCGCCGCCGGTTCCCGTCGTGCGCTGGGAACGGCTGTGGGGACGGCGAGGCGCGGTGCTGCGCGTGCTGAACTCGTTCGAGGCGGCGTACCGGACGTCGCTGGTCCTGGTCAGCCTCCACGAGGCCGTGCACGTCGGCCCGGACCGGCGGCTGCACCGGCTGGAGGTGCGCGAGGTCGTCCGCGCGACCGAGGACGACACGCACATCCGGCTGGTCACCGCGCACGGCGTCGGCCCCGGCTGCCCGCCCCGGCTGGTGCGCACCCGCTACTGCTCGCCGGGGCGCTCCGAAACCCTCGCCGAGGAGGGGTTCACGGTGACCGAACTCGTCCTCGGCCGCGGCCTCGACCGGGGCGAGACCGCGATCGCCGAGTACGAGTTCGAGTTCGCCGACGACCGCCCGGACTTCTCCTACGAGCGCCGGTTCCGCAACGCCGTGCACGAACACCTGCTGGAAGTGCATTTCGCGCCCGGCTGCGAACCGCGGACCTGCCACGCCTACCGCCTCGACTCGCCCGCCGGGCCGGAGACGCCGGTCGCCGAGCTGCCGGTCGCCCGCGGCCTGCCCGCGCACGTCGTGTCGGCCGGGGTCGCCCCGGGGATCCTCGGCATGCGCTGGCATTGGGACGGGCCATGATGGACGCATGGAATCGACGCGGATCGACCGCTGGCTCTGGGCGGTCCGGCTGACGAAGACGCGCGCCGACGCGGCGGCCGCCTGCCGCGGCGGGCACGTGCGCGTGAACGACCGTCCGGCGAAGCCCGCGACCTCGGTCGTTCCCGGCGACGAGGTCCGCGCCCGGATCGGGACGACGACCCGCGTGGTCGAGGTCGTGCAGGTGATCCAGAAACGGGTCGGCGCCGCGGTCGCGGCCACCTGCCTGATCGACCGCACCCCGAAGCCGCCGCCGGAAGCGGCGATCCCGGTCGCCCGCCGCGAACGGGGAGCGGGCCGCCCGACGAAACGGGAACGCCGCGTGCTGGACGATTTCCGCCGCCAGCAGGGCTGACGACCCGCTCCTCTCTCGACAACCGGTTCCGCCCGGGCTAATTTGCGTACCTTGTAAGCTTACTTTGTACGTAAACCTGAGGAGACCGCCTTGACCACGATCGCCGTCGCCGTCCCCCTGCTGTGGCTGGCCTGGCTCGCCCTGACCGAATGGGTCCCGATGTTCCCGCTCAACGACCTCGCGCCGGGCACTCTCCGCCCACGCCTGCTCGCCGCCGCGATCAACTACCCGTTCCCGCTGCTCATCGCCGCGGGCGTGGCCCTGCACCGGCCGTGGTCGTCGATCGCGGCGCTCGCGCTGTGCGGGCTGATCCTGGCCGGGCACGTCGCCAGCTGGTGGCTGCCGTACTTCGGGATCAGCTCGGCCGCCCAGCGCGAGGTCTACGCCCGCGACTACGCGCGCACCTGGAAAATCCTGCCGGCGCGCGGGCACGACGTCGTCCCGGACGTCCAGCACCTGGTCGTCGGCCTGCTCACCCTGGTCATGCTCGGCACGACGCTGGCTGCGACGCTGACCGCATGAACGACACGCCGCGCCGCCGGCCGGGCCGCCCGCCGCAGGTCAGCGCCGACCAGATCGTCACGGCCGCGATCGGCCTCATCGACGACGACGGCCTGGACGCCCTGACCATGCGCGCGCTCGGGGCCCGCCTCGGCGTCGCGGCGATGTCGTTGTACCGCCACGTCCCGCACCGCGACGCCGTGCTCGCCGCGGTCGTCAACCGCCTGGTCACCGCCGCGCTCGCCGACCTCGAACCCCAGCCGTCCTGGCCGGAAGCGGCGACCGGGTTCGCGCGGGCCTACCGCGCCATGCTGCTCAGCCACCCGAACGCGGTTCCGCTGCTGGCCACGCATCCGGTCGACGTCGGTGCGGTCACTCCGCTGCTCGCGGGCGTGCTCGACCGGTTCGCCGCCGACGGCATCGCCCAGGACACCGCGCTGATCGCGTTGCAGTCCATCGGCGTCTACACCCTCGGCCACGCGCTGGCCCAGGTCGGCTCGCCACCGGACCGGACCGCCGATCCGGCCGCCGCCGAGTACTACGACCAGTGGTTCGCCGCCGGGCTCCGCGCCATGGTCAAGGGGTTCCGGCCGTGATCAGGCCCCGGATTTCTCCCGCGCCCGCCGTCGCCACTCGATGTGCTGCTCGTCCCGCATCCGCCGCACGGCGTCCGGGTAGTGCAGTTCGAAAGCGGGCCGTTCGGAGCGGATCCGCGGCAGTTCGGTGAAATTGTGCCGCGGCGGCGGGCACGACGTGGCCCATTCCAGCGAATTGCCGAAGCCCCACGGGTCGTCCACTTCGACACGTTCGCCGTAGCGGTAGCTCTTCACCACGTTCCAGATGAACGGCAGTACCGACGCGCCGAGAATGAACGCGCCAATGGTGGAAATCGTGTTCAGCAAGGTGAACCCGTCGCTGCGGAGATAGTCCGCGTACCGCCGCGGCATGCCTTCCGAGCCGAGCCAGTGCTGCACCAGGAACGTCGTGTGGAAACCGATGAACGTGGTCCAGAAGTGCCATTTGGCGAGCGATTCGTCGAGCATCCGGCCGGTCATCTTCGGGAACCAGAAGTAGATCCCGGCGAACGTGGCGAACACGATCGTGCCGAACAGGACGTAGTGGAAGTGCGCGACCACGAAATACGTGTCGGTGATGTGGAAGTCCAGCGCGGGCGCGGCCAGCAGCACCCCGGTCAGGCCGCCGAGCAGGAATGTCACGAGAAAGCCGACCGACCACAGCATCGGCGATTCGAACGACAGCGTCCCCTTCCACATCGTGCCGATCCAGTTGAAGAATTTCAGCCCGGTCGGCACCGCGATGAGGAAGGTCATGATCGAGAAGAACGGCAGCAGCACCGCGCCGGTCGCGTACATGTGGTGCGCCCAGACCGTCGCGGACAATCCGGTGATGCCGATCGTCGCGAACACCATCATCCGGTAGCCGTAGAGCGGTTTCCGGCTGAACACCGGAATGATCTCGGTGACGATCCCGAAATACGGCAGCGCGACGATGTACACCTCGGGATGGCCGAAGAACCAGAACAGGTGCTGCCACAGGATCGCCCCGCCGTTGGCCGGGTCGAAAACGTGCGCGCCGAGCCGCCGGTCGGCCTCCAGCGCGAACAGCGCGGCGGTGAGGATCGGGAACGCGATCAGCACGAGAATCCCGGTGAACAGGATGTTCCAGGTGAAAAGCGGCATCCGGAACATCGTCATTCCCGGTGCGCGCAGGCACAGAATCGTCGTGGTCATGTTGACCGCGCCGAGAATGGTGCCGAGGCCGGACACGATGAGGCCCATGATCCACAGATCGCCGCCGACGCCGGGGCTGTGCACGCCGTCCGACAGCGGCGTATACGCGGTCCAGCCGAAATCGGGCGCGCCGGCCGGAGTGAGGAACGAACTCAGCACGATCAATCCGCCGAACAGGTACAGCCAGTAGGAAAACGCGTTCAGCCGGGGGAACGCCACGTCCGGCGAACCGATCTGCAGCGGCAGCACGAAATTGGCGAACCCGAAGACGTTCGGCGTCGCGTACAGCAGCAGCATGATCGTGCCGTGCATGGTGAACAGCTGGTTGTACTGCTCCTGCGAGAGGAATTGCAGGCCCGGCTGGGCCAGTTCGCCGCGCATCAGCAGCGCCATCGCGCCGCCGACGAGGAAGAACGCGAACGAGGTGCCGAGGTAGAGCAGCCCGATCTGCTTGTGGTCGGTGGTGCGCAGGATGCCCAGCAGCACCCCGCCTTTCTTGCCGCGCGGCCGCGCGTCGGCGATCACTACCGGCCGGGGCTTCAGCTGCGTCATGATCGGCCTCCCGCGCACCCGACGTTTTCCGGGCAGCCGACAGCCGCCCGGCCTCACCTCGCGCCGGATAACCGGCCGCAGCCCCCGGCAAACCCGGCTTTCTCAGCGGGACGGCAGCTCCCTGTTCACCAGCGCCGCGCCGAAAACGACCGCCGCGCCGATCACCAGGAACACCGCTCCGGCGGCGGGTGCGGACGCCCACCACACCACGCCCGAAGCGGCCACCAGCCAGGCGCCGACGAGCGTCTGCTTCCGCCCCGGCGAAGCCGCCTTGAGCGAACGCAACCCCGCGCCGCCCAGGGCGAGCACGCCGAGCGCGAGCACCGCCAGCACCGGCCAGTACATGGCTCCTACTCCCGGAAATCGCCGCTGTGCCTGCGATACGCGACGGTCACCGAGATGGCCGCGAAAATCGCCAGCAGGACGCCGACGATCAACGCATTCGTGCGAAGAGCGTCGCGATGGCCGTCGACCGGGTAGCCGAACGCGAACGGCGCGGCGATCAGCCAGAACCCGATCGCGACGTTGACCAGCCCCAGCCAGCGCGCCCGCTCCGGCAGGCCGAACCGGACCAGCGCGACCACCGCCACGACGATCCCGCACAGCAGGCTGTTCCAGAACCCGGCCGTTCCGGACAGCGTGAACGAATAGGTGTACGCGAACGCCGCGATCACCAGCCACGCCCCGGCCAGGAACTCCGCGGCGAGCGGCAGCCTGCTTTCCCGCAGCTTCCGGTCCTGCGGCGTCAGCGCGATGCTCATCTTCATCGATGTTCACCTCCTCGCCGGGCTACTGCCCGGCCTTGCTCCCTGGCTCGCCGTGATCGAGCCGGATCGCTTGGCGCCACGGCACTGTCGTGGCGCGGGCCTCCCGCCGAGGCCGACGATCAGCTGGCGACCCCGTAGCCGAGCCAGCACGCGCCCCGCGCCATGGCCGTCGGCCAGCTGCGTCTCGCGGGTCATCTCCGGCTCCTTCCTCACCGGCCTCCTGCCGTGCGCCGCGCGTACCCCGCCGCCGACCTGCGGAACCCTGCAATGAGTACGCCGAACGAGTGAATTTCGCGCACCGCCGCGCGACAGGCAGTGTCCATTTCGGACGCGACACTCCCCCGCGCGGACGGCATCCCGGGCGACGGCGGGTCCGGTGTGCCAGGGTGTGCGCATGGCGCGCGTCCGCGGTTATCTGTTGTCCTGGACCACTTTGCTGCCCGTGATCTCCCTGGTCCTGCTGGCGCTCACCTGGGGCCGCACGCTGGGCCCGGCGCCGGTCGCACTGGTGGCGATCGCGCTGGCGGGCACGGTTCTCGCCGCGGTGCACCACGCCGAGGTCGTCGCGCACCGGGTCGGGGAACCGTACGGCTCGCTGGTGCTCGCGGTCGCGGTGACGGTCATCGAGGTCGCGCTGATCGTCACGATGATGGCTTCCGGCGGGGAAAAAGCCGACACCCTGGCGCGCGACACGGTGTTCGCCGCGGTGATGATCACCACCAACGGCATCGTCGGCCTGTCCCTGTTCGTGGGTGCCCGCCGGTACGGGGAAACGCGGTTCCACCCCGAAGGAAGCGGCGCGGCACTGGCGACCGTCGGCACGCTGGCGACGCTGAGCCTCGTGCTGCCGACGTTCACCACCAGCACCCCGGGCCCGGGTTTTTCCGCACCACAGCTGGCTTTCGCGGCCGGTGCGTCGCTGGTCCTGTACGCGACGTTCGTGGCGACGCAGACTGTCCGCCACCGAGACTTCTTCCTCCCGGTCGACGCCGACGGCGAGACCCGCGAGGAGGAACACGCCGAACCGCCGAGCCTCCAGAAGACCATGGTGAGCCTCGGGCTGCTGCTGGTCGCGCTGGTCACCGTGGTCGGCCTGGCGAAGGTCGAATCCCCGGCGATCGAGGCGGGCGTGCGCGCGGCCGGGCTGCCGCAGTCGTTCGTGGGCGTCGTGATCGCCCTGCTGATCCTGGCCCCGGAAACGCTGGCGGCGGTCCGCGCGGCCCGGCGCGACCGGATGCAGATCAGCCTCAACCTCGCGTACGGCTCCGCGATCGCCAGCATCGGCCTGACGATCCCGGTCATCGCGCTCGCTTCGGTGTGGCTGAAGGGCCCGCTGCTGCTGGGCCTCGGGCCGACGCACATCGTGCTGCTCGCGCTCACCGTGGTGGTCAGCGTGCTGACCGTCGTGCCGGGCCGGGCGACGCGTCTTCAGGGCGGGGTGCACCTGGTGTTGCTGGCGGGATTCCTGGTGCTGGCGATGAACCCGTGAGCTGCTGCTCGGCGGTCTCCTTCCGTGAGGGGAACCCTGGGGGACTCTGATTCCGTCAGGGTTCCCCTCACGGACAGCGGCGGCTGCGGACCGCACTCCCGCGCGGAATGCTCCGCCGCCAAGATCCCCGCAGCTCGCGATGAACTCTCCGTGAACCCACCCGCCCCCTGGTCAGGCCGCCTTTCCCGCCGCCCGCGAGCCCGCGATCAGCGCACCTCCGCACCCCTCAAGCGGAAAACGACGCCGGTTTTGTCGGTGCTCCTCCGTATCCTGGCCGGGTGAAGATCCAGCAGTCCCCCACCCCGTCCGCTGCGGCTGGTGCAGCCGCGCGCAGAGCCTTCTCGAGGAGCCGTCCGATGTTCTCCGGCCGTCCGTCGGCCGATGCCCGCTTCGTTCGTGTCGCCCCGGCGACCGCCGCGTCCGCGAGCGCCCGAGGCAACGCCGCCCGGCTCGCGACCCCCGAATTTTCCCGCGAAGCGCGCACCGCCGCCACTCCCGCGAGCACCGGCGAGGTGCGCGCATGAGCGGCGTCTCGTCCCCCGCCGCGGCGGCTCCCGGGCGGCCCGCCGCCAAGCCGGGGCTGCTGATCGGCGTGCTCGTGCTGTCGGCGTTCGTGATGATCCTCAACGAGACCATCCTGAGCATCGCGCTGCGCGACCTCACCGTCGACCTGTCCGTGCCGACCACCACGATCCAATGGCTCACCAGCGGCTTCCTGCTCACGATGGCCGTGGTGATCCCGACGACCGGGTTCCTGCTCGAACGGTTCACGCCGCGGCAGGTGTTCGTCTTCTCGCTCGCCTCGTTCAGCCTCGGCACGCTGCTGTGCGGCGTCGCGCCCGGGTTCGGCCTGCTGATGGCGGGCCGGGTCGTGCAGGCGTGCGGCACCGCGGTGATGATCCCGCTGCTGATGACCACCGTCATGCGGCTCGTGCCCGCCCAGCGCCGCGGCGCGACGATGGGCACGATCAGCATCGTCATCGCGGTCGCGCCCGCGATCGGCCCGACCATCGGCGGCGCGGTGCTGTCGTCGCTCGGCTGGCGGTGGATGTTCTTCATCGTGCTGCCGCTGTCGCTGGCCGCGCTGGTCACCGGAATGCTGCAGCTGCGGATCGACAGCGAAACCCGCGCGGTTCCGCTCGACGTCCTCTCGGTCATCCTGTCCGCGGCCGGGTTCGGCGGCGTGCTGTACGGCCTGTCGTCCGCGGGCGAATCGGCCGAGACGGCGCTGGCACCGCCGTGGCTGCCGATCGTCGTCGGCGTGGTCTCGCTCGCGGTGTTCGGCTGGCGGCAGCTGCGCCTGCAGCAACGCGACCGCGCGCTGCTGGACCTGCGGCCGTTCACCCATCGCAGTTTCGTGGTCGCGCTGGCGCTCAGCGCGTTGCTGTTCATGTGCCTGATCGGGGCGGGCGCGATCCTGCTCCCGCTGTATCTGCAGACCGTCCTGCACAAGTCCACGTTCGTCAGCGGCCTGGCCGTCCTGCCCGGCGGTCTGGTGCTGGGCTTGCTCGGCCGTCCGGTCGGCGCGCTGTTCGACCGGGTCGGCGCGCGTCCGCTGGTCCTGCCCGGCGCGCTCGCGATGACGGTCGCGCTGTGGCTGTTCTCGCTGCTCGGCCCGGACTCGCCGCTGATCGCGGTGATCGGCATCCACATCGTCCTGATGGCCGGCCTCGGCCTGATGATGACGCCGCTGATGACCGAATCGCTGGCCGTGCTGCCGGACCACCTCTACTCGCACGGCAGCGCGATTCTCTCGACGCTCCAACAGGTCGCGGGTGCGCTGGGCACCGCGGTATTCGTCAGCGTCGCGACCCTGACCAGCGCCGAGCACGCGGCGGTGAGCCCCGACGCCGACGGCCTCCAGACCGCCTTCGTCGTCGCCGGCTGCATCGGATTGGCCGGGCTGGTCGGCGCCTGGTTCGTCCGGTCGACCCGCCCGGAACAAGCGGAGGAGAAAGCCTGACGCCAGTAGACCCAGAACGGCTCGACGCCGTCGCCCGCATCTACGCCGCGGCGATGACCAGCATCCGGGGCCGGCGCGTCCACCGCCTGGTGACGCGCCGGATGGCGGGCTACGACCACGTCCTGCCCGCCGTCACCGCCGACGGCGCCCCGGCGCTGCTGGCCCTGTCCGCCGACGGCCGGGCCGCCTTCTGCCAGACCGACGGCCGCGGCCCGTCCGCGGACGTCGTCACGTGCGGCCCGACGCCGGGCGTCACCGTCACGTCCGCGCACGACCTGACCAAGGATTCGCTGCCGGTGCTGAGCTGGACCGTCCGGCATCCGGGTCTGCTGGACGTCGCGGGCCCGCTGACGATCGTCCCCGGCGACACCGGCGAAACGGAGATCGAGGCGGTCCTGCGGCCTCAGTAGCCAGACGGTCCGAGCGAGCGGAGGCAGGTGGCTCGGAGTCGACGCTGCGCGCGGTCGCGGTCCGGCTTCGAGCCGCTCGGGGCGTTCGACGCTTCGGGGTGCGCTCCTGCACGGGCCCGCCGTTCGCGGACGGGCTCGCTGGATGGCGGCGCAGGCTTGGCCAGTCATCCGCGGGCGGGCTCGGCGCGCGCATCCGCCGGGTGTCGGTGCGCTCGCCGTGCGCAAGCCATCTCCAGCGGCCCGCCGCGCCTAGGCAGGCATCCCGGCCGCACCGGGCATGCGCGCGGCGAACCGCCATCCAAGGCAGCCATCGCATCTGACCTGGAGCCACGCGACGAGCCGCCATCCGGGGCAGTCATCATGACCAGGCATTCGCACGGCAGACCACTATCCGAGGCAGTCATCGCGCCTCACCGGGCATCACACGGCATCGCCGTCGGAGGCAGTCGTGGCACCTGACCAGCCATCCGCGCGCCGCAGGGCGGGCCAGCAACCCTCCCGGTCTCACCGGCCGAACGCGCGCTCCCACCGTCCGACGTCCCGCACTCCGCCGTCCGGGGCGGACCAGCAGGCCTGGAGCAGGTCGTAACCGTCGTGGACCAGTGCCGCGTGATCGGGCCAGCGCCCGGCGGTCCAGCCGGGTTCGTTGTGCGCCGAGTCCACTCCGGCCCGGGTCGCTCCCTCCAATTCGAACTGGAGGTCCCGGCGCGCGGCCGGGCGTGGCACCGGAGCCCCGGCCAGCACCGCACGGGCTGCCGCGCGGACGCGGGATCCGGTCCAGTCCAGCGTCTTCCGGTGCGCCCGCGGCAGCACCGCGTACTGCACGACCACCGCCACCGCGACACCGATCGCCGTCTGGGCGAAGCGGTCCGCCACCGCGGGCCACACCGGGCCCGGCAGGCTCGCCACTCCGGCGGCCAGCAGCGCGAGCGGCGTGATGACCACGACCGCCACGGCGTAGTTCCGCGGCACCACCAGTTCCACACAAAACTGCAGCACCGCCAGGATCAAGATCAGCACGATCCCGGACGGCGCGGCCATCATCACCAGCCCGAAGAGCACCAGCCCGGCGGCAGTCCCGACAAACCGGTGCAGCGCACGCACATTCGCCCGCCGCCGGTCCAAGCCTTGCTGCAGCACCACGAGCGCGCTCAGGACCGCCCAATGCGGACGTCCGAACCCGACCGCCACCGCCAGCTCCCCCGCGATTACGCACCCCGCCCCGACGCGCAACGCCGTCAACGCGGCATGCGAGCGCAACGGAACCGCGCGCCGCAGCCGGTAGCCGATGCTCGGTCGCGGCAACGGCAGTTTCCCTGGCGGCAGCTCGACGGACTCGCCGGGCGAGGCGTCCGCGAACCGCCGGTGCGCGGCGAGCAGCTTCGCCACCAGGTCCGGTTGAGTGCCCCGGCGTGGATGTCCCGCGTCGTGCAACGCAGTCCACGCCGCGGACACCGCAGCGCCAGCGGCGTGCCGGGCCTCCGCCGTTTTCCGCTCCGCCGAGACAAAGACGTCGACCGCCCGCACCGCACGTTCGACGGCGGTCCGTTCCGGTTTGGCCCGATCAGCCAGTACCCCGGCCATCGACACCACCACCGACGACCCGACCCCCGCCGCCGCGCACCCCAGCACGACCCACGGCCGCGCACCCGCCTCGACGGCAGCCTGCGCACCCGCGCAAACGAGCGCGAAGAACAACGGCCCCGGCGGCCCGAGCCGCAACGCGTCGACGACGTACGTCGCCAGCACCGCGACCGCCGAAACCACCAAAACGGACACCGGCCCAGGCGGAACGACCATCCCCACCGAAGCACCCAGTGCGGCAGCCGCGAGCAACCCGGCACCAGCAGTCGCGACAACACCCGCGCGAACCCGGTACGGCCGCCCCTCGCCGTACAAGACCGCGAACGTCCCCAGCGTGACGAACAACGCCGAGGCCGACGCCCCCGCCAGCACCAGCGCGATCCCCGGAACCGCCACCGCCGCCGCGGCCCGCAGCCCCGCCGACCACCGCCGCCCGACCGGCGGGAGGGCGAACATCAGCGCCCGGAACCCCGCCACGCGAGGCAACTGCTCAATCGGCTCGGGCGACGATCCCATCCGCCCATCCCAGCACGCCCCCGCCCGCCCCGAAAGCCCGGCCACAACGGGCAGAGACGGCGGGCACACTCCGGGGCGAGGCGGGCCTGGCTTCCGGCGGCGGGGTTCTTGCCCAGCGGCCAACACCCCGGACAGGCCAGACGCACCCAGCTTCCGACGACGGGGCTCTTACCCGGCAGCCAACACCCCGGACAGGCCAGACGCACCCAGCTTCCGACGACGGGGCTCTTACCCGGCAGCCAACACCCCGGACAGGCCAGACGCACCCAGCTTCCGACGACGGGATTCTTACCCAGCGACCAGCACCCCAGATGCGCCCTGCCTCCAGCGACGGGATTCCTGCCAGCGGGACAAGTCGGCAGGAGGACATCAGCGAGCTGTGGAATCACCTGCGCGCGTCCGGAAGAGGCGAATCTCGACAGGCCCTTCGGCCGAGCCGGAGTCCTCAGTGGAACTCGGCGCGCGCGGCTGCCTCTCCGACGGTCACCGGGTCAAGCTCAGCATGCGCGGCATCAGCGCGTTCCCATTGCCCGGCAGCATCCGAAGCACTCCCCCGCGCCGCAGCGACATTCCCCAGCCCCAGGTAAGCGCGAGCCGCCTCGTGCGTGCTTCCGCGAGCCTCCGCACGAGCCGCCGCTTCCCGGTACGCCGACGATGCATCGACATACTCCCCAGCGCGGAATTTCGCCCAACCGAGACAATTCAGGCCCATCACGACGTCCAGTTCCAACTCCAGGTCCTCGAACACCTCCAAGGTTTCCTCCACCAGACGGGCGGCTTCGGCGGGGCGGCCCAGTGCGGTCAGGACCAGTGCGACGCCTCGCCGAGTGATGGCGCGGCTGCGGCGGTTGCCGGTCAGGTCGTAGAAGTCCGCGGCGGAACGCAAGTCCCGCAAGGCTTGTTCGTGGTTGCCTCGGTAGTGCTCGGCCCAGGCGGCATGGGCCAGCGCGGTCGCTTCGCCGTGGCGGTCGCCTATTTCCCGGTACTCCCGCAGGGCTTGGCGATAGCACTGGGAAGCCGCGTCCAGGTCGCCGCGGTCGACGTAGGCGATTCCCAGGTTCGCGGTGGTCGTGGCGGCGGCCCAGCGGTTGCCGGTGGCTTCGGCGGCGGCGCGCGCCCAGCGGTGGGTCGCGATCCACGGGTCCCACAGTTTGGTCAGGTAGAAGAAACCGCGCAGGAAGAACGCCAGTTGCCAGCATCGCTCCGACTCGCCGGCCCGGCGGCAGAGCGCGACCAGGTTCGGCCATTCCGCGCGGAACCAGGCGATCGCGGCGTCCTGGTCCGGGAACTCCACCTCGGGCAGGCCCGGCGGGTACGTGACTTCCGGCCGGTATCGCGGGCCGCTGATCGCGCGGTCGGCTCGTTCCGCCGTCGCTGCGGAAAAGTCCGCGAGGCGGCCGAAGGCATCGTTGTCAGCGGCCCCGGAGGCGGCGAAAACCCTTACCAGATCATGGAAACCGAACCGGCCCAGTTCCGGCTGGGTGAGCAGGTACGCCTGGTGCAGCCGGTCGAGCAGGCGTTCCGCCGAGAGGGCGTCCAGGGAACCTAGAGCTTGCGCGGCGGTGACGTCGAAGTCCGGGCCGGGGTGCAGGGCCAGCAGGCTGAACAGCCGTGCCTCCGGCTCGCCCAGCTGGCGGACGGACAAGCGGAACGCGGCGGCCAGGCTTCGTTCGCCGTCGTCGAGTTCGCCCAGGCGCCGGGTTTCGTCGGCCAGGCGGCGTTCCAGTTCCGCGACATCCCATGCCGGGTGCGCGCGCAGGCGGGCGGCGGCGATCCGGATCGCCAGCGGGAGGCGGCCGCAGCGGTCGGCGATCCGCCGCGCGGCGTCGGGCGGTGCGCTGGTCACCGCGGCGACGAGCGCGGCCGCCGAATCCGACGGGAGGACGCCCAGCGAGACGTGCCTCGCCTCGTCCAGCGCGGGCAGCCGGGAGCGGCTGGTGACCACGACGCGGCATTTCGGTTCGGCGGGCAGCAGCGGGCGCACCTGCCCGGTGCTGCCCGCGTTGTCCAGCACCAGCAGGAAACTCCGGCCGCGCAGGCAGGTCCGGAACAGCGCGGCGCGGTCGTCGGGATCGGCCGGGATCCGCTCGGCGGGCACCTCCAGGATCCGGAGCAGCCGGTCGTGCGCGTCGGCGGGCGTGACCGGTTCGTCGGAGGTGCCGCGCAGGTCCAGGAAGAGGCAGCCGTCGGCGAAGGACGCTTCGAGCCGGTACGCGCACCGCACCGCCAGCGCGGTCTTGCCCGCTCCGCCCATCCCCGAAATCACGCAGACGCCGCCGTCGGATTCGAGGATCTCGCGCACCGCCCGGGATTCCTCGTCGCGGCCGGTGAAGTCGGCGGTCACCGGAGGGAGGCCGGACGGGCGGGTGTCCGGCCGGGTCCGGCGTTTGCCGGTTTCCGCGGGAATCAGCGAAGTAAGGACGCCAGGAGTGTGGAATTCTGCTTCGCATAGGGCCGCGAGTGTGGAATTCGGGGCAGCGAAACCGGTTTCGACCTTGCTCAGGTAGCCCTTGCTGTAGTGCACCCGGCCGGCCAGTTCGGTGAGCGACAGCCCGGCCGAAGTGCGCAGCCTCCGCAATTCCGCCCCGAAAGTCGCGCGCGCGGTCATCCGCCTCCACCTTCTTCTCGCTCCCAGTATGACGGTCCGGCAGGCGCCGGAGCGCGGTTCGGTCACGGCGCGGTCCGCGCCGGAACCGGCGGCACGACCGCCCCGGGCCCGCCGGGATGGCCGAGCGCGAGGCCGGACACGAGTGCGATCCCGGCGAGCCACAACGCGGCCCGCACCAGCAGAGAAAACGAACAGACGACCTTCACGGCAGCTCCTTCGGCGGATTTCCGCCCGCCCGATCGGCGGCTTGTCCCGAGAATGCGGGAGCCCCCGCCCGCCGGGGAAGGAGTTTCCCGTTTCCGCCTTAAACAGGTGAACGGGAAACCGGAGGCCGGATTGCGCGTGCGCGCCCCGCCGCCGGGAAAGGCATTCGGCGAACGGGACGGTCCGCATCGTAGCCCCGGCCGCCGGGCAGCACGGCTTACGAGATCGCAAGCTGCCCGAACGGGATCGGCTGACCGCCTGCCAGCAGCGCGGACGGGACGTGCGCCCCTCGCGTCCCATCCGCCCCGCCCGCATCCGGAGACCCCGGCGCGCGGCAATAGATCAGTCACCCGCCGTTTCGGGAAGGCGCCATCCGAGCGAATTTCCGGCGCGGATAAACCGGGGCCCGCCAGCCGTATGCGGGAATGGGAAATCATTACGGTCACAGTCCGTGCGCCGCCGCCGGGCGAGGCTGGACATCGGCGGCCGCATTGCGGAACAGTGGCTGCGGGCGGGGAGACGCGAGGGAGGAACGGGTGGAACCGAACGCGGCGGACTTGGTCGCGGAATTGAAAGTTCTCCGGAAGGGGCGCGGCGTATTCACCACTCCGCTCGGGATTCGGGTCGGCCCGGTCCTGCGCGAGGTGTGCGGGATTCCCGATCACGCGGAAAACGTGGAGATCCGCGACCGGCTCGCGCACGTGCTGGAACCGCTGGCCAAGACGCTCCCGGACGATCTCCGGATCGCCGTGCTCGCCGCGTTCGCGATGCACGAGCCTGCGCGCAAGCCGTTCTACCAGGAGCGGGTGCACTGGGCCGCGCGCGAGCTGGACCGCGACGACCGCACGATCCGGCGGCGCATCGACGAGGGCATCCAGCACGTCGCGCAGCTCGCGCTGGCCGCGCCGCGCGAGGGCGGCGGGCGGCCCGCGCCGGACGGCAGCTGGCACACCGAGCTGCTGCGCGTCTTCCTTGCGCTGGACCAGGATCGGCCCGAGGTGTTCGAGTTCCGGCGGATCGTCGCCGACGCCGACGAGGTCGCCGAACTGGACCTCGCGCTCACCCTCACCACCACGTCCGCGACCTCCGGGCCGGTGCGGGAAAGCGATCTGGAGGTCGACGTCTTCCACGGCGGCACGCTGGTCCGCCGCGCGATGGAATCGAACGACCGGGTCGGGCTCGCCCTGCAGCTGGCCGATCCGCTGCCGCGCGGGAAAACCCACGACCTCGCGCTGCGGTTCCGCGCGGAATTCCGGCATCCGCACTACGTGTGCGTGCCGCGGCATCCGGTCGACCGGTTCGATCTGCATGTGCGCTTTCCGGCCGCGCCGCCGCCCGAAATCGTGCGGCTGGACCGCGTGTTCCAGGACGACGCACGCGATCCGGGCGCGCGCGGCGACGTGGTGCACCCGGACGGATCGGGCGAGGCGCACCTGCTGTTCGAACATCTCGCGCCCGGTTTCGCCTACGGCATCCGGTGGTGCCCGGCCGGCTGAACCGGCCGGGCCTCCGGTCAGTGCGTGATCATCGCGATTCCCCTTCCCGATCGGGACGAACTCTCCGACCGCACCGGGATCGCCGCCGCGGCGCGCCGCGCTACCGGCGGGCCGGACCTGTCCAAGATCTGTCCAGGTCCGCGCTGAACTCGTTGCCGCGCAACGGACAGAAGCTGGACAAGACCCGCGCCCGCGCAACATTCGCGCGCGGGCCCCCGATTCCCGGAGCAAGCGGGCGAGGACCGCCGCGGCCGCCCGTACGAAAGGAACGACCCCTATGCCCACCGCCACCGTGCCCGAGCCGGTCGAAGGCTATGTCCCGCTGGCCGCGCTGCCGCGCCCGTCCGGGCTGCCGCAGCAGCTGGAAACCGTCGTCCGCGCGGCCCGCGACGGCGTCCCCGGTGCGGCCCCGGAACTGCTGGCGCTGCTGAAACCGGTGATCGCGCGCTACTGCCGGGCCCGCATCGGCGGCCGCGACCTGTCGTACCTGTCGGCCGACGACGTCGCGCAGGAAGTGTGCATCGCGGTCCTGCAGGCGGTGCCGGGCTACGAGGACCGCGGCGGATCGTTCCTGCACCTGGTGCGGGCGATCGCGGCGAACAAGGTAGCCGACGCGTTCCGCGCGGTGTCGCGCGACCGTTCGCGGCCGGTGCCCGACGTCCCGGAGAACCCGGATCTCGGCGACGGCCCGGAATCGCACACGATGACCGCCGACCTCGGCGCGTCGCTGGGCAGGCTGCTGGCCGGGATGCCGAAGCTGCAGCAGGAAATCCTGACGCTGCGGGTGGTCGTCGGCCTGACGTCGGCCGAAACGGCGAAGGCGCTGGGGATCTCGCCGGGCAACGTCCGGGTGACGCAATGCCGCGCGCTGGCGAAACTGCGGGACTCGATCAAGGAGCAGGGACTCGCCGAAGCGCTGCTCGCGTGAACTGGTCACCTCCGGGCACTGGTCCGGACCACCGGCGGAAAAATCCGGGAAGTTCACCCGCTCGGGCCACGCCGCCGGAGCCCGGCAGGCCCGGGCGGGCCGGAAAGCCCGGACCGGACCCGGCTCAGCCCGCGTCGAGACGCCGGCGCATCCGGCGCAGGAACGCGATCCGGTCGGTCTCCACGCGGACCGCCGTGCGGTCGGGATAGATGTCGAACACCCCGGTCATCCCGGTCTCGGCGAGCCGGCGGCCCGCCGCGCCGGAGGGGTGCGCGAGCAGCCGCAGCACCACGCCCTCGGCGGCCGCGCGGTCCTGCGCGGCCCGCAGCACGTGGACGCCCGCGTCGCTCAGCTCGGTCAGCCCGGTCAGGTCCAGCACCAGCGCCATCGGGCGCTTGGCCAGCGCGAACGTCACCGCGCGCACCACCACCAGCGCGGTGCCGGCGTCGAGTTCGCCCGCCAGCAGCAGCGTGAGCACGTCGAGGTCGTCGTAGCGGTACGACGACCTCAGCCGTGCCGATCCCTGTGAGCCGGCTTCCATCCGCGTGCTGCGCTCCCTGTCCCAGGCGGGGCCCGTCGCTCCCGCACGTCCACCCGACACCATTCTGGACCTCCGGGCACGGTGACCGCGCGCACAGTCCCCGTCCGCGCACCTCCGGCGGGGACTGCTCCGCCTGTCCTACGACGAAAGTCGGGAACTCTGCGGGCCCGACCTTCGGCGGGTTCCGTCATTTACCGACATTCACGACGGTGGGTCAGTACCTGACAGCTCCCCGTACCCACCGGAGATGATCACCAGTGCGAATCGCGCGTACCGCCGCAGTCCTGTCCGGCCTGGCCTTCGCCGCCGCAGTCGCGGCCGCCCCGGCCTCCGCCGCCCCCGCCCAGCCCGCCATCATCGACGGCAGCAACGCCGACTCCCTGCACGCCGCCGCCCGGATGTTCGCCGGGGGCCAGGAACTCTGCTCCGCCACGATCGTCGCGCCGGATTGGATCCTCACCGCCCGGCACTGCACCCAGGGCGCGGGCGGCAAGCAGATCACCTTCCACATCGGGAGCCTCGACCAGACCCAGGGCACCGAGGTCTCCGCGACGTCGGTGCACGACTCCCCCGACGCCGACATCTCGCTGGTCCAGATCGACCAGAAGGTGGAGACCGAGTACGCGCCGCTCGGCACCGCGAGCGACGTCAACGTCGGCGACACGGTCCAGGTCTACGGCTGGGGCGCGACCTGCACCGACCAGCCCGAGATCAACTGCCAGTCGCAGCAGCTGAAGGTGGCGAACGTCCAGGTCACCTCGGTCGACTGCCCGGACGGCGCGGCCGGCGTGTCGGTGTGCGCCAACCGCGGCGACGGCATCACCGCCGGCGGCGACTCCGGCGGCCCGATGTACGCGAACGGCAAGCAGGTCGGCGTCGCCTCGACCAGCGACCGCCAGTCCTACACCGCTTACATCAACGTCACCCAGTACCGCGACTGGATCCAGTCCGTCGCGGGCGTCTGATCCGCAGCGGCCCGGGTCCGGACGGATCCCCGGGCCCGGGCCGCTGTTTCACCCCTCCCCTCTTCCCTCCCCGTTCCTGGCCCGCGCGAGCACCTCCTCGATCCGCAGCGGGCTCGCCGGGTGGTGGCTCAGGCACAGCGGCGCCGACACCCGCCGGAACCCGAACGCCTCCCCGGACACGTAGAACTGGGCCCGCTCCAGTCGCGCGATGTCCGCGACCTGGCTGCCTTTCGCCCGCGCCATCTCGTTCGCCGCGGCGATCTGCGCCGGGCTGTTGAGCCGCCCGAAGAACTGCGTCGTCGCGTTGCCGGAGATCTGGTTGTGCAGGCCTTTCGGCGCCTGCGTCGCGAACAGCAGCCCGAGCCCGTACTTCCGGGCCTGCGCGGCCAGCACGATCGTGCTGCGCGTGCTCGCGGTGAGCGGCCCGGACGCCGCGAGCGTCTGCGCCTCGTCCATGACGAACAGCCCGCCCAGCGGCCGGTCCCCCGCCGGATTCCGCTTGATCCACGCGAACAGCTCCATCTGCAGCTGGTTCACGAAACTCTGCCGCTGAGACTCGGACGGCAGCCCGGCGAAGCTGATCACTGAGATCCGCGCGCGTTTGCCGTCCGCCGGGGTGAGCAGCAGCGCCGGATCGACCGGGGTGGCGGCCCCGGCGAACAGCGGATCGTTCACCATCGCCGCCTTGAGCAGCTCGGCGACCTCGGCCGCGATTTTCCTTCCGCCGTTGAGATCCGTGACGCCCTCGGGCAGATCGGCGAGGACCCGGATCAGCTCGGGCAGGCTCCGCGACCCGGTGCGCGCGTGGTGCACGATCGTCTGCCGCAGCACCGCGAGGCCGATGTCCGCCTTCGCGGTGCTGCCGGTGAGCCGGGCCTGCGGCGCGAGCGCGGCCACCGCCACCTCGACCGCCGCGGCGAACTCGTCCTCGTCGTCGAGCACCCCGGCGAAATCCGGCAGCGGCTCGAACCCGAGCGGCCGTCCGGCGGCGCGGCCCGGCGTCCACACGACGACGTCGGTGCCCTCCAGATACCGCTCCGCGAGCCGCGCGTCCTCCGGCCCCCACCCGCTCGGCGGGCTCGGCCACGCGTCGCCGAGGCGGGCGAGGTCGTTGTTCGGGTCCAGCACGATCGACGACACGCCGAGCAGCGCGCATTCCTCGACGATCCGGCGCAGGAGCACGGTTTTCCCCGACCCGGATCCGGCGAAGACCGCGGCGTGCTTGCGCAGGGCGGACAGTTCGATCCGGACCGGAGCGCCGGAGCCGGTTTCCGTGCCGAGGGTGAGGGCGGCCTCGGGCGGGGGGTGGGTTCCGTCGGAGCGGGGGGCCTGCGCGGTGCCGTTGCGGGCGGAACGCTGCGTTTGCGCTGGTATGGAGGTGGGTTGGGGGAAGAGGGGCGGCTGGGTCGGCGAGTGCTGGACTGGGGGCGCCGGGTTGCCGGGGCGTTCCGCGGTGTCGGGCAGGACACCGGAGAGCAGCTGGGAGCGCCGGGCCGGACGGCGGTCGATGAGCCATTCGTGGACGTCCGGGCCACCCTTGACGAACATCTCGTCCAGCGCCCAGAACGTGCGGACGTCCGCTTCGGACATTTTGCGCCGTTTCCCGCCGGCCGCTTCGAAGGCCCGCAGTTCGGCCTGGGTCTGCTTGCCTTTGGACCATGACGAGTTCCTGATCACAACGAGGTGCCGGTTGTCCGCTCCCCGTCGCTGTCCGGCTGCCGAACGAGCCTTGCGGAACCGGTTCAGCACCGCGACAGCATGATTTGCGGCTATCGCACGAAACGCCCAGTGCTCCTCAAGGTCCGAAGTCTCGTCGAGCGTATGGGTGAGCCAGGCATGCAACTCGCCGTCGCTGCCGCGGGTGTCCCACTCCATCTCGTCGTCGCCGACCTCAGTGATCCAACCGCGCAATGCGGCCGAGAGCAGCCGGGGCATCACCTCGTCCTCGACCTTGTGGTCGAGCAGCGCTGACGGATCCGCCTCGGCACGGAGTTGCTCGAACCACGCATCGAGTTCAGCGAAACGATCAAGCTTCGGATGGGAACGCGCAGGCAGCGTCGTCGGCGTGTCCGGATCGAAGGTGGTCATTTCCACCACTCGCTCGGCTCGGACGCACGCCTCGATGTGCGCACCGACTCGCTTCAGCATCTCCCGTGGGGTGCATTCTTCCCACGGGCCGTCGAATGCCGAGGCGGCCACCGGCCAGGTCGCGTGCGGAGGAGTGAAATCCATCGCCGCGTAGGCGACCCCGAGACGCCGTTCCACCAGGCGCCGACCCACCTCGCCGTCCAGGACCCGTCCGAGCGTGCGCGTTTCCTCGAACCGGTCGGGCACGGTGTCGGCAGCCTTCTCCTTGACCAGCTCCCACGTCGAAGGCAGGCACGCGAGCACGGTCACCGTCCGGCGGGTGATATCCCGCAGTCCCATGAGCCCGTCGGCGATCTGGGCGACAACCAGGTCGGTTGCCCCCGGCCGCCCGCTTTCCCGCGCCAGCTTCTCCGAGCTGGCGATCAACGTGTCGAACTGATCGACGCTGATCACCAGCGGCCCGGTCAGCGCGAGCAACCGCGTGAGGTCGTGCACTTGCGCCGACGAGGACTTGGGCTTCCTCCCGATGCCCCACTTGCGACGGGCACCGGACTTCGTTTCCTCGTTCCGGCTGAGATACTCGTTGCCGACCTCATTGTGAGTCGCATCGTCCGATGCGTACAGCACCAGCGCGCGGGCCGTGTCCGCACATTCGATCGCGACCTGCCGGTCCAGTTTTCGGAGTCCGGTCAGGAACGCTTCGAGATGCGATCGGCTCAATCCCCGGCCGCTCAACAGCGCCGCAGTGCTTTCCCACGGCACGTCGCTGCGCTCGCACACCCGCCGTACAAAGCTGCGCACCTGTGGTTCCCCAGAACCGTCCAAACGCGACAGACCATGGCGCAACGCGTCGGCCGCATCTTCCCAAAACGCGTCAGCGGCAGTGAGGTTGTCCAGGAAGAAGTAGCCGCCTGCCTGATGCGCGGCCCGCCGGACCATGCCGAGCAGATGCGTCTTGCCGACGCCCTTCATCCCCTGCATCGCGAGGCCAATCGGGCTCGGTCCGTCACTCGCAGCCGCATGACGGATCCTGGCGTCGATCGCGGCCATCACGTCGGCGTGCAGGCCGTCGACATGGTAAGGCGAATCCCGCCAAACGTGGTCGGGCGCGTCGACCCAGTCGAAGCGCAAGGTCGCCAGAACAGCGAGGTGTTCGATCATGACGCCTCGATGGAGAGCAGATGATTGTCCTCACCGCCAATGCGCACGGCCGCATCCCGGTCTGCAGGGGTGAGAGCCTTGCGATTGGACTCGGGCACCAAGTGCGCCTGCCCCGTACGACTCAACTGCTTGAGCACTGCGTCTACCTCAGTGCTCGCAGCATCGCCGAGCAATGGCCGGAGGTCAGCAAGACCGACCCAGCCGCGGGGCGAGCGGGCGAGTTTCCGGTACGCCGTGCGGATCGCTTCCTCCAGGTCCGCCACCGGCGGCGCGTCGGCCCCGGAGAACACCTCTTTGAGGGAGACGTTGTGCAGGCGCAGGTACTCGAAGAACCGGTTGAGCGCCAGGTAAGCCACCACGGTCAGCGTGCTGCGCACCGGTTTCGGCGGGGTCAGCGAGGCGAGTTCCTCCTCGCACCAGACCCAGCCGTCGTCGGTCAGCCGGTGCACGAACGCGCGGCCGGATTTCCTGCTGCTGACGTACTTTTCGTTGAGCTTGAGCCGATCCCTCCCGTCGAGCGCGAAACCCGCTCTCTCGCGCAGCTGCGGGTTCGACATCTCCTGGCCGTGCACCATCAGCGCCATCATCGCCGCGGACTGCTTGTGGCTCAGTCGTTCGTGCATCCGCCGTCCTTTCTCACCGGGCGTCCCGGCCGCGGGCGCGGCCGGGCGTGGGGATTTCGCGGGCGCGGCTAGCCGCCGGTCACCCGCACGTCGAGCACCCGCCGGGCCCAGTCCAGGACCTTCTGGACCCGTTGCGGCGGCGGGATCGCGCCGTCGTCGTCCCGGCGCGGGCGCAGCAGCACCGCCAGATCCGCGCCGAGTTCCTGCGCCCGCACGCTGTCCCCGGCGCCGACTGCGGCGGGCATTTCGCCGGCGAGGTCGTCGACGAGGTCCCACAGCCCCGGCCGGAGCCGCGCGTGCACCGCTTGCCGCAGCAGGGAAACGAGGTCGGCCTGGCCGGTGTCGACCAGCGACCGGCCTGCTCCGATCTCGTCGGCGAGGCCGCGCGCGACTTTTCGCCGGGCCGTTCACCGAGCTGAGCCGCAGATGCCGCAGATTGCCGAGGTACCCGGACAGCTCGCGCGGGTCGGTCCCTTCGGTGAGCACCGGGATCAGCCTGCGGTCCTGGCCGAGCGTGCGGTGCAGGAACAGCTCGACCTCCGCCAGCTGCCACCGGCTCGCCTTGCCGTCGATCACCAGGCACAGGTGCCGGGCGTCGGTCTCCGCGCGGCCGAGCCAGGACCGGTCGCCCGACAGCGACCGGCCGACCCGGATGCCGAGCTTTTCCAGCTCCGCCACCACGTTCTTGGCGACGTCGAGACTCGAGCGGGGCATGCTGACCTGGATGTCGTAGGCGAAGTTCTGCGTCTTGGTGCGGACCGCCGCCACGTAGGCGTCGCGGTTTTCGGCCAGCAGCTCGGTCCGGTCGAAGGAATGCGCGATCACCGCGGCGACTGTTTCGAGGGCGAACCCGATTTGGTCCGCGCCCGGGCTTTTCTCCTGCAGCACCGGCAACTGCTCGCCGAAAGTCCAGTACGACACGTACGGCAGCGTGAGGTGCCGGGCCATCACCGCGGGCGGGACCTCCTGGTCCAGCCAGCTGTCGAACAGGCTCCGCGTCTCGTCGAGGCAGATTTCCCGCCAGTTCTCCGAGCGGTCGTACTCCTCGCGCGTGTCGAACCGCGAAAGCACTGGCAGCACTGGCAACTGAGGCCGGTCGTACGGCAGGGCATTCCGCGCGACGTTCGCCCGGTGCGCGACGTCGACTGCGCCGCGCAGGCTCTGCATGTTCGCGGTGTAGAGGACGACCAGCCGGTCGGGCAGGTGCGCGGTGCAGATGCCGCCGACGTCGGAGATCCCGGTGCGGCTGTCGAGCAGGACGTAGTCGTAGTCCGAGGTCCACGTCTCGCGGCAGCGTTCGAGGTACTCGCCGAACTCGTCGTCGTACAAACTCTCCCAGTCGATTCCCTGTACCTGTCCCGGATAATCAGGGCTGTCGGAGCCCGCCGGAAGGAAATCCAGTGCGCCGGGCACGGTGTCCAGATCGACCGGGAGGACGTGCCGGTTCGGTTGGACGGAGCCCGTCCGGAAGTCGGTCACGAGGTCGACGACCCCGCCCTTCGGCGCCCGGTTCAGCCGCGGGCGGAAGTACTCGCGCAGGCCCGGCGCTTCGAGGTCCCAGTCGACGCACAGCACGCGATGCCCCCAGCGGGCCAGCAGCACCGCGACGTTGGCCAGCGTGAAGCTCCGGCCCACCCCGCCTTTGTAGGAGTAGAACGTGATCACGGTCCCGGCCATCGCGTCAGAGCCTCGGGAAACGGGACGCGGGCGGGACGTCCGGCCGGGGAGTGAGCACCGGCCAGTCCGCGCGCCACACCGGCGCGTCGCTGAGCAGTTCCTCGATCTCGGCCGCGATGCGGTTCATCCGGTCGTGGAAACCGATGTATTTCGGCGAGGCCTGGAATTGCTCGTACGGATGATTCCATTCGGTCAGATTCTCCCACCGGCGCTCGTGCGCGTACGGCGGGAAATTCTTCGAATCGCAGTAGATCACCGGGTAGATCAGGGTGGCCGGGCGGTCCCCGCAGGCCAGTTCCTCGCGGCGTTCCATCGAGGCCCACTCGGCGAGGCACCATTCGTTGTAGAAGTACTTCGGGGAGCACACCGGGACCAGGATCCTGGTGTGCCGCAAGGCGGAGCGCACCTCGTCCGGCCAGCGCCCGCCGACCCGGACCGAGCCGTCGAAGAACACCTTGACCTCCCGGTCGAGGTTGCCGTCGAGCAGTTCCCGCAGCAGGGGCTGGAAATGGTTGCGCACCCATCGGGCGATCGGATCGGCGGTCCGCAGATAACTGATGAAAACGTCGTAGTGATACACCTGGGCAGCGCTCCCCGTCGAATTCCGCGGCCGTGGCTGTGCTCGACTCGACCACCGACGATACCTTCGGCCCCGGCGCGGACAAGGGACAGATTCTGGACACTTTGTGGCCGAAAACCCGCGGCCGCCGGTCGCGCCGGGGGCCGGAGCCGAAACTGGACCGGTCGCTGCCGCCGGAATCCGAGGAGACCGATGTCCGCCCCCGCCGCACCGCGGATCTTCATCAGCTACGCCCACGACACCGCCGCGCATTACCAGCGGGTCGGGGCCTTCGCCAGCTTCCTGCGCGCCCGGATCGGGCTCGACGTCCGGCTGGACCAGTGGGACGACTCCGCCCGACTCGACTGGTCGGACTGGGCGATCCGGAACATCCTCGCCGCCGATTTCGTCCTGGTGATCGCCTCCCCGGACTACAAACGGCGCGCGAACGGCGAGGCGCCCTTCGACGAGGGCCGCGGTTCCCAGTTCGAGGCGCGGATCATGCGCGACGCGCTCACCCGCGACCTGCACGGGGAGACCCGCCGCATCCTGCCGGTGATCCTGCCCGGAGGCGCCGTCGAGGACATCCCGTCGTTCCTGACCCCGTATTGCACCACGCACTACCGGATTCCGGAATTCACCGACGACGGCGTCGCCGGGCTGATCTCCGCGATCACCGGCCGCAGCCAGCACGAGCGCCCGGTGCGCGGGATCTGGCGCGGCGCACCGGATTCCGCGGCCGGGCCGACGCTGGCCACCGAATTGCCGTGGCGCGACAAGAGCGCGGACATCACGGCGGGCTCAGCGCGGATCGACGGGATCAGCTACGAGCACAGCGTCGTTTTCCGCACCGCCGGGCCGACCTCCGGCTCGTGGGCGTTCGCGGAAATCGACCTCGGCGGCAGATACGCGCATTTCACCGCGGTCGCCGGAATTCTCGACGACGCCGAGGACGCGGCATTCCAGACCGGGCTGTTCTGCGTCCGGCTCGACGGGGAAATCCGCCATCTCGACCATTCCGCGTTCGGCAGCCCTCGGCACACCGAACTCGACGTCACCGGCGTCCGGCGGCTGCGGCTGGAGATCTGCCGCCCGGCGGCGGGCGTCTCCCCGGCGGGCCCGGCCGCCCGCACGACCCGGCCGGCCGCCCTCGCCTGGGGCACTCCGACCCTTCGCTGAGCAGCCCCGAGCAGGCCCGCGCGGGGTTTTCGAAGGGCCGTGAAGGGAACCCTGAGGGAATCAGAGTCCGTGAGGGTTCCCCTCACGGACGACGAAACCCGCGACGGCCGGCCCCGTAGGGCTGGGCTGACCAGCGCGACCGCGTCCGCAGCCTCGCCCGCGCTTCCGGGCATTGGTTCCGAGTCCCTCGGGGTTCTTTCACGGACGTCCGCGGCAGCAGTGTTTCCTGCTTTCGAGGAAACAGGAAACCCCTTGTCCGCCCTCGTTCCCGGATCGCATTCTTGGTGCACGCCGCCCGCCGCGGGCGGATCGCCGAGAATCACGGAAGTCCCGGAAACCGCGAATAGCACGGCTTTCGCGGCGGGGATTTTCCGTGCCCGGATCCGGGAGGGAGGTGCGCGAAAATGCAGACGCACGGAATTGTTCTCATCCTCACGCTGCTGGGCCTCGTCTGACGAGGGAACCGGCCGGGTCCGCCGCGAGGGGGCGGACCCGGCCGGGCCGCTCAGCCGCGCGCCCGCAGGTGGTCCCGCAGCGTCCGGGCGACCCGGGCCATCAGGATCTCCGCCTCCGGCTGGACCGCCGCCGGCACGCGGGATTCGGTGAGCGCGGCGACCGCGAAACTCTGGCCGTCGGAGTGCTCCACCACCCCGATCTCGTGCCGCAGGTTCAGCAAGGTCCCGGTTTTCGAGGACCATTTGGCGGAATCGGACGCGAAATCCGGGGCCAGCCGTTGGCGCAGCAGGTTTTCGCCCATCAGTTCGCGTACCCGCGCGGACACGTCCGGGTCGATCTTCGACGGCGTCCACAACGCGGTCAGCAGGTCGGCGAACGCGCGCGCCGAACCCGAACTCGCCCGCGAAACGTCCAGCTGCCGCACCGGATGTCCCTGTCCCTCGGTGACCGCGCCGATCGCCAGCGAGTGCGCGAGATGCACGTCGGCCGCGGCGAATCGTTCCACCGGCGTATCGCTCAGCTCCCGCACCGAATGCCGCACCGAAATGCCGGTGATCCCCCAGTCGCGCACCGTTCGCGTGACCTCCGCGGGCGAGGTGAGCGCGAACAGCTCGTCGGCCGCGGCGCTGTCGCTGATCGCCGAAGCCAAGTACATCAGATCGGCGACCGCCACGCGCGCCGGATGCCGGAAGCGCGAGAGCCCGGTCGGCCCGGCGGTGTCGATGCGGTCGGGTGCGATCTCGACCTGCCGCGCGCCGTCCAGTTCGCCGCGCCGGATCCGGTCCTCGATCACCGCCACGAGCGGGACCTTGACCAGCGACGCGGTCGCGAACTCCAGGTCGGGCTCGATCCCGATCTCGCGGCCGGACCCGAGATCGCGGACGAGGAACGAGCCGCGCAGCCCGCCTTCGTCCAGTTCGTCCCGCAGCCGCGCCAGCAGCGCCTCAGTGTTCACGGCGTCAGTCTGCCCCAACGCTCGCGCCGAGACAGCGGGCGATCGCGGCGCGCAGCGGCGTCCGTACCCGGTCGACGTCGTCGCCGAGCCCGGCCGCCACGTCGTACCCGCGCGCGAGCCGGACATCGCCCACCGGCCGCCACGCCAGCCCCAGCTCCCGTGCCTGATCCGCCGAGCACAGCAGCAAATCCGCCGAACCGAAGACGCTCGCCGCGGCCGTCGTCAGCGTTCCGGCGACCTCGACCTGCGCGGGCAGCAGCCCGGCCGCGTCGCGCGCGCGGAACACGCGGTCGCGGACGTGCGGCACGTCGTCCTCCGGCTGCACCCACACCCGCCGCCGCGCGCCCGCCGACCGGCCCGCGCGCAGGGTTTCCAGGTACCGCACCGGTTCGCCGGGCTCGGCCTCGCTCGCCAGCCCCAGCGGCACCGTCCACTCCCCGTCCTCCGGCGGCACCGCGACGAGCGCGGCCCGCACCTCCTGCGTCCGCACCAGCTCGGCCCGTTCAGCGGGCCCGGCGACGCGGAATTCGAGGAACACCTCGACGGTCCGGGCCTGCGCCTCGAGTTCGGCGAGATCGCGGGTGGTGGACGTGTCCGGGACCGCCAGCCGCAGCGGCCGCCGGCGCGCGCGCTCGGCGTCGTGCTCCATCGCCTCGGCGAGCCGGACCAGGCGTTGCGCGGACGGCAGCAGGTCCCGGCCGAACGGCGTGAGCCGCGCCCGCCGCGTCGACCGGTCGAACAGCCGCTCCCCCAGGTGCCGTTCGAGCGCGGCGATGCGGCGGCTCGCCACCGGCTGCGGGATCCGCGCGACCGCCGCGCCGCCGGTGAAACTCCCCGCTTCGGTCACGCTCACGAACGCCTTGCAGCAGCCGACCAAGTCCACGACCAGAGCTTATGCCAGATTCGCATCATCTCGCACAGAAGTGTCTTGGACCGCATGAACCGGCGCGGGCACGCTGCTGGGGAGTTGATCGACTTCGGAGGGAGAACCCCGTGTTCCGCAGGCTGACCCTGGCCGCGTTCGCATTGGTCGCGCTAGCCTCATGTGCCACACCAGCACCACCGGCCGCCCCGGCGCCGTCCGCCGCTCCGGCCGCCGCCAAGACAGTCGTCCAGCCGGATTTCGCCGCGCTGGAAAAGGCTTTCGACGCGCACCTCGGCGTCTACGCGATCGACACCGGCGACGGCCGCGAAGTCGCCTATCACGCCGACGACCGCTTTGCCTACGCTTCCACGCACAAGGTGTTCAACGCGGCAGCCATCCTGCACCGAGGGGATGACCTGGCCCGGACGGTCACGATTCGGCAAAGCGATCTCGTGCCCAATTCCCCGATCACGGAGAAGCACATCGGGGAGCAAATGTCGTTACAGAGCGTCCTCGACGCTGCGCTGCGTTACAGCGACAACACGGCGGATAACCTCATGTTCCGCGAAATCGGCGGTCCGGCCGGGCTGGCCGCCGAGGTGCGCAGGCTGGGGGATACGGTCACCCACGTGGACCGCATCGAGCCCGCTCTCAACGAGACGAGCCCTGGTGACGTCCGGGACACGACCACCCCGCGAGTCTGGGCCAAGGACCTGCGCGCCGTCGCGCTCGACTCGGGACTCCCGGCGGACAAGCAGGCCGTGCTCACGAAGATCATGCGCGCCAACACCACCGGCGCGAACGTGATCCGCGCCGGCGTGCCCGCGGACTGGCCGGTCGCGGACAAGACCGGTTCCGCCGATTACGCCACGCGCAACGACATCGCCGTGCTCTGGCCGCCGCACCGGGCGCCGATCGTGCTCGCCGTGCTGTCCGACCGGGCGGGCAAAGACACGAAGTCCGACGACAAGCTGATCGCGCAGGCCGCCGCCGCGGTCGTGAAGGCGTTGCCGTGACCGGAATCTACCGAGTGGTCACCCACGTGCTCGCGGTGCTTTTCGTGCCGGTCGCGTGGGTGGTCGCGCGGGGCCGGGCACGGCACGTCGCGTGCCAGTGGGCGCTGGGGGCCCGCTACCCGGCCGAAAACCTCGCCGGGCTCACCCCCGGCACGCACGCCGCGTTCACCGCGGCGCGCACCGAAGCCTTGTGGCGGCACGGAATCCTGCTCGGCCTGACGTCCGGGCACCGCGATGCCGCGACGCAGGCCGACTTGTTCCGCAAAGAGGTGCTGCGCGCCGGTTCGCACGAACTCGCCCTGCAGCTCACGTTGCCGCCCGCGCAATCGCAGCACGTGCAAGGCGTCGCGCTCGACGTGCGCCCCTACGAAGGCGCGCAGTGGCTCGAAGTCCACGGCGGACGATTCGGCCTGTACCGCGTGTACGACAACGAATGGTGGCACTTCGAGTACCACCCCGGCGGCCGTCCGCAGCGGCTGCCGCACCCTGGCTACACCGCCACCCGCGCCGCCAGCTAGTCCACAGTGGACCGCGCCGCGGGTCACGGATGCGTGACGGAAACCGAAGCGCCGTAACGGGCACCCGGACCAGGCGATAAGCGGATGTGCTCAGGGGTGGTCCTGGGCCTGTCCCGAACGGAAATCGCATGATTCGCCCGGTTTCGCCTCGTTTTCTTCTGCGCTACGGCACTCTCGCGGCCGCTGCCGCGCTCGTGTCCACCTCCTGCTCCGGCTCCGGCGACACCGCCGCCCCGCCGCCCGCCGCGGCCAGTCCGGCCGCGAGTTCCTCGGCCGCTGGCCCGCTCGACCCCGCGGCCGTCAAGGCCGCGATGAAGAAGTCGACCGCGGTCCACGTCAAGGGCACGAACAGCGACGGCGGCGGGATGAAGCTCGACCTGCAGCTCAACCGGGACAGCGTGAGCGGTTCGATCGAGAAGGACGGCGTCGTGGTGCCGGTGCTGCGCGTCGGCGACAAGGTCTGGATGAGGTTCAGCGAATCTCTCACGAAACAGGCCGGGCTGCCCGCCGCGGCCGCCGCGATGGTGAACGACAAGTGGGTGTCGCTCGACTCCAAGCTCGGCCAGGGTCTCGGCGAGGCGTTCAAGCTGTTCCTCGACTTCGACGTCTTCGTCAGCGGCATGGCCAGCGAAACCGACAAGCCCGGCTTGACGACGGGTCAGCCCGCCGACGTGGCGGGTGCCCCGGCGCTGCGGTACCAGAACGACGGTACGACGGTCTTCGTCGAGGCCGTCGAACCGCACCGCCTGCTGCGGATGGAGTCCCCGAAGGAAGGCACGATGGAGTTCACCGGCTGGGACAAGCCGGTCCCCGCCCAGGCCCCGCCCGCCGCGGAGATCTACTCCGGCCCCGGCTCCTGACCGGGCGGCCTCGCGTTCCCGTGCCGCTCGGGAACGCGAGGCTGTTCGTCCACTGTGGACCACAGCCGTAACGAACCGCCGGGCCGCGCGATAAGCGGATGCGCCCGGCGGTGGTCCCGGGCCTGTCCCGAACGGAAATCGCATGATTCGCCCGGTGTCTCGCTGTCTCCTCCTCGCGGCCGCTGCCGCGCTCGTGTGCACCTCCTGCTCCGGCTCCGGCGAAAACGCCGCCCAGTCTCTGGTCAGCGCGGCCGCGAGTTCGCCTGCCAAGCCGTTCGACGCGCCGCCCGATGCCGCGACGGTCGGCGAAACCGCCGCGAGCCAGTTGAAGATGTCGGTCGCCCTCCATGTCAAGGGCGGGGACAGCCGGAAGACCAAGCTCGATCTGCAGCTCAACCACGACAGTGCGGGCGGCACGATCGAGTCGGACGGCCTGGCGATGCAGCTGCTGCGCGTCGGCGACAAGATCTGGGTGAAGTACAACAAGGGGATGGCCGACGCGGCCAGGCTGTCCGCCAAGGACTTCGCGGCGGTGGACGGCAAGTGGGTGCCGATGGACTCCCCGATGGCCGGGATTTTCCGCGAAGCGCTCACCCGCGCCCTTGACCTCGACTTCTTCGTCGGCAGCGTAGCCGACGACCTCGACCGGCCCGGCTACTCCGAGGGCGAACCCGTCGACCTGGCGAGCGCTCCGGCGGTGCGGTACCGGAACGGCAGCAGGACGATCTACCTCCAGCGCATCGGTTCGTCCTACGAGCTGGTGCGGTACGAGTCCCCGAAACAAGGCACGCTGGACTTCAGCGGGGACGGCCCCCACCCGTTCAAGGCCCCGGCCGCCGAGGAGATCTACTCCGGCCCCGGCTCCTGAAGTTCTGCCGGGCGGGCGGACGAGTGCGACACTGCCCGGGATGATCGGTCTGCTGTATCCCACGCGCGAGTGCGCCGAAGACGACTTCACCGCACTGGCCGGCTGCCTCGACGCCCGGCCGGGAGTGGAATTCGCCTACGTGCCCTGGGCACGGGACGTCGTCGAGCGGGAAACCGTCCAGACCGCCGTGCGCGAGCTGAGCGAACCGGACCGGCTGGTCGCGACGGCGGCGAAGTTCACGACGTCCCCGCGAGTGGTCAGCTGGGCGTGCACGAGCTGCAGTTTCCTCGACGGCGTCGCCGTGGCCAAAACGCAGACCGCCGCACTGACGGACGCGCTGGGCATCCCGGCGAGCAGCACGTCGCTGGCGTTCCTCGCCGCCGCGCACCGGCTCGGCCTCAAGCGGATCTCGCTCGCTTCGGTGTACGCGCCGGAGATCACCGACAAGTTCGCGGCGTTCCTTGCCGAGGAAGACATCGCAACCGTGCACGCCGTGTCGGCTGACGCCGGTTCGGACCGCGACCTGGCCGCCTGGGACAGCGACCGCATCCGTGACCTGGTCCGCGCCGCCGAATCCCCGGACGCCCAAGCCGTCCTCCTCCCCGAAACCGCCCTGCACACCGCGCCGCTGCTCGCCGAACTCGAAAACCTCGCGGGCAAACCGGTGCTTACCGCGACGCAGGTGACGCTGTGGCACTGCCTCACCCTGCTCGGCCGCCCGGCCGCCGGACCAGGGCTCGGCACCCTGCTCGCCCACCCGCATTGACGTCCACTGTGGACGGATGAGTAACCGGGCCGGATCGCGGGTAGCCGCCGGGCATGAGCAGTCACCTGATCGCCGTCACCGTCGACTGCCGGGACGCCGACGCGCTCGCCGAATTCTGGCGGGAGGCGCTGGGCTGCCCGCGGACCGAACGGTGGCAGGACAGCCACGGGCTCGGCTACGTCGAACTGAAGGCGCCGGACCGGCCGGCGCTGCTGTTCCAGCCGGTGCCCGAAGGGAAGACCGTCAAGAACCGGCTGCACCTGGACATCGCGCCGGACACGGTGGAACAGCGCGACGAGGTGTCCCGCCTCGTCACCCTGGGCGCGAGAGTCGTGGAAGATCCGGAAAACGACCACTGGATCGTCCTCAAAGACCCGGAAGACAACGAATTCTGCGTACTCCCCCGGCGGTCCTGACCCGCGTCCGGCCGCGGGCTACGATCTTCGCCGTGCCCGAGTCCCGCGTGCCCGCCCGTCCCGATCTCGGCATGCTCGCCGGGCAGCTGCTGTTCGCGGTGCAGCGGGAACTGTTCACCGCGCTGGCCGCCGAGGGCTTCGGCGACCTCAGCCCCCGGCACGGCGCGGTGCTCGCCTATCTGAGCCCGGACGGCTCGCGCGCGACCGAGCTGTCCCGGCTGTCCGGACGGCGCAAGCAGGTCATCGGCACGATGGTCGACGAACTCGAAACGCTCGGCTACGTCGAACGCCGCCCCGACCCCACCGACCGGCGCGCGAAACTCGTCTGCCCGACCGCCCGCGGGCAGGCCATGATCAGCGCCTCGGCCCGCGTGCTCGCCGCGATCGAGGACCGGCACGCCCGGCGGCTCGGCCGGGGCGAGTACGAGGAGTTCAAGCGCGTGCTGGCCGAGGTCACCGACCAGCAGCGGCACTTCGCCGGGCAGTGATCACCGGCCCGGCCACCCTTGCGGCGGCTGCGGCGGCTGGCCCGGCATCGGCTGCGGCGGATACGGCTGCTGCTGCGGATACGGTTGCTGGGGATACGGCTGTTGCGGATACTGCGGCGGCGTCCCGTACTGCTGCGGATACTGCGGCGGAACCGGGCCCGGCGGCGGATACTGCTGCCCGGGATACTGCTGTCCCATCGGAACCGGTGCCCCGTAAGGCATTCCGTATCCCACGGGCGGAGGCGTCTTCGCGGACACCGCGGGCAGCCACAGCACCACCGCCAGGACCGTCATCACGCCGTACGCGATGCTGTCCCACCAGGAATGAGCAAGGATCACCATGACGAGCGCACAAAGCAGCTGCACCGGCGCACCCCAGAGCAGCATCCGGCCGACCCGCTGCCTCCGCGCGAAAATCATCGCCACGCCGACGAGCACTGCGATCGCCAGCAGCAGGGACACCACAGACAGGTAATCGGAGGCGGTGCCTCTGCCGGTCACGATGTTGCCGACCCACCAGATTGCCCCGGATGCCCCGTAGATCTCCAGCAGCGCGAGCAGCACCGCCACCGCGATGCCGATCCCCGTCGCCTTGGGCCGCTCCAGCGGCTGCGTCATCCCGCTCCCCCTCCGTCACCCTCCGGAGGGAAAAGTCTACCAACCGCATCCACAGTCCACAGTGGAACAACGCCCCCGGCCCCGGCGACCGGCCCGGACGCCCTCTACGATCGGGCCCGTGACCGCCTACGACGACGTCTTCGACGACCTGGACGCTTCGGCCCTGCCCGAGCGGCAGCAGCACATCCTCGCCACCATCCGGGACTGGGTGGGCAGGCACGGGTATTCGCCCAGCACGCGCGAGATCGGCGAAGCGGTCGGGCTGCGGTCGACGTCCTCGGTGTCGAAGCATCTCGCCGCGCTGGAGGACAAGGGTTTCCTGCGCCGCAGCTCCAGCATGTCGCGGCCGATCGACGTGCGCGCGTTCCTCGGCGACGTCCCCGCCCGCGAGAGCGCCGACTCCGTGCCGGTGCCGGTGGTCGGCGACATCGCGGCCGGCACGCCGATCGCCGCGCTGGAGCACGTGGACGACGTGATGCAGCTGCCGCGCGGGCTCACCGGCCGCGGCACCGTCTTCGGGCTGCGCGTGCGCGGCGATTCGATGGTCGACGCGGCGATCTGCGACGGCGACATCGTGGTGGTGAAGCAGCAGCACGAGGCGCATTCGGGCCAGATCGTCGCCGCGATGATCGACGAGGAGGCGACGGTGAAGGTCTACCGCCGCCGCGACGGGCACGTCTACCTCGAGCCCCGCAACCCGGCCTACGACGTGATCGACGGAGACCGGGCCGCGGTGCTCGGCGTGGTCGTCTCGGTGCTCCGCAGCATGTGATCTCGTGAGCGGCGTTGCCGGTGAGAACCGGCAACGCCACTCACGACCCCCAGCAGCCCTCAGTCGACCGCCACCGGCACCCGGGCCTCGGCCAGCCCATCCAGTTCGGCGGATTCGGCCGCCCTGCCCTGCCACGGCCGCGCGATCAGCCACAGCACCAGCCCGGACACCACCAGTCCGCCGAACATCACCGCGGCCATCGCGACCGCGTTGTTGCCCAGCAGGCCGACCACCGGCGAAACCGCCGCGCCGACGCCGAACTGCACCGCACCCAGCAGCGATGCCGCCGTTCCCGCGTTGTCGCCGTGCGCGTCCAGCGCGACCGCGGGCGCGTTCGGCAGGATCAGCCCGGCGAAGAACAGCACCACCCACACCGGCACCGCGACGCCGAACATGCCGCCGAATCCGGTCAGCGCGGTCGCCAGCAGCACCGCGGCCGACACCGCCGCGGCGATGCTCGCCACGAGCAGCACCTGGTGCGGTTCGAACCGGTTCATCAGCCGGGCGTTGACCTGCGTCGCGGCGATCAGCCACACCGCGCTCGCCCCGAACATCAGGCCGAACTGCTGCTGGTCCAGCCCGTACTGCTGCTGGAACACGAACGACCCGCCGCTGACGAACGCGAACAGCCCGGCCATCGCGAACCCGGCCACCAGCACCAGCCCGACGAACGAGCGGTCGGTGAACAGGCTCCGGTAGGACCGCACGGTCGCCCGGACCTTGAACGGCTGCCGCCGCGCGGGCGGCAGGGTCTCCGGCAGCGCCAGCGCCGCCGCGATCCCGCTCGCCAGCCCGATCGCGGCGAGCACCACGAACACCCCGCGCCAGTGCGTCCACGCCAGCAGCGCGCTGCCGAGCGTCGGCGCCAGCACCGGGGAAACGCCCATCACCAGGATGAGCTTGGACAGCAGTTTCGCCGCGGCGCGATCGGTGTAGAGATCGCGCACCACGGCCAGCGCCAGCACCGCGCCCGCGGAGGCGCCGAGCCCCTGCAGCACGCGCGCCGCGCTCAGCAGCTCGACCGTCGGAGCCACCAGGCACAGCAGCGACGCGAGCACGTGGATCGCGCTTCCCGCGACGAGCGGGATCCGGCGCCCCATCGCGTCCGAAAGCGGGCCGGCGATCAGCTGGCCGAGCCCGAGCCCCAGCACCGTTCCGGTCAGGGTCAGCTGGATGGTCGACTCCGTCGTCGACAGTTCGCGGGTGATGTCCGGCAGCGCCGGCAGATACATGTCGATGGACAGCGGCCCCAGTGCCACCAGAACGCCCAGCACGAGCACCAGCTTGAGCTGGCTCCCGGCGTTCGGCGTTTCGCGTGTTTCGTTCACGCCACTCCCCTTCGTAGTGAGCACGCCAGTCACCTACGAAGAAGACGGCCGAGAAATTCCATGCCCCTCGAACAGATCACACCCTGGGAATCCTGCTTGACAAACTCAGCCGAGGCCGAGTGCGAATACGTGAAGGTCCGGATCGGCCGGGAGAGTCACCGTCGCGATCTGCTTGCCTGCCGGGATTTCCAGCGGCGCGGTGGCGTAAACCGAGGCGCCGATTCCCTGGCCGCCGGGCTGATTCCGGTGCGCGGTGCGGGCCACGAGCGTATTGCCGAACACTGGTTCGGTGCTTCCGCCCGGCAACACCCAGTCACCGAACGAAAGATCGGCGGTCGCCGTCGTGCCGTCGGTGAACGCGACGGCCGCGCTCCCCCGGTGGTCGCCGTTCGCCGCCGAACCGACGAAAAGCAGCCGGCGCGCTGAAGTTCCACCTAGATCGAGCTTCTGCCCGGACGCGACCGCGTTGTCCGGACGGCCGGACGGCGCGGCGGGCCAGACGAACGTCGTACCCGCCGCGTGCCCGGTCGACCCCGGAGCGAGACCGGCGTCAGCAAGCGCTTTCCGCGAATAGCTGTTGCCGGCGCCGTCGAAATTCGCCGAACCGCCGTCGCCGTCGTCGGAAATTCCGGTATTGCCGAACGCGCCCGCGAGACTTCCCTTCGGCGCGACCAGCACGATTACCGAGGACGAAACCGAATGTCCGGCGCCGCGCAAGGTCACCGGAACCTCGTAGTAACCCGCGCGAATTCCCGCCGCGGCCGTCACCGTCAGCTCGGTTTTCCCGCCGCCAGTGCGATCGTCGAGCCGCACCGAACGCGGGCCGGACACGGTGATCCCGGCCGGGGGCGACGTCGTGAGGTTCAGCGAGCGCAGGTGCCCGCCGAGCCGCTGGCCGTGCACCGCGACCGTGCCGGAGCCGCCCGGTTCGACGGTGACCTGGTTGGCCGCCGAGCCGACGTACGGCTCCTCACCGTCCCGATAGGACGGTGGCTGGGTGTTCGCGGCCCAGTTCCGGTCCGGCTGCGCGGACAGCGTGAAGTCGAGCCGCCCGCCGTTGCGCGCGAGATCCTGCGGCAAGGACGTCCGGTCCCACCGGTGCCCGTTCAACGCCAGCCCGTGCACGTACGGCGTGGTCGTCGACACTCCCGGCGCGCGGAGGTCCAGTGTGCGACCGCCCGGCAAGCTCAGCACCGCGCGTTCGAACAAGGGGCTGTGCACCGTGAGATCCGGCGTGCCCGGCGTCGACGGGTACAGCCCCAGCGCCGCCCAGACGTACCACGACGATTGCGCGCCGAGGTCGTCGTTGCCGGGTTCGCCGTCCGGCGTCGCGCTGAACAACGTGGTCGCGATCCGGCGCACCACTTCCTGCGTCTTCCACGGCTGGCCGACGTGGTTGTACAGCCACGGCACGCCGAAGTCCGGTTCGTTGCCCGCCCACATGTACGGCTCGTTCGGGCCGACGTTGAGCTTCTGGAAGAACGTGTCGAGCCGCGCGGACACCGCCGCCGGGCCGCCCATCGCGGTCACCAGCCCGGCCGTGTCCTGCGGCACGAGCCAGGTGTACTGCGCGGCGTTGCCCTCGTCGAACCCGTCCTGGCCGAAGGTGCCGGGCGCGGGCGGCTTGAACGCCGGACCGTCCGGGAACCGGCCGTCCTGGCCGCGCGGCTGGAGGTAGCCGGTGGCCGGGTTGAACAGGTGCTGCCAGTTCTGGCCGCGTTTCGTGAACTCGCGGGCCACACCGCGGTCGCCGATCGCGCCCGCGAACTGCGCGATGGCGAAGTCGTCGATCGCCCATTCCAGCGTGATCGACGCCCCGACCCGCGCGTGGTCGCCGCGGGAGGCGTCGTTGTTCGGCAGGTAGCCGCGGGCGAGATAATCGGCGATCCCCCGGCGCTCCTGGTACGCGCCCGGCGTTTCGTCCACCGAGGTCGCGCCCTTGACCAGGTATTTCAGCGCGGTCTTGACGTCGAAGTCGCGGGCCCCGAAGGCGTGGAGACTGGACAGCAGCGCGACCGAGCTGTCGCCGGTCATCTGCCCGGTGTAGCCGTTGGCCATCGGCCAGCGCGGCCACCAGCCGCCCTGGACCGCGTCGTTGGTCAGCGACTGCGCCATGTCGCTGGCTTCCTTCGGGAACAGCATGCCGTGGAGCGGCGCCAGCGAGCGGTAGGTGTCCCAGTCGGAGAAGTTGGCGTACTGCGCGTGCCCGGCGGGAAGCGTGCGGATCTGGTTGTCGAAGCCGATGTAGCGCCCGTCGACGTCGTTGAACGTGTTGGGATGCATCAGGCTGTGGTAGAGCGCGGTGTAGAACGTCTTGAGCTGCGCGGAATCCTTGCCCGCCACGCGAATCCGGCTCAGTGCGTCGCGCCAGGCGTCCCGAGTGCCCTTGCGCACCGCGGCGAAATCCCAGCCCGGGACCTCGGCCGCCATGTTCTTCTTCGCGCCCTGAACGTCCACATAGGACATAGACACCTTCGCGTGGACCACGCCCGCGTCGCCGAACGTCAGGTACGCCCCCGCTTTCGGCGCGTCGACCTGGTCACTGCCTGGCTGCACGGTCTTGCCGTCCCAGGTGCCGTGCGCGGTGAACGGCCGGTCGAAGGTGATGTCGTAGTAGACGGTGTACTTGTTCGGCTTGCCGCAGAAATGCCCGGTCGTGGCTTGCCCGCTGACCTCCCGGTCGCCGGTGATCCGCAGTCCCGCCGCGGAGTTCCCGGCGAGACTCGCGCCGGCCTTCACGAGCACCTGCGCGTTCTGTCCTGCGGGGAAGGTGAATGCCGCCAGCCCCGTGCGCGTGGTCGCCGTCAGCTCGCTGCGGACGCCCGAATCCGGGAAGGTGACCGCGTAATAGCCGGGCTCAGCCTGCTCGTTGTCGTGGGTGAACCGTTCGACGCGGTCCCACGGCTTCGCCCCGACGTCGCCGGTCACCGGCAGAATCGGCACGTCGCCGAACGCGTTGCAGCCGACCGACGCGTGATCGAGGCTGAAGCCGCGGATCTTGTCGCTGTGGTACTGGTAGCCGGCGTACGACCCGTCGGTGTCCGGGGAGAACTGCATCATCCCGAACGGCGCGGCCGGCCCGGGAAAGTTGTTGATCTCGCCGACCGACGACCCGCCGCGCCCGGTGCCGATGAGCGGATCGGCGTACGCCGCCGGATCGCCGGTCAACGGAGCCCCCGGCGCGGCCGCCGCGACCGCCCCCGTCCCGACGACTGCCGCCGTCATCAACGCTGCCACGACTGAGTACCGCACGGCACCTCCCAGACCTCGTGTTGTCCGACCTTTGCGGCTGGCGGGCGGCGAGGTCAACCGGATGACAGAGATCTGGCCGGTTTGGGCCGGACAAACATCCGACCGGCGGGAAAGCGCTGTACGGCGCCGATAGGTTCGATGCCATGGCGAACGGCTTCGAAGCGGCGATGCGGATGATGCGCAGCCGCGATCCGCAACGCGCGGAGGACGGCTTCGGCTTGCTGCGCGACCGAGCCGCCGAGTACCTCCCCGCGCTGCTGAAGGAGTTCGAGAACGAAGCTGAGGACCGCGGCGTGCGCAGTTGGCTGCTGGAGCTGATCGGGATGGCCGAATCCCCCGCCGCGCTGCCGGTGCTCGCCGCCCAGCTCAACAGCCAGAACGAACTGCTCCGCAACTGGGCGGTCATCGGGCTTACGCGCCTGGACACCCGCGAAGCGCGGACCGCGCTCTGGCGGGCGCGAGCCAACGGAACGATCCCCTAAACCGCACGAAGCGCGCTAACGTTGACGGACATGACAGAACCCGTCACCAGGGACGTCGAGGGCTACGAGGTCGGCTCCAGCGTTTCCGTCATCCGCGAATACGTCGTCACGCCCGGAGCCGGGCCGCGGCTCCACCGCCACCCCTACCGCGAAACCTTCGTCGTCCAGCGCGGCCGCGCGTTGTTCACCATCGGCGACGAACAGCGCGAAGGCGCGCCCGGCGACGTCCTCGTCTGCCCGCCGGACACTCCGCACAAGTTCGCCTCCATCGGCCCCGAACCGTACGAGGCGGTGCACATCCACGAGAATGACCGGTTCGTCACCGAGTGGCTGGAGTGAGGTCAGGCCGCATTTGTACGTCCCGTGTATCCCGCCGCGCGATGCTCGGCCCCGGACCGACCAGTACCGGGAGGACACGGATGTTCAGGAAACTCGCAGTGCTCACCGCCGGGGCCGCGGCGGCGGCCACGGTCGCCGTCGCCGCTCCGGGGGTCGCCGCGGCGGTGCCGGCGGCGAACATGGAGGCCGTGCTGCTGGCGGCCCAGATCGACCCGCAGCGCGCGGACAGCACGCAGACGCCGGGCGCGCACGACAGCGTCCTGCTGGTCGAGAAGGCGTTGCAGGCCAAGGGGCTGCTGGACGCCAAGTACGTCGACGGCTACTTCGGCACCACCACGATCGACGCCTACTCGAAGTACCAGAAGTCGCTGGGCTACACCGGGATCGACGCGTCCGGCCTGCCCGGCAAGACGTCGCTGGAGAAGCTCAGCAGGGGCACGTACACCGTCTCCAACGTGGTTTCCGCGGGCAGCCACGTGACCTACCACGGCGTCACGCTGAACACGCGCACCAAGGCGATGCTCCAGGCGGCCGAGAAGCTGTTCGGCAAGGAGGTCGGCCTCACCCAGGGTTCGTACAACCCGGGCGGCGTCGGCGCGTCGGCCGGGACGCACGACGGCGGCGGCGCGTTCGACGTTTCGGTGGCGAACATGTCCTCGGCGACCCGCACCGAATTCGCGAAGGACCTCCGGAAGGTCGGCTTCGCGGCCTGGGTGCGCACGCCGTCCCAGGGCGACTGGGGCTACCACATCCACGCGATCGCGGTGAACGATCCCGACCTTTCCTCGGGCGCGCAGCACCAGGTCGGCGCCTACTACCTCGGGCAGAACGGCCTCGCCAACCACGGCAAGGACGACGGGCCCGCGGTGAACCCGAAGCTGACCTGGGAGCAGTACCAGCGCGGCTGACCCGCCCGGCCGCCGCACTTGCTGGCGCGAGTGCGGCGGCCGTGGTTTTCTGGTGGCATGGCGGGAAATACTTTTCGGTTCGGGGTTGTCGCGACGGCGCAGGAAGGCGGTGCGAAATGGCGCGAAACCGCGCGCCGCGCGGAGGATCTCGGATATTCGACCCTGCTTTCGCCCGATAATCTGCACCTGCCCACCCCGACCGCCGCGCTGGCCGTCGCCGCGGCGGTGACCACCGAACTGCGCGTCGGCACGTTCGTCTTCGCCACCCCGCTGCGCACGCCGCGCGCGGCCGCGTGGGAGGCGCACAGCCTCAGCCAGGTCACCGACGGCCGGTTCGAGCTGGGGATCGGCACCGGGCTGCCGGCGATGCGCGAAGCCGCCGCCGAACTCGGGCTGCCCTACGGCACCGGTTCCGAACGGCTGGCCCAGGTGTCGGACACGATCTCGCACCTGCGCCGGCTCGACGGCGACGCGCACACGCCGGTGATGGTCGCCGCGGGCGGGCCGAAAGCGCGGCAGCTGGCGGGCGAACGCGCGGACATCGTCACCCTCGCCGGCAGCGTCCTCACCAGCCGCGCGGACACCGCGAAGCACACCGCTGAGATCCGCGCCGCGGCCGGCGACCGGAGCATCGAGCTGGCGATGAACATTTTCGTCGTCGGCGAAGAGGTACCGCCGTGGATCCGCGGCTTCATCGGCCACGACGCGCAAACCCTCATCGAGCACGATTCCCTCACCCTGCTGCGCGGCGGCCCGGCCGCGATGGCCGAGGAGCTGCAGCGGCGGCGCGAGGAACTCGGGGTGTCGTACTACAGCGTGAACGGCGCTTTCCTGGAGGACTTCGCCCCGGTGATCGCCCGGCTCAGCGGCCGCTGACCGCCCGGCGGGAATAGCCGCGCCCGCCGGTGGATTGCACCGAGGGTGAAAGCTGTGACCTACCGCCGGTTCGGCGGCCCGGAAGTGCTGACGTTGTCCGAACTCGCCGTGCCGGAGCCAGGGCCGGGCGAGGTGCGCGTGCGGATCGTCGTGTCCGCGGTGAACCCCACCGACTGGAAAGCGCGCGCCGGGTCCGGGTTCGTCGCGGAGCCGGAGCTGTCGGTGCCCCACCAGGATGGCGCCGGAGTCGTCGACGCGGTCGGCGCCGGAGTCACCGAATTCTCCGTCGGCGACCGGGTCTGGACGCTGCTGGCCGCCGCGCACGCGCCATTGTCCGGCACCGCGCAGGAGTACACCGTGCTTCCGGCGGACCGGCTCGTCCCGCTCCCTGACGAGGCCGGTTTCGACGAGGGTGCCGCGTTCGCGATCCCGGCGCTCACCGCGCACCGCGCGCTCACCGTCGCGGAGGACGGACCGCGCCGGCTGGCTCCGAATGCGTTGTCCGGCAAGACTGTTCTGGTCAGCGGCGGTGCGGGCGCGGTCGGCAACTCGGCGATCCAGCTGGCTCGCTGGGCGGGCGCGACGGTGATCTCCACGGTCAGCACCGAGACGAAGGCCGATCTCGCACGCGCGGCTGGCGCCCACCATGTCGTGCGGTACACCGAAGGAAACGTCGCGGAGGCTGTGCGGGAGATCGCGCCGGACGGCGTCGACCTGATCGTGGAAGTCGCCGCTGGCGTCAACGCGGCCCTGCACACTGCGGTACTCCGCCCTCGCGGCACCGTCGCGGCCTACGGCGACGACGGCGGCACCGGTTCGGTGGCTCTCGACTTCCGCCAGAACGTGCTTCTCAACACCCGCTACCAATTCCTGGTGCTCTACACCGTCGGATTCGACCGCCTGCGCGAAGGCGCGGAAGACCTGAACGCCGCCCTGCGCGACGGACGGCTCAGGCTCGGCCCCGACCACGGGCTGCCCGTGCACCGGTTCCCGCTGGCGGAAACCGCTCGCGCGCACGAGGCGTCGGAGAAGGGCGTCACCGGCAAGGTGCTGATCGAGGTCAGCTGACCGGCGGCTCGACCCCGGTCAGCTCCGCGCTCGCCGCCCACAACCGGGCGGCGGCTTCGGGGTCCGCGTACGGCCCCCGAACCGGCTCCGGCCGGGGCCGCCCCTTGAGACCGAACATCCGCGGCCCCCAGATCTGACCACTGTGGACATCCGGGCCGGCCGCCGCCCGCACCGCCGGCCGCGCGCCGTCGTCCTTGCCCTGCAAGACGATCCGCGCGAGACTCAGCTTCTGCCGAGCGCTGCGCACGTGCAACGGCGGCCGGTCCGGAGTCAAGCTGTCCAGCGCCCCGCCGGGATGCGCCACGACGCTCAGCTTGCTGCTCCCCGCCGCGCGGAGCCGTCGATCCAGCTCCAGCGCGAAGAGCGTTTGCGCGAGTTTCGACCGCTCGTACGCGGTTTTCGGCGCGTACGAACGCGTGCTCTGCAAATCCGTGAAATCGAGCTGAGCCGATTTCGCCGCGAAGCTCCCGGCAGTCACGATCCTGGCTTCTGGCGTCAGCCGGTCCCAGAGCGCCGCGGTCAGCGCGAAATGGCCGAGGTGATTGACCCCGAACATCAACTCGTGCCCGTCCTCGGTCTCGCGCCGCTCCGGCCCTTCGAGATACACGCCCGCGTTCAGCACGACCGCGTCGAGCGGCCCGGTCTCGATCCCCTTCACCGAAGCCAGATCGGCGAGATCCAGCCGCGCCCACGACGCCCGCGCCCCCGGCACCCGCTCGCGGAGGACCCGCAACGCGACCTCCGCCTTGGCCTCGTCACGACTGCCGAGCACGACCTCGGCACCCTGCTGCGCCAGCTGCTCCGCGACGAAGTAGCCGATCCCGGCATTGCCCCCGGTCACCAGCACCGCCATGACACCCTCCTAAATCTGAAGTCATTCTGACTTTAGACCCACTTCAGGTTTAGGTACACTCGGGGCCGTGGTCAACACCGGACGACGCGAACGCCGCAAACTCGAAACCCGGCGCCGGCTGGACGAGGTCGCGCTGCGGCTGTTCCTGGAACACGGCTACGACGGCGTGACCGTCGCGCAGATCGCCGAAGCGGCCGACATCTCCGTCGCGACCCTCTTCGCCCACGTCCCGGACGGCAAAGACGCCCTGATCTTCGACGACGGCTCCGAACGCCGTGCCGGAATCGTCGCCGCGGTCCGGGAACGCGACGAGCCGATTCTCTCGGCCCTGCACCGGTTTTTCGCCGCCCGCGGCCCCTACTCGAGCGACCTGCCGCCGGAACACGCGCCGAAACGCGACCTGATCGTGCACACGCCCGCACTGCGCGAGTACGCGCGCCGGCTGTGGCACTCCTGCGAACCCGACCTGACCGCGGCCCTGGCCGAGGAAAGCGACCTTCCGCCAGACGACCCAGCCGTACGGGCACTGGCCCGGTTCATCCTGGAAATCCCGGACCTCACCGGCACCGCGCCCGACCCCGCCGCCGCACTGGCGTCAGTGTTCGCGCTGCTGGAATCCGGCTGGCCACCACGCTGAACAGCCCTCAGCAGTCGGCGCTGGCCTCCCGCACCTCGGCGAGCACCTGCCGGGCCAGCGAGCCAAACTCGTCGCTCGCGCCGATCCACCGGTCGTAGGCGATCTCCCAGGCCAGCGCGCCCAGTTTCGCCGCCACCCGCGCGGTCAAACCCGGCACACCACGGCGTTCGAGCGCCTCGATCATCGAGTCGGCGAGGTCGGTCCTTTTCCGGGCCTCGCGTTCCCACAGCTCCGGATTGGCAGCCAGCACGGCCTGACGCCGGGCACTGAACTCACGGCGGTCGCCAGCAAAGAACTCCCGGCCGAGCGCGTCCAGCGCGTGCGCCACCGCGTCGAGCGGCCCGGCCGACGGCGGTGCCGCGGCGATCCCCTCGACCAGCAGACCGGTGATCTCGCCGCCGCCGAAGAGGACCTCGCGCTTGTCCGGGAAGTACCGGAAGAACGTGCTCTTGGTGAGCCCGGCGCGCTCCGCGATCTCGATCACGGTGGTGTTCTCGTAGCCGCGTTCCTCGAACAGGTCGAGGGCCGCGGCGGCGAGCCGTCCTGGTGCGTCGGGTTGCCAGCGGGCCATGAAAACCAGTCTACGGGACTTGGTCCCATCACCTCGGGTACGGTTGATGGGACCAAGTCCCATCACTCAGGAGGTGCCCGATGAGCAAAGCTGTCGTCTACCGGCGGTTCGGCGGTCCCGAAGCGCTCGAACTGCGAGACGTGCCCGAACCGCACGCCGGACCGGGCGAGGTCCGCGTCCGGGTCACCGCCGCCGGGCTCAACCCGATGGACTGGCAGATCGCCGCGAATCCCGAAATGGCGGCCAGGTTCGGCATCACGCTGCCGGCCGGCTTCGGCACCGACTTCGCCGGAGTGGTGGACGAGGTGGGTGCCGACGCTGTCGGATTCGCGGCGGGCGACCGCGTGCACGGGGGCGCGATCGGCCGGGCAGTCGCCGACTACGTGCTGGTCAAGACGCCTGCCACGACACTGTGGCGCACTCCGGAGGGCATCAGCGACGAGGTCGCGAGCACCCTCTCGGTGGCCGGTCTGACCGCCTCTGCCGCGCTCGCCGCGATCGGGCTCCAAGCCGGGGATACTGTCCTGATCGGCGGCGCGGCGGGCGGCGTGGGCATCTTCGCCGTGCAACTGGCGAAGCTCGCCGGCGCCCGAGTGCTCGGCACCGCTTCCGAGCGCACGTTCGGCTTCCTGCGCGAACTCGGCACCGAACCGGTGGCGTACGGGCCCGGCCTGGCGGACCGGGTGCGGGCGCTGGCTCCCGAAGGGATCACCGCGGCGGCCGACCTCTTCGACCGGGACACCGCGGAAACCGCGCTCAAGCTCGGCGTCGCGCCCGAGCGAATTTCCACCGTCGCCGACGGCCCCGCCATCCCCGGCGTGCGCGCGACTGGCGCCTTCGAAGCGGAACCGGGCTCCCTCGAACGGATCGCCGGCGCGGTCCGCTCCGGCAAGATCACCGTGCCGATCGCCGCGACCTTCCCGGTCGAGCAAATCCGCGAAGCCGTGACCACGCAAGCCGGACGGCACACGCACGGCAAGATCGTGGTCCTGCCGTGAACCGGCGGCGGGCGCGCGCAGACGCCGGAAACCCCGTTCCCCCCAACGGCCCTGCCCCTTCCCCGAACCGGACGCCGCCGCGTTCCCCAGCCGATACCACACCGGGCAGATCGGGCGGAACCTGACTTTCGCAGGTATCGCCGAGACTCCGGTCACCGGTATACCTGACACCGGTCCAGGAAAGGTCTGGACCACTGTGCGGACCGGTACGGGTGTCCGAACGGACGTCGCCGTCCGCCCGAGTCGTCCTATGTGGAGGCATCATGCACCGGCTGGACGCGGCGCAGGATTACGCGCTCGGTTTGTTCCGCATCGTCGTCGGGTTCCTTTTCGCCTGCCACGGCGCGAAAACGCTGTTCGGAGTGCTCGGCGCGGAGAGCACCGCGCAGGTGGGCGCGTGGCCGGGCTGGTGGGCCGCGCTCATCCAGCTCGTCGGCGGCGGGCTGGTCCTGCTCGGCGTCGCCACGAGGATCGCGGCGTTCATCGGATCGGGGTCGATGGCGTACGCCTACTTCACCGTCCATGTGCCGCAAGCGCTTTTCCCCATCGAGAACGGCGGCGAAGCGTCCGTGATGTTCTGCTGGGCGCTGCTGCTGATCGTGTTCACCGGCCCCGGCCGGTTCGCGCTCAGCGGGGCGCTGTCGGCGCTGCGGCCGCGGGATTCGCGCGTCGGAGCCGTTCCGCACGCCTGATTCCCGAGCACAACCCCCTCACCCCCGGGTCGATCCGCGCACCATCAGCTCGTACTCCGCCGGCCCGGGGGCCGGGGATTGTTCAATCCCCTCAACACGATCCACGAGCACCTCGACCGCGACGCGAGCCAATCGCACTGGACGCAAGTCCACCGAAGTGATCGGCGGGACGGACAACCGGGTCTGCTCGGAATCGGAATCCGACCCGCAGGCGATGCGCACGTCGCCGGGCACCGCCAGCCCCTTCGCCCGCGCGGCGGCCAGCACCCCGGCCGCGTGCCGCCCGGTCTGGCAGTACACCGCGTCCGGCGGCGAGGCCAGCCCGAACAGCTCCTCCCCCGCCTCGCGGCCGCCCGCCTCCCCGGCGACCTCCGCGCGGCGCACCGCCAGCGGCTCCTGCCCGCGCGCGCGAACCCAAGCGAGATAAGCGGTTTCGGCGTCCAGGTTCCACTCGTTGCGGTCGGTGCCCAGCACCGCCGCGACCCGCGACCCGCCCGCCTCGGCCAGATGGTCGAGCACGTCGGTCACGATCCGCCTGGTGCCGAGGTCGAGGTAGTCCGGCGACGCGGGACGCGCCGGGTCCCGGCCGACGCCGAGGAACGGCACGCATTCGCGGGTCAGCATCGTGATCAGCGGATCGTTCTCGACCGGTTCGGTGATCAGGAACCCGTCGCAGGCGAGCCCGACCGCGGGCGCGTCGGCGCGCGTCGGATCGGGCACCAGCATCAGGCCGTACCCGCGTTCCACCGCGGCCAGCGCGGCCGACCCGGCGAACCGCAGGAAGTAGTCGACGCCTTCCAGGAACGCGGTGTCCTGCGGGTCGAGCGGCCGGACCACGAGCCCGAGCACCCCGAGCCTGCTGGACCGCAGCCCGCGCGCGACCGTGTCCGGCCGGTAGCCCAGCTCGCGCGCCGCCTCCCGCACCCGGTCCGCCGTCCCGGGCGCGACCGTCCCGTTCCCGCTGAAGGCGTGCGACACGGTGGTCGGCGAAACCCCGGCGCGGCGGGCGACGTCCTTGATGGTCGCCCGCGTTCTCTTCCCGGCCATAGCGCACGAGCCTAACCTCGTCCAAATCGTTTTGGAACCCGGTCCGCCGCGGCCATTGCCCAAATCGATTTGGGTGCTTACCGTGACCCGGGTCGCGTCCCCGGCCCGGAGGTTCTCGCCATGACCGCTCCCGCCACCCCGCCCGCGTCCCCCGGCACGTCCGCGCCGCCCCCGGCCCGCTCCGGGCGCGGCCCCCGGGTGGAGGCCCACGGCATCGACGTCATCGGCGACGGCGAGCGGCACGGCCGGGCGCGGGACCTGTTCGGGGTGTGGGCCGCGCCCAACGTCAGCTACCTCAGCCTGGTGATCGGCGGCGCGCTGGTGCTCAGCGGGCTGAGCCTGCTGCAGGCGCTCGCGGTGATCGTCGTCGGCAACCTGTGCTGGGCGCTGGTCGGGCTCGTCGCGGTCAGCGGACCGGCGGCGGGCGCGCCGAGCGAGGTCATCATGCGCGCGATGTTCGGCACGCGCGGCAACCGGTTCGTGATCGGGCTGAACGGCTGGCTCGTTTCGGTCTGCTACGTGGCCCTGAGCTGGTCCGCGGCGTCGGTGACCGCGTTCAGCCTGTGCGCGCGGCTCGGCATCGAACTGAACACGCTGGGCAAAATCCTCGTGATCGTCGCGATCGCCGCCGCGACGCTGGCGATCAGCGTCTACGGGCACTCCGTGATCGTCCGGCTCTACCTGCCGCTCGCCGTCGTGACGGCCGCGATCTTCCTGGTACTGGGCGGTTTCCTGCTCCCGCACACCAAGTGGAGCTACCAGCCCGCGGCACCGCTGCACGGAGTGGCGCTGTGGGCCGCGCTGACCGGCGGCGTCGCGCTGGTCGCGTCCGCTGCGCTGTCCTACAACACCAGCGCGGACTTCGCGCGGTACTTGCCGCGCGACACCAAGCCGTTCGCCGTCGCTGCCTGGACCACCGCAGGTGCGTTCCTGCCGAGCATCGTGTTCACCGCGCTCGGCGCGTTCGCCGCGACCACTTTGGACATGAGCGATCCGCAGTCCGCGCTGGAATCCGTGCTGCCGCAATGGTTCACGCCGATCTTCCTGATCGCGGTGATCCTCGGCGCGATCGCCAACAACGCGATGACCGTGTACAGCTCCGGCCTCGCGCTGCAGGCGATGGGCGTCCGGCTCCGCCGCTCCCGCAGCGTCCTGCTGGACGGCACGGCCGGGGTCCTGCTCACGCTGTACGCCTTGCTCGTGTCGGATTTCCTCAAGGCGGTCAACGACCTGCTGCAGCTGATGGTCGTCGTGCTCGGCCCGATGATGGCGATCTACGTGACGGACCTCCTCGCGCGCCGCAACCGCTACGACGGCCACGCCCTCGCCGACGAACGCCGCGGCGGCCCGTTCTGGTACACCGGCGGGGTGCACTGGCCCGGAATCGCCGCTCTCGTCCTCGGCGCCGCCGCTTCGGCCGCGTGTCTGTCGGTTCCCGGCATGTACACCGGATTCGCCGCGAGTGCGGCCGGCGGGATCGACTTCTCGCTGCCCGCCGGAATGCTGATCGCCGCCGCCGTCTACCTGTTCATCGGCCGTCCCCGCGCAGCCGCCTGACCTTCGATCGCAAGGAGTTTCTTCATGGACCTGACCCCGGTGCACTACCGAGGCGGCCGGATCTTCACCGCCAGCCCGTGCGGCTGGGCGGAATCCATGGTCGTGCGCGGCGAAACGATCGAATACGTCGGCAGCACCGCGGACGCCGACCGAATCGACGCGCGGGTAGTCGACCTGGACGGAGCCTTCGTCCTGCCCGGTTTCGTCGACGCGCACACCCATCTGGTGTCGATGGGCGAAGCACTCGACCAGGTGGACCTGTTCCCCGCCACCTCCCCCGAGGACATCCAGCACCGGCTCGCCCGCGCCGCCGCGAACGATCCGGCGGCACCGCGGATCCTCGGCCGCAGCTGGCTTTTCGACGCGCTCGGCGACCGCGCCCCGGATCGGCAGCTGATCGACGCGGTCGTGCCGGACCGGCCGGTCTACCTCGCCGCGAACGACGTCCACTCCGCCTGGGTCAACAGCGCCGCGCTGCGCGAGCTGGGCATCGACCGCGACACGCCGGACCCGCTCGACGGGCGCATCGGCCGCGACGCGACCGGCGAACCGGACGGCATGCTCTACGAAACCGCCGCGCTGCAACTGATGCGGCACTTCCTCGACGAACAGACCAGCGACGCCGACCGGGACCGCGCCCTGAAGTCCGCCTTCGCGCAATACCGCGCGGACGGCGTCACGACCGCCGTCGACATGGCGCTCAACGAGGTCGACCTCGCGGCGCTGGAACGGGCGCTCGAAGGCGGGCGGCTGCCGATGCGTGTCGCCGGGCACTGGCTGATCGAACGCACCGGCAACACCCAGGACGATCTCCGTCAGGTCGAGCGCGCGGCCGAGTTGAGCGCGCGGTTGTCCGGACCGTGGCTTCGGGTGGCCGGGATCAAGGTGATGGTCGACGGAGTCATCGACACCTGTACTGCGGCAATGAAAAAGCCGTTCGCCGACGGCAGCCATCCCGGGCCGTTGTGGCCGCTGGAAGCACTCTCCCCGGTCGTCGCGGCAGCGGACGCGGCGGGCCTGCAGGTCGCGATGCACGCCATCGGCGACGAAGCGTCGGACATCGCACTGTCGGCGCTGGAGCACGCGATCGAGACGAACGGCCCGCGCGACCGGCGGCACCGGCTCGAACACCTGGAGACCGTGACCCCGGAAAACGTGCGGCGGCTGGCCCGGCTCGGCGCGGTCGCGTCGATGCAACCGGTGCACGCCGACCCGGCGATCCAGGAGAACTGGCGCGCGATGCTGGGCGACGACCGGGCGCGGCGCGGATACCCGTGGCCGGAAATGACCGCCGCCGGCGCCGTCCTCGCGTTCGGCTCCGACGCCCCGACCGCTCCGCATCCGCCGCTGCCGAACATGTACATCGCCACCACCCGCCGGTCCGCGCTCAACCCCCAGCTCGAACCCAACCTGCCGGAATACGCCCTGCCGCTGGCCGAAGCCCTCGGCCACGGCACCCGCGACGCGGCGTACGCCTGCCGATGGGACGGGCTGACCGGACAGCTCGCGCCGGGCCTGGCCGCGGACTTCGCCGTGCTGGACGTCGATCCGTTCGCCGAAGAACCGGACGCGCTGCTGCGTGCACAGGTGCGCCAGACTTTCGTGGCAGGCAAATCCGATTGACGCGCCACCGGGGCCTGGGCAGGGTGGCGAGTATGCGTTTCTCGGTCTGCATCCCCAATTTCGGCGATTTCGCGGACCCGCGCGCGGTGGCCCGGGTGGCCGCCGCCGCGGAAGAGACCGGCTGGGACGGGCTGTTCGTCTGGGACCACGTGGTGCTGGACAAACGTCCCGGCCGCCGGTTCGGCGACCCGTGGCTCCTGCTGGCCGCCGCCGCGCTCGCCACCAGCCGCATCCGGCTCGGCCCCATGGTCACGCCCGTCGCCCGCCGCCGCCCGCAGCAGCTCGCCCGCGTAGTGTCCACTTTGGACCACCTCTCCGGCGGCCGGGTCGTGTTCGGCGCCGGGCTGGGCGCCCCGCTCGAAGCGGAGTTCGCGGACTTCGGCGAATCCGCCGACCCGAAGGTCGTCGCCGAGAAGCTGGACGAGGGGCTCGACCTGCTCGCCCGCTTCTGGACCGGCGAGCCGGTCACGTTCTCCGGCAAGCACTTCACCGTCCGCGACGTGCCGCTGCTGCCCGAACCGGTGCAACGCCCCCGCCCGCCGATCTGGGTGGCGGGCCGCTGGCCGAACCGCCGCCCGATGCGCCGGGCGGCCCGCTGGGACGGCGTGGTGCCGATCTTCGAATCCGCCGGGCACGCGGGTTTCCCGGACCTGGCCGAGGTGCGGGACCTGATCGCCTACATCCGGCAGGAGCGCGACACCGACGCCCCGTTCGACGTGGTGTTCGGCGGACCGAGCCCCGCCGACCCGGCCCAGGCGCGAAGCCTCGTCGAACCGTTCGCCGAGGCCGGAGTCACGTGGTGGGAGGAAAGCCTGCCGTACGGAAGCCCGGAGGAGGACAAGCTGGACCCCGTACTGCGCCGCGTCGAAGCCGGCCCGCCCTCGCTCTAAGCCCGCTTCAGGTCCGTGAAGGGAACCCTGGGGGAATCAGAGTCCGTGAAGGTTCCCCTCACGGACTTTCGCCCCGACCCGCCGGTTCAGTGCGACTGCCCCGACTCCGCCAGCGCGTCGATCGCCCCGACCAGCTCGTTCAGCGCGGGCACCGCGGCCGCGATCAGATGCCGCCACGCCGGATGCACCCCGTCCAGCGCGGCGGCCAGGATCGCGGCGTTGTGCCCCTGCCACCGCTCGACCGCGGCGCGGCCGGTGTCGGTGAGTTCGAGCGCGACCGTCCGCCGGTCGTCGCCGCCGCTGGTGCGGGTGACCAGGTCCCGTGCGCGCAGCCCGGTCACCATCGTGGTGACCGAGTTCGGCGCGAGCTTCAGCAATTGCGCGATCCGGCTCGGCCGCGCGCCAGGATTCTCGAAGAGGCAGGACAGCAATTCCAGCTGCGCGACCGACAACGTGTTGTCCGGGTCGGCCGTGCGCGCGGCCCGCCGCATGGCCCGCCGCAGCCGGGCGACGACGTCGGCGAGCGCGGGTTCCGGCGCGGTCACCGTACCGGCTCCGGCCGTGCCGCCAGCCCGGTCGCCGCGGCCAGGACGCCCGCCCCCGCGAGCACCGCGAGCGCGGCCGTCTCCCCGCCGGTGTGCAGGCACAGCGTCACCAGCGCCACGCCGAGCGCCGTCCCCAGTCCGCGCGCCATGTTCACCAGTCCTCCTCCGGTGGCCGACATCCGCGCCGGGATCGCGCTCATGACAGCCGAATTGTTGGCTGGAATGAACACTCCCAGACCGAGCCCGGCCACCACCAGCGACACGCCCACCTCCCACGGAGCGGACGCCGGCCCCAGCCCCGCGCATCCGGCCGCCGCGACGAGCGCGCCCAGCACCGTGCGCCCGCGAGTGCCCAGCCGCGCCGGCAGCGCCCGGTCGGCCAGCACCGCCGCCACCGCGAACCCGGCGGGCAGGCAGGTCAGCACGAGCCCGGTCCCGCCCGCCGCGCCGAGCACCTGCGGCAGCAACGTCAGCGGCCCGAATAGCACAAGGTATCCGCACAGCGCGCCGGCCAGCCCGAGCGACACCACCGGCGGCCGCAGCACCGACAGCCGCAGCAGCGGGCTGCTCGCCGCCTTTTCCCGCAGCACGAACCCGATCGCCGCGCCGACCGCCGCCGCGGCCAGCGCGAGCACCAGCCACCCCGGCATCTCCAGCCCGGACACCCCGGAGATCACCAGCAGCAACGCGGTCGACGAGGTCGCCAGCAACGCGACGCCTGCCCCGTCGAAGCGGCCGAGCGGCGTGCGCTCGCGAGTGCGCGGCAGCAGGTACCGCCCGGCGATCAGCCCGGCCAGCCCGACCGGCGCGTTGACCAGGAAAACCCACCGCCAGCCCGCGGTGTCGACCAGCAGCCCGCCCACCGCGGGCCCGAGCGCGAGCCCCAGCGCCTGCGCCGCCGCCTGCACCCCGAGCGCGGAGCGCATCCGGTCCTCGCGCACGCTGCGCACCACCAGCGCGACGCTGTTGGCCTGCAGCATCGCCGCCCCGATCGCCTGCACCACGCGGAACGCCACCAGCCAGCCGAGCGTCGGCGCGAGCCCGCACGCGACCGACGCGACGGTGAACACGCCGAACCCCTGCACGTAGGTGAGCTTCCGCCCCACCGCGTCGGCCACCCGCCCGACCGCGGCCAGCAACCCGACCAGCGCGAGCAGATACGCCAGCGACACCCATTCGACGGCGGCCAGCGGAGCCCCGTATTCGCGCTGCAGCGCGGGAAAGGTGAGCGTGACGATGCTGGCGTCGAGCTGCCCCATGAACGCCCCGAAACACACCGCGCCGACCGCGAACCACCCGGCCTTCGGATGATCCCGCACCGCCGCCGGCCGAGCCCGCTCCAGGCCGATCGTCACTGCCGCCTCCCGTTCGATTAGTTCTGCTACCGAACTACTCTACGGGATGTACGTACATATCGCATAGCCGCTGAAGCGACGTTCTTGTGGCGAGCCGGGTGAGATAGGTCGCCCACCGAGTTACCCGACGGTGACCTGAACACCACCCGGAGCACTCAGCGAGCAGCCGTTCGACCACGAACAACGCGACGGCGGACCCAGGGGCAGCACGCCCCTGAGCCCGCCTCGGCGAGATTGCCGTCCAACGTCAGGGACTCAAGGCGGCGCTATGGGCACAGCCGAGGAGTGTCCGCCCAGGCCGAAACGGCTGACGGACCGGATTGGCTCGCACCGGGGCCGACGCGGGCGGCGGGCGCTCGGTGCGTCGTCCGTGAAGGGCACCTTGAGGGAATCAGATTCCCTCAAGGTGCCCTTCACGGACTTGAAGAAACGGGCACCCTGACATTAATCGGGCATTTCGCTGAGGTTGGCGTCCTTTATGGACGGTCAGCATGCTGAGCCACCCGGCTTAAGTCCCGGCATCAGGATTGTCGTCCGTGAGGGGAACCCTGAGAGACTCAGAGTCCCTCAGGGTTCCCCTCACGGACACTCGAACCGACGGTCGGCAGGCGGGAGACCGCGGGGTCAGCCCCCGCTCACTGCAGGTACGGAGCCGCCGCCGACTTCGCCGCGGTGATCAGCGCGCCCTTGTTCTTCGGCCAGAACGTGCTGTCCACGCACGAATACCGGGGCAGGAACCCGCCGCAGGTGCCGCTCTGCCCGCCGACCTCGAACGTGAAGCTCGCGGCCCCCAGCGCGCCGTAGGTGAAATCGTCCGTGGTCCCGCTGGTGGAGTAGCCCACGGTTTCCGTGTTGGTCCCGACCAGATACCCGTTCGACTCGCTGAACCGCGCACCGAGCTTGCGCAGCGCGGCGTTGTTCGGCGCGGGGTCGGAGGTGAAGCCCCACGGGACGATGATGTCGTTGCCGTAGCTGTGCAGCGTGATCATCGTGCCGCGCGCGGTGTCGGGAGCCGGGTCGTTGTCGCCGCTGCCGCGCTGTTCGGAGATGACCGAGCGGAAAAGCTTTTCCAGCGCCTGGACTTCCGGTTCCGAACCGGCACTCGGCCCCTGGTAGGTCTCCGCGCACGGCGAGTTCGAATCCGCGCCCCAGCGGAAGGTCGAATTGCGGTTCAGGTCGATGCCGCTTCGCGTCCCGCCGCAATTTCCGTTGCTGGTGTTCGCGTTCTTGCGCTGCAGTTTCGGCGAATTGCCGCCGGAGGCGACGATGTCGACGCCGTCCGGGTTCGAGATCGGCACCACCCACACCTCGGTGGAGTCCAGAATGGACGTCGCGGTGGCGTCTTTGCCGTAGCCGTCGGCGAGGTAGTCGATCCAGCGCCAGGCGAGTTCGCCGGTCGCGATCTCCCGCGCGTGGATCTGGGCCATCAGCACGAATTTCGGCTTCGGCGATTCCGTGGACAGCACGCAGTCGCCGTCCTGCTTCTTGGTCAGGCAGATCGCGTTGATGTCGTGGCCGCCCTTGCCCTGGGTCTTGCGCCACGACTGGCCGATCGTGTACTCGGTCGCGAGATCCGGATGCGCCGCAGCCACTTTCGCGAGATGCGCCTCGTGCGCCGGAACGGTGCGGTAGCCGCCGTAGTACGTGTCCGCCGCGGCGCGCGTCGTCACTCCTTTGTAGACAGTGTCGAAGAATTCCGGCGCGTACCCGCGATCGCGCAATTGCCGGGCCACCGCCTGGTTTCCGACCACGTACGCCACGCCCGGCCCGGATTCCGCGACGTCGAACCCGGCCCGGGCCAGATCCGCGGCTTGCGCGGGAGTAGCAGGCACGCGCCACGAAACCGGATCATCCGGTGCGGCAGCGGCGGTCGCGGTCGTGGCGCCGCCAAGAACGGCCAGCGCTCCGACGAGGCTGAGAGTGAGCCGGATCGAGAACTTGCCCGCCATCGAAGCTCCTCACGCAGCAAGGGAAGGCCAGCCGTGCAGACGGTGACCGATTAGCAGCGCACAGTGTGCTCTTCCGGACGAATCCGGCCCACCTCCGAAAGTCGGGTGTCAGCAGGTGACCGAAACCTTCGCGCCACGCTCGAACGAAACGTGGACGTGGTCGTAATGGTTCGCGGTCTCGCCGCCCCGGTCCTCCATCGCCGACCAGCCGCCGCCGTCGTTGTAGCGCTGCTGCCAGATCACGTACTTCACGCCGAAGTCCTCCTGGTGCTCGAGAACATAAGCGGCGACAGCGTTTCCGGTCTTCGTGTCCACCATGAAGTCCAGCGCGAGACCGGCCGGATGGTCGCTCGCCCCGGACCGTCCGGCCCGCCCGCCGACCGAATCCACCCCGAACTTCTCCTTGACGTGATTGCCCACCTGAGCCACCGCGGGCTGCGTTCCGGCCAAAGTGGACGAACACGCTTTCGCCGCCGGGGTTTCCGGAGTGCGCGAGGTCGTTTTGCTAGTCGGCGCACTCGAAGAAGTGGTCGGCGCGGCACTCGAAGACGTCGGCGGCGTGGAGGTGGTGGACGGAACGGTGCTCGACGCCCGCGGTGCGCTGAACGCGTGCATTTCGGCGGCGGCGGCCGGGAACTGCTCCGGTTCGACCGAACTGGCGGCCAGCCACACTGGCACCGCCAGCGCGCCGACGGCCAGCGCGCCGGCCGCGGTCGGCAGCCGCCACGATTTCGATCCGTCCCGATGTCTACCGGACACCTCGCACCACCATCTCCTCGTTCGGGTCCGCAAAGCCGCCACGACATTACGAACAGGACACGGCAATGTCACCGACAAGTGACAGCGGGCACACTCCGAACGAGATCACCGCAGGTCAGCGCCCGATTACCGGGCGAACGCGCGGCCAGCTCAGGACAGCGGGATCTCCGCCGAATCGCTGAGCCGCAGCTTGCGCCGGGCGCGCTGGTAGAACGTCGTCATGCCGAGCCGGACCACCCGGGCCGCGCCCGGCCGGGCGTGCAGGTCGACCGTTTCGCCCGGCCCGACGTACCCGGCAACCTGGCCGTCGACCTCCACCGCGAGCCGCCCGCTCGACGGCAGCACCTCCAGCGTCACGGTGTCCTGCACCGACAGCACGACGCCGCGGCTGTACGCCGAATGCGGCGCGGCGGGCGTGACCAGCAGCGCTTCCACCGCCGGGCTCGTGATCGGCCCGCCCGCGGAGAAGCTGTACGCGGTGGAGCCGGTCGGCGTCGCGACCACAACGGCGTCCGCGGCGTAGCTGACGAACTGTTCGCCGTTCACCTGCACTGCGACGACGGCGCTCCCGTCGCCGGGCACGCGCACCACCGCGACGTCGTTGAACGCGGTCTCGATCCGGCCGCCGAACCGCGCGTCCACAGCCAGCCGGGGCTCGACTGTGAATTCTTCACGGTCGATCGCGGACAGCGCGAGCGGCAGGTCCGGCACGTCGACCTCGGCGAGGAAACCGAGCTTCCCGAGATTGACGCCGAGCACCGGCGCGTGCTGCCCGTCGGCGAGCCGCATCGCGCGCAGCATCGTGCCGTCGCCACCGAGACTGACCACCAGATCCGACCGTTTGCCCAGCTCAGCGGGCTGGACGCCGGTCGCCGAGCAGTCCACGCGCGCGATCTCGTCCACGATGCCGAGGATCTCGATCCCGCGCCCGGCGGCCCAGCCCAGCACCGCGTCGACCGCGGCTTTCGAATCGCGGCGCGGGTGCAGCACGAGTCCAGCGGAATGCATGTCGGGTCTCCTAGGTCGGCCTGTCCCCAGTCTGCCGCGCCGGGGCCGGTTAGGCTCGGCGTTCGTGATCGAAAACTGGGCTGGCAATCTCACTTACCGCGCACGCGAGATCCGCGCCCCGCGCACCCTTTCCGAAGCGCAGGACCTCGTCGCGGTCGCAGCCCGGGTGAAAGCCCTCGGCAGCCGGCACAGCTTCAACACCGTCGCCGACAGCCCGGACGGCATCCAGCTCGATCTCACCGCCCTCGGCACCGCACCGGAAATCAACGCCGGAACCCTGACCATCGGCGGCGCGACCCGCTACGGCGACGTGGTCGCACAGGTGCACGAGGCCGGATACGCCCTGGCCAACCTGGCGTCGCTCCCGCACATCACCGTCGCCGGCAGCGTCGCGACCGGCACCCACGGCTCCGGCCAGCGACTGCCCGGCCTGGCGTCCGCAGTGTCCGCAGTCGAACTACTCACCGCCGACGGCTCCCTGCGCACTTTCTCCCGCGCCGACGCCGAATTCCCCGGAGTAGTGGTGAATGTCGGCGCACTCGGCGTCCTGACCCGGCTCACCCTCGACCTGGAGCCGACTTTCGAGGTGCGCCAAGACGTTTTCGACACCCTCCCCTGGTCCGCCGCACTGGAGCACTTCGACGAAATCCAAGCGGCGGGCTACAGCGTCAGCCTGTTCACGAACTGGGCCCGCGCCGCGATCGACCAAGTCCTGCTCAAAAACCGCGTACCGGCCGAGATCCCCGATTCGCTGTTCGGCGCCCGCCCCGCCGACGGCCCGCGGCATCCCGCCCACGCAGCGGGCATTTCGGCGGAAAACACCACGATGCAAGGCGGCGTCCCCGGACCGTGGTACGACCGGCTGCCGCATTTCCGCCTGGAATTCGCGCCCAGCGTCGGAACGGAATTGCAAAGCGAATACTTCGTCCCCCGCGCCCACATCGCCGCGGCTTTCGAGGCATTGCGCGGCATCGGCGACCGGATCGCGCCACTGCTGGTGGTGTCGGAAATCCGCACTGTCGCAGGCGACGAACACTGGCTGAGCCCGGCATACGGCGGCGATCAGGTGGCCGTGCATTTCACCTGGCAGCAGCGGCAGCCGGAAGTGGAAGCGGTGCTGCCGTTGGTCGAAGAGAAACTGGCCCCGTTCGGCGTCCGCGCCCATTGGGGAAAGCTGTTCCACGGCGCGGCTTTGGATCTGGACCACGACGGGGTGCGGCAGTTCCGGGAACTGGCGGCTGAACTGGATCCGGCCGGGAAGTTCCGGAACCCGTTCCTGGACCGGCATCTGCTCCGTTAGTCCACAGTAGACAGTCAGTAACAAAGCCGGTACAAAACCTCCTTCCGTACCACCGCGCTCACCATGTGGGAGTCCCCAGAGGACGCTCGACAGCCGGGAACCCAGCGGGTCACAGTGGCGATCGCCCTCTCCGCGATCCCCAGGAGCCACTGTGAGTTCTCCGCCGACGCTGCGCGCCGTGCCGTCGCCGTCCGCAGGTCCCGAACCGCCCGGCGAAGCGCGGTTGCGCGAGCTGGCCGCGAAGAAAGTCGCCCCGCTGCGCCGTCCCGGCCGCTGGGCCGCGGCGGCCCTCGTGCTCGTGCTGCTCGCCCAATTGGCGCACGCGCTGATCACCAATCCGGTGTTCCAGTGGAATGTCTTCGGCTATTGGTTCTTCCGCCCGGTGATCCTCGACGGGCTGCTGCTCACCCTTGAGCTGACCGGCCTCGCCGCGGTGTTCGGGCTCGTCGGCGGCATTGTGCTCGCGTTGCTGCGGCTGTCGAAAAACCCGCTGCTCCAAGCGGTTTCGTGGGCGTATGTGTGGATCTTCCGCTCGATTCCGCTGATCGTGCTGCTGCTGTTCCTCGCCAACGTGACCGCGCTGTACAGCACGCTGAGCATCGGCATCCCGTTCGGCCCGTCCTTCCTGAGTTTCAGCGCCACCGACGTGCTGAGCTTCTTCGTCGTCGCGGTGCTCGGCCTGAGCTTGAACGAAGCCGCCTACGCCGCGGAAATCGTGCGGGCCGGCGTGCTTTCGGTGGACCAGGGCCAGCTCGAAGCGGCGGCCGCGCTCGGGCTGCCGCGCTCCCGGCAGTACCGGCGGATCATCCTGCCGCAGGCCACCCGCGCGATCGTGCCCGCCTACGCGAACCAGCTGATCGGCCTGCTCAAAGGCACTTCAGTCGTCTACATCACGTCGCTGCTGGAGCTGTTCGGCGTGGTGGAAACCCAGGCCAGCACCAACAGCGGGCAGATCATTCCGCTGCTGCTCGTCGGAACCGTCTGGTACATCATCCTCACCAGCGTCCTGTCCGTGCTCCAGTATTACGTCGAACGTTTCTTCTCTCGCGGCGCGCTGCGCACCGTGCCGCCGACGCCGTTCCAGCGGTTCCGCGCCCGGTTTCGCGCGCTGGGGGTGGCCCGGTGAGCGTGCACGTCCGCAGCGCGGTCAAGGCATACGACGGAATCCGCGTGCTCGACGGCATCGATCTCACCGCGCCCGCCGGGCAAGTGACCGTCGTTCTCGGACCGTCCGGTTCCGGCAAATCGACTTTGTTAGGGACGATCAACCATCTGGAACGCCTGGACAGCGGCTACGTCAGCATCGACGGCGAACTGATCGGCGTGCGGGTGCACGGAGACCGGTTCAAGGAACTGAGCGAGCGCGCCATTCTGCGGCAACGGTCCCGGATCGGGTTCGTGTTCCAGAATTTCAACCTGTTCCCGCATCTCACGATCCTCGACAACATCGTGGAAGCGCCGATCGTCACGCAACGGCTGCCTCGCGCCGAAGCCGAGACGCGCGCGAAGGAACTGCTCGCCCGCGTCGGTCTCGCAGACAAGGCCGGGGCGTATCCACGGCAACTGTCCGGCGGCCAGCAGCAACGCGTCGCCATCGCGAGAGCGCTCGCCCTCGAACCACGGCTGATCCTGCTGGACGAACCGACGTCCGCGCTCGACCCGGAACTGGTCGGCGAGGTCCTGTCGGTGATCCGCGAACTGGCCCGCTCCGGCACGACGATGATCGTGGTCACGCACGAGATCGGCTTCGCCCGCGAGATCGCCGACCACGTCGTGTTCCTCGATGCCGGCCGCGTCGTCGAAGAAGGCCCGCCCGCGGCCGTCCTGGACCGTCCCCGCCACGACCGGACCCGAGCCTTCCTCGGGAAGGTCGCCCGCCTCGAAACCCAGGAGAACGCATGAAACCCCGCACGATCCTGCCCGTCCTCGCCGCGGTCGCGCTCCTCGCCGGCGCGTGCGGCGGCAACACCCAGGCGTCGACGAGTGTGAACGGTTCACAGACCGTGGAAGTCGCCGCGAACACCGCGGACGCGCACCCGGTTTCGCTGACCGTTCCCGCCGTCGCCGAGATCCGCGCGCAGCTGCCGAAGAAGGTGCTCGACCGGGGCAAACTGGTGATCGGCGTCGGCGCGCTGCCGTCGGGATTCCCGCCGTTGTCCTACGTAGGCACCGACCAGCGCACCCTCACCGGAGCCGAACCCGACCTCGGCCGCCTCGTCGCCGCCGTGCTCGGGCTGGAACCGGACGTGCAGAACGCGTCCTGGCAGAACCTGTTCGTCCGGCTGCAAAGCGGCCAGTTCGACACGGGATTCTCGAACATCACGGTCACCGAGCAGCGCAAACAGCAGGGCTTCGACTTCGCCGCCTACCGCGAGGACAACCTCGGTTTCGAGACGAACCGCGCGAACGCGTGGACCTTCGCCGGGAATTACGAGGTGCTGGCCGGAAAAACCGTCGCCGTCGACAGCGGGACCAACCAGGAGAAAATCCTCCGGGAATGGCAGCGCAAACTGACCGCCGAGGGCAAGAAACTCGACGTGCGCAATTTCGCCGACAAGAACAGCACGTACCTGGCACTGGCGTCCGGCCGGATCGACGCGTACTTCGCCCCCAACCCGAGCATCGCCTACCACGCCGCCCAGACCGCGAAAACCCCGAACCCGACGCGCAGCGCGGGCACCTACTCGGGAGCCGGGGCGCAACTGCAGGGCCTGATCGCCGCGACGACCAAAAAGGACAACGGCCTCGTGAAGCCGGTCGCAGCCGCGATCGACTACCTGATCCAGCACGGCCAGTACGCCAAATGGCTGGCCGCGTATGGGTTGGACAATGAAGCGGTGAAGAAGGCGGAGGTCAATCCGCCGGGCCTGCCGCTGAGCGATTCCTGAAGGGCCTCGTGAGTGGTGGCGCCAGTTAGAACCGGCGCCACCACTCACGAGGGGGTGCGCGACGCAACCCCGCGCGGACGGGCCTGCGACTGGCCGCCAGGCCCGCTGCGGCCACGACGCCTGGAGCGGGGTCGTGAGTGGCGATCCCGGTTAGAAGCGGGATCGCCACTCACGACCCGGTCAGCGACGCTTCCCAGCGCCGGACCAATGCGCTGGCGCAGGGCGGGGCGCGACGGCCGGACAGCCTGCTGTCTCAGGACGGAGCCGCACGACAGCAGCGCCGGACACGAGGGCGAAAGCCGGCCGCGGTCGCTTCGGCCGAGCGAGGGGTCGTGAGTGGCAATCCCGGTTAGAACCGGCATAGCCACTCACGACCCCCACCTCAAGCCGCAGCCCGCCAGTCACGCGGAATGCGCACCTGACCGAACGCATTCCGCCGCCGCAGCCGAAACCCCATCCCCTCGTACCGCCGGATCGCGTTCACGTTCCCTGCCGCCGCGTGCAGGAACGGCGTCTCGCCGCGCTCCCGGATCCCCGCCGCCACCGCGCGCACCAGCCGTCCGGCCAGCCCCCGGTCCCGATACGCCGGATCCGTGCACACCGCGCTGATCTCCGTCCACCCCGGCGGATGCAGCCGCTCCCCCGCCATCGCGACCAACACTCCCTCGTGCCGGATGCCGAGATACGTGCCCAGCAGCACCGTCCGCGGCAGGAACGGCCCAGGCTTCGTGCGGGCGACCAGATCCAGCATCTCCGGCACGTCATCGAGAGTCAGCCGGACCGCTTCGGGCCAGTGCGCCGCCTCGACCCCGTCGTCCACCAGCTGGACCCCGCCCATTTTCTCCAGAATCTCCCACTCCGCCGGTGGCGGCCCCGCCTGCGGCAGCAGCGGCACCACCGCCCCCGGCCCGGCGAGGGCGGCGATGTCGTCCCACACGCGTTCGTCCGGCTCGTCGGGCACCGCCAGGAACACAGAAACGTCGACCGGGTACCGGACCGCCTGCCCCACCCGCTCCGCGAACGCGGCATGCGGGCCGGTCAACGAAGCCCACGCGGCATTGTCCAAAACAGACATCAAGGCCGCCGCGAAGCACGGGCGATCATCCGCGCCAGGTCGGCCACCAGCGCCGGATCGTCCGGCAGCTGCCCGGTCGCCACCCGGATGTGCGGCGTCCCCGGATTGCCCGCCCGGGTGCCCGACCCGGCGGACACCCCGTTCGCCGCCAGGGTCATCAACGTCCGCGATTCCTCCGGAACCGGCACCCACAACGTCAGCCCGTCCCGCGCCCGCACCGAAATCCCGTGTTCCCGCAACGCTTCCGTCAGCGCCGCCCGGCGGTGCGCGTACCGGTTCCGGGCCCGGTTCAGCAATTCCCCGCTGCCCGGATCGGTCAGCAGAAACGCCTGCGCGTCCTGGAGAATCCGGCTCGACCACACCGACCCGGGCCCGCGCTGCTGCCGCACCCGCTCCACCAGGGCCGTCGAACCGCCGATCACGCAACTGCGCAATTCCAGCCCGAAAGCCGCGCAATAAGACCGCACCAACAGCACCCGGCCGGGCAGGTGCGCACCGAGACTCAACGACGGCGCTGAAGCCAGCGGACCGAAATCGTCGTCCTCGATCACCGCGATGTCCTCTTCGGACAGTACCTCGGCGAGTTCCGCGAGCCGGTCCGCCGGAACCGCGTGGCCGAGCGGGATCTGCGCGCGCGGCTGGTACACGAACGCGACCGGGCGATGTTCCAGCGCCGCCGCCAGCGAGGACGGCAGCGGCCCGTTCTCGTCGCAGCGCACCGGCACCACGTGGATCCGCGACCGGCGCAGCAGCTCGCGCAGCCACGGCGCGGTCGGTGCTTCCAGCGCGATCACGTCGCCCGGACGCGCGACCGCCTGGCAGGCCAGCAGCATCCCGTCCTGCCCGCCGGCCGCGACCGTCCACGCTTCGGCGGCAAACGGCCACGTCGGCCGCACCGCGGCGCGCAGTTGCGGGGTGATCGAGTTCTTGACCGGGCCGCCGAACCGTTCCGTGTGGACACCCGCCGCGACGGCGTCCTCCAGCGGCGGCAGCAGTCCCGGATCCGGCAGGCCGTGTTCCAGGTCGACCGTCTGCCAGCCGGAAAACGCGCGCTCCGGCGGCGGGCTCGAAGGAGGTTCCAGCACTATCGTGCCGCGGCGGCGCCCGGTGCCGATCAGCCCGGCGGCCCGCAGCTGCGACCACGCCTCGGCGATCGTCGTGGGGCTGACCGAAAGCTCGGCGGCCAGCGCGCGCACCGTGGGCAGCCGCGTGCCGGGCGGCACCTCCCCGTCGCGGATCAGGCCGGACACCGTCCCGGCCACGCCCCGCGCCGTGCGCTCGCCGATGCGGGACCCGAGCCAGCCTGCCCCGACCGGCAGCGTCGTCGTCGCGAGTTCGCCCGTGGCCACGCACCGGCTCCCCTCGTCACCCGGAAATCCGAAAACCTCTGACCCGATCAGAAGCTAGAGCGGCAACGGCACGCGGGAAAGGCGTTTCACATCCTGGCGGGCCCGCCCGGTACAAAGCGCCCGTGACGTCCGACACCGCCGGTGCGGGCGGTTTCAGAATTTCACTCGATCAGGTTAGGCTAACCTTCATGAGTCACTCCTGGCCGGAAGCACCGGCGCTCGCCGGCACCGGGCTCTCGCTCGGCTACGGCGGAAAGCCAGTGGTCCAGGACGCCGAGATCGTCCTGCGCGCGGGCGCGGTCACCGTCCTCGTCGGCCCCAACGGTTCCGGCAAGTCGACGCTACTCCGTTCGCTGGCCCGGCTGCATCCGCTCGCCGCGGGCGACGTCACGCTCGCCGGACAGGACGCGCTCGCGTTGTCCCCCAAGGAGTTCGCCCGGCACGTCACGCTGCTGACCCAGTCGCGCCCCACGCCCGGCGGCGTGCGCGTGCGCGACGTCGTGTCCTACGGCCGCCATCCCTACCGCGGCCGCTTCGGCTCCGGCGACCCCGAGGGACCGGAACTGGTCGAGCGGGCCATGCGGCACACCGGCGTGGACGGCATGGCCGAGCGCCCGGTCGACGAGCTGTCCGGCGGCGAGCTGCAGCGCGTCTGGCTGGCCACCTGCTTCGCCCAGGACACCGGCGTCGTCCTGCTCGACGAGCCGACCACCTTCCTCGACCTGCGCTACCAGATCGAAACGCTCGACCTCGTCCGCGACCTCGCCGACGAGCACGGCGTCGCGGTCGGCGTGGTGCTGCACGACCTCGACCAGGCCGCCGCCGTCGCCGACGAGGTGGTGCTGCTGTGCCGGGGCGCCGTCCGCGCCACCGGCCGCCCGGCCGACGTGCTGACCGCCGAAGCGCTCAGCGACGTCTACGGCCTGCGCATCGACGTCCACGTCGACGCCGAGGGGCACGTCCGCACGCGCCCGGTCGGACGGCACACCTCCCGGCCGCGGCCGGTCCGCTCAGCTTGACCTGTCCCTCTAGTTCAAAGGAAAACCCCCGTGTCCAGTGTGTTCTCCCGGCCTGCCCGCCGGTCGCTCCTCACGGCCGCGGCCGTGCTCGCCACGTTCGCGCTCGCCGCGTGCGGCACCACCGAAGCCCCCGCCGACCAGGCAGGAGCCGCCGCCGCGAAGCCGTCCGGCCCGGTGCAGCTGACCGACGAGCGCGGCAAGGTCGACCTGCCCGCGCCCGCGGCCAAGATCGTGTCGCTGGAATGGGGCCTCACCGAGAACCTGCTGGCGCTGGGCGTGAAGCCGGTCGGCGCGGCGGATGTCAAGGGATACAACACTTACGACAAGGTGATGCCGCTCGCCGCGTCCACTCCGGACGTCGGCACCCGGGGCGAGCCGAGCCTCGACGCGATCGCCGCCCTGCACCCGGACCTCGTGGTCACCACCACGGACCTGCCGGAGAACGTCATCGCGCAGCTTTCCAAGCAGACGAAGGTGCTCACGCTGCGCGGCTCCGATTCGGCCGACCCGATCGGCTACCTGCGCAAGACCGTGACGACGCTGTCCGAGGCGACCGGGACGCAGGAGAAGGGCCGCGCGCTGCTCGGCGAATTCGACGCCAAGGTCGCCGACGGCAAGAAGAAGCTGGCCGACGCGGGCAAGTCCGGGGCCAAGTTCGTCATGGCCGACGGCTACACGACCTCCGGCACGGTCACCGTCCGGATGTACACGAAGGGCTCGTTCCTCGGCAGCATCGCCGACCAGCTCGGCGCCGCCAACCAGTGGACCGAAGCGGGCGACAAGGTCTACGGCCTCGCGCCCACCGACGTCGAGGGCCTGACCAAGATCACCGACCCGGCCACGACCTTCGTCTACGCGGCCAACGCCGCCGAATCCGACGTCTTCACGCAGGACCTCGCGGGCAACGCGGTGTGGAAGCAGCTTCCGTTCGTGAAGGCCGCCAAGCTGCAGCGGATCCCGGACGGCATCTGGATGTTCGGCGGCCCGAAGTCGGCGATCGCCTACGTGGACGCGCTCACCGGCGCACTGACGCGCTGATCCGATGACCACTACCGCCCCCGCCCGGCCGCTCGCCTCGCGCAAGCCGGGGCGCACCGCGTCCGTCGTCTTCCTCTCCGGGATCGTCGCGCTGGTCGTGCTTTCCGCCGTGCACCTGCTGCAAGGCACGTCGCACGTCGGGCTTGGCGAACTCCTGCGCGCCGTTTTCCCCGGCACGGACGACGACGCGCGGAGCCAGGCGGTGGCGGTGCTCGTGGCCAGCCGGCTCCCCCGGCTGGCCGCGGCGCTGCTCGTGGGGCTGGCGCTCGGGTTCGCGGGGTGCGTGCTGCAGTCTGTCGCGCGGAACCCGCTTACCTCGCCGGACACTCTCGCGGTGAACGCCGGCGCGTACGTCTCGGTAGTCGGCGTGGCCGCGTTCGGGATCTCGCTTCCCTTCTATGTCAACGGAATCGTCGCCTTCGTCGGCGGTCTCGCCGCGGCCGGGCTGGTGTTGCTCGTCGCGCGCAGCAGCAGCGGCGGAGCGGCCCGGCTGGTGCTCGCCGGGTCCGCGATCGCATTGGCGCTGACCGCGCTCACGTCGGTACTGCTGATGTTGTTCCAGGAGCGGACCGCCGGCCTGTACGGCTGGGGCAGCGGCACGACTGTCCAATCCGGACTGCGGCAGGTTTCCCTTGCCGCGCCGGTGATCGCGATCGGCATCGTGGCCACGCTGCTGCTCGCGCACCGGCTCGACGTGCTCGGCCTCGGCGACGACCACGCGCGCGTGCTGGGCATCGACGTCCGCCGCACGCGCACCCTCGCCGTCGTCGTGGCGGTGCTGCTTTCGGCGGTCGCGGTGACCGTCGCCGGCCCGATCGGGTTCGTCGGACTGTGCGCGCCGGTGATCGCGCGACTGCTGGCCAACCGGGTGCCCGGGCTCGGCAAACATCCGCTGCTGCTGCCGCTTTCCGGGCTGACCGGCGCGCTGGTCGTGGTGGCCGCCGACGTCCTGCTGCGCGCACTCGTGCCCGCGGACAAGGCGGTTTCGGTGCCGACCGGCGTCGTGACGACTCTCGCGGGCGCGACCGTCCTGGTCTGGCTCGCCCGGCGGCAGCCCTCCGGCACGCCGTCCGCACGCGGGACGCACGGCACCGTCCGGTCCCGCCGCTGGGTGGCCGGCACCGGGATCGTGCTGGCGGTCGCGCTGGTCGGCGCGGTCATCGCCGCGCTCCTGCTCGGCGACCGGATCGTGCTGCTCGGCGACCTGATGAACTGGCTGCGCGGGGTGTCCGGCACCGAGGTGTCGTTCGCGCTCGACCTGCGCTGGCCGCGGATGCTCGCCGCGCTGCTCGGCGGGGCGGCGCTGGCCGTCGCGGGCGCGCTCGTGCAGGCGATCTGCCGCAACCCGCTGGCCGAACCGAGCCTGCTCGGCGTGACCCCCGGCGCGAGCGTCGGCGCGATCAGCGTCGTGCTGCTGGTGCCCGGCATCGGGGTCTGGCCGATGATGGGCGCGGCGACCGTCGCCGCGTTCGCGACGTTCGCCCTCGTGCACTGGCTCGCCACCGGACGCGGTGCGACCGGCCGCGGGCTGTCGTCGGACCGGCTGGTGCTGGTCGGCATCGGCGTCAGCGCGGGCGCGCAGGCGATCACGACGCTCGTCGTGGTGCTCACCTCGCCGTGGAACGCGCATCTGGCCCTCACCTGGCTCGCCGGGTCCACCTACGGCCGCGAGTTCAGCCAGGTCCTGCCGGTGCTGTTGTGCCTGGTCATCGCACTTCCGATCGCCCTGTCCAGCGCGCGGACGCTCGATCTGGTCTCGCTCGACGAGGACGTGCCGCGCGTGCTCGGCGTCCCGCTGGACCGGTCTCGCCTCGCGTTCGCCGCGCTCGCCGCGGTGCTCACCGCCGCCGCCGCGTGCGCGGTCGGAGCGCTCGGTTTCGTCGGGCTGGTGGCCCCGCACGCCGCGCGGGCGCTGGTGGGTTCCCGGCACGCGCGGTCGCTGCCGGTGGCCGCTGCGCTGGGAGCTGTGCTGGTGTGCGTCGCCGACACACTGGGCCGCACAGTGCTCGCCCCGACCCAGATCGCGGCCGGCCTGGTGACCGCGCTGATCGGGGCACCGTACTTCGGCTGGCTGTTGTGGCGGAGCCGCGCCAGCGCCTAGCCGAACCAGGCGTCCAGCGCGGTTTTCAGCTCGGCCTCCCCTCCCGTCCAGGCGATGACTCCGTCTGGGCGCAGCAAGAACGATTCGGTGTTCGTCACCGGCACCACCTCGACCCGCTTTGTTGCCAACGCGGCGAGGTCGCGGTTCTCCGGATCGAGCACGAGCACGCCCCGCCCGGTGCGCGTGTGGTCCGACAGCCGGGAGACCTGGCCGTCATCGTCCACAAGGGACCGATCGGGACTGTGCAGCCCGACGGGTTCCTCAGCCGGATAAGGGAATTCGTACCGATGGTCCACTCCGGACAGCAGATCCGAGAAGTACCGGTTCGCCTCCGGAAGATCCATCAGCTCCGCGACGATCTCCCTTAATGCGTCGACGTGCGGCCCCGGCGCGAGCAACGCCGACTGCGCCCGCGTATTGCGCAGCACCGCCGCACCGGCCGGCCCGCGCTCGCGGAAGTAGCTGTCCAGCAACGCTTCCGGTAGATCCCCGCGCACGACCGCGGCCAGCTTCCAGCCGAGGTTCGCCGCGTCGAGCAGGCCGAGGTTGAGCCCTTGCCCGCCGCTCGGCGAGTGCACATGCGCGGCATCGCCCGCCAGCAGGACCCGGCCGCGCCGGTAGTCGTCGGCCTGGCGCGCTTGATCGGTGAACCGGCGGGAATTGCGCACTTCCGCCACGGCGACCTCGTCGCCGGTCACCCGCTGGATCGCCGCCGCCAGTTCCGCCGGCGTGACCGGACCGTCGGGCTCGCCATCGCGGGCCAGCTCGGTGACACCCGCCATGCTTCCGCCGTGCATAAACGTCCCGTCGGCATAACGCCCGGCCGGCGGCACCGGCCCGGCGAACTGGACTTGGCCCGCGAGCGTCCGCAGCAACGGCGACGTGCCCGGAAACCCGAACCCGGCGAGACTCCGGACCTTTCCCCGTCCGCCGTCGCAGCCCACCAGGTACGCCGCGCCGATCCGCTGTTCCCCTTGCGGCGTCTCGACAATCGCGGTCACACCGTCCACAGCGGACTCGATCGCAGTCACCCGGTGCGCCCGGCGCACCGGAACGCCGAGCGCGTCCGCGTGCCCGGCGAGCAGCTGCTCCAGGTCCGGCTGCCAGATGTGCGTGCGCGGGCGTTCATTGTCCGGGAGGAGTTTGTGGATGTTCGCGAAATGGCCGAGCGGGCTGCCGTGGTCGCGGGCGAAGTCGCGTTCGCCCTCCTCGTGCGCCTCGGCCAGCCGCGGCCCGAGCCCGCGCCGGGTCAGCGCCTCCGTCGCGAGCACGCCGATGCCGCGCGCCTTGCGTTCCGTCGCGGGCTCCGCGAGCCGCTCCAGCACCAGCGGCCGGATGCCGCCGAGCCGGAGTTCGGCGGCGAGGAACAGGCCGACCGGCCCGGCTCCGACGATCACTGCGTCTGCGTCCATGACTCTCCTTAACTTGTTAAATACTAGACTGCCCTGAACTAGTTAAGGAGGCAACCGAGGTGCCGATCGAAATCCCCGCCGCGGTCCGGACCGCGCTCGCCCTCGTCGACGCCGACGGCCTCGACAAGCTGACCGTGCGCCGCCTCGCCACCGAACTCGGCGTCAAGGCACCCGCGCTGTACTGGCATTTCAGCAGCAAACGAGCCCTGCTCGACCACCTCGCCGACGCTCTCGTAACCCCCGCCCTGAACGACCTCCCGCCACTGGACACCCCGTGGCTGTCCTGGCTGGAACAAGCGGGCACCGCTCTGCACACCGCCCTCCTCGGCCACCGGGACGGCGCGCGCATCGCCCTCGGCGCCGACCTCCGGATCGCCCGCTCGCTGGGCGAGTTCGCCGAGCGCGCGGTGGACGTGCTGCACCGCGCCGGGTTCCCGCTCGCCGACGCGACGCGGTGCGCCGGGGTGTTCATCCACTTCGTCCTGGGCCGCGCCGTCGAGGACCAGACCTGGCCGGACGACGAGGAAGCGGCGATCGCGAGCATCCCGTTTCCGCTGATGGCGCAGGGAATGCGGGAACGGCAGGCGGCCGGGAGCACCGTCGGCGACAGCTTCGGCTACGCGCTCGGGATCGTGCTCGCCGGACTGGCGGCGAAGCGACCAGTGCAATGAGTCACTAAGTTCTACGGTTGCACTTTTTGCATGGTGCCACTTATGCTGGGCGCAGACCACACCGGCACGAGAGGGGAAACCATGAAGGAGACACCGCGCATCGCGATCGTCGGCGGCGGCCCCGGCGGGCTGCTCGCCGCCCGCGTCCTGCACCGCCACGGCATCGCCGCGACCGTGTACGACGCCGACACCGCCGTGGATTCGCGCGATCCCGGCGGCACGCTCGACCTGCACGCCGACAGCGGGCAGATCGCGCTGGAAGACGCCGGGCTGCTGCCCGCCTTCCACGCACTGGCCCGCGCCGAAGGCCAAGCCATGACCAGGCGCGACCACCACGGCACCCTGCTGAAGGAGTTCGTCCCCGCCGACGGCGAGACTTCGGCCCCGGAAATCGACCGCGGCCAGCTGCGCACCATGCTGGCCGAACAGCTCGCCCCCGGCACCGTCCACTGGGGACACAAACTCACCGAGCTGACCACCGAAAACGGCGTCCACCGCCTGCATTTCGCCGATGGCTCCACAGTGGAGTCCGACGTCGTGATCGGCGCGGACGGCACCTGGTCGAAGGTCCGCCGCCGCCTCACCGACGCCATGCCGGAATACCTCGGAGTGTCCTTTCTGGACGTCCGGTTCGACAACGTCGAGAACCGGCACCCCGGGATCGCGGCTTTGGTCGGCGACGGACAGCTGTTCGCCACCGACGGCGCGGGCCGGGCGGTGATCGTGCAGCGCAACAGCAACGGAATCATCCGCGGCTACGTGGCGTTCCGCGCCGAAGAGGACTGGGCCGCCCAGGCGGGCGTCGACCTGGCTGACCGCGAGTCGGTGCGGGAGTTCCTGCTCCGCGAGTTCCACGGCTGGGACCTGACCGTGCGCCCGCTGCTGACTGACAACGACGGCGACTATGTGGCGCGCGCCTTCACCGCACTGCCCGCTCCCCTGACCTGGCAACGGGTCCCGGGCATCACCGTCCTCGGCGACGCCGCGCATGCGATGGCCCCGTTCGGCGGGCACGGCGCGAACCTGGCGCTGCTCGACGGCGCCGAACTGGCGCACGCGCTGCACGAGGAACCGACCGTCGAGGCCGCGCTGACCCGCTACGAGACGGCGATGTTCGCCCGCACCGGGCACCTCGCCGCCGCCTCGAACGAGGCCCTGCGCGGATTCTTCGCCGACCAGCCGGACGGCGGCCAGCACGAGGTGCCGGACCGGGAAGAGGAACTCCGCGCCTACGAAACGCGAGCCGCCGAATACCGCGCCTCGCGCACCCCGGCCTGACCTGCCGTGAGGGCCACCCTGAGGGACTCAGAGTCCGTGAAGGTGGCCCTCACGGCAGCGGGCTGTGAGGGGAACCCTGAGGGAATCAGAGTCCGTCAGGGTTCCCTTCACGGCTTTGGTCAGGAGCGCTTGCGGCGAACTGCCACCGCCGCCACCAGCGCACCGCCGATGAGCAGCAGCGCAGCGCCGCCGATCAGGTAGCCGCGGACGTCCGCGCCGGTCGAGGCGAGCGGGCCCTGGTCCGAAGGACCAGTGCCCGGGGCGACGCCGCCGGAGTTGTCGCTGGTGGTCGTGATCGGGGCCGGGGCCTCCGACGACGAGGACGAACTGGACGTCGCCGGGCTCGTGCTGCCCGTCGAGGACGTGGGCTGCGAACTCGAGGACGTCGCGCTGGACGAGGTCGGCGCGGTCGAGGACGACGACTCCGTCGGGCTGGTCGACGTGGCCGAACTGCTCGACGTAGTCGGCTCAGTACTGCTCGACGTAGTACTGGACGACGTGGTGCTCGTCGGCTCGGTCGACGTGGTGGTCGAGGTCGTGGAAGAACTCGACGTGCTCGTATCGGTGGCCGAAGGCTCCGTGCTGGACGTCGTGGTGCTGGTCGAACTGGTCGGCTCCGTCGTGGTGCTGGACGTCGTGGTGCTGGAGGTAGTCGTGCTGGACGGCGTCGTGCTGGTCGAGCTGGACGTCGTGCTGGTCGGCGTCGTGGGCGTCGTCGTCGGGACGGCGCAGTCCGGCAGGTCGCCGGTGAACGGGTAGGCGTGGAACTCCTGCCCGCCCGCCGCGCCGTCGGACGTGTGCAGCAGGTTCCCCGCGGTGAAGAACCGGCCGTTCGTGCCCGACGCGGTGACCGTCGTGTCGCTGGCCGGGTTGCCGACCAGCACGCTGCCCTGGAACTGCGCCTGCCCGGCGATCTTCACCTTCGACGCGTCCGGGAAGTTCCACAGCAGCTTCTCGCGCAGCTGGTTGATCGGGTCCTGGTCGGCGAGGTCGCCGGTGTAGGTGTTGATCACCCGGGCGCCGCCGACGAGGTTCACCAGTACCGTCGCGCCCGCCGGGATGCCGGCGAATTCGAGGCCCTGCATGCCGCCGCCGGAGCCGGTGAGGTCGAAGTCGACGTTGAACACCTGCAGCGCGGACTTCCCGTCGCCGGTGAACAGCGTGCGGTAGCCCTCGTTCTTCGCCGTGCCGGTGGCCGCGGACTTGCCGTAGCAGGTGCTGGCTTCCTGCAGTTGCGGCCGAAGCTGTTTGTACGGATCGGCCGCGTTCGGGTCCTGCTTCAGCGTGCCGGTGACCGTCCCGGTGACGGTGCCGCCGTACCGCACGACGCCGCCGTCCGCGAGCAGCCGCTGGTCCGGCGCCACGGCGACATTCTTGCCGGTGGTGAGGAAGTCGCCGCCGTCCGGCGGGGGCACGCGCGAGCCGACGCCGGCGATGCCGACGTTGTAGATCGAGGACCCGCCCGCCCGCTTGTTCATGTCGAAGCCGCCGAGCACGACGACCCGGCCCTCCGCCTCGGCCGCGCCTTCGCGCACCAGGAAATCGCCGCCGGCGAAGACGTTGATGCCGTTGTCCCGTCCGGCGAACGGCCCGTTGTTGACCGGCGGGTACTTGCCGCCCGGACAGGCGTCGCCGACGCACGGGCCCAGCCCTCCCGGCAACGGAGCGGCGCTCGCGCCCGGTCCGGCCACGAACGCCACTGCACACACCGCCGCGGCGATCGCTCCGCCGACGACGGCCACTTTCCTGGCACGCATGCGGCCGATCCTTACCCGGCGCGGCCCGAATGGGGTATTCGAAACACCGTAACCCACCCGAACGGGTCAGAAAAAACCGAACCCCTCAGACAAGTAGACTAGTGACGCTCCACACTCGACCGCCCGTTCCGCGAATGTCCCGCAGTAGCATCGCCCCGTCCCCCCGACCAGAAAGCCGCTCCGATGTCCCCTCTCGTGCAACGGCATCCGCTCGCCGCGCAGGCCGCCGAAGTCCTTCTCGGGCGCATTCGCGGCGGGGAATGGCCGCTCGGCCACAAATTGCCCGGGGAAACGACTCTGGCCGCGCAGCTGGGCGTCGGCCGTTCGACTTTGCGCGAAGCGATCCGCGAACTGGCGGGCAAAGGCGTGCTCGATTCCCGCCAGGGCTCCGGGGTATTCGTGACCGCCCTGGACGTCGCCGAGGATTGGGACGCGGTGCTGCGCCGCGCCACCATCGGCGCGGTGATCGAAGCGCGCATCGCCATCGAAGCCGAGGCCGCCGCCCTCGCCGCGCACCGGCGGACGCCGACCGACCTGCGCGCGATCCGCCGCGCCCTCGCCGCCCGCGCGACCGGCGACCCGGACATCGAGTCCCTGGTGGACACCGACACCGCCTTCCACCGCACGGTGCTCGTCGCCGCGCACAACGACGTGCTGATCGAACTGTTCGACAGCTTCGTCCCGCGCATCCACCGCGCGATGACGGACATGCTGCGCGCCCGGCCGATCACCGCCCCCGAAGAAGACCAAGCCGCGCACCAGGCGCTCGTCGACGCGATCGCGGACAAAGACGCGTCCGCGGCCGCCGAACTGAGCCGGGCGCACCTGACCGCCTTGAAGGAGGCTCTTTCGTGAGCGAGGTCGTGCTGCAGCTGACCGACGTGGTGTTCCGCAGGCAGGGCAAGGAAATCCTGCACGGCGTGAACCTGACCGTGCGGGCAGGCGAACACTGGGCGCTGCTCGGCCCGAACGGCGCGGGAAAGAGCACGATCCTCGGTTTCTGCGGCGCCGTCACGCACCCGACCACCGGCACCGTCGACGTGCTGGGCGGACGGCTCGGCCGGGTCGAACTGCAGGCGCTGCGGCGCAGCATCGGGCACGTCGACCCGCGGCATCCGCTGCGTTCGCCGCTCACCGTCCGGGAGGTGGTGCTGACCGGCGTCACCGGGACCATCGACACTCCCCCGCGCTGGCAGCCGACCGCGGCGCAGCTCGCGCAGGCCGGCGAACTCGTCGCTTTGCTGGGCCTGGACGGCAAGTCCGGCGAACGCTGGCCGACGCTGTCCCAGGGCGAACGCGGCCGCGCCCTGATCGCCCGCGCGCTGATCAGCGAACCCCGGCTGCTGCTGCTCGACGAACCGTCCACCGGCCTGGACGTCGCGGCCCGCGAGCAGCTGCTCGAAACGATCGACCTGCTCACCCGGACCCATCCCCGGCTCGCCTCGATCGTGGTCACCCACCACCTGGAGGAACTGCCGGAGACGACCACGCACGCGCTGGTGATCGCGGACGGTTCGGCGGTCTCTTCCGGCCCCATCGAGCACGCCGTCACGACCGCGAGCATCAGCCGGGCGTTCGGCCACCCGATCCGGGTGGACCGGCACGACGGGCGGTGGAGCGCCCGCGCCGCCCGCACCCGGACCACCGAGGTCGCCTGACCGCCGCGGCTCTCCGCGGTCCGTGAAGGACTCCTTGAGGGAATCTGATTCCCTCAAGGAGTCCTTCACGGACTTCCGGCGACCCTGGCTCGGCAGCGGCAGCCGGACCATCGAAGCCGCTCAAGCCGTCCGCAGCACCCGCCACGCGGAGAACGCCAGCAGCACCAGCTCCGCGGCGGAAAACCCGACCAGCGCGAGCGGGCTCGGCACCCACAGCAGCGTCATGCCCACCAGCAGCACCGGCACCACCAGCCCGGCGTAGGCGGCGAGGAAGATCCCCGCCAGCACCTCGCCCCGGGACAGCGGATCGGCCAGCGCCGCCACCGTCCCGACCGCCGCGCGGAAGCCGAGCCCCATCCCGCTCCCCGCGACCACCGAGCCGACGAGGAACAACGCCAGCGAAGGCAGCAGCGCCGCGACCGAAAGCACCGCCAACCCGACCGGCATCAACACAAACCCCAAGCGCAGCTGTGCCCGCGAAGCCATCGACGCGAACACCACCTGCGCCACGGCCGCCGCGCCGAGCATCGACCCCGCGGTGACTCCGGCGAGCATCCGGCTGTGCTCGTGCAGCCCTTCGGCGAGCAGCGTCGGCGCGAGCGACATGAACAGTCCGGTGATCGCGAACGCGGCGAACACCCCGATCGCCGCGCCGACGAACGCCGGCCGCGCCCCGGCGGGCAGCGACACCCGCTGCGGCCGGTACGCCGGACGCTCCTCGCGCCGTTCGACGGTCTCCGGCACCAGGCACACCGCGAACGCGGCGACCAGCAGCACGACCAGGAACACGATGAACGTGCTGGTCAGCGGGCTGTCGATGTACTGCGCGAAGATCCCGCCGACCACCGGGCCGAGCCCAAGGCCGCCCATATTCACCACAGTGGCGATCAGGCCGGAGCGGCCGAGGTCTTCGTCCGGGCGGGTCACGGCCCGCAGTTCGGACAGGTGCGCGGTGGCGGTCGCGGTCAGCGCGCCGATGCCCACGCCGCACACGAACCGCGCGATCAGCAGGCCCGGCACCTCCGGCCAGACCAGGAACAGGACCGCGGAAAGCGCCTCGGCGAGCGTCGAAGCGAGGATCACGCGGCGGCGGCCGAGCCAGTCGCTGACGTGCCCGGCAAGATAGAGGCTGGCCATCACACCGACCGCGTAAGCCGCGAAGACGACGGTGACCAGGAACGTCGGAAACCCGTCCCGCTGCTGGTAAAGCGCGTACAGCGGGGTGGGCACGGTGGAGAACGCGAGGCACGAGGCGAACGCGAAAGCGATGACCCGGAAACCCCAGCCGTGGCTGACACGCCAGCCGGCCGGGGCGGAGAGAGCGGGCGGAACTGTGGTGACCATGTCGACCTTCCGGAACGGGAACCTGCCTCTCAGACGATCCCCGTCCCGACTCATCAAGTCCAACGAAAAGTGCTGGTCATAGTTATCGGGTTCGGCGATAATCAGCCGCATGGAGACGCGGCAGCTGGAGTTCTTCGTGGCGGTCGCCGAGGAGCTGAGCTTCACCCGGGCGGCGCAGCGGCTGTTCGCCACCCAGTCCACGGTCTCGGCGACCATCCGCGCGCTGGAGACCGACCTCGGCACGACGCTGTTCGACCGGTCCACCCGCCGGGTCGCGCTGTCGACCGCGGGCGCGCTCTTCCTGCCCGAGGCGAAAGCGGCGCTGGAATCGGTGGAGCGGGCCCGCGAGGTGGTGCAGCAGGCGTCCGCCGGCCTGCGCGGGAGCCTCCGCATCGGCACGCTGACCAGCATGAACGCCTTCGATCTGCCAGTGCTGCTCGGCGCGTTCCACCGCAGGCACCCGCGGGTCGACCTGCACCTGACGGTGTCGCTCAGCGGTTCGTCCGGCCTCGCCGACGACGTCCGGCACGGCAGGCTCGACGTCGCGCTGCTCGGCCTTTCGCAAGCGGAACTGGGCGGCCTCGACGCGACGCAGCTGGCGAGCGTGCCGTACTACGCCGTGCTGCCGGACAGCCATCCGCTGGCCGGCCGCGAGTCGGTGACGCTGCCGGAGCTGGACGGCGAGCTGTTCGTCGACTGCCCGCGCGGCTTCGGGAACCGGCTGGCGGTGGACCGCGAATTCGCCGCGCTCGGCCTTTCCCGCCGGTTGACCGCCGAGGTCGCCGACCTGCGGACGGTGCCGCGTTACGTCGCCGCCGGACTCGGCGTCGCGGTCCTGCCCGGCACCGCCCGGCTCGACATCCCGGGTGTGACGGCGATCCCCCTCGCCGACACGTCGCTGACCTGGCCGCTCACCGTCGTCGTCTCCGCCAAGCGGCCGCCGTCGCAGGCCCTGCGGACGCTGCTCGAACTGTTCGTCGCGGCCGCGGCGGAGGGAGATATTACGGAGTTCTGACCGGGCACCGGGCGGCCGGAATAGCGACCGGCTCCGCAGCGTCATCCTGTACACGGATTCCCCCGACGGGAGAGAAGGAAATGACGGAAAAAGCGATCCTGGCCGGCGGATGTTTCTGGGGCATGGAGGAGCTGTTCCGCCACCAGCCCGGCGTCACCGCGACCCGCGTCGGCTACAGCGGCGGCGACGTCCCCCACGCCACCTACCGCAACCACGGCACCCACGCCGAAACCATCGAGGTCACCTACGACCCCGCCCGCACCGACTTCCGCGCCCTGCTCGAATTCTTCTTCCAAGTCCACGACCCCAGCACGAAGAACCGCCAGGGCAACGACATCGGCGCCAGCTACCGCTCAGCGATCTTCTACACCACCGACGAGCAAAAGCAGATCGCTGAAGACACCATCGCCGACGTCGACGCCTCCGGCCTTTGGCCCGGCAAGGTCGTCACCGAGGTCACCGCGGCCGGCGACTTCTGGGAAGCGGAACCGGAGCACCAGGACTACCTCCAGCGCTACCCGCACGGCTACACCTGCCACTTCCCGCGTCCCGGCTGGAAACTCCCGAAGCGCGGCTGACCATGACCGGGTATCCAGCGGCAGCAGTCCACAAAGGACACGTCGAACCGGTCCCCCGGCGAGTGCGCGGCATGCTCGCCGGGAAGACCATTGTGGACAGCACGCGGGCCAGCTACGTCTGGGAATGGCCGTACTATCCGCAGTTCTACTTCCCGATCGCCGACGTGCTTCCCGATGTCCTCGTTCCGGAGGCCGACGGCCGGTACTCGCTTCGGGTCGAGGGCGTCGAAAAGCCTGCTGCCGCTTGGATAGCCGAAGACGTCCTACCCGGACACATCCGGTTCGCCTGGGACGCCTTGGACGCCTGGTTCGAAGAGGACGAACAGGTTTACGTCCACCCGCGCAGCCCGTACACGCGAGTGGACGCCCTGCGCTCGACCCGGCACGTCCGGGTCCAACTGGACGGCGTGACCTTGGCGGAGTCATCGTCACCAGTGCTGCTGTTCGAAACCGGCCTCCCGACGCGGTATTACTTCAACCGCACCGAAGTCGACTTCACGCATCTGGTCGCCGAGCCCGGCATGGTCACCGCCTGCCCGTACAAGGGCGAGACGTCCGGCTACTGGTCCGTCCGCGTCGGCGACGTCCTGCACGAGCATCTCGCGTGGACGTACACCTACCCGGCCGCGGCGGTCCAGCCCATCGCCGGGCTGGTGGCGTTCTACAACGAGATGGTGGACATCGAAGTAGACGGCGAACTTCTCCCCCGCCCGCACACGCACTTCTCGCAGTAGCTACACCCGGCCGAACGCCTCCACGACCGCCGCCGCCAGCCGATCCCCGCGATCATCCTGTCCGGAGGGCACGGTGATGCAGACGGTGAACCGGTCCGCCCACGTCATGATGCCGACCGCCACCGGCACCCCCGGGGCGAGCGACAACACCGGGTACACCGTGCGAACGAGCGCACCGTTAAGCACCACCGGCGACCGCGCACCAGGAAGCACCGAAGCAATGACGCTGAACCACGTGCCACGGTAGACGAGCTTGGCCGCGCGGCGATGCAGCGCCGGCGGAAGAACCCCGAGCACGCGCACAACCGCGTTGCCCGCACGGGGTGCTCCACGGCCAACCTGCTCGGACAACATCCGATCGGTCGCGCGCACCCGCTCCGGCAGCGACATCGCGGCTGTCGGCAGGTCGACCGAGGCCGCGCCGGTGTGGTTGCCGAGCTGGCGGAAGGTCCCGGTGTCGCGGACCGACATCGGGATCAGCACCCGCAGCTGATCCGGCGCGGCATCGCCGAGTTCGCGGTGCAGCGCCTCGGCGACGAGCGCGAGAACGAGATTGGTAGTAGGCACCCCCACCCGCCGCGCGGCGGCCCGCACCTCGGGCGCGGAGAGATGAGCGCGCGCGAAATGCCGCTGGGGACCGTCGATGCGCTTGTCCCAGCGAACGCGAGGCGCGGCCCCGGCCCGGGCGAGGGTCCAGACCCCGCGAGCCAGATCGGCGGCGCGGGTTGTGCTGCCGGAGCCGGACTTCGGGCGCTCGGACCCAGCGGCGCCGGACCGGGGAACGACACCAGCCCAAACGCCGCGAGCCAGACGGCTTCCGGCACCGGATCCGGGCTTCGCCCGAGCGGGCCCGGCGACGCTGGAGCCACCGGCCGTTTCCGCCGGTCGTTCCAGCCCGTGCCACACCGGCCCCGCCACGCGAGCGAACGCCTCGCGCACCGGCGTCACCAGCCCGGCAAACCCCGCCCGCCCCGGCGCCACCAGCCCGGCGAGCCCCGACCGCTCCACCCTCCGCTCGGGTCCAGACCCGTTGCGCCCCAATGTGGCATTGGGTGCACCTGACGCACCCAATGTGGCGTTCGGTGCATCCGACGCACCCAATGCGGCATTCGGTGCGTTGAGCGCACCCAATGTGGCATTCGGTGCGCTGGACGCACCCAAAGTGGCGTTCGGTGCATCCGACGCACCCAATGTGGCGTTCGGTGCGTCTGACGCACCCAAAGTGGCATTCGGTGCGTTGAGCGCACCCAATGTGGCATTGGGGCGGCCCCGCCACCCAGCCAGCCACCCCGCCCACCGTCCCCTCCGCCGAGGCACCGCCACCGGCTCCAGCGGCTCCTTCCCCCGAGCCTGCCCCACCAGCGCACTGATCACCGCGATCCCGTCACTCGCCGCATGGTGCAACGCGATCAGCAACGCCCCCTGCTCCCCCTCGATCCCGGTCACCAGCCGCGCCCGCACCGGATGTTCCGGCGACACCGGTTCCGAAAAGAACCCATCCATCTCCCGCGTCAAAGCCGCGTCCAGCGGAGCGTCCGGGCCGACCCGCACCGACGTCAGCACGTCCGCCGACGTCCGCCCCGGGTCTTCCTGCCACCGTGCCCGCCACAACCGGCTGCCCGGCAGCAAGCGCGTGCGCAGCCCGGGCGTGGCCGCCAGCAGGTGCTCCGCATCAGCGTGAGTGACCGGCGTGCCATCCGCCTTCGGGTCGAACAGCAGCACCGCCCCAACTTGCTGCGGGACCTCCGGCGTGGCCACGTGCACGAACAGCGCATCTTCAGGACGGAGCCGCTGCGTCGGCGGATTCAACGGCGAGGAAGCGAGCGACTCCAGCGCGGTCCCGAGCGGGGTCGCGGTTTCGCAATGCCGGGCGACCGCTTCGGCCAGCGTCTTGAGCCGGTCCGGTTCGGCCAGCAGGCCGCGCACCGCCGCGGCCAGCTCTCCGTCCTTTGTGGACACCAGGGCGAGGCCGGCCGCGGCCATCAGCCGGGCGTTGGCCTTGCCGTGCGCGGCGATCGGGTGGTGCATCAGCACCGGGCGGCCGCACGCCAGCGCCTCCAGCGAGGTCGCCCCGCCGGCGTTCGTCACCACGACGTCCGCCGCCAGCGTGTACAGCTCGGGCCGATCGGTCCAGCCGACCACGTGCAGCCGCGGTTCGTCGAGCGCGCGCAGCCGGGCGGCCGCCGCCTCGTTGCGGCCGCAGATCGCGATCGGCGCGACCACCGGATCCGCGGCCAGCAGTTCGCGCACCGTGGTCTCGATCTCGCCGAAACCCAGCGACCCGCACGAAACCAGCGGCACGAACGCATCCGGCGGCAGGCCCAGTTCCTGGCGCGCCGCCGCCTGGTCTCCTGGCCGGAACACCGCGCGCACCGGCGGCGCGGACACCCCGACGTGCGCCGACGGCGACGAGCGCAGCGCGGGCTCGACCGCGACGTCGTGCATCACCATGGTCAGGTCGGCCGCGCCGTAAACCCAGAACGGATGCGGCGCGAAGTCGGAAACCCACGCACCGAGCGGCACGGCGAGTTTTCCCTTGCGGCGCAGCCACGCCAGTCCCGCGGTGCCCATCGGATACGTCGACAGCACCAGGTCCGGCGCGAACTCGGCGACCGGTTTCGCGAGCCGCCTGCCGCACCACGCGGCGGTGAACCACCGGGACGCCGCGGCGAACCACGGAAGCCGCCAGATCGCGCCGTAGAAAAACTCGTACAGCCACGGCACGCTTTCCACATTGGCGACGTAAATCCGCTGGAAAAGCCCCTCGAAACCGGGTCCGAGCCGTTCCAGGGCGTTCAGCCACGAAACGGTCGCGTCCGGCCAGCGCTCCCGCACCGCGTCCTCGAGCGCGCGTCCGGTGGCGTTATGCCCCTGGCCCATGTTCGCGGACACGATCAGCACGCGCACCAACGCTGCCCCCTTTGTTTCGCTAACAAGCGGTCCCGGCGAGGCCGTATCCGTCGTCCGGGTCCGAATCGGGCCGTTCGCCCGGTTCGGCGTCCTCGTTCGCCGGCGCGGCCTCCGATTCCGCCGACAAATGCGAGGCGCGGGTGGACATCAGCGCGATGCCGACCACGATCACCAGCCCGGCCAGCGCCTCGCCGAACAGCGCGAGCGGCCTCCCGTCGGCCGATTCGCCCATCCACGACAGCCCGATCGCGACCCCGACCAGCGGATCGAGCGCGGTGATCACGGCCAGCGCCGGCGTGAGGAACCGGCCCTGCTGGAACGTGTTCTGGCTCAGCAGGAAGCCGAGCGGGCCGACGACGCACACCAGATACAGCGTCCAGTGCCGGAACGGTTCGCCGATCCCCATCCGGAACTGGCCCGCGACCACCTTCATCAGCCCGGCGGTGAGGCCGTAGAGCACGCCGGTGGCAACCGCCAGCCCGAGCACCCGCCAAGATCCGGAATTCGTTGACGCGGCAACAACAAGCGAGGCCAGGGTGAGCACGGCGAGCGCGATGCCGAGCGGCAGCAGGTCGCCGCCGCTGACGAGCGTCTCGCTGTTGCCGCTCGGCCGGGCGACGACGAGGAACGCGGCGAGCCCGGCCACGCACAGCAGCCCGCCGACGCTCATCGTGCGGTCCGGGCGGCGGCGCTCCAGCCGCGCCGACGCGAGCCCGGCGAACATGAGCGACGTCACGAGCAGCGGCTGGACCAGCAGCAACGGGCCAAACGCGAGCGCGACGAGCTGCAGGACGAGACCCAGGATGGTCGCCGCGATGCCGATGAGCCACAATGGGCGTCCGACGAGCCGCTTGAAGAGCGTCAGGTCGAGCGGTTTGCCGGTTTCCACCTCTTTGGTCGCCCTGGCCTGCGCTGCGCTCGCGAGTCCCATGCACGCCGCGCCTGCCACGGCGGCGGGGACAGCCACGACCAGCGACATCCCCGTAACTGTCACGGACTCTTCACCTCACACCGTCCCCATCCGCCGTGCTTATGCTCAAGCCTTGTCCGAGGCCGAGTCGCCCGGTTGGCACCGGAGGCAGCAGAACCCGCATGCGACACCCCCATACGATCGACCTCCCCTCGTTCCGCAACCTCGTGGTGGGCGGGGGCCGGCACCTGCTGGAGTCCGCGCTGGTCCCGGCCGGCCTCTTCTATCTCCTGCTGACCCTGGTGAGCTTCGACAGCGGGGTGATCGCCGCGCTGTGCTGGTCGGTCGCCGTGCTGGGCGCCCGGCTGGCGCTGCGCAAGAAGATCCCCGCGGTGCTGCTGCTGACCACGGCGCTGCTGGTCGCGCGCACCGTGCTGGGGCTGGCCACCGGCAGCGCGTTCCTGTACTTCCTCCAGCCGACTTTACAGAATTTCCTCGTCGCGAGCCTGTTCCTGGTGTCCGCGCCGTTCAACAAACCGCTGCTCGCGCGGCTGGCGGGCGATTTCTGCGCATTCCCGGAAACGCTGTCCGGGCACCCCGGAATGCGCCGGTTCTTCCAGCGCGTGTCGGTGCTGTGGGGACTCGTGTTCGCGGTGAACGGCGGCGTGACGCTGCTGCTGCTCGCGCGCGAAACGGTCGGCAATTTCCTGATGGTGAGCACCGCGGGCTCGTACTCGGTGATCGGGCTGGCCATCGCCGGTTCGCTGTGGTGGTTCCGCCGTTCGCTGCGCTCGGCGGGGATCACGCTGCGGATGGGCCACCGCCCGGCCGCGCTGCCCGCCGCCTGATGACCCGCACCGCCCTCGTCACCGGCGCGTCGTCCGGCATCGGAGCCGCCACCGCGCGGCAGCTTGCCCGCTCCGGCGTCCAGGTGCTGCTGCACGGCCGCGACGAGGACCGTCTCGCCGCCCTTGCCGCGGAAACCGGCGGCACCGCACTCGTCGCCGACCTCGCGGACCCCGGCGCCGCGGCGGATCTCGCCGAGCGCGCGCTGAAGATCACCGGATCGGTGGATCTCCTCGTCAACAACGCCGGTCTCGGCTGGGCCGGTCCGCTGCCCGAGCTGTCCGAGGAGAAGCTGCGGCAGCTGGTGGCGGTCAACCTCACCGCGCCGCTGGAGCTGACCCGCGCGCTGCTGCCCGCGATGCTGGAACGCGACCGCGGGCAGATCGTGTTCGTCTCGTCGATCGCCGGACGCACCGGTGTCGCCGGGGAAGCGGTGTACGCCGCGACAAAGTCCGGTGTGGACGCCTTCGCCGACAGCCTTCGATTCGAGTTGCACGGCACCGGAATCACCGTCGGAATCGTAGTTCCCGGTGTGGTGCGCACAGAATTCTTCGAGCGCCGCGGCCGTCCCTACACCCGCGGCACGCCCCGCCCGGTGAGCGCCGAACGCGTGGCCGCCGCCGTGGTGCGCGCCGCCGCGCGTCCGGGCGACTACTACGTGCCGCGCTGGCTGCGGTTCCCCGTCGCGCTGCGCGGCGCCGCGCCCGGTCTGTACCGCGCGCTCGCGGCGCGGTTCGGCGCCGAAAGCTGACACGCACACCTCCTCCCCGCGTCCCTCGTGAGCGGCAATCCCGGTTCTAACCGTGATCGCCACTCACGAGACCCAAGCATGTCCAACGTGCTGCCGCATCAGGGAAATTCCCCCATCACCCGCTCTCGTCCACTTCCCCAGGCGGTCCCCAGGCCAGCGCCAGCACCAGCGTCGCCCGGACGGACGGGTCGTCCAGCGACGGCCCGAACAGGTCGTGCAGGCGGCCCAGCCGGTAGGACACCGTCTGCGGGTGGATGTGCAGGTCCTCCGCGACGGCCTTGCGGTCCCCCAGATGCAGCAGCCACGACGTGAGCGTGGTGGACAGCCGTTCCCGCGCGGACTCGTTCAGCTCGGCGAGCGGGGCGAGGGCTTGTCTTCGCAGGACGTCGAGCAGCCGGTCGTCGCGGTGCACGATGATCGCGTCGAGATGCTCGTCGGCGAACACCGGATCGTCGCTGAGCAAATGGTCCCGGCGCAATCGCGCGGTCACCTCGGCGATCCGCAGGCTGGCCGGGAGCCGGTCCAGCGGCACCGTCGCGCCGACCACCGCGCCGCCGCCGCGCAGCGCACGGGCCAGCCACGCGCGCCGTCCCGGGCCGCCCGGGTCCGGCACGATCGCCACGACCACCCCCGGACGGCGCAGCCGCAGGCAGCTGTCTTCGAGGCGGAACACCAATTCCCGGCCCAGCTCGTTGTCGTCCTCGACCAGCACCACCGCGGCGTGCTTCGGCAGCCGCCAGTCCGCGCGCATCGCGGCGGCCCGCACCGCGGCCTTGTCCGCGCGGTCGGACAGCAGCAGCGCGGTCAGTTCGTCGCGCAGCCGTTCCCGCGCGCGCACCGCGTCGGACTGCTCCTGCAGGTATCCGCGCAGCGACGATTCCGAAAGCTGGTCCACCAAAGCGAATACCGTGGTGGCGAGCGACGCGAACAGTTCGGCGGGCACGTCGAGATCGAGCGCGGCTTCGGAAACGTGCCGCCACGCCACGCGCGCGCCCACGCGGTAGGCCGACAGCAGGCTGGTGACCCGTCTGCCCTGCTGGTACTGGCTGCGCCCGATTTCCTCGAACACCGCCTGCTCCACGCCGGACCCCAGTTCCGGCAGCCGCTCGTCGGGCTCGGCGGCCATGTCGATGAGCCTGCGGACGAACCCCGCGCTGGCGGTGACGAGGTCGGCGAGTTCCTCGGTCAGGAACTCCGCGTAGTCGGGGTGCTCGTCCGCGAGCTGGTCTCGGACCTCGTTGAGCATGGCGGGCAGCCGGCGGGTCACCACCGTCTCCAGTTCGTCAAGCCGGGTCACCTGATCTGGTCCCATGTGTCCGGGAGTCCTTCCGTCGCAGGCAGCGGTCATCGGGTCGCCTCGGGACATCCTGTCCCCACTTTGGCCTCTCGTGCCAAGTCGAAGCCAGCGAAATTCGTCTTCCGGCGGCAGAAGCCGCCCGACCGGGGGCGCGACACTGGCGGGGATGAGATCAACGTCGGCCGTCCGTCACGCTCCGGATACGTCCGGCCTGCGTGCGAAACGGCGCGCGGAAAACTTCCCGGTGGCCCTGCGGGTGCTGCCGGAACAGCTGCGCGCCGACCTCGTCACGGTCTATTCCGTCGCGCGCACTGTGGACGATCTGGGCGACGAAGCCGCGGGCGACCGGGTCGCGCAGCTCAAGGCGTTTTCCGCGGAACTGTCCGCCGCGTTCGGCAAGGGCGAACCCACCGATCCGGCGGTGCGCGGGCTTCTCCCGGCGATCCGCGCAGGGCGGCTGGCCGAGGAACCGTTCCAGCGGCTGGTCCGGGCGAACATCCAGGACCAGGAGGTGCACCGCTATCCGGTCTTCGCGGATTTGCTGGCGTATTGCCAGCTGTCCGCCGACCCGGTCGGGCGCATCGTGCTCGATCTGCTGGGCGTGGCCGATCCGGCCGCCGCCGAGCTGTCCGACCGGATCTGCACCGGGCTGCAGCTGGTGGAGCACTGGCAGGACGTCGGCGAGGACTACCGCAACGGGCGGGTGTACCTGCCGCAGGAGGACCTCGCCGAGTTCGGCGTCGCCGAGGAGGAATTGGGCGCCGCGCACGCGTCGCCCCGGATGAAAGCGCTGATGCGCTGGGAAACCGGCCGCGCCGCCGCCTTGCTGGGCGGCGGCGCGGATCTGCTGGGGCGCCTGTCCGGCTGGGGGCGGTTCGCGGTGAGCGGCTTCCTCGCCGGCGGGCTCGCGACGGTGGACGCGTTGCACGCGAGCGGCGGCGACGTGCTGTCCGCACCGGTCCGGCCCAGCCGGACCGGGCTGCTGAGTTGGCTGGGGTGGCTGCAAGTCGGCACGAGGAGGCGGTCCGGATGACGGCGATGGGCACAGTGGACGAGGCCTACGCGCACTGCGCGGGGGTCACCAAGGAACAGGCGCGCAACTTCTACTACGGAATCCGGTTGCTGCCGCCGGACAAACGCTCGGCGCTGTGCGCGGTGTACGCGCTGGCCAGGATCATCGACGACATCGGCGACGACACCGAAGCGTCCGCCGAGGCGAAGCTGCAGGGGCTCGCCGGGGTGCGGAAATCGCTCGGCGACCTGTCCGCGACGACGGATCCGGTGTACGTCGCGGTCGCCGACGCCGCGCGCCGGTACCCGATCCCGCTCGGCGCGTTCGAGGAACTGCTCGACGGCGTCGAGATGGACGTGACCGGCCGCGAGTACGTGCGGTTCGAAGAACTGGTCGAGTACTGCCGCTGCGTGGCGGGTTCGGTCGGGCGGCTGTGCCTCGGCGTGTTCGGCAGCAGGCCGGAGCCGAACGCGCCGGTGTACGCCGACGAGCTGGGAATCGCCTTGCAGCAGACCAATATCCTCCGCGACATCCGCGAGGACCTGCTCAACGGCCGGGTGTACCTGCCCAAGGAGGACCTCGACCGCTTCGGCGTCGAGCTGTCCGTCGGCCCGGACGGGAAGCTGGCCGACCCCGAAGGCGGACTCACCGCGCTGATCCACGACAGCGCCGCGCGGGCGCGTGACTGGTACTCCCGCGGCCTTCGCCTCGTGCCCTCTTTGGACGGTCGCAGCGCCGCGTGCTGCACCGCGATGTCAGGCATCTACCGCACGCTGCTGGACCGGATCGACGAGCAGCCCGCGCGCGTGTTCGACCGGCGGCTTTCGTTGTCCGGCCGGGAAAAGGCGGTGGTGGCGTTCCGGGCGCTGACCGGGATCGGCCGATGACCGCCCCGGTCGCGGTGGTCGGCGGCGGGCTCGCGGGCATCGCCGCCGCGCTCGCCTGCGCGGACGCCGGGCGGCCGGTGACGCTGTTCGAGGCGCGGCCGTACCTGGGCGGGCTCACGCATTCGTTCACTCGCGGCGAGCTGCGCGTCGACAATGGACAGCACGTGTTCCTCCGCTGCTGCACCGCTTATCGCGCGCTGCTGGACCGGCTCGGCGTCGCGGACCGGGTCACGCTGCAGCCGCGGCTGGAGATCCCGATCCGGCTGCCCGGCGCACCCGAGCCGACCTGGCTGCGGCGCGGCGATCTGCCCGCGCCGCTGCACCTGGCCGGCTCGCTGCTGCGGTACGACCCGCTGCGCCCGCTCGACCGGGCCCGGTTCGCGATGGCCGCGCTCGCGTTGCGCCGGGTGGACCCGAAGGCGGACCGCACCGATCGGCAGTCCTTCGGGGAATGGCTGCGCCGGCACGGGCAGAGCGCGGCGGCGATCGAGGCGCTGTGGGATCTGGTCGGCGTGGCCACGCTGAACGCGACCGCCGACGACGCGTCGCTCAGTCTCGCCGCGACGGTGTTCCAGGAGGGCCTGCTCACCGATCCGGCCGCCGCGGACATCGGATGGTCGCTGGTGCCGTTGCGGGAACTGCACGGCGACCCGGCGCGCGAACGGCTGATCGAGGCCGGGGCAGACGTCCGGGTCGGCACGAAGGTGCGCGAGATCAGCGAAGGCTGGCGGGTAATCACCGACCGGGGCGAGGAAACTTTCAGTCAGGTCGTCCTCGCCACTCCGCCGCCGGTGACCGAACAGCTCGCGCCCGCCGGGGCGATCCGGATGCCGCCGGGCTGGTCCGGCGGGCTCGGCAGCTCGCCGATCGTGAACGTCCACGTGGTGCTCGACCGGAAGGTGCTCGCCGAGCCGTTCGTCGCGGGCGTGCGCACGCCGGTGCAGTGGGTGTTCGACCGAACGCGGCAGTCCGGTTTGGACTCCGGGCAGTACCTCGCGATGTCGCTGTCCGCCGCCGACGCGCAGATCGACCTGCCCACCGCGAAACTGCGCGAACGGCTGCTGCCCGAACTGCTCGCGCTGCTGCCCGAGGCGCGCGGCGCGAAGGTGCTCGACTTTTTCGTCACCCGCGAGCGGCATGCGACGTTCCGGCCCGGCCCCGGCACCGCGTCGCTGCGCCCGCCCGCGCGCACCGCGCTGCCCGGGCTGTACCTGGCGGGCGCGTGGACCGCCACCGGATGGCCCGCGACGATGGAGGGCGCCGCGCGCAGCGGTGCGGCCGCGGCCGCCGCCCTCCTTCAGCACAACGGCAAGAGGGAGGGAGTCGGAGCATGACGACCGAGGTATTTTCCGCCGAGAAGACAACGTCCGTCCGGCCGGCGGCGCCGCCGGTGCTCGGCAGAGCCCGCGACGTCGTGCAGCCAGCGTTGCGCGCCGCCGTCGACCGGCTGGACGACGACAGCCGCGCGATCAGCGCTTATCACCTCGGCTGGACCGATCCGAACGGCGTGCCGGTGCAAGGCAACGGCGGCAAGGCCGTGCGTTCCGCGCTGGCCGTCGTGTCCGCGCAGGCCGCGGGCGCGCCGGTGGAGGTCGGCGTGCCCGGCGCGGTCGCGGTGGAGCTGGTGCACAACTTCTCGCTCGTCCACGACGATCTGATGGACGGCGACACCGAGCGCAGGCACCGCCCGACGGTGTGGGCGCTGTGGGGTTCCGCGAGTGCGATCCTGACCGGGGACGCGATGCTCGCGCTCGCGCAGGAAGTGGTGCTGGACAGCGGTTCCCCGCACGCGGTGGCGGCCGGGCGGTTGCTCACCGAGACCACGAGACGGCTCATCCACGGCCAGTTCCTCGACGTCGCGTTCGAACAGCGCGACGACGTCACGCTCGCCGAATGCGTGACGATGGCCGCCGGGAAGACCGGGGCGCTGCTGTCCGGCAGCGCCGCGATCGGGGCGCTGCTCGCCGGCGCGCCCGCCGAGGTGGTCGACGCGCTGGCCCTGTTCGGCGAGGAGATCGGCCTGGCGTTCCAGCTCGTCGACGACGTGCTCGGCATCTGGGGCGATCCGGCGGTCACCGGGAAATCGGTGTACTCCGACCTGCGGGCGCGGAAGAAGTCGCTGCCGATCACCTACGCGACCACCCGCGGCGGCGCGGCGGGCAGGCGGCTGGCCGAATGGCTCGCCGGGGACGACGACGCCGACCTCGCGCGGATCGCCGCGCTGGTGGACGACGCGGGCGGCCGCGCGTGGGCCACCGCCGAAGCGGCGCGGCACGTCGCCACGGCCGAAAAGGCGCTGGCCGCGATCCCGCCCGGCCCGCGCGCCGATCTCGTGTCGATCGCCCGTTTCATCGCCGGAAGGGAAGCGTGATGACCCAGACCGTCCCCCGGGCGTCCGCGCCCGCCGCCCGCACCGCCGCCGACACGGTCGCCTCGGCCGTCGAGTTCCTGCGCCGCGAACAGGACGGCGCCGGCTGGTGGAAGGGCGAACTCGCCACCAACGTCACGATGGACGCCGAGGACCTGCTGCTCCGCCATTTCCTCGGCATTCTCACGCCGCAGATCGCCGAGGAGTCCGCCCGCTGGATCCGTTCGCAGCAGCGTGCGGACGGCACCTGGGCGAACTTCCCGGACGGCCCGGCCGATCTGTCCACCACCGTCGAGGCGTGGGTCGCGCTCCGGCTGGCCGGCGATCCGGCGGACTCGCCGTGGCTGGCCGCCGCCGCGGAGTTCATCCGCGAGCACGGCGGGATCGAGGCGACGCGGGTGTTCACACGGATCTGGCTCGCGATGGTCGGCCAGTGGTCGTGGGACGACCTGCCGAGCCTGCCGCCGGAGCTGATCTTCCTGCCGTCGTGGTTCCCGCTCAACGTCTACGATTTCGCCTGCTGGGCCCGGCAGACCGTGGTGCCGCTGACCGTCGTCGGCACCCTGCGCCCGGTCCGGAAGCTGCCGTTCGACGTCGCCGAGCTGCGCACCGGCAAGCAGCCGCGGAAAACGCGGACGCCGTGGACGTGGGACGGCGTGTTCCAGAATCTCGACACCGCACTGCACGCGTACGCGAAGCTGCCGCTCAACCCGGTGCGCAAGCTCGCGATGAAGCAGGCCGCGGAGTGGATCCTGGCCCGGCAGGAGGCCGACGGTTCGTGGGGCGGGATCCAGCCGCCGTGGGTGTACTCGATCCTCGCGCTGCACCTGCTCGGCTACCCGCTCGACCATCCCGCGCTCAAGGCCGGGATCGCCGGGCTGGACGGTTTCACCATCCGCGAGAAGACCGACCAGGGCTGGGTGCGGCGGCTCGAAGCCTGCCAGTCGCCGGTGTGGGACACCGCGCTGGCGATGACCGCGCTGCTCGACGCGGGCGTCTCCCCCGGCGACGAAACCCTGGTGCGGGCCGCCGACTGGATGCTGGGCGAGGAGATCCGGGTGCCCGGCGACTGGGCGGTGCGACGGCCTTCGCTGGCGCCGGGCGGGTTCGCGTTCGAGTTCGCCAACGACGGCTACCCGGACACCGACGACACCGCCGAGGTGGTGCTCGCGCTGCGGCGGATGGGAAAACCGGACCACCTGCGGATCCGCGAGGCGGTCGACCGGAGCGTCGCGTGGCTGGAGGGCATGCAGTCCAGCGACGGCGGCTGGGGCGCGTTCGACGCGGACAACACCCAAGAGCTGATCAACCGCCTGCCGTTCTGCGATTTCGGCGCGGTGATCGACCCGCCGTCGGCGGACGTGACCGCGCACGTGGTCGAAATGCTGGCGGCGGAAGGGAAATCCGACACGCGCGAATGCCGTCGCGGAGTGAAGTGGCTGCTGGACAACCAGGAGGACGACGGCTCCTGGTTCGGCCGCTGGGGCGCGAATTACGTGTACGGGACGGGTGCGGTGGTGCCCGCCCTGGTGGCCGTCGGAATTCCCGGGACTTCGCCGCGGATCCGGCGTGCGGTGAAATGGCTGGCGGAGCACCAGAACGACGACGGCGGGTGGGGCGAGGACCTCCGGTCGTACGACGATCCGGCGTGGGCCGGGCGCGGCGATTCGACGCCGTCGCAGACCGCGTGGGCGCTGCTGGCGCTGCTCGCCGCCGGGGAACGGGAGTCCGAAGTGGTCACCCGGGGCGTCGAGTGGCTGTGCGAACGGCAGCGTCCAGACGGCGGCTGGGACGAGGACAAGCACACCGGCACCGGATTCCCCGGCGACTTTTACCTGTCGTATCACCTGTACCGCGTGGTGTTCCCGTTGTCCGCGCTCGGCCGGTATGTACGAGGCAGCTCATGACGCCGATCGTCTGCACTCCGCTGTGGATCGAGCAGGCCGCGGTGCGCGGTCCGCGGACGGTCCACACTGGACTCGGGCCTCGCCGGGCCGCTGCCGCTGCGGCCCGGCTCCCGTCCGGTCCGCGGATCGTGGCGGGGCTCGGCGGCGGACTCACTCCCTCCGTACGGCCGGGGGATGTCGTTGTCGCGACCGAGGTACGCGGTCCTTCCGGCGTGGTGCCGGTTCCGTCCGCACCGTTGCTGGCTGGTGCGTTGCGGCGGCTGGGGTTGACTGTCCATCTCGGACCGGTGGTCGGCAGTTCGCACGTGGTGCGGGAGCGGGAACGGGCCGCGCTGGCCTCCAGCGGTGCTTTGGCGGTCGACATGGAGTCCGCGTGGCTCGCTGACCGGGACGAACCGTTCGCGGTCGTTCGGGCCATTGTGGACACTGTCGGCGAACCGCTACTTCGTCCGTCGACGGTCTCAAATGGACTCGCCGGGCTGCGGAGCCTGCGCCGGGCCGCCCCCGCGATCACCGCGTGGGCCGAAGCGGTGCGGCCGCGCACGGTGCTGCTGGCCAGCCCGCGTTCGTTCTGCGCCGGGGTGGAACGGGCGATCGAGATTGTCGAGCGGGCGTTGGAGAAGCACGGTGCGCCGGTGTACGTGCGACGGCAGATCGTGCACAACACCCATGTCGTGCACCGGTTGCAGGGCCTCGGTGCGGTGTTCGTGGACGAGGTGGAGGAAGTTCCGGAAGGCGCGACGCTGGTGTTCGCCGCGCACGGCGTCTCCCCGGCGGTCCGGCACGCGGCGGCCGAGCGCGGACTGTCCGTAGTGGACGCGACGTGCCCGCTGGTCACCAAGGTGCACAACGAAGTCCGTCGTTACACCAATCGCGGCGAGACGGTATTCCTCATTGGACACGCCGAGCACGAAGAAGTCGAAGGCACCGTCGGAGAAGCGCCGGACAACGTCGTGATCGTCGGCGACGTCGCGGCCGCCCGGGCGGTCACCGTGCACGATCCGTCGCGGACCGCGTACACCATGCAGACCACGCTGGCGCTCGACGAGGCCGAGGAAATCGCGTCCGTGCTGCGCGAACGTTTCCCCGGGCTTTCCGCGCCGCGCAAGGACGACATCTGTTACGCCACCACCAACCGGCAGCGGGCGCTGCGCGCGATCGCCCGCGAGGTGGATCTCGTGCTGGTGGTGGGGTCCGGGAACTCGTCCAACTCGCGCCGGCTCGTGGAAGTGTCCGAACGCGAGGGCACTCCTGCGGTGCTGGTGGACGGATGCGCCGACGTCGACCTGCGCCGGCTCGCCGGAGCCGGGCGGATCGGGCTCACCGCCGGCGCGTCGGCTCCGCCGCATCTGGTGTCCGAAACGGTCGCGGCACTGCGCGGACTGGGACCGGTCAGCGTCGCGGAAAACACGCTGACGGAGGAAGAAATGACGTTCACCCTACCTCGGGAGGTGCTCTGAGCGATGGCCATGCCGTTGCGCCAGTCTCTTCGGCTGGGCGGTTACCTGATGAAGCAGAAGCTGCTGCGCAAGGAGAAATTCCCGCTCTTGGTCGAGCTGGAACCGCTGTTCGCGTGCAACCTCAAATGCGGCGGCTGCGGGAAGATCGCGCAGCCGCACACCTTGCTGAAACAGCGGATGCCGGTGGAGCAGGCGGTCGGGGCGATCGAGGAAAGCGGCGCGCCGATGGTGTCGATCGCGGGCGGCGAGCCGCTGATGCACCCGCAGATCGACGAGATCACCCGGCAGCTGCTCGACCGCAACAAGATCATTTTCCTCTGCACCAACGCGCTGCTGCTGCCCAAGCACATCCACAAATTCAAGCCGCACCGCAATTTCGCGTGGATGGTGCACATCGACGGTCTCGAAGAACGGCACGACGCGTCAGTCCGCAAGGAGGGCGGTTTCCAGGCGGCGGTCGACGCGATCAAGCTCGCCAAGGAAAAGGGCTTCCGGGTGATGACGAACACGACGTTCTTCACCGGGGACACCCCGCAGGACGTCATCGACGTGCTCGACTACCTCAACGACCTCGGCGTCGACAACATGCAGATCTCGCCGGGGTATGCGTACGAAAAGGCGCCGGACCAGGACCACTGGCTCGGCGTGCAGCAGACCCGGGAACTGTTCGCCAAGGCCTTCGGCGGCGGCAACCGGAAACGCTGGCGGCTCAACCATTCCCCGGTGTTCCTCGATTTCCTCGAGGGCAAACGCGACCTGGAATGCACGCCGTGGGGCATCCCGTCGTATTCGCTGCTCGGCTGGCAGCGCCCGTGCTACCTGCTGGACGACGGCTACGCGAAGACGTACCGGGAACTCATCGAAACCACCGAATGGGAGAACTTCGGCCGCGGCAAGGACCCGCGCTGCGCCAACTGCATGGCGCACTGCGGCTACGAACCGACCGCGGTGATCGCGACGCTCGGCTCGCTGAAGGAGTCCGTCCGGGCCGCCGTCGGCCACTGACCCACTGGTCGTGAGGGGAACCTTCACGGACTCAGAGTCCGTGAAGGTTCCCCTCACGGCCCTTCCGCAAGGCCGCCGGTTAAGGGGTTTGTGCTTGGCGTGGCGGGCGTGCCATGATGGCGGCATGCGTACGCAGCGATTTCTTCGCCCCCGGGGAGTGCCCGGGGGCTGCGCGTGCGCGCCGGGTTCCGCCCGCTGACCACTGCGTTTCCCCTCGCTGCCCGGGGGTGAAGTCCCGTACTTCACGATCCGAAGCGAGGAACCCGTGGACCCCCTTGACCCTGCCTCGACGCTGCGCCGGATCGCCGCGCTGACCGAGGCCGCACTCGCCGAGCTAGCCCAGGCGAACAGTCCGGCCGCAATCGCCGCGGTACGACGTTCCGCACTCGGCAAATCCAGCCCGCTCGCCGCGATACGCCGCGAACTCGGCCGCTGCGACCCGTCTTCCCGAAAGCAGCTCGGCATCGCGCTTTCCGAGGCGCACCAACGCATTACCGCACTCCTCGACGAGAAGCACACCGCCGAGCCAGCACTGGACCATCCGCTCGACCCGACCATCCCAGGCCTCGCGCCGCCCACCGCCGGACTGCATCCGGTCACGCAGCTCAGATACGACCTCGACGACGCCTTCCGCGCACTCAACTTCGAGATCGTCGAGGGTCCGGAAATCAGTTCCGCGGAAATGGAATTCGACCGGCTCAACTTCCCCGCCGACCACCCCGCGCGCGAAAGCATGGACACCTACTGGCTGGCCGACGGCCGTTGCCTGCGCCCGCATCTGACCGGCACGAGCGTCCGGCATCTGAGCACGCACGAGCCGCCGGTCCGGATCGCCTACCCCGGCCGGGTCTACCGCAACGAAAGCACCGACGCCCGGCACGAACGGGCGTTCTTCCAGTACGAGGTGCTGGTGGTGGACGAGGCCGTCCCGCTCGCGACCGCGCGGTTCCTCGTCGACACGATCCTCGGCACGGTGTTCGGCGAACCGGTGCGAACGCGCATGCGGGCCGGGTATTTCCCTTTCGTGGAGCCAGGTTTCGAGATCGACATGGCCTGCCGAGTGTGCGCCGGACGCGGCTGCCGCACCTGCGGACGGACCGGCTGGCTCGAACTGATGCCCGGCGGCAGCCCTCATCCGCACGTGCTGCGCGCGGCCGGGCTCGACCCGGCGCGGTGGTCCGGATGCTATCTGAACGTCGGCCTGGACCGGCTGGCGATGATGCGGTACGGCATCGGCGACGTCCGGCTCATGCACAGCGCCGACCTGCGCTTCCTCTCCCAATTCGCCTGAAAGGCCCGCTGCGGTGAAGATCTCCCTGGAATGGCTGACCGATTACGTCCCCCTGCCCGGCTATTCCCCTGACCGGCTGGCACACGACCTGACCTTGAAGACCGTCGAAGTCGAGGGTTACGACACCGTCGACGGCGACGTCGTCTTCGAGATCGACAACAAGTCCCTCACCAACCGCCCCGACCTCTGGGGCCACTACGGAATCGCGCGGGAGTTCTCCGTCCTCTATGGACTCCCGCTGACTCCGCTCCCCCGCGCACCTCGACCGCCTCGCGCGACCGGCCTCATCCGCTCAGCAGATCCTGACTGGCACCAACGCATTCTGGCCATCCAGTGCACAGTGGACAGTACGGTCCCGGTTCCCGCATTCGTCCGGGACCGCCTCCGCCGGATCGGCGCACCGAGCCGGGACCTGAGCGCCTACGTGATGTACGCAGTCGGGCAGCCAAGCGACCTCCGCACCGCCGGCGAATCGCTCGTGCTCGAAATACCGACGCTGATCCCCAGCCGAGCCCGCCGCAGCGCCCGGACCGAAGCCTCAGTCCGGCAAGAGAAAGGCCTCGACACCCAGCGTGCCGACCAAGCCGCCGATCTGTTCCTCCACCTCCTGACCGAGGCCGATCCGTCAGCCGTGGCCATCGGCGAGGAAGACCTCGTCCTCTCCGCCACCCACCGCGCCGAGATCGAAACCAGCCTGGCGGAGATCGAACGCCGGATCGGCCTCCGCTTGCCCGAAGCCGAAATCCTCCGCACCCTCCGCGCCCTCGGCTGCACCGCCGAGATCACCGGCGACCTGCTGCGCGTCGTCGCTCCGTCGTGGCGGTCCACCGGCGATCTCGCGCTGCCGGTGGACATCGCCGAGGAGCTGGCAAGGATCCACGGCTTCGACGCGCTCCCCGCGCGACGCCCCGTCGTCGAACTGGCCCCGCGACCGAACCGGCTCCCGCTGAGCCGCCAGGTCCGCGAGACACTGGCCGCGCGCGGCGGTGCCACCGAAGTGCTGACCTACCCGTGGTCCGCCGACCACCTGCTCGCCGCCTGCGGACTCGACGCCACCCTCACAATCGCCCATCCGCCAGCCCCCGATCGCGCCCGGCTGCGCCCGTCGCTGGTCCCGAACCTGCTCGAAGCCGCAGCCGCGAACCTGCGCTACTACGACGAGTTCAGCCTCTTCGAAGTCGGCACCGTCTTCACCGCGACCGAACGCACCTCCGCCGGAATCCTGCTGGCCGGGCCGGACGGAATCGCCCTGTTCCGCCGAGCCAAAGGACTGGCCGAACTGCTCCGCCGCCACTGCCACCTCACCGCACTGGACCTGTCCGGCACACCCGACCTGACCTGGGCGGACGAGTCGGCCCGGCTGGCGATCCACGACGGCAGCCGCCCCGTCGGCGCACTGGCCCTGGTCCGGCCGTCGATCCTCCGGGCAGCAGGGATCGACCGGGGCGCGGTCGCGTGCGTCGAACTGGACTTAGACGCACTGCGCACGCACCCGTCCCGGGAAAACCGCTACGACCCGGTCAGCGACCTGCCGGAATCGGACTTCGACCTGTCCGTCGTCGCAGCCGACACCGTCCGGTGGGCACAGGTCGCCGACACCGCGGCACAGGCCCATCCTCTGGTGCGGCGGGTGACTTATGTCGACGACTACCGGGGCGCACCGATTCCTCCCGAGCACCGGTCGCTCACCTTGCGGGTCACCCTCCGCCCGCAGTCCGCCACGTTGACGACCGGCGAAATCGCCGCGGCCCGCTCCGAAGTGCTGGCTGCACTCGAGCGGGCCGGGGCACGGTTGCGATGAGACACAAAGGTCAGCCGAGACCGGACCAGGCAATAACCTTCGAGACACTGATCCGGACCGCGGTAAACCCGCCCTGGACAAACGATTCCGCAACGTCCACAGCGGACTGATCGGGATAGTACCGCTCAGCAATCCCCATTCCGACGCGCTTGATCTCCTCGGCCTCAGCAGAAATCCGCGCCTCCCCCTCAACAGTCACAAACCCATACGGCTGCCGCTCATCACTCACGCAAACCGCCACCCGCCCGTCCCGCGCCAGGCTCTTGCCTTTGACACTCCCCGGCGACAGAGCGAACGCGAGTTCGTCACCGTCGAGGACGAAACAGATCGGGGTGACGTGCGGGCGTCCGTCGGCGCGGGTGAGGGCGAGGTGCGCGAGCCGGGTTCCCTCGGTGAGAAAGGCTCGCCATTCGCTGTCAGTCATGGTCGTCATCAGTTTTTCCTCTCAGGTGACTAACTCTGGCGTCCGCGCAGGGACCCTGCGACGGCTTGCTGTGCGGCAAAAAGCAGGAGCCCGGCGGCGACAGCGACGGCACCGAGCCATACCCGGCCGGCTTGCTCCAACAACGCCGTCCCGGTAATCGGGCCAAGAACGGCGCCAAGACTCCACGCGCTGGAAGCGACCCCCATATACCTGCTGCGCAGATCAGCCGGCGCGAGCGCGGCGAACGTAGCCCCGAACTGGACCGCAAGCCCGATCTGCCCAAGACTGAGCACGAGGATCGCGACGGCGAACCCAGCCGTGCTCTGACTCACGGCCGCCAGCCCGCCGCCCAAGCCCGCCAACAACATCGAACCGGCCAGCACCGTCCCCCGGTCGCGATGAGCCAGCACCGCGACGGCCAGTGGTTGCAGGATGACGATGGCGAATCCGTTGAGCGCGAGCACCGCACCGTACGTGGCGGCATCGAGCTGCTGCGCGGTCATCAACAGCGGCAAGGTAGCGAACGCCTGCATCAGCAACGTAAAGCAGCCGACATGAATCACCGTCATGGTGATCATCAGGCGATCAGCGAGCAAGGCTGGCAGCAAAGCGCGCCGGGAACGGCTCGATGGCGAACGGGTCTCCGGCACCGCGGTCACCACGATCAGCGCCGCAGCCAGCATCGCGACCGCGTTCAGCCAGAACAGCAGACCGTAACCACGGCTCGCCAGCACCCCGGCAACCGTTGCGGCGACGGCGTATCCGAGGTTCGCGGCCCAGTAAAGCAGGCTGTACGCCCGCGTTCGCTGCTCTGCCGGAAGGTCCGCCACCGCCGCCGATCCCGCCGGCCGGAAGAGCCCGGCGGCGAGACCGTAGCCGAGCGCGGCGGCCCAGATGACCGGTGCCGTGGCAGCCGTTCCCAAGGCAGCCAAGGCGATCGACGTGCCGAGGAACCCCAGCAGCATCGTCTTCCGCCGCCCGATCCGGTCCCCGAGCCAGCCGCCCAGCAATTGCGATCCGAAGTCTCCGATGCCCACCGCGGCGACGACCGCGCCCGCCGCCGTCGGGGTCATCCGCTGTTCCTGCGTCAGGTACAGCACCAGCATCGGCTGCACGAACGAACCGGCCCGGGCGACGAGATGGCACGCGCCAAGGGCCCACGCGAGGGCCGGCAGCCGGGTTCTCTCGCTGAGGGGTGTCGTTGCGACTGTCATGGCTTCGACGCTAAGAGCGCCGGGAGATTAAGAAAAGCGATTGTTTACGATTATATCCATCGTGATCTGCTATACATAGCTCATGGCCGACCTCGACCTGCGGCAGCTGACGACGATGATCGCGATCGCCGAGGAGGGAACGTTCTCCCGCGCGGCGACCCGGCTCGGCTACACGCAGTCGAGCGTGAGCCAGCACATCGCGGCGCTGGAGCGGGCGCTCGGCGGCTCGGTCTTCGACCGGCCGGGCGGGCCTCGGCCGGTGCGGATCACGCCCCTCGGCGCGGTGGTGCTCGAGCACGGCCGGGAGGTGCTGGCGAAAGCCGAAGCGCTGGGCCAGGCGGTCGACCGGTTCAAAGCCGGCGACGGCCGCATCGACGTCGGCACCCTGCAGAGCGTTTCGCACGCGATCCTGCCGACCGTGCTGCGCCGCCTCCGGGAAGAGCACCCCCGCTGCGAAATCCGGCTCTCCGAAGCGGAACCGGACGACGCCCGGCTCGGCGATCTGGACCTGCTGTTCTACGACGGCCTGATCGCCGACGAAACGGAACACGTCCTGCTGATGGAGGACCCGTACCTAGTGGTGGCTCCCCCGGGAGACTTCCCGCCCAGCCCGGTGCCCGCACGGGAACTGGACGGCAAGGCGATGGTGGCCTGGCCGTCCACCTGCGATCAGCCCCGGCTGGAAAAGTCGCTCGCGGACGCGGGCGCCCGGCCGCGCATCGTGTTCCGCTCCGCCGGGAACGAAACGATCCTGTCGATGGTGCGCGCCGGGATGGGCCTCGCGGTGCTGCCGTGGATGGCGATCCACCAGGTCGTCTGCCGCGACTGCGGCGCGATCCACGGCCCGGAGGGATGGCCGGATCTGCAGGTCCGCGAACTCGATCCGGCCCCGGCGCGCGCGATCTGCCTGCACTGGCCGCCCGGACGGCGCGGCCAGTCCCCGCTCGCGGCGCGCACCGTCGAGATCGCCGTCGAAGTCGCGCGCGAGCTGGCCCGGCAGGCTCCGTCCGCCCGGGCCTGACCCGCCTGCCGGACACTCCCGGTCAGGCGACCGTCGCGTCCACCGTCACCTCGATGCTGCCGCCCAGCGCCTTCGAATACGGGCAGGTCTGGTGCGCGGCCGCGGCCAGCGTGTCGGCGGTTTCCTGATCGATCCCGGTCAGCTCCAGGTGCAGCGCGGCGCTGAGCCAGAAGTTCGCCTCGTCGTGATGAAGCGTCACGTCCGCGACCACCGCCAGGTCCGCCAGCTTCACTTTCCGCTGCGCCGCGGCGATCCGGACCGCACCCATGAAACAGGACGACCAGCCGGCCGCGAGCAGCTGTTCCGGGTTGGTCGCGCCGCCGTTGCCGCCCAGCTCCTTCGGAACGGCGAACTTCAGGTCGAGCGCGCCGTCGGACGAAACCGCGCGTCCGCCGTTGCGGCCCTCGCCGGTGGTGGTGACGACGGCGGTGTAGGTGGTTTCAGACATGACTTTCCTTTCCAGGGGTTTTCCGAAGCCGCCGGTCTCGGCGACCAGCAAACCTTCGCACGGTCATTCGTCACCGGTCAAGATGGTTATGTATTTGTGTGACCGCGAACTCATAACCCCCTTGGGCGGTTATGGTTCCTTGTGTCGTGATTCATCACCTGCCAGACTGGTGCGCATGGAGCACGCCTTCCCCTGCGGCAACCCGGCGCTGGACTTCGTCGGCACGCTGCGCGCCCGCCGCAACGACGAGCCGGCCGAGATGCTGGGTTCGCCGCGCAGCCTGGACGCCTGGTTCCGGGAGTCGGGCGTCACCGGCGCCGATCCGGGGAGCACCGCCGCCGACCTGGCCGGGGCGATCGCGGTCCGGGAGGCGATCTACGCGCTGGTCGCGGCCCGGCTCGTCGGCCAGGAGTACGACCCGGAGGCGCTGACGCTGGTCAACGAGGCGGCCGCGCAGCCCGACGCGGTCCCGCAGCTGAGCCCGACCGGACGGCACGTGCACGCGACGGCGGCGCAGGCGTTGTCGACGGTGGCGCGGGTCGCGGTGACGATCCTGGGCGGTCCGGACGCCGATCTGCTGAAGGAATGCGGACGGCCGGAATGCACACAGGTTTACCTGGACCATTCACGCGGGTCGCGGCGCGAATGGTGCGCGATGGCGACCTGCGGAAACAAAATGAAAGCCGCGGCTTACCGGGCGCGGCAGCGGGGAAACCCGCCGCTCACTCCGTCGAGGCAGTCCTCACTGGGCGAATAACCGGTCCAGCGCCGCCCGGCTCGCGTCGTCCGCCGCGCGGTAGATCAGCACCCGCTGGTCCGGATTCTCGATCGGGGCAAGCACTTCGAACCGCACTGCCAGCTCGCCGGCCACCGGATGCCGCAGCACTTTCCGGCCCCGGCCGTTCACCGCGACGTCCCGTTCCGCCCACCAGCGCGCGAAATCCTGATCCGCATCAAGGAATTCCTCGATGAGATCACTCAGCGCCGCATCGTCAGGATGCGTCGCCCACGCCGCACGCAGATGCGCGATCCCTTGCCGGACAACGGTTTCCCGGTCCGCGTAGAACTTCTGCAGTTCCGGATGACGCAGGCACAGCCACATCGCGTTGCGCTGCGCGGGCGGCAGGGCCTCGAAATCCACCAGCAGTCGCGTCATTTCGCGGTTCCACGCGAGAATGTCGTAGCGGTGGTTCAGCAGCATCGCCGGGAGCGGCGCAAGCTCGGCGATCAGCTCGGCCAGCGGTTCCGCCGCGACGGCAGCGGGTTTGTCCGCCTCGCGAGGCTGCTGCTGAGCCAATCCGTACAGATACGTCCGCTCGCCCGGGCTCAAGCGCAGCGCTCCGGCCAGCGCCTCCACTACGTCCGCCGACGGACGCAGCCCGCGCGCCTGCTCCAGCCGCACGATGTAGTCGATGCTGACCCCGGCCAGCTCGGCGACCTCTTCGCGGCGCAACCCGGGCGTCCGCCGGGCCCGGCGACGAGCGGGAAGCCCGAACTCGTCCGGGTCCAAGCGCTCGCGGCTGGTCCGCAGGAACGCGGCCAGCTCCTCGGTCCGGTCCACCGCTCTGGTCATCACCGCCGACTCTACCCCAAGGGTAGGACTCGCTTTCCCAGGCAATTCCTTCCCTTATTACCGGCGCGCGACGGGAACAGGCTGGTCAGCGGCACTGGATCACGAGCACAGGAGGACCCCATGCCGCTCACCCTCGACACCTACCGGCTGCTGGGCCGTTCCGGGCTGCGCGTCTCGCCGCTGGCGCTCGGCACCGCGACCTTCGGCACCGAATGGGGCTGGGGCGTGGCCGAGGAGGGCGCGCGCCGGCTGTTCGACCGCTACGTCGAACGCGGCGGCAACTTCGTCGACACCGCCCCCACCTACACCGACGGCACCGCCGAGCGCATGCTCGGCAAGTTCACCCGCGGCAACCGCGAAAGCCTTGTCCTGGCGACGAAGTACACGACCCTGCGCCGCCCCGGCGACCCGAACTCCGGCGGCCCGCACCGCAAGAACCTGTTCGCGTCGGTGGAGGCCAGCCTGCGCCGGCTCGGCACCGACTACCTCGACCTGCTCTACCTGCACGTCTGGGACTTCACGACGCCGGTCGAGGAGATCCTGCGCGGCATGGACGACCTCGTCCGCCAGGGCAAGATCCACTACGTCGCGATCTCCACCGCCCCCGCCTGGCAGATCTCGCGGATGCAGGCGATCGCCGACCTGCGCGGATGGTCGCCGCTGGTCGCGCTGCAGGTCGAGTACAACCTCGTCGAGCGCACCGGGGAACGCGACCTGCTCCCGATGGCCCGCGAGCTTGGCCTGGGCGTGGTCCCCTTCTCGCCGCTGGCCGGCGGCGTCCTGACCGGCAAGTACACCCGCGCCGACCTGGTCCCGGCCGAGCCCGCTCCCGGCGAGAGCACACGCAAGAGCTTCAACCTCGCCATCGGCGCGGTCACCGAACGCGGCATCGGCATCGCGGAGGTCTTGACGGAGGTCGCCAAGGAGATCGGCTGCACGCCCGCCCAGGCCGGGCTGGCCTGGACGCTGCGGAACCCCGCCGTGACCGCGCCGATCATCGGCGCGCGCACGCCGGAGCAGCTGGAAGACAACCTCGGTGCGCTGTCGGTCGAGTTCACCGAGGCGCAGCTGGCCCGGCTCGCCAAGGCGAGCGCGTTCCAGCTCGGCCTGCCGCACGAGGCGCTCGCCAGCGACCACCTCCGGAGGACGACCCGGGGCGAGATGGAGATCGAAGCCCGGCGCTGACCTTCCTTTCCCCGGCAGCCCCTGTCGCCCGGACCCGATAGGGGCTGCCGAAATGCCGCCGTCGCGAATACGGAACCGGTTCAGTCTCCGCGAACACCCCAACCTTCCAGTGCACCATTTCCGGTCGAATCCGTTCAACCCGCCGGAAGTCGGGGATTTCGGAAGCCGGGCAGAATCGCTGCACCAGACCGCCCCGCCGCGCCGCTTTCCTTGCGCCCGCGCATCTTCGCACTATCCACAGTAGACAGTCCAGATCGGACGGAATCACGCTGCGTGGCCGCAATCCGCGCACTCGCCACCCGTCCGGCGCAGCGGCGGGCACCGCTCCGGCAAGCGCCACAAGAGACAAACCCCTTGCCTGACAACGTTGACGGATAACCCTCTGTCCCCCTTTCTTTGCCAGCTGTTGACCTTCCGCGCGCTCCGGGCGTATGGTCTAGACCAAGAAGCCCACCCCTTCGCTCCGCACCTTCCGCGGGCCGGCTCCCGGAAAGCCGGTGCGTCGCTTTGTCGTATCCGCGAAAGGAAACGAGCATTCCCCGAAGGAGCAGCCCATGAAAGCGAACCGGAAACTCGTCGCCGCGGCCGTCGGCACGGCGATCGCCCCGGTGCTCGTGCTGATCAGCCCCGCGGGCATCGCCAGCGCGCACGGGTACGTGAACGCACCGGCGAGCCGGCAGGCCCAGTGCGCGAAGGGCGTCGTGTCCTGCGGCCAGATCAAGTACGAGCCGCAGAGCGTCGAAGGGCCGAAGGGGCTGCACAGCTGCAACGGCGGCAACGCGCAGTTCGCCGAACTCAACGACAACAACAAGGGCTGGAAGGTCACGCCGACCGGCTCGTCGGTGCAGTTCACCTGGACGTTCACCGCCCGGCACCGCACTTCGACTTACGAGTACTGGATCGGCAACGAGAAGATCGCCACGGTGAACGGCAATGGCCAGCAGCCGCCGGCGACGGTCACCCACAACGTGGACCTCAAGGGGCACACCGGAAGGCAGACGGTGCTCGCCGTCTGGAACATCGCGGACACCTCGAACGCCTTCTACGCCTGCGTCGACCTGCAGGTCGGCTGACCCGCACAGTCCACATCAGACACTGAGGCACGGGCCGTGGCGGCGGCCCGTGCCTCAGTGCGCTTCCAGGACTTTTTCCGGCCGTTTCCGGGAATGACAAAACCAGCCAGTTTCCCGTGCATTCGTTGACCCCGTCTCCGGGCCGTGACTAGCGTGCCGGTCACCGGAAAGGGCACGACTCCAGGAGGCGGTTTTCCTTGATTTCCCGGCGGGCTTTCCTCGGCGCATCCGCGGCGGCCGCGACATTTCCACTCTGGAACTCCGCGTTCGCCTCCGCGACCACCCCGGACACCGCGAAGGTCGCTTTCGTCGACCGATCCGGTGCGGGCCAGGCGTACGCGTACATCACCGGAACTACGCTGGACAACCGGCTCATCGTCCTGAAAGCCGATGGCACGCCTTATTATCCGCCATCCCCGGGCAGCGACCACACCCCGCTCGGCGAGGACTGCGCGATCCCGCTGAAGTCGCTTTCCCAGGTCACCGTCCCTAAAATGTACGCGGCCCGGATCTATGTCGCGCTCGACAGCAAGCTCGATTTCTTCGTCAACCAGGGACCGGCGCTCGCGCACCCCAGCTTCCTCAACGCCGACGACCCGAATTACGGCAAGAACTGGTCGTTCTGCGAATTCACCTTCAACAACGACGTGCTGTTCGCCAACATCAGCTACGTCGATTTCGTCGCGATCCCGATCGGCCTGCACCTCACCACGACAGGCTCCGGCGACCAGACCGTACCCGGCCTGCCCGCCCGCTCGCTCGACCCGATCTGCGACGCGCTCAACGCACAGGGCGGCAAGTGGGGCAGCCTGATCGAAACCGGCGGCGACGGGAAACCCTTGCGCGCGCTGTCCGCGCACTACCGCGCCGACCAGTTCGGCGGATACCTCGACGGCTACATCGACGAGGTATGGAAGAAATACGCCAGCGAGACGCTCACCGTCGACACCCAGGTCCCCGGCCTCGGCGCGTTCACCGGCAAGGTCGGCGCGGACGGCGTGCTCGCCTTCGACAACGGCGAACGATTCGACAAGCCCGCCACGCCGGACGTGTGGAGTTGCGACAGCGGGCCGTTCGCCATCAAACAAGGCGACAGCGACGCGCGCAAGGCGATCATTCCCCGGCTGGCGGCGGCGCTGAACCGCACCACGTTGCGCGACAATCCGAAACAGCCGACCGGCGAGGACCCCGCGAAGTTCTACCAGAACGCGGAAACCAACCACTACGCGCGGATCGTGCACAGCAAACTGCCGGACAACCGGGGCTACGCGTTCCCGTACGACGACGTCTCCCCCGGCCCCGATTTCAGCGGCGCGGTGCAGGCAGGCGACCCGGACACGCTCACCATCACGGTGAACGCCTTGCGCTGAACCGATGACGGTGCCGCGGTCCTTTTCGGACCGCGGCGCCGTCATCCGGTGAGATCGCCTTCCCGCTCGTTTTTCGCCGCGTAGAACGCCAGCTTCTCCTCGTCCACGTCCACCCCGAGCCCCGGCCCGGTGGGCACCCGCAGCCGACCGCCGGAAAGCTGCAGCGGTGCCACAATGTCGTCCGCGTGCAGGTAATACATGCTGTCGATCGCGCGCGAAAGCACCGGCGTGCTCGCCACCACCGCGAGATGCGCGGCAGTGGCGATGCCGAGTTCGCCGCCGCTGTGCAGATTCATCCCGAGCCCGAACGTCTCGCAATGCGCGGCAAGCGCCTTCGTCGCCGCGATACCGCCCCATTTGTAGACGTCACCGTGGATCACGTCCACCGCGCCGAGCCGCACCGCCGGGGCGAACTCCTCGAACCGGACCACACACATGTTGGTGCATAACGGAATCCGCACCTTCGCGCGCACCTGGCTCATTCCCTCGATGCCCGCGCACGGGTCTTCGAGATACTCGAGATCCAGCTCCTCCAACGCGATTCCGGCGCGAATCGAATCCGGCACCGACCACGCGGCATTGGGATCGACCCGCAACTCGACGTCCGGCAGCGCGCTCCGCAGCTCGCGGAGAATCCGGACATCGCCGCGCACATCCCGGGTGCCTTTCAGCTTCACCGCCGAAAAGCCGCCCTCGGCAACCACTCTCGCCGCGTGTTCGGCCAACCCCTGCGCGAGTTCCGCGCCTTCCGCACCAGGCGCGTCAGCACGCGTGATCAACGCGGTAATCGGCACCTCATTCCGCACCGCCCCGCCGAGCAGATCAGTGACCGACTGCCCGGTGACCCGGCCGATCAAGTCCCAGCACGCCACGTCCAGCCCGGCCAGCGCGGCATAACCCAGATAGCCGTGGAAAAACGGCACCATGTGGTGGCGGCGATGGAACGCTTCGAGCGCGAACGGGCTGGTCCCGATCATTTCCGCGCCCAGTTTCCGGGTCAGCTCCGCGACCGGGCGGCCCCACATCGTCTCGCCCCAGCCCTCGGCGCCGGTGTCCGTGCGCAGCCGCACCACGGTGCGGGTTTCGCCGGTCTTGGTCTCGAACGAACTGGTGAACGGATTCGTCAGCGGCAGATTCACGACCCACACGTCGACCTCGGTGATCTTCACGCCCGTTGCCCCAGCTCCGCCGAAACGACCCGCCGAATCGGTTCCAGATCCACGTTTTCCACCGCGGCCTCGGCCCCCGGCAGATCCTCGATCGCCGGTTCCGCCTTCAGCAGCACCCGGAACACCCGCGGCAGCACAGTCCGCCCCACCAGATCCTCGGCAAGCGCCGTCGCCACCGGACGGTCCATTTTGTACTGTGCGGCGAGATAGTCGGCAAGCCGCGTATACATCACCTCGAACATCGCCTCGTAGTACGCCTTCGCGCTGTCCGGCAATCTTTCCGCGGCCGAGATGCAGAGCCGGCACGTCCGCGCCTGTGGCTCCCAGGTCAGCAGTTGCTGAAACCGGCCGCAGAAGAGCGCGACCGCCTCGACCGGGTCGGCCGCGTACGCGTCCGGGGTCATGAGCTTGCCCAGGTACAGCTCACGCACAAGGTCGAGCACCGCGAGGAAGAGCTTGTCCTTGCTCTCGAAATGCGCGTACAGCGACCGCTTCGACGTCCCCGCCCCGGCCGCGACCGCATCCATCGACGCGCGCTCGAACCCGGTCTCGAGGAACACGTTCTTCGCCGCCAGCAGGATGTGCTTGCGCAGCTCCGCACCCCGCAGCTGCGAACCGCCTTCACGCGCCATCGGCCTTGCCTCCGCCAAAAGTAAACGGTACGGTGGAGTTTACTTCCTCCTCCACCTCTTCGACAGTCTCCTGGAGTGCCCGCATGATCGTCGTCACCGCCCCCACCGGGAACATCGGCAGCCGCGTCCTCGCCGACATCGCCGACGGCTCGCGCCCCGTCCGCGCGATCGTCCGCGACCCCGCGAAAATCCCCGCCGACCTGCGCGAACGATGCGAAGTAGTCCCCGGCTCGCACAGCGACCCCACCGTGCTCGCCCGCGCCTTCGACGGCGCGGACACCGTGTTCTGGCTCGTCCCGCCCGACCCGCGGGCCGCGAGCGTCGACGAGGCCTACTCGGGTTTCGCCCGCCCCGCCGTCGAAGCAATCCGCACCCACGGCGTCCGGCGGGTCGTGTCAGTCAGCGCACTCGGCCGCGGCACCGCCTCCGCCGAGCGGGCCGGGCACGTCACCGCGACGCTGGCCATGGACGACCTGATCGCCGACACCGGCGTCGCCTTCCGCGCGCTGGCGAATCCGACCTTTATGGACAATCTGCTGCGCCAGACCGCGGTACTGAAAGAACAAGGCGCGTTCTACGACATCCTGCCGCCGGACTACGCCGCGCCGACCGCCTGCACGCGCGACATCGCCGCGGTCGCCGCCCGGCTGCTGGTCGATCCTTTGTGGACCGGCCGGGAAGACGTCCCGGTGCTCGGCCCGGAAGACCTGACGCCGAACGAGGAGGCCGCCATCCTCAGCGACGTACTGGGAACTTCAGTTAAATACCAGCAAGTCCCGGTCTCGACTCTGGGCGCGCAGGTCCTCGCGCACGGCCATTCCGAGGCGATGGCACAGTCCATGATGGACATGATGACCGCGAAGCTGAACCACCTGGACGAGGACGTCGTCCGCACGCCGCAGCACGCCGTCGAAACCCCGACCACTTTCCGGCAGTGGTGCGAGGAAGTCCTCAAGCCGGCCGTGGACCAGGCCTGATCATCGGCCGCCGTGCGCGAGCCCGGCCAAAATGTGGTCTAGTCCGCGCCGGAAGGCTCGTTCGTAGCGATCATCGGCATGCGGCGTTTCCGCTTCGACCATGATCCGGCTCAAATGCGGATAGTCGCCGCTGCCGATGATCCGCTCCCCGTATTGTGCTTGCGCCGCCAGCCAAGTCGGCATGTCCACTCCGGACCGTCGAGCTGTCTCTTTCTCGGCCAGCTCGTCGAGGACGTGGCCGCGGACGAAGGTCAGCAGAGTGCCGACCTGGGCCAGCACCTCGTCGGCGGCCAAGCCCAGTACGTCGACCGTCGCGTAAGCCGCGTCCAGCCACGCCAAGCTGTTCGGCCCCAACGCCGGACGAGTCGCCGGCAACGCGGCCAGCCACGGGTGCCGCACCACCAAGGCACGGTATTCGCCGGCGACCGCCCGCAGATCCGCCTGCCAGTCCCCGCTCGGCGCGGGTGGCTCGCGTTCCCCGAAGGCGGCGTCGATCATCAAGTCGAACAGTTCGTCCTTGGTGGCGATGTAGCGGTACAACGTGGTCGTGCCGGTGCCCATCTCGCCGGCGACCCGGCGCAGGGACACGGCTTCAAGCCCTTCGGCGTCGGCGACGCGGACGGCCGCCGCCGCGAGGTCCGCCCGGCTGTGCGCCGGACGCGGCCCCCGGGACCCGCGTTCCGGCCGCAGCCAAATCGGCGGGCGGACCTCCGGCGTTGCGTCGTCAACCATGGAACACATTATTGCGAACACCGTACGCGGTTAGCTACCGTGGTCTTTATGCGAACACTGTGCCCGGGTAACCGGGAACCCCGATGACCGAGTACCGCACCGCGTCGACCAGGTCCGCCGACGGGACCACTCTCGGATACCGCATGCTGGGCAACGGCCCGGCGGTGCTGCTGATGCACGGGGGCATGCAGGCGGCGCAGCACCTGATGAAACTCGCCGCCGCCCTGTCGACCGAGTTCACCGTCTGCGTACCCGACCGGCGCGGGCGCGGACTCAGCGGACCACACGGTGCCGACTACGGAATCGCGCGGGAGACGGAAGACCTGCGCGCGCTGGTCGAAGAAACCGGAGCGTCGCGGGTTTTCGGCCTCAGCTCAGGCGCGCTGGTCACGCTGCGAAGCGCACTTTCCACCCCCGGCATCAACGCGATCGCGCTCTACGAGCCGCCGCTGTCGGTCAACGGCTCGGTGCCGTTGGACTGGGTGCCGCGCTTCGAACGGGAAATCGCCAGCAGCAAGATCTCCTCCGCACTCGCCACTGCCTTGAAGGGATTGCGGATCGAGCCAGCATTCGCCCGAATCCCGCGGCTCGCCCTAGTGCCGCTCATGACAATCGGCGCACGCCTGCAACGCAACGCTGACGTACCGATCCCCGCCCTCGTCCCGACCCTGCGCTTCGACGTGCAACTGGTCGAAGAACTGGCCGACACCGCACCGGATTACGCGAACCTCAAGCCGCGGGTCCTCCCGCTAGGCGGCACCACAAGCCCCGCCTACCTCCGGACCGCACTAGACGAACTCTCCACCACAATCCCGCACGCACGCCGGATCACCTTCTCCGGCCTAGGCCACTCCGGCCCAGACGACGGCGACCCGCCCCGCGTCGCCAAGACCCTGCGCACGTTCTTCTTGGACTGACCTCAATGGCACTCAGTGCACTTCCCTTGCCGACCGGCAAGGGCGGTCACCCGGCCCCGTCCTGCCGGAGCGCGGCTCCGATCCGGTTCACCACCTCGTGCAACGGCGTCTCCGTGCTGAGCACCGCGACCACCGTGCCCGTCCCCCGCCGGCCCGGCGGTTTCCCGTCCGGCGTCCGGAACGCGTCCGCGACCAGGGTGAACGCCTCCGTCGCCGCGGCCGCGATGTCGTCCTGGCCGCCGCTGCGCAGCCAGCGCCGCAGCACGTGGTTGTTGGCCGCCGCGATCGCCGCCGCGGCCACCGCCGCCCGGAGAGTCGCCGCCTCGTCGCCGGCCGCCGCGAACCGGTCCTGCAGGTAGCGGGCGAGGACGCGCTGGTACCGGTCGACCGTCGCGACTTCCTTGTCCCGCAACGAGGGCACCGTGCGGGTGAGGGAAAACCGCTTGAGCGAGACGTCCAGCTCCGCCGCGTAGGACTGGAGCACCAGCGACACCGCCGCCGTGGCCACCTCGACCGGGTCGCGCGCCGGGTCGGCGGCCTCGAAGACCTGCTCCATCTCGGCGACGATCTCGTCGTGATTGGCGAAGAGGACGTCGTCCTTGCTGTCGAAGTACCGGAAAAACGTGCGCCGCCCGACCCCCGCCGCCGCGGCGATGTCGTCGATGGTCGTCGCCTCGTACCCGTTGGCCGCGAAGAGATCCACCGCCGCCGTAGCGAGCGCGCGCCGCAACTGCCGCCGCCCGGCGGGCGTGGCCCCGACCCGGGTGCGCGGCGTCTCCGTCATCCCCGAACGGTAGCAGCCGGGTTGCTAGTGGCACTGAGTGCCGTTAGCATGGTCACGCACCCCTGCGAGCGGAAGGCGTCGACGATGACACTCGACCAGCAACTGCGGCCCGACCACCACACCGCCCAAGACCCGGCGGACGCTTACTACGGCGGGGTGTTCGGCTGGTCGACCCGGAGGCAGGGCGCGCGCCTGTTCCTGGCCTTGGAAAACGGCCTGTGCGCCGTCACGCTGCCGAAACTCACCTCGGCTCCCGTGCGCACCCACCTGGCCGCGCTAGGCTGCGAAGGCCCCTCCCTGATCCTCCCCACCCAACACGGCCCACGCCTGGCAATCCTCGCCGAAACCGACGGCGAACTCCTCCTGCGCGGCACCCTCCCGCCCGACGTAACCGTCCTGGACAGCGGCGCGCTCCTGCCCCTGCCCATCGGACAGCAGGCACCCGGCATGGGCCCGGAATGGGAGACCGCCCCCGACCCGAGGCACCGCTGGCTGCCGAGCGTGAGCGCCGTGCTGGCCGGAGTGCGCCAGCGCCCCTGACCCAGGCCGCCCCCGCCGCTCGCCGTGAAGGACTCCTTCACGGACTTAGATTCCCTCAAGGGGTCCTTCACGGACATCGTTTCCGTGAGGGCCACCTTCACAGCCCCTGATTCCCTCGGGGTTCCCCTCACAGCCATCGCTTCCGTGAGAGCCACCCTGACGGACTCCGCTTCCCCAGGATTCCCCTAACCGACACCACTTCCGTGAGGGCCACCCTCACGCCCCCAGATTCCCTCAGGGTTCCCCTCACGGACCTGAATTTCCGCGAAGACTTCCTTCCCGAACCACCCCACTCCACGCACCCAATGCCACTTTGGGACGCAAGCCCCACCCCACCAAAACCGCCGCCAACGCACCCAGCCCGCATCAGGGCACCCACACCCCCCGCACCCCGATACGAAGCCAAAAACACGGGCGGCGGGTGCTTGTCAAGGCATCTTTCCCGCCTTGACAAGCACCCGCCNCCCCCGCCGCCCGTAGTCACAATCAAGCTTCGGGGTGGTGGCCCCAAAGAACCGAGCCAAAACAAACCGCCGCCGGCAAGCCCCTTCAAGAAACAGAAACCCCCACCGCTTCCCCCACCACAGCAGAAGCCTCCCCCACCATCCCGTCCACCTCAGACACCAGCACATCAATCTCCCCCCACCACCGCGAATCCCGCCGGGCATCCGGAATCAACGCCGTCCCCACCAGCAACAGCAACGTGTCAATCTCATAAACCCGATCAGCCAGCCGCAACAACGGCACCGGATCCCCGCCGGAATTCCCGGCCGCCCACCGGCAAGCCGCATGCCCCAGCCCCCGGCACACCGTCCGCAGCCGCTCCCGCACCGCGTCCGCCCGAGGATCCGCTCGCGGACCGCCGGTCCGGATATTCCACGCCACCGAAAGCAAGCAGCGCCCGGCATCGTCCATCGAGGTGTTCGTCACCGGGCGAGTCTGGAAGCACCCTCCCCGCCGCGGGTGACCCGACACGCACGGCTCACCGCATCGAGTGAAGCAACCGCACGGTCGCGTCGAGCGGCAGCCGATCGTCCGCCGCCCGCGCGAGAAAGTCCTTGATCCACTGGCCGTCCGGCGTCAGCGAATCCACGTCGTTGACCTCCGCGCTCGCCGCCTCCAGCGTGCCCAGCCCGGCGTGATGGTGCGCGTCGCGAACCGCGTTCCGCAGCACCGCCAGCTCCGCCGGCGACGGCCCGCGTTTCTCCGTCCGCAACCGCTCGACAATCCGAAGCACCTGCGGCGAATGCGCCGCCAGCGCCTGCCGACCGGCGAACGACGCCACCATCCTCGGCGTCGCACGTGTCTCGGCCGGGGGCGGAGGCACCTCGACCGCTTCCCCCACCACCTTCAGGCTCTCCAGCGCAGCAGCACGCCGCCGTTCACTCTCGCGCACGCGCGCGAGCGGATCCTTCCGCCGTGACGCCGCGATCGAACGAGCCTCGGCCCGTGCCTGTTGTCCCGTTTCAGTGAGCCGCGAGCGCCGCTGATACGTGCCCTCGTCGGCGGCCTGCTTGCGCCGGTTCGCGAGCCAGGCCTCGAACGTCTGCCCCTGCCGCGGCGGCTCGCGCACCTCCGTCATCGCGGCGTCGGACTCGTCGGCGAACCAGCCCTTCATCCGCGAGCGCAGGAAGTCGCCCGGTTTCTCGCCGGACCGGCGCGGCCGCTGGCGCGTCCCGTCCGGCAGCGCGCTCATCGCGATCAGCAGCGCGTCCGGGCAGTAGCCGTGGGAGTACCAGAATTCCAGCTGCCGCTCGACGTCGTCGCGCTCCTCCCGGGTCAGCCGCTCGGAGACCCAGCCCATGCGGCGGACCAGCACGCCGGTGGACTGCGCGCGTTCGCGCGCGTCGGCGGGCACGACCGTCGACGGCCATTCTTGATCCGCGATCCGCACCACGCCACACCTCCTCACCGCGACACCCAGCACCACCAGCGACGCCTACGTTATCCCGCCGCACCGACAATTACCGCGCCCGCCGCAGCACGGCCACCGTGTTCGCCGCCACGATCACCCCGATCGCGGCCCAGGCGATCGCGTCCAGCCGCTGGTCCAGCACCACGAGCCCGGCCAGCGCGGCCATCACCGGGTTGACGCTCATGAACGCCCCGAAGAACTGCGCCGGAACCCGCCGCAGCGCCATCAGGTCGACGAGGAACGGTACCGCCGACGCCAGCAGACCGGCCGTGACCGACGCCGCCAGGGCCCCGAGCGTCGGCGGATGGTGCAGCATCGCGATCACCCCGATCGGCACGTACAGCAGACCGGACACCCCGGCCGCGGCCGCCGAACCCGCCGCGCCGGGCACGCGCCGCCCGACAGTCCGGTTCAGCAGGATGTAGCAGGCCCAGCACACCGCGGCGACCAGCGCGAACCCGATCCCGAGATAGTCGGTGGTCGGCTGCGGCCGCATCAGGACGCCCACCGCGCACGCCGCGGCCACCGCACACGCCAGGTCTATCCGACGGCGCGAACCGGCCAGCGCGATCGCCAGCGGGCCGAGGAATTCGAGCGTCACGGCCAGTCCGAGGCCGATCCGGTCGATCGCCGTGTACAAGCACAGATTCACCGTCGCGAACACCGCGGCCAGGCCCAGCACCGGCCACCACTGCCGCGCGGTGAACGTGCGCAGCCGCGGCCGTCCGATCGCCAGCAGCACCACCGCCGCCACCCACTGCCGGACCGCCACCACGCCCGGCGGGCCGAGCACCGGGAACGCGAGCGCCGCCGTCGCCGCGCCGGCCTGGTTGGAGAGCGCGCTGCCGAGCAGCATCGCGGCACCGGTCGCCCGGGCCTTGTCGCGCGTTCGCGGAGCCAGTTCCGTAGTCGCCATGCGGTGCAGCATGGGGCCGCCGGATCCATGCGAATAATGCATTGATTGCACCAGCGATACGCTGGACGCATGGATCTGGAGCTGCGTCAGCTGCGCTGCCTCGTGACGATCGTGGACGCCGGGACGTTCACCGACGCCGCCCGGGAACTCGGCGTCTCCCAGGCCGCGGTGTCGCGGAATCTGGCTTCGCTGGAACGGGTTCTCGGCGTGCAGCTGCTGCACCGCACCAGCCGGAGCCTCGAACCGACGACCGCGGGCGTCCAGGTGCTCGCCCGCGCCCGGCACCTGCTCGCCGAGGCCGACGACCTCGTCCGCGAAGCGGCCACCGGGCACACGCGGCTGCGCCTCGGCCACGCGTGGTCGGCGATGGGCAAGCACACCGCGGAGTTCCAGCGCCGGTGGGCCGTCCGGTACCCGGACATCGAACTGCTGCTCGTGCGCGCCAACACCGCGACCGCCGGGCTGGCCGAAGGGCTGGTCGACCTCGCCGTCGTGCGCCATCAGATGCCGTCGGGGAAGTTCGCGCAGGCGACGGTCGGCCGCGAAGACCGCTACTGCGCCATGGCCGTCGACGATCCGCTCGTCCGCCGCCGCACCGTCGTGCTCGCCGATCTCGCGTCCCGGCTGGTGGTCGTCGATCCGCGCACCGGCACCACTTCCGCCGAACTGTGGCCGCCGGAATCGCGCCCGCGGCTCGAATTGACGCACGACGTCGACGACTGGCTCGCCGCGATCACCACCGGCCGCTGCGTCGGAGTCACCGCGCATTCGACGGTGACGCAGTACCGCCGCGACGGAATCGTGTACCGCCGGGTCCGCGACGCCTCGCCGGTGCCGGTGCGGCTCGCCTGGCGCGCCCGCGACCCGCATCCGGCCACCCACGCCGCGGTGGCCCTGCTCGGCGAGCTGTACCGCACGCCGCCGAAGCGGTCAGTCCACTGTGGATCTTGAAACCGGGGCGATCATTTTCCGTTGACGCGGGGGCGCCGGGCGGCAATGATGAACTCGTCCAGCCACGAAAGGAACCACGGAATGCCGCACCGCAATGAACGCATGCGCCTGCCGGGCATTCCTGGCTCCACGCCATGACGTGGCCTGCCACGCCGTGAGCGAGGAGCCGCCCGCCGGACTGCCGGCCGGGCGGCTTTTGCGTTCACGGCCCGTTTTCGCCTTGGAAGGAGGTGCCCGTCGCCATGGGAGTCCTGGTCCTCAATGCCGGCTACGAGCCCCTGCACACCGTCTCGCTCCCCCATGCCATCCGGATGCTGGTCCGCCAGGTCGCGGTCGTCCACGAAAGCGACGGGCCGGACCTCGGCGTCTTCCCGCGGCCGAAGGTGGTGCGGCTGCTGCGCTACGTCGTGATGAAATGGCGCTATTCCGGGCCGCCGCGCTGGTCCCGTTCCGGCGTGCTGCGGCGAGACCGGCACACCTGCGCCTACTGCGGGCGCCGGGCCACCACGGTCGACCACGTCACGCCGGTTTCGCGCGGCGGCCCGCGGACGAGCTGGCTCAACACCGTCGCCGCGTGCGGCGGTTCGGCACGCAGCTGCAACGCGCGCAAGGCCGACCGCACGCCCGCGGAAGCCGGGCTCACGCTCCGGTTCGCGCCGCGCGTCCCGCGCTGGGAGGAGCTGCATCCGCTGACCGGACTGTCCACTTGAGACTCGCGCTAAGCTGGTTTCCGTGAAGGGCTTGCTGCTGCGGTTGTCCTCGGTCGATTCCGGCGCGGAAACGGCGGTGCGCGTCATCGCGTATTTCGACGAGCTGATCGCCCGCCGCGCGACGCTGCCGGATCTGCTGCGCGCCACGGCTTTCCTCGCGGAATGCGTCGCCGGGATCCGCTGTGTCGACGGAACCGTGCTGCGGTTCCGCCCGACCGGCGATCCCGGCGGCGACGGCCCGATCCCGTCCGACGCCGTCTTCGTGGACCTCGACGGCGCCGGACGGGTGTGGCTGGAACGCGCAGGCGAACCGGGTCCGCTCGACGTCCTGGTGCTCGAACGGCTCGCGATCTCGGCGAAGGTGCTCAATCCGGTCGAAATGCCGCCCGCCGCACCGCATCTGGCCGACCCGGCGCTGGTCGAACTGGTCCTGGGCGAACAGGCGGCCGACGAGGACCGCACCCGGGCGCTGACCCTGCTCGGCCTGGACACCACGCGCCCGCTGCGAGTGGTGGCGGTCGCTTCGGGCCCCGGCCGCGACGCCGGCGCGGACGCAGTCGCCCTCGTCGCCCGCGGCGGACCGCTCGGCGCGCGGGTAGCCGTGGTCGGCGGGGTCGCCGCGGTGGTGCTTCAGCCGCGCGAGGGCCCGGATTCGGTCGTCTCGACGTTGCGCGAGACGCTGACGTTGCGCGCAAAGGACCGCACGCTTCCGGACACTGTCCGGGTAGGAGTCGGCGACGCGGTCGACGGCCTGGACGCTCGGCGTTCGTGGCTGCAAGCCCGCCTCTCCCAGCGCTTCGCGGCGACGACGCGGCCGCTGATCGTGCACGAGGACCTTGGCGCGGTCACGCTGCTGGCGGAGATCCCGGCGGAACAGTTGCGCGCGCAGCCGGACGTGCTGGCGCTGAACGCGCTCGCGGAGAACGGCGATCTGGAAACGCTGGAAGCCTTCTGCCGCACGGGTTCCCTGCGCCAGGCGGCGATCGCCCTGCACCGGCACCACAGCTCGGTGGCGGCTCGGCTGGCGCACGTGGAGGACGCACTGGGCTGGTCTTTGGACGGCCCGGAGGGACGATTCCGGGCGCGGCTGGCGTTGGTGGCGCGGAGGTTGGCGGAGTCGGGGTGAATCGGCGGGGATTGGGCTGCGTGGCGGTTAGCGGAGTCGGGGTGAACCGACCGGAATCGGGCCGTGCTGCGGCAGTCCCGCCTCGGGGTACCCCCGAATTCCACTCTATCGGCCACCACCGACAACATCGGCGCCTCAACCCGGCTTGTCCACAACAAACCCGACTTGAGGAAAACAACCGGCCCCCAGCACCTACCTCCCCGATACCGCCCGAGAAAGCGCCCCCACACTGACCTCAACCACCGCACGAAGCTGCTCCCCGCCAGCCCCAGCCCGGCTCAGCACCGCCAGCGACTGGTTCACCGCCGCGAGATGCGCGGCGAACCCATCGGCATCAGCCACCCTCGCGGCCGTCAACGCAGCCCGCAACCGCGCCTCCTGAACACCCAGCGCCTCAACGGCGCGCGACGCGATATCCGGGCTCAGCACCGGAATCGCCATCGCAGTCTGAGCAACCAGACACCCATCCGGCACCTCAGGATCGGCAATCCGGTCCAGCGTGACCTCGAAAAACTCCCGCACCGCACGCACCGGATCCTCCGAAGCACCTGACAGCGCCTGGTCGTACCGGCCCCCATAACGCACGGCATACCGTTCCAGGCAGCGCAAATACAGCGAATCCTTGTCACCGAGCGAGGAGTAGATCGAGCTGCGGTTCAACCCGGTCGCCCTGGAGAGATCGTCGAGCGACGTGTCCGCGTACCCGGCCCGCCAGAACTGGAGCATCGCCGCGTCAAGCACGGTGTCCACATCGAACTGCTTCTTCCCGGCCATCCCACGCACCTCTCGAACCGAGCCGTCGTGACCATCCTAACTCATCTTGAACCAGACAGTTCAAGATGAGTTAGGCTCCGGACATGACTGAAGCACTGCCGGGATTCACGCACCGCTGGGCCGACGCGGAAGGAATCCGGCTCCACGTCGTGGAAGGCGGCCAAGCGGACGGACCGGCAGTGGTCCTGCTGGCCGGATTTCCGCAGACCTGGCGGGCCTGGCGCAAAGCGATGCCAGGCCTCGCCGAGCGATTCCGCGTGCTCGCGATCGACCTGCCGGGACAAGGCGACTCCGACCGTCCGCACGACAGCTACGACACGCACACCGTCGCATCGCGCGTCCAGGCCGCGGTGAACGCGTTCAACGTGCAGAAGTACTGGCTCGTCGCCCACGACATCGGGGCCTGGGTCGCCTTCTCCTTAGCCCTGAAGCACGAAGAACGCCTGCACGGCGTCGCTCTGCTGGACGCCGGCATCCCCGGAATCACCCTCCCCGACAGCATCCCCACCGACCCCGACCGAGCCTGGAAGACCTGGCATTTCGCGTTCCACCTGGTGCCCGATCTCCCCGAAACGCTGCTCGCCGGCCGCGAACGCGCCTACGTCGACTGGTTCCTGAAAGCCAAAGCCTTGTCCCCCACCACGTTCGACAGCGACGACATCGACCATTACGCCGCCGCGCTCGCAGCCGAGGGCGGTCTCCGGGCCTCCCTCGCCTACTACCGCGACGCCGCGGAATCGGCGCGCAAGAACCACGAAGCCCTGGAACGACAGCACTTGACCGTCCCGATCCTGGGCATCTCCAGCTCCCACGGCTCGATCCCGGACATGGCCGCGTCCCTCAGCCCGTGGGCCGACAACGCGACCGGCGTCGTCATCCCACAGGCCGGGCACTTCATTCCGGACGAGCAGCCCGATGCGGTCGTGGCGGCGGTGACCGCGTTCATCGAGGGTGCCGCGAAACCGGTCTGAGGCAAGAGAATCAGCCCGGTTCGACCCCCAGCACCCGGGCCAGCACCGCCCGCCGCTCCGCAGTCTCCCGGCGGCTCACCGTCGCGTGCTGGATCACGCCCGACCCGTGGAAGGTGCCGGGGAACAAATGCAGCTCCGTCGGGACTCCGGCGGCCAGAAGCCCTTGTGCGTAAGCGATCCCCTCGTCCCGCAGCGGGTCGAACTCCATCACCGAAACGTACGCGGGCGGCAGTCCGGAGAAGTCGGCCGACCGGGCCGGGGCCGCGTAGACCTCGACGTCCGGGCCGCCGCGTTTGCCCGGGCCGCCGAGGTAGTAGTCCCAGCTGGCCTCGGCGGCCCGCGAGTGCCAGATCGGCGTGTCGGCGAACCGGCGCATGCTGCCGGTTTCGAGGCGGTCGTCCAGTTCGGGCACCGAGAGGAACTGGAACGCGATCGACGGGCCGCCCCGGTCGCGGGCCAGCAGCGCCAGCGCCGCGGCCAGTCCGCCGCCCGCGCTCACGCCGTAGACCACCGTCCGTTCCGGATCGACGCCCAGTTCGTCCGCGTGCTTGACCGACCATTCGAGCGCCGCGTAGCAGTCCTCCAGCCCGGCCGGATACGGATTCTCCGGCGCGAGCCGGTACTCGACCGACACGATCACGACCCCGAGGTCCCGCGCCAGCTCCACATTCGTCGCGTGGTCGACTTCCAGGTCGCCGAGCGCGAAACCGCCGCCGTGGATGTCGAACAGCAGCGCCTTCGTCGCGACGCGATCCGGGGTGTAGACGCGGACCGGGACGTCCGGCGCACCCTCGGGACCGGGCACGGCGATGTCGCGCGCGGTCACGCCGGTTTCGTCGACTTCGCCGCGCATCGAGGCGATCAGCTCCGCCATGCCGCGCCGCGAAGCCTCCACGTCGCGGAAGTCGACATCGGGCAGCATCGGGATCGCGGCGGCGATTTCGGGATCGAACGGATAACTCATCGACGGCCTCCGTCTTCCAGGGGAAGACACCATCGTGCCGAAATTCCGGGACCGCCCGGCACCGCCACGTGTCGCGTACCCCACGGAGTTGTCCCGCCGAACGGCGCGGCCCTCAGCGCCCGACCTTCTTCCAGATCACCACCACGCCGATCACCGCCACCAGCACCGCGCCGAGCACAATCAGCCCCTTCACCAGGAAGTCGTGCATGAGGTGCTGCAGCATTTCGCTCCCGTCCGCGAGCAGCACCGCGTTCACCGGCCGGACCGCTTCCGGCCCGGGTCCTCGTCCAGCCACCGCGCGGCCTGGCGCACGACCTCGCCGCCGACCCGCCCGCGCACGCCCCGCGCCCCGCGCTGGTCCATCGCCCTCGCCGCGGACTTCGCCAGCGTCGCCGCGCCCTCCCGCACCCGCTCCCCCTTGCCGCGCCGCCGCAGCGAAACGACCAGCGCGAAGCCGGCCAGGCCGACGACCACGACGATCCCGGCGATGATGCCGAACCGGATCAGCAGGATGTTCAGCACCGTCTCCACAGCGCACCCCTTTCTGTCACACCTGTGATACAAAAAGTTCTATCACGGCTGTGATATAAAAGTCCAGTGCCCCGAGTGGTGGATGAGGAAGCGCGGCGCGCGCACATCGCCGACGCGGTGCTGCGGCTGGCCGCGAAAGACGGTCTGCACGCGGTCTCGCTGCGCGCGGTGGCCGCGGAGTCCGGCCTGAACATCGGCTCAGTGCGGCATTACTTCGACAGCCAGCACGCGCTCATGCGGTTCGCGATGCGCACCACCATCGACCAGACGACCGCGCGGCTCGTCGAACGCCGCGCGGCGATGGGTTCGCTGGCGGACATGCCGCCGGAGGAGACCGTCGACCGGCTCACCGAGTTCCTCTCCGAACTGCTGCCGCTGGACGAGCGGCGGCGCACCGAGATCACCGTGCTGGTCGAGTTCCTGATGGCCGCGCGCGCGAATCCGGGCCTGGACGACCTGGCCAGGGAGGCGGTCGAGGGCACCGTCACGCTGGCCCGCCGCATCGTCGACGCCCAGGCCCGCAGCGGCCGGTACGAGCCGCGCGACCCGGAGATCGAAGCGCCCCGGCTGGCCGCGCTCATCGACGGGATCGCGTTCCGGGCCGTCCTGCAGCCGGATCTCACCACGCCCGGGGAGTGCGTCGCCGTCCTCCGCGCGCACCTCGCCGAACTCACCCGTCCGGTGGGCGACCCCCACGTGTGAGCGCCGGGAAGTCCGGGTAACCGGCGGAACTGGAGCGGTTCCAGATCCCGGGAGGACTCCGATGCCGGACTCGGCGGCCACGCTGCGCGCGGCCGGCCTGCGCGTCACCAAGCCCCGGCAGGCTGTGCTCGGCTGGCTCGGCGAACACCCGCACGCGACCGTCGAGGCGATCGTGGCCGGGGTGCGCGAAAGCCTGGGCAGCGTGTCGATCCAGGCGGTGTACGACGTGCTCGCCGCGTGCGGCGACGCGGGGCTCGTCCGCCGGATCGAGCTGTCCGGGCACCCGGCGCGGTTCGAGCGGCGGACCGGCGACAACCACCACCACGTGGTCTGCCGCCGCTGCGGCCGGGCCGAGGACGTCGACTGCGCCCGCGGCGAGGCCCCCTGCCTGACGCCGCACGACCGGCACGGGTTCGCCGTCGACGAGGCCGAGATCGTCTTCTGGGGTCTGTGCCCGGACTGCTCCGGCGTTTCCGACCACCACGAGGAGTTCGCGAGATGACCGAAGAACCGAAACCCCCGGCGACCACGACGGACTCCGGGATCCCGGCGGAGAGCGACGAGCATTCGCTCACCGTGGGCCCGGGCGGCCCGATCCTGCTGCAGGACCACTACCTGATCGAGCAGATGGCGCAGTTCAACCGGGAACGGGTGCCCGAGCGGCAGCCGCACGCCAAGGGCAGCGGCGCGTTCGGGCGCTTCGAGGTGACCCAGGACGTCAGCCGCTACACCAAGGCCGCGGTGTTCCAGCCGGGGGCGAAAACCGAGATGGCCGCCCGGTTCTCCACCGTGGCGGGCGAACGCGGCAGCCCGGACACCTGGCGCGACCCGCGCGGTTTCGCGCTGAAGTTCTACACGTCCGAGGGAAACTACGACCTCGTCGGCAACAACACGCCGGTGTTCTTCATCAAGGACCCGCTGAAGTTCCAGCACTTCATCCGTTCGCAGAAACGCCGCGCCGACAGCAATCTGCGCGACCACGACATGCAGTGGGACTTCTGGACGCTGTCCCCCGAATCGGCGCACCAGGTCACCTGGCTGATGGGCGACCGGGGGATCCCGCGCACGTGGCGGCACATGAACGGCTACAGCTCGCACACGTACATGTGGGTCAACGCCGCCGGCGAGAAGTTCTGGGTGAAGTACCACTTCAAGACCGACCAGGGCGTCGAGCACTTCACCCAGCACGAGGCCGACCAGATGGCGTCCGCGGACACCGACTACCACACCCGCGACCTGTTCGAGGCCATCGCGCGCGGCGATCACCCGAGCTGGACGCTGCACGTCCAGGTGATGCCGTTCGAGGACGCGAAGACCTACCGGTTCAACCCGTTCGACCTGACGAAGGTGTGGCCGCACGGCGACTACCCGCTGATCGAGGTCGGGAGGATGACGCTGGACCGCAACCCGACCGACCACCACGCCGAGATCGAGCAGGCCGCGTTCGAGCCGAACAACCTGGTGCCCGGCATCGGCCCGAGCCCGGACCGGATGCTGCTGGGCAGGATCTTCGCCTACGCCGACGCACACCGGTACCGGATCGGCGCGAACTACAAGCAGCTGCCGGTGAACGCGCCGGTCGCGCCGGTGCACAGCTACAGCAAGGACGGCGCGATGCGCTACGCCAAGGTCTCGGACCCGGTGTACGCGCCGAACTCCAAGGGCGGCCCGCGCGCCGACACCGAACGCTACGGCACGCCCGCGGGCTGGCACGCCGACGGCGAGATGGTCCGCTCGGCCTACGTCGACCACGCCGAGGACGACGACTGGGGCCAGGCCGGCACGATGGTGCGCGACGTGCTGGACGACGCCGCGCGCGAACGGCTGGTGGACAACATCGTCGGGCACCTGCTGAACGGGGTCACCGAACCGGTGCTGAAGCGGGCCTTCGAGTACTGGCACAACGTGGACAAGGATCTCGGCGACCGCGTCGAATCCGGCGTGCGCGCGAAGCAGGGCGAGAAGGACCCGAAGGCGGCGGAGCAGGCCAACCCGGCGCGGGAAAGCATGCAGCGCAAGGCATAACCCCTCGTGAGCGGCAATCCCGGTGCCAACCGGGATTGCCGCTCACGACCCCCGAAAAACCGTGCGGCCATTCGCGGCGCTCTGGGTAGAGTCCCGCCCATGGGCCATTTGGAAGCCGCGCACCTGCGCTATGTGCTGCCCGACGGGCGTCCGCTGCTCGGCGACGTCTCGTTCCGGGTCGGCGAGGGCGCGGTCGTCGCGCTGGTCGGCCCCAACGGGGCCGGGAAAACCACGCTGCTGCGGCTGTTGTCCGGCGAGCTGAAGCCGGACGAGGGCGCGGTCACCGTGTCCGGCGGGCTGGGCGTGATGGCGCAGTTCGTCGGGTCGGTGCGCGACGAGCGGACCGTGCGGGACCTGCTGGTTTCCGTTGCCCCGAAACGGGTTCGCGACGCTGCCGCCGCGGTCGACGCGGCCGAGGAGCGGATGCTGGAGGTCGACGACGAGGCCGCGCAAATGCAATACGCGCAGGCGCTCAGCGACTGGGCCGAAGCCCGCGGCTACGAGTTCGAGACCACTTGGGACATGTGCGCCACCGAAGCGCTCGGCGTGCCGTTCGACCGGGCGCGGTGGCGGCTCGTGCGCACGCTCAGCGGCGGCGAGCAGAAACGCCTGGTGCTGGAAGCGTTGCTGCGCGGGCCGGACGAGGTGCTGCTGCTGGACGAGCCGGACAACTATCTCGACGTGCCCGGCAAACGCTGGCTCGAAGCCCGGCTGAAGGAAACCCGCAAGACCGTCCTGTTCGTCTCGCACGACCGCGAGCTGCTCGCGCGGGCGGCGGACAAGATCGTGAGCGTCGAGCCCGGCGGCGACGGCGCGGACGCCTGGGTGCACGGCGGCGGTTTCGGCACATATCACGAGGCGCGCCAGGAACGGTTCGCCCGCTACGACGAGCTGCGGCGGCGCTGGGACGAGAAGCACGCGCAGCTCAAACGGCTGGTCCGCGACATGCAGCAGTACGCCGCACGCAGCGACGAGATGGCGTCGCGGTACAAGGCGGCGCAGACCCGGCTGCGGAAGTTCGAGGAGGCCGGTCCCCCGCCGGAACCGCCGCGGCCGCAGGACATCCGGATGCGGCTGCGCGGCGGCCGCACCGGCGTGCGCGCGGTGACCTGCGCGAATCTGGAGCTCACCGGGCTGATGAAACCGTTCTCGCTGGAGATCTTCTTCGGCGAGCGGGTGGCGGTGCTCGGCTCGAACGGCTCCGGGAAGTCGCATTTCCTGCGGCTGCTCGCGGGCGGCGACGTCGCGCACACCGGCGAGTGGAAAACCGGCGCACGCGTGGTGCCCGGCCATTTCGCGCAGACGCACGCGCGCCCGGAGCTCACCGGCCGCACGCTGATCGACGTGCTGTGGACGGAACACGCGCGCGACCGCGGCGCGGCGATGTCCGCGCTGCGCCGATACGAACTGCACCGCCAGGGCGAGCAGACGTTCGACCGGCTGTCCGGCGGGCAGCAGGCGCGCTTCCAGATCCTGCTGCTGGAGCTGGAAGGCACCACCGCGCTGCTGCTCGACGAGCCGACCGACAACCTCGACCTGGAATCGGCCGAGGCGCTGCAGGAGGGGCTGGAGTCCTACGAGGGCACGGTGCTCGCGGTCACCCACGATCGCTGGTTCGCGCGCTCGTTCGACCGCTACCTGGTCTTCGGTTCGGACGGCGTCGTGCGCGAAACCCCGGAACCGGTCTGGGACGAGCGGCGGGTGGAGCGGGTTCGCTAAGCCTTGCGCAGCAAGGCATCCAGCTCGCGCACCAGCTCCCCCGCCCGGCCACGGCCGCCCGGTGCCGCCGGATACCGAGACAGCACCCGGACCACCACCGGATCGGCCGCCGGGCGCTGAACCGCTTTGCCGGCCAGCTCCAACGCATACGCCGCATGCCCGGCCGGGCCCAGGATGTGCCACACCTGCGTCGCTTTCGCGAGTGGATGCAGGAACGCCGCACCCGCCGCCGCGACAGCGGCCCGCGCGGCCTCGCTCGCCGCAGTCTGACCGGTGTCGCGCGTTTCCTGATACGCCCGTTGCGCTGCCCACGCGCCGTCCCGGATTGCCTTGCTGCGCTTGGCTCCTTCGGCGAACGCCCGGGCCGCTTCGATCGCGTCGTGCGGGCGGCGGTCGTCCGGACGGGCTTGCTCGAAGACGGGCAACGCGGGCTCCGCACAGGCCACCGCGTAAGCAGTGACGGCACGCAGTTCGTCCAGGCTGAGTTCGATCATGTGCTTGAACTGTATCGTTGAACCGCCGGTTGGCAGTTCCTGCCGAATTCCGGCAGGAGCACTGGGCGGAACCCTCAACCGGGGGAAGGACGGCGGTGGACGAGCGGAGGGCGTGGTCGGAAGCCGACAAGGCGGCCTACCGCCGGCTCGTGCGCACCCATCACCCGGACGTCGGCGGCGACCCTGCCGAGTTCGCCGCGCGGCTGGAGGAGTTCCGGCGCGGCCCGCGAACGGAAAACGCCGCGGAGACCGAGACGGCCTCGCACGGCGAATCCATTGTGTTCGTGCGGAGGAGCCGGGGACTGCCCCGGCTCCTCGATGCGCTGACCGCGCGACGGCGGCGGAAGCGGAATCCGCGCGTGCGCTAGCGCGTCACATCCCGCCGGTCAGCGCCTGCAGCCCGAGGCTGGACGCGGCGACCGCGATCCACAGGATCGCACCCATCAGCAGCGGCTTGTGGCCCGCCTTGCGGAGGTCGGACGGCTTGAGCGCGAGGCCGATTCCGGCGAGCGCCATGGTGATCAGGAAGGTGCCGAGCGTCGACAGCGGCGCGTGCCACGACTCCGGGATCCAGCCCGCGCTTTCCACCGTCGCCGCGGCGAGGAAGCCGATCAGGAACGGCGGGACCAGCCGGTGCCACGGCATGGCGCGCAGCGAAACCCGGCCGCCGGACTGCTTGCGCGCGGCGAGCACGGCGAGGAACAGCACGATCGGAATCAGCGTGAGTGTGCGGGTGAGCTTCACGACGAGGCCGTACGAGCCGGCGTCGCCGCCGTACGCGTAGGAAGCCGCGACGACCGAGGACGTGTCGTTCACCGCGGTGCCCGCCCACAGGCCGAACGCGTGCGGCGACATCCCGAGCGCGTGCCCGAGCGGCGGGAACAGCAGGACCGCGGCGACGTTGAAGGTGAAGATCGTGCCGAGCGCGTAAGCGATATCGGCTTCCTTCGGCTTCAGCACGGCGCTGGTCGCCGCGATCGCGGACGCGCCGCAGATGCCGGTGCCGACGCCGATCAGGGTCTGGGTGTCGCCGCGGACGCCGAGGAACCGGCCGAGCACCCACGCGCCGCCGAGCGCGATCGCGAGCGTGCCGAGCATCACCGGCAGCGACTGCCCGCCGACGTGCACCACCTGCTGGATCGACAGTCCCGTGCCCAGCACGACGATCGACAGCTGCAGCACCGGCCGCGACGCGATCGCGTAGCCCGGGCTGAACCGCCAGCCGCGCAGCCCCGGCACCACCGCGCCGGCGATCGCGCCGAGCAGGATCGCGAGCACCGGCCCGCCGACCACCGGAACCAGCTTCCCGCCCGCCGTCGCCACCGCCGCGACCAGCAGCGCGACCGCGAGCCCGGGCACCGGGCGGGCGAGCTTGGCCCGCCACTCCGCCGTCGCGCGGGTCGCTCCCAGCGCTGCCCCGGTCACCGGTCTGCTCCTGTGCGCACTTCGGCCTCCTCGCTAATGTACGTACATTTAATCTAAGAGCTGTGCGTACATTTGGCAAGCGGTACTGTTCCGGCATGGGCGAGGCGGAGCTGGACCGCGCGGGCGGACAGCCGCTGTGGCGGCAGCTGCAGCAGCGGCTGCTGGTGCGCATCCGCGCTGGCGAGTTCGACGGCGCGTTCCCCGGAGAACTCGCGCTCGCCGAGGAATACAGCGTGAGCAGGCAGACAGTCCGGCAGGCACTGCGCGAACTGCGCGCGGACGGCACGCTCATCGCCGAACGCGGACGCCAGCCCCGCGTCGCCGCGGCCGCGGAGATCCAGCAGCCGCTCGGCGCGCTCTACAGCCTGTTCGCCGCGGTCGAGGAGGCCGGGCTCGACCAGCACAGCGTCGTGCGCCGCCTCGACATCCGCGCGGACGCGGTGGTCGCCGAACGCCTGTCGCTGGAGGGCTCCACTCCCCTGCTGTACCTGGAACGCCTGCGGCTGGCCGGAAACGACCCGCTGGCCGTCGACCGGGTGTGGCTGCCCGCCGACCTCGCGCGGCCGCTGCTCAACGCGGATTTCCAGCACACCAGCCTGTACGGCGAACTGCACCGCCGCACCGGCGTCCGGCTCGACCACGGCGAGGAGCAGATCCGCGCGGTCGTGCCGACGCGGGCCGAACGCACCCTGCTGGGCTGCGGCGAGACCGTCGGCGCGTTCTCCATCGGACGCCTCGGCACCAGCGCGGGAAAACGGATCGAATGGCGGCACACGCTGGTGCGCGGGGACCGGTTCGCGCTGACCGCGGAGTTCTCCGGACGCACCGGGTACCGGCTGGTCACGACCGGCGCTCTGGCCGGGATCCGCTGACCCGGCTGCGGAGGGACCGGCTTCACGAGTCCGCGAGGGTTCCCGTCACGACCTTGGATTCCCCTGCGAGGGACTTAGGCTGCGTCGCCGCGGGCCGCTGACCGTCCATAAAGGACGCCGGTGCCGCCGAAATGCCCGATTGATTCCTGTCTGACCGTTCCCGTGATGCACCCAATGCCACATTGGGCGCATCACATGCACCCAATGCCGCATTGGGGCGCTAGTCCTCCCCGCCGAGCCGCCGAGCGGACGAGCCGCCGCAGTCCCGCCAGTCCTGCGACCTGGGCAAACACTCCTCAACGGTGCCCGCCGCGCCGCCTTAAGTCCCCGGCATCGGCCTTGGATTCCCGCAAGGAGTCCTTCACGGACCGGACCGGACCGAGCCTGCGTCAGCCGAGGCGGATCCCGGCCAGCTGCGTGCTGTGCGCGACCAGCGTTCCCTTGCTGTCCCACACGTGGCAGGACTCGTCGACCCGCCCGTCGCCGATCAAGTGGGCGCGGTGCAGCACCCGGACCGGCCCGGGAGCGGGATGCGCCCGGACGTAGGCGGTCAGCTCCAGCGTCGGAACCCAGCCGGACGGCGCGATGTCGAAGGTCGCCGGCGGCAGCGCGTCGACCGCGAACAGCAGGCTGACCGGGTCGAACGACTCGCCGCCGGGCAGCGCGAGCAGGGCGCGCAGTTCGCCGCGGCCGCTGGGCCCGTCGGCCATCGGCCGGTCGAAGCGCACGTCGATCTCGTCGCGGATCGCGATCGGGAAGCCCGCGGACTCCACGCCCCCGCCCCACGGCTCACCCGAAAACGTGCCGAACTCCGGCCGCGGCACGCCGTCCTGCCAGAACGGTTCGGTCTCGCCGAGCTTGCCCAGCGTCAGCAGGGCCTCGACCTGCGGCACGCCTTCCTTGAGCAGCCGTCCGCGCAGCTGGGTCGCGGTCCGGCCGGTGCGCAGGACCTCGACCTCGATCTCCGCCGGGCCCGGTTCGGGCGAGCGCAGGTAGTGCGCGCTGGCGGCGAGGACGTCCGGATGCCCGGCCACGACCGTCGCCGCGCGGGCGATGGTGGCCAGCAGATAGCCGCCGTTCGGACGGCCGCCGATGGTCCACGCCGGGCTGAGGTCGACGCTGAACCCGGTGTCCGACTGCTGTTTGACCGCGGACACCGCGGCGAAGGTCGTCGTGCTCACGGTCCCTCCAGGTGAGTTGCTTACCGCAACCTACCTGCTAGACCACACTGGCGTCCCCGGCACTGAGACTGAGACCACCCAAGGTGCCCACGCTCGGAGAATTTTCCCGGCAAAATGTCCGCGGGGGATGTCGAAGACGGCGCGCGGGTTCCGTTCCCTTGATGAGCCCGCCCGGAAGCGGCGAGCCGGACACTGGAGGAAAAGCCATGCCGAAGTACATGCTGCTGCAGACCTACGCCGAGGGCGAGGGCTGCGACGTGCCGCTGCCGGAGTGGGCCCCCGAGGACATCCGCGCGCACATCCAGTTCCAGCACGTGCTCAACGCCGAACTGGCCGAGGCCGGGGAACTCGTCGAGGCGGAGGGGCTGGCCGGGCCGGAAGCGGCCAAGACCGTGGTCTCGGACGGCAACGGCGGGTCGGTCGTCACCGACGGCCCGTTCCCGGAAGGCAAGGAACTGCTGGCCGGGTACCGGGTGGTGGACGTCGAATCGGAGACGCGGGCGCTGGAGATCGCGACCCGGATTTCCGCCGCGCCGGGCCCGGAAGGCGCGCCGCTGCGGGCGCCGATCGAGGTCCGCCAGGTCATGAGCGCGCCGGCCGTCTGATGCCGGAGGCCCGGGTCGAGGACCTGGTGCGCACGCTCGCGCCCCAGGTCCTCGCCGTCCTCGCGCGCCGGTCCGGCGATTTCGGCGCGGCGGAGGACGCGACTCAGGAAGCGCTGCTCGCCGCGGTGCAGCACTGGCCCGTCGAGGGCATCCCGGAGAATCCGCGCGGCTGGCTGCTGCAGACCGCCAGCCGCCGGGTCATCGACGGCTTCCGCAGCGACCAGGCCCGGCGGCGGCGCGAGGACACCGTCGCCGCCGAGCCGCGGGGCGCCGAGGTGCCGGACCGGGACGACACGCTGACACTGCTGTTCCTGTGCGCGCATCCGTCGCTGACCTCCGCGTCGGCGATCGCGCTGACGCTGCGGGCCGTCGGCGGCCTGACGACCGCGGAGATCGCCAGCGCGTTCCTCGTGCCGGAAGCCACGATGGCGCAACGGATCAGCCGGGCGAAGGCGAAAATCAAGAAGTCCGGCCTGCCGTTCCGGATGCCCGCCGCCAGCGACCGGCAGGCGCGGCTGCGGTCCGTGCTGCACGTGCTGTACCTCGTGTTCAACGAGGGATACACGAGCAGCGGGCGCGGCGGACTGCACCGCGCCGAACTGTCGGCCGAGGCGATCCGGCTGGCGCGGCTGCTGCACGCCGCGCTCCCGGACGACGGCGAAGCGGCCGGGCTGCTCGCGCTGATGCTGCTCACCGACGCCCGCCGTCCGGCCCGCACCGGCCCGGACGGCGACCTGATCCCGCTCGCCGACCAGAACCGGGCACTGTGGGACCGTTCGCTGATCCGGGAAGGCGTCGCGCTGATCACCGCCGCGCTGACCCGCGACGGCATCGGCGAGTACCGGCTGCAGGCGGCGATCGCCGCGACGCACGACATCGCGCTGCGGGCCGAGGACACCGATTGGCCGCGCGTGCTCACGTTGTACACGCGGCTCGAGGCGCTGACCGGCAACCCGGTCGTAACGCTCAACCGCGCGATCGCGACTGCGATGGTGCACGGCCCGGACGCCGGGCTCGCGATGCTGGCCGGCCTCGACGATTCGCTCCCCGACCACCACCGCCTCGCCGCCGCCCGGGCGCATCTGCTGGAGCTGGCCGGCGAACAGGAGGAGGCCGTCCGCCACTACACCGCGGCCGCCGCACGCACCGGAAACACCGCCGAGCAGCGTTATCTGACCCTGCGCGCGGCCCGGCTCCGCGCCGGCCATTCCACAAGTCGCTCGCCGATCGGTACCGAGTAGTATCAGAACACTTCACGAGCGGAGCGCACCATGGCGAGCATCGAAGACGCCCGTCGCCGGACCGGATACGACGTCACCGAGGCGACTGTCGACGACGTGCTCTCCGCCCTGCGCGCCGCCGAACCGCCCGCCCCCGGCAGCGGGGTCGTGTGGTGGCTGTACGCGGGCCGGAAGCCGCGGACGCCATACCTGGTCGCCGGCCTGCGCGGCGACCGGGGAAGCCTGGTGTGGCACGAAAACGGCGAGACCTACCTGCCCGCTGCTGGCTCAGGCGAGGAGCCGGTCGACTACTTCAGCCTGCAAGGAGCGCACTTCCCGCAGCCGCCGGGCAGCGAGGTTCCCGCCGAGGACGTCCTGCGCGCGGTGCGGGAACTGTGCGAATCCCGGGTACGGCCCGCCGGGGTCTCCTGGAAGCTCGCCTAACTGTCCATATCGGACACTTAAGCGAAGTCGTCCTTATGCGCCCGCGCCCATTCCCGGAATGACGTCGCTCGCCCAGCAAACCGTTCCACCGTGTTGTTCACCGGTGCCGCTCGCCCCACCGCCGCCTCCTCGACGTCCATCAGATGCTCCAGGACCGCCTCCGGCATCCACTCCGGCCGCCGGGCCAGCGCCTCGCTCCGCGTTTCGGCCGCCACTTCGATCGAGCGACCCAATTCCTCCGCGAGGGTCTCCACCACCCCACGCTGCGTCATCGACTCCGGCCCGGTCACCGTCAGCGCCCGCCCCGGGTAGCTACGCTCGGTAAGCAACTTCGCCGCGACCGCGCCCACGTCCGCCTCCGCCGTCGGCGTGCACTGCGCCTCCGGTGCGACGAGCCGCACCGGCCCCCCTGCCCGGATCGCCGCACCCCAGTCGCGCCGGGCGTTGCCCGCCAGCCAGCCCGGATACAGGACCGTGAACGGCAGCCCAGACTCCGCGACCGCCGCCTCCGCGGGCAGATGCCCCCGCCGGATCGGATTGTCCGCCGCCCCCTCGTAGACGTCCGGCGACGACAGCAGCACGACGTACGAAACTCCCGATTTCCTCGCTGCCGCAAGGAAATCCGCCGCACCATTCGGCCGCGTCGGATAGAGGAAGATCGCGTCCACGCCGCGCAACGCGTCCTCGAACCCGCCCTCGGCCGCGAGGTCCAGCGACACCGCGTCCGGCAGATCCAGCTTCCCGGCGTCCCGCGCCGACCCCCGCACCTCATGCCCGCCGTCCCGCAGCACACGGACGACCTCGCTCCCGACGTTCCCGCGCGCCCCCGTCACCAGGATAGTCATCCCGCACTTCCTTTGCTAGTAAATTAACTTTGTCAGCAAAGTTATCTACGTGACCCACCGCTGTCAACCTCGCGCCTCCGGTACACGACCGGGCGAGATCGTTGTATGGATCGTGTACGGACCCCTCCGACACTCCCGGCAGTTCGATTCGGACGAGTGAAGGGAGATCCTTCGTGGTCGGGAATGTGCTGGTCCGGCGCGCAGTCGCCGCACTGCTCGCCGCGGGAGCGGTCACCGCTGCAGCGACCCCCGCGAGCGCCGCCGAGGCCTCCGGCGCCTGGCGCGCTGATCTGTCCTCAGTGGACAGTGACGACGTCAACGTCGCCACGTCCAGCGGCGCACTCACGCTGCGGGACTCCGCGTGGAGACCCGCCGACCGAGCCGCCGGAAGCGAGGGCTACCTGCTCTCCGCCGAACGGCGCCTGTCCGCGCCAGCCAACCGGATAGCCGCGGAAGTCGCCGCAGACGCTCCGCAGGGCACGTCCGTCGACGTCGACGTCCGCGGCCGCAACGGCGCCGACGACTGGACGGAGTGGACACCCGCCGGCACGTCGCTCCCCCGCGCGGTGACCGTCGTGCAAACCAGAATCACCCTGTCCGGCACCAGCACCGCCCGCCCGACCGTGCGCGACGTCGCGCTGACCAGCTCACTGGCCCCGCAGGCGAACGCCATCGCCGCGGCCACCCCGCTCACCTACACCATCTACGCCACCCGCGAAGGGCTCACCGGCCACACCACCGCGAACGGCCACGTCATCACGAGCAACGACCACTTCGTCGCGCTTCCGTCCGGGAAGGCATTGTCGCCCAAGGGAACCGGCAACTACACCGTGCGCGTGTGCAAGACGGACAACAGCCGCTGCGAATACGCGCCGGTCTGGGACGTCGGCCCGTGGAACACCAAGGACGACTACTGGAACCCGCCCTCGGTGCGCGCGGAGTTCAAGGACCTGCCCCAAGGCCAGCCGGAGGCTTATGCCGCCTACCACAACGGCTACAACGGCGGCCGCGACGACCTCGGCTACAAAGTCGGCAACCCCGCGGGCATCGACCTCGCCGACGGCACGTTCAGCTCCGGAGTCGGCCTTGGCGACAACGGGAACGTGAAGGTCACGTACCTGTGGACGGGTTCCGCCGCGGCCACCGGCCTGGTGCAGACGGCAGGCGACCCGGTGAACGTCCGGTCGGGCGCGCACACGTCGTCGTCGGTGAAAGGCTTGGCGGCTAACTACGCCAGGGTGAACATCGAGTGCTATGTCAACGGGGACACGGTGACCGGGAAGTTCGGGACGAGCAAGATCTGGGACCGGATCGGGCCCGGGCACTACATCTCGGACACGTACGTGAAGACCGGCTCGGACAAGCCGGTGGCACCGCTCTGCTGAGACGGGCCGGGGTCGGGGGTTGCCGGGGCGGGTCTGGGGGCTCGTGCCGGCGACTTCCCTTTTCCGGGCTGTTTGGCCTGTTGGGGTTCATGCTTGGGGCGATGCGGTTTTCTCGGTGCTCGGTCCGCGAGCCTTCCTTCCGAACTCCGCTTGCCTAAGCCGTTCCTCACCGCCAGGCCCAGCCCTTCGCCCCGGAGTTCGCACTGGATCCCCTTGCGCGAACTGCGTTTCCGCAGCATCGCCCCGCCCCGGCACCTAGCCCGGGCCTCCCCCGTTTCCACCCGGTTCAGCGACGGTTTCCCGCTCAACCGCCGGTTAAAGTGGCTAACGTGCGCTACCGCAGCCGAGGGGGTCCGCCATGCCACGCCGTTTCGCACTCATCGCCGCCATCGTCCTGTTCGCCGTCACCCTGACCACATCCACCGCCGGTGCCGCTCCTGCCGTCATCGGCGGCGAAAAGGCTTCTCTGGAACAACATCCGTACGCAGTGTACTTAGTGGACAGTCACGGAACCCAGTTCTGCGGCGGCGTCATCATCAGCCGCACCGCGGTCGCGACCGCGGCCCACTGCCCCGCCGACGTCCCGGCCAGCGAAATCAGCGTCATAGCCGGCCGTGAAGACAAACGCACCCAGGACGGGGTGGTCCGCGCGGTATCCGCCGCCTGGCAGCACCCGGATTTCCAAGACCCGCACCAAGGTTCGGACATCGCCGTGCTGACCGTCCGCGGCTCGCTCCCCTACCACCCGGCCGACCTGGCCCGCGACCCGAACCGCTACCCCGCCGGCACCAACGCCACCGTCCTGGGCTGGGGCCGCATCGCCGACGGCGGCGACCGGTCAGACTACCTGCGCCAAGCCACCGTCCCCATCGCCGACGATTCCACCTGCCGCACCGCCTACCCGGAATACTCCGCGACGAGCATGCTCTGCGCCGGCTACCCGAACGGCGGCATCGACGCGTGCAAAGGCGACTCCGGAGGCCCACTGATGGTCGGCGACACGGTCGTCGGCATCGTGTCCTACGGCGACGGCTGCGGAAAGCCCGGCAAACCCGGGATCTACACCAGGGTCACGACCTTCGCCGACGACATCGGCGCACACGCGGGACCCAGCTGACCGCGCCACTGGGCCGGGTGGGTGACCGCGCAGCGGACAGAGCGCACCGACGTCGTGGCATCGCATTCGGCCGAATCCGGTTCCCGCACCGCAGCCGCAGTCCGTACCCGACGGTGGACATCGACAGGGAGACCCGCCCGCCGAGGTCCGCGCGAACCGAACAGCCCGACCCGCGAGACGAACCGAACACAGTGCCCGCCCCGCGAGGCCGCGAGGCCGCGAGGCCGCGAGGCCGCGAGGCCGCGAGGCCGCGAGGCCGCGAGGCCGCG
>NZ_JBHUKS010000031.1:0-1145 GCF_042684085.1 Amycolatopsis silviterrae
ATTGGGACGAAGTCGTAACAAGGTAGCCGTACCGGAAGGTGCGGCTGGATCACCTCCTTTCTAAGGAGCACAACACATCCCGGTCATCGTGCTGGGAGTGGCCGGAGTTTAAAACCCGCACGCGGTTTTGCTCTGGTTGCTCAAGGAATTGTGGAACTACTGGTTACGGGTTCTCGCGGTGGTGATGCCGCCGACTTAGTACTGCGGAGCTTGCTTCGCGTGGAACGGCGGCCGCGGATCCGGGCGGGTTCTTGTTTGCTGGCACGCTGTTGGGTCCTGAGGCAACACACGTTGTTTCTGGTGTGGTGTTTGAGAACTGTAGAGTGGATGCGAGCATCTTTGTGGTCAAGTTGTTAAGGGCACATGGTGGATGTCTTGGCTTCAGGAGCCGATGAAGGACGTGGGAGGCTGCGATATGCCTCGGGGAGCTGTCAACCGAGCTGTGATCCGAGGATTTCCGAATGGGGAAACCCAGCACCAGTGATGTGGTGTTACCCGCCGGTGAATATATAGCCGGTGTGGAGGGAACGCGGGGAAGTGAAACATCTCAGTACCCGCAGGAAGAGAAAACAAAAGTGATTCCGTGAGTAGTGGCGAGCGAAAGCGGAAGAGGCTAAACCGTTTGCATGTCAAGCTGTCAGGCGTTGTGCAGGCGGTGTTGTGGGACCCAGCGTCGAGGATCTGACAGTCCTCGGAATGTGCGCGCGTGTTAGTGGAACCGCTTGGGATGGCGGACCGGAGTGGGTGAGAGTCCCGTACGCGAAAACACGTTGCGTGTGTTTGTCTGGTGTTCCCGAGTAGCAGCGAGCTCGTGGAATTTGCTGTGAATCTGCCGGGACCACCCGGTAAGCCTAAATACTTCCTGGAGACCGATAGCGGACGAGTACCGTGAGGGAAAGATGAAAAGTACCCCGGGAGGGGAGTGAAAGAGTACCTGAAACCGTGTGCCTACAAGCCGTCAGAGCGTTTCGACGTGATGGCGTGCCTTTTGAAGAATGAGCCTGCGAGTTAGTGCTGCGTGGCGAGGTTAACCCGGGTGGGGTAGCCGTAGCGAAAGCGAGTCTGAACAGGGCGAATGTAGTCGCGTGGTCTAGACCCGAAGCGGAGTGATCTACCCATGGCCAGGGTGAAGCGACGGTAAGACG
>NZ_JBHUKS010000032.1:0-112622 GCF_042684085.1 Amycolatopsis silviterrae
CCCCACCACAACACACAACAACACACCGCCGCTTGACAACCAAAACCCAGGGATGTCTTCACGGACGGTCGAAGCCGGCTCCAGGACTGGTGCTGCTCTTGGCGGGGCGGCGGGCGGCCGGAGCGGGCTTGGCCGTCCGTGAAGGGCACCTTCACGGACTCTGAGTCCGTGAAGGTGCCCCTCACGGACCTTCGGACCTGGCCATTCGGGCATCAATCGGGCAATTCGACGGCCCTGGTGTCCTTTGTGGATGGTCCAGCAGGCGCAGGGCCGCGCAGCACCTCCCCGGCATCGGGCTCAGCGCCCCGCTCGGACGGCCGAACCCCGCCCGAGCCGCCCCCGGTTCCGCGGGCCGGAACCGCTTCGGCCCATCGGGGGTCACCCGTCCGCCAGGGTTGTCCACGGTCTGTCGCATGCCGTCATCCGGCCGTGTTCCCGGCGGCATCGTTCGTGCCCCGGGCACCGGCTCGCGAACACCCCGCAGGAGTGCCTTCCTAGGCCAGAAGAGGCACGGAAACGCGGCCCCGCCAGCCCGCGAGTGAATTCCCGCGAATCGTCTTGTCCGGGCAAAAGAATCCTCGCTAGCCTCGGTCCCGGATCGAGGAAAAGCCGGCCGCTTCGCATCAGCCCGGGAGCGCGCCGGCGCAGTTCGCCGCGTGCCGATCGGGAATTGCGACCCGAAAAGGGAGTTCATCATGACATCTGTTGCCCGTCCGGTTGCCCGCACCGCGTATCAGCAGTCGGTCGCCGACTACTGGAACGCCGAAAAGGACCCGGTGAACCTGCGCCTAGGCGACGTCGACGGGCTTTACCACCACCACTACGGCATCGGCGACTACGATCCGTCCGTTCTGGACGGACGGGGCGACCGGCGGGACGAGGCGATCATCGCCGAGATGCACCGGCTGGAGACCGCGCAGTCGGAATTCCTGCTGCAGCACCTCGCCCCGATCAATGCGGCCGACCGGCTGCTGGACGCGGGATGCGGGCGCGGCGGCACCAGCGTCCAGGCGCACCAGCGGTTCGGCGCCCGGGTGGACGGCATCTCCATTTCCGAGCAGCAGGTCGAATTCGCCAACGAACAGGCCCGGCTGCGCGGAATCGACGGCTCCGTGCAATTCCATTTGCGGAACATGCTCGACACCGGATTCGAAAGCGGCGATTTCGCCGGAATCTGGAACAACGAAAGCACGATGTACGTCGATCTGCGCGAACTGTTCGCCGAACACGCGCGGCAGCTCCGGCCGGGCGGGCGGTTCGTCACGATCACCGGATGCTACAACGACCTGACCGGCGGGCGTTCGCGCGCGGTGAGCCAGATCGACCAGCATTACATCTGCAATATCCACGCCCGCAGCGACTATTTCGCGGCGCTCGCCGCCAACGGGTTCGTCCCGATCAACGTGGTGGACCTGACCGCGGCGACGATCCCGTACTGGGAGCTGCGCGAGCAGTCGTCCGTGGCGACCGGCATCGAGCAGCCGTTCCTGACCGCCTACCGCGAGGGCAGCTTCCAGTACCTGCTCATCGCCGCCGACCGCGTCTGAGCGGGGCCGCCGTCATGTCCGGAATCGCAGCGGTCCGCCCGGACCTCGCGTGCCCGACCGGCTGGCTGAGCGGGCCGCTCGGGCTCGGCACGTCCGCGGCCCGGATCGCGGAGCAGTTCGCGCCGTCCGGCGGGACCGATCCGGCGTACGCGGAACGGGAATGGGGCGACGGCAGCGCGTCGCCGCTGTACTGCCCGGCGGTGCGGCGGGTGAACGAGCCGCTCGCCGAGGAGGTCGACCGGCGGCTGGTCGAGTGGGCGGCGGGCTGCGGGTTCGAGGGCGAGGGGCTGGACCAGATCGCGCGGGCCACGCTCGGGCGGCTGGTGATGCTGGCCCATCCCGACTGCGACGATCCCGACCGGCTGCTGATCGCCGCGCAGCTCAACGCCGTGTGGTGGGCGGCCGACGACTACTACGCCGACGACAGCTCCCTCGGCGCCTCGCCGACCGAACTGCCGCCGCGGCTGGCGCTGGTCATGGCCGCGATGGACCCGGTCGCGCCCGCGGGCGAGTTCTCCGTGCCGCTGGAGGAGGCGCTGGCGGCCGATCCGATCCGGGTCGGGTTCCGCTCCGCGGTCGACCATCTCGGCAGGCACGGTTCGCCGGTGCTGGTCCAGCGGGTCTGCTATTCGACCTTCGCGATGTTCGTCAGCTGGGACGCCTACGCCGCGTGGCGCCACACCGGACGCTATCCCCCGGCCTGGGAGTACCTCGCGGCCCGCCAGCACGACAGCTTCTACACCTCGATGACCCTCATCGACGCCGTCGGCGGGTACGAACTGCCCGCGCCGTTCTACTACGACCCGCGCGTGCGGGAGGCGATGATGCGCGCGGGCACCGCGACCGTCCTGGTCAACGACCTCCACTCGGTGGCCAAGGACGCGGCCGACGAGAACCCGGTCTGCAACATGGTGCTCCAGATCGCCGCCGACCGGGACTGCCCGGTCTCCGAGGCGGTCGAGACCACGGTCGCGCTGCACAACCGGATCGTGCGCGAGTTCGAGGAGGGGCACCGCGCCCTGCTCTCGATCCCGTCGCCGGAACTGCAGCGCTTCCTCGCCGGCGTCCGCGACTGGATGGGCGGCGGCTTCGAATGGCACGCCACGAACCCTCGCTACCGGTCCTGATCCCGGGCTCCTGACTCCCGGACTCGCTTCCCAGACAACCTTCCCCAGGCAAGCTTTCCCAGACAAGGTGGTTTCGCTGTGACTGTCACCGATCCGGTCGACTCCGCGGACGTGGAAGACCAGGAACCCTTGAGCCTAGGCCGGGCAGCGGCGCGGCAACTGGCCACGACCACGAAGTCCGTGCCGCAGATGCAGGGCATCAGCTCGCGGTGGCTGCTGAAGGTGCTGCCGTGGGTCGAGGTGTCCGCGGGCACCTACCGCGTCAACCGGCGGCTCAGCTACACCGTCGGCGACGGCCGGGTCACGTTCGTGACCAGCGGGTCCGAGGTCCGGGTCATCCCGCCGGAACTCGGGGAACTCGCGCCGCTGCGCGGATTCGAGGACGAGGAGGCCCTCGCCGAGCTGGCCGGGCGGTTCGAGCAGCGCGAGTACCAGCCGGGCGACGTGCTGGCCGAATTCGGCAGCCGGGCCGACCAGGTGTTCCTCGTCGCGCACGGCAAGATCACGAAGGCCGGGGTCGGCGCCTACGGCGACCAGACCGTGCTCGGCACGCTCGTGGACGGCGACTACTTCGGCGAAAGCGCGCTCACCAGTTCGGACGCGATCTGGGAGTTCACCGCCAAGGCGGTCACCTCCGCGACCGTGCTGACGCTGTCGCGCCAGGAGTTCGAGGGCGTGCTGAACCGGTCCGACGCACTGCGCGCGCACCTCGACGCCTTCATCGCGGGCGGGTCCTCGGCCCGCAACGAACACGGCGAGGCGGAGATCGCCCTGTCCGCCGGGCACGACGGCGAACCGCAGCTGCCGGGCACCTTTGTCGACTACGACACCTCGCCGCGCGAGTACGAGCTGAGCGTCGCGCAGACCGTGCTGCGGGTGCACAGCCGGGTCGCCGACCTCTACAGCCAGCCGATGAACCAGACCGAGCAGCAGTTGCGGCTCACCGTCGAGGCGCTGCGGGAGCGGCAAGAGCACGAGCTGGTCAACAACCCCGACTTCGGCCTGCTGCACAACGCCGACTTCGAGCAGCGGGTGCCCACCCGCACCGGCCCGCCGACGCCGGACGACTTCGACGAGCTGCTTTCGCTGGTGTGGAAGGACCCCGGGGTCTTCCTGGCGCACCCGAAGACGATCGCCGCGTTCGGGCGGGAATGCAGCAAGGCGGGGATCTACCCCGGCTCGGTCGACCTCAACGGCAACCACGTGCCGGCGTGGCGCGGCGTGCCGATCCTGCCGTGCAACAAGATCCCGGTCACCGAGACCCGCACCAGCTCGGTCCTGCTGATGCGCACCGGCGAGCAGGCACAGGGCGTGGTCGGGCTCCACCAGACCGGGCTGCCCGACGAGTACCAGCCGGGCCTCAACGTCCGGTTCATGGGCATCAGCGAGCAGGCCATCCTGTCCTACCTGGTCTCGGCCTACTACTCCGCCGCCGTGCTCGTGCCCGACGCCCTCGCGATCCTGGAAGCCGCCGAAATCGGCCGGGAGGGCTGAGCCCGGTGACCGTCACGCAAGAAGAGCAGCAGCTTTCCCTCGGCGTCAAGGCGGCCCGCACCCTCGCCACGACGACCAAGTCGCTGCCGCAGATGCGCTCGATCACCACGCGGTGGCTGCTGTCGCAGCTGCCGTGGGTCGAGGTGCCCGGCGGCAGCTACCGGGTCAACCGGCGGCTCACCTACACCGTCGGCGACGGCAAGGTGAGCTTCTTCCAGACCGGCGCGCGGGTGCAGGTCGTCCCGCTCGAACTCGCCGAACTCGGGCTGCTGCGCGGGTTCGCCGACGAAACGGCGCTCGGCGCGCTGGCCGACGCGTTCGAGCAGCGCGAGTACGAGGCGGGCAGCACGCTCGTGTCCGCCGGGGGCGCGCTGGACCAGCTCGTGCTCGTCGTCCACGGGAAGGTCACCCGGCACGGCCCCGGGCAGTACGGCACGGAAACCCATCTCGGCACCGCGACCGACGGCGACCACTTCGGCGGCGAACTGCTCGCCAGGGACGACGCCACCTGGGGGTTCACTGCCCGCGCCGCCACCAGGGTGGTCGCCATGGTGCTGCCCGCCGGTTCGTACGCCCGGCTCAACGGCAGGCTCGACTCGCTGCGCGCACACGTGGCGCAGGCCGCGTCCCGGCCGCGGAAACCGCAGAACCGCAAGGGAGAGGCGGAAATCGACCTGTCCGCGGGCCACGACGGCGAACCGGTCCTCACCGGCACCTACGTCGACTACGAACCCTCGCCGCGCGAGTACGACCTCTCGGTCGCGCAAACGGTCCTGCGGGTGCACAACCGCGTCACCGATCTGTACAACGACCCGATGAACCAGTTCGAGCAGCAATTGCGGCTCACCGTGGAAGCGCTGCGGGAACGGCAGGAACACGAGCTGGTCAACAACCCGGATTTCGGCCTGCTGCACAATGCCGACCTCACATCCCGGATCACCACCCGCACCGGTCCGCCGACGCCCGGCGACCTGGACGAACTGCTGTGCCGCCGGCGCAAAACACGCTTCTTCCTCGCCCATCCGCGCGCGATCGCGGCAATCGGGCGCGAATGCACGCGGGCGGGCATTTACCCGGAGCCGGTCGTGGTCGACGGGAAACGCGTCACCTCGTGGCGCGGCGTCCCGATCCTGCCCTGCGACAAAATCCCGGTCACCGAGGCGGGCACCACGTCGGTGCTCGCGATGCGCACCGGGGAAGACGACGCGGGCGTCATCGGATTGCGGCCGAAATCCCTCGCCGACGAATACCGGCCGGGATTGAACGTGCGGTTCATGGGCATCAGCGACCGCGCGGTGTCGTCCTATTTGGTCAGTGCCTACCACTCCGTCGCGGTTCTCGTTCCGGACGCGCTGGGGGTCCTCGACGACGTCGAGGTCGCCCGCGGCTGAGGCACGGCGATGCTCGCCGGAAGCAGCGCGCTTCCGGCGAGCGTCGGCGTTTCTAGCGGTAGATGTGCTTCTCCGGCAAGCGAACCGTCACGAAGCCGTTGGCGAAGTTGGCTTCCACCTGTGCCGATTCCTGGGCGTCGGGCATCGCGTTCTTGCACGAGATTCCCGGGCCGTGGCCGGACATGAGTTCCGAGCAGGGGCCCTCGTAGTGGTCGGGAAGGCCGAGGTTGTGGCCGATCTCGTGGGCGATGATCCGGGTCGGGTCGTTGCCTTCGGCGACCTGCTGGGTGTCGATGTAGATGTCGCCGCTGCCGTGCCCGTCGGTGGTGGTGTAGGAACCGCCGCCGGTGGTTTCGTGCATGATGATGGTCGCGGCGCCGCCGTCGTTCAGGTGGACGTTGTGCACCGAGTTGTTCCAGTTCGCCGCGGCCTGGGTGGCTTCGGCCTGGTAGTCGGGCAAACCGCTGGCGTCGTAGTACAGCTCCACCGCGTCCAGCGGGGCGGCGGCCGCGGTCCCGGCGCCGGCCAGCGGCAGCACGACCGCGGCGGCCGCGCCGGCGGCGAACCGGGCAAAGCGTTGCAGGGTCATGGTTTTTCCTCTCCGCGCGAAGGTGTGCGGGTCAGCTTCCGATCTGCTGCTGGATCCACGACGAGTACTGGGCGATGCCGGTGTAGAGCGTGCTGGTGGCGCATTCGCCGCCGTTGTCGCCGGGGCCGTGGGTTTCGCCGACCAGCGTCCAGTTCCCGGTGGTGCCGACGATCGCGGGCCCGCCGGAATCGCCGTGGCACGCGGAATGCGAGTAGTCGCCGGAAATGCAGACGTCGCCTGCTCCGCCGCCGCCCGCCGCGCAGTCGCTGCTGTCGAGCACCTGCAGGTCGATTTCCTGCAGGGTCTGCGCAGTCTGGCAGTTCGGCCAGCTCATGCAGCCCCAGCCGAGCAGGCGCGCGCCCGTTCCCGGCGACGGGTTGCTCTGCGCCATCGCGACCGGAGCCGACTGGGCGGGCTGGCTCAGGTGCATCATGGTGAGATCGGTGCCGGGATTCGTGACCACGTTGTCGATCTGGCCGACCTCGCCCGCGTTGATGTCGATGGCGCCGATCCGCGCCGTCGAGGCGTAGCCGCAGTGGTGTGCCGTGATGATCCACTGCGGCGCGACCAGGCTGCCGCCGCAGCCGTTGTCCAGCGACACCATGAACGAGTACGTTTCGGTGGCGTCGCCGCCTCCGATGATGGCAGGCTGCGCCGCGACCGCCGGTGCGGCGACCCCGAACAGCAGAGCCGCCGCGCCCATCACCGCCAGCATTATTTTCCGCATCGCTTTCCCTTCCATAGCAACCCATCCCGCCGATCGCGGGAGAGTTCGGCCTGATCTGCGGCCGGGGGACAACTTTCGTGGGCGCCGGGCCCACGCCGGAAACCACAGAGTCCCAGGGCCGCCGGAGTCCGAACACCGTCGAAAGGAGGGAGCCGAACCGTGCGGGGCGGCACGAACCTCGATTACCGGGATGAACCGAACGCCGAATAAGGCGTTCGAGTTCGGTGTTCGCGCAGTTCAACGAGCCGCTAATGGTTCGGGTACGGGCTTCCGTTGAGCGGACGGCGAGCCCCGCTGGACAGCAAAACCGAACGGGATTCGGAACTTTCGTGGGTATAAGCGATTGCCGAGCTTCACTAAACTCGCAAATTGCGCCGCATTCGCTGACCGCGGCGCGCCATCGTCCTATTCGCGAGAAACGGAGATGTGCATGATCCCAGCACTCAGTCAAAGACACGGCGGACGCGGCGGTATCGCCTTCGCCGCGGCGGTTCTGGCCGCTGGATCAATTTTCGCCGCATCCGGCGTCGCGGCGGCCCAGCCTTCCTCGGCCCCGCAGGACGCGAGAGCCGCGACCGCCATGTCCGCCAGCATCGCGAAGTCGCTCGGCGACCGCACTGTCGGCTCGTACTACGACCAGGCCAGTTCCCGGCTGACGGTCACCGTCACCGACCAGGCCGCCGCCGACCAGGTCCGCGCGGCCGGCGCGACGCCGAAGTTCGTGAAGTACCGCGCGTCCCAACTGAAGGCGGTCACCGCGGAACTGGGCCGCACGGCCAGCGTCCCCGGCACCGCGTGGCGCGTCGACCCGCGAACCGGACAGGTGCTCGTCACCGCCGATTCGACGGTCTCCGGAGCCAAGCTGGCCCAGGTGACCAACGCCGTGCACAGCTTCGGCGACAAGGCCCGGTTCGCCCAGACGAAGGGCAAGCTGCGCCCGTTGATCAGCGGCGGCGACGCGATCTGGGGCCAGGGCCTGCGGTGCTCGCTGGGCTTCAACGTGCACACCTCGAGCGGCCAGCCCGCGCTGCTGACCGCCGGGCACTGCGGCGTGGCCACCAACGACTGGTGGGAGGACCAGGGCAACTCGCAGCACATCGCCAGCACGTCCGGCGCCGACTTCCCCGGCACGGATTACTCTTACGCCACCTACGATTCCGGCGTCGACGCCCCCAGCGCCGTCAACACCGGGCAAGAGATCACCGCCGCGGGCGAAGCGACCGTCGGCGAAACCGTCACCCGCAGCGGCTCGACGACCGGCGTGCACGAAGGCCAGGTCACCGCGCTCGACGCGACGGTGAATTATCAGGAAGGCAGCGTGTACGGCCTGATCGACACCACCGTCTGCGCCGAACCAGGCGACAGCGGCGGCGCACTGTTCGACGGCCCGACCGCACTGGGCCTCACCTCCGGCGGCAGCGGCGACTGCAACTCCGGCGGCGAGACCTTCTTCCAGCCCGTGCCCGCGGCGCTCAGCGCCTACGGCCTGGTCCTGCCGTAACACTTCCAGACGTCCGTGAGGGGAACCCTGAGGGACTCAGATTCCCCCAGGGTTCCCCTCACAGACGACCCCACCTCCGACGGTCCGTGAGGGACCCCTTCACGGAACCAGATTCCCTCAAGGAGTCCTTCACAGCCCGCCACCCCGCAGCGCGCCCCAATGTGGCATTGGGTGCATGCGACGCAACCAACGCCACATTGGGTGCATCCGACGCACCCAATGCCACATTGGGGCGCTAGCCCCAACCCCCCACCCAACCGCCACCAGCGCACCCAACCCATCCGGGCACCCACATCCCCCCGCACCCCGATACGAAGCCGCCCTGCAGTTCGGGGGTGCTTGTCAAGGCATCTTTCCCGCCTTGACAAGCACCCCCGAACTGTCAGCACACTGGGGCTTCGGGTTGCCCACCGCAAGCACCCAGCGCAATGTCGCCGCCAGGCGACGAGCAAAACCTCACTCAGCAGCCATCCGCTCCCGAAGGGAACGAGGCCGCATATCCGTCCACACCTCGTCGACGTGCCGCATGCACTCCTCCCGGCTCCCCCGCGCCCCGTCCGGACGCCACCCCGCCGGAACCTCCTTCTCCGCGGGCCACAGCGAATACTGCTCCTCGTCGTTGACCAAAACCTGGAACACAGCGTCTTCCTCCATCAGAACTCTCCCTTTCCAGATGTTTCCTCAAGTTCCGGAACCCGGGGCGCGGCAGGCAAACCACGCAGAGTCCCGCTGAACGTCGTCACAAGAGTCACCGCCGCGATCGACCCGGTGCAAGCCAGCACCGCCGACACCGCCGGCAACGCCTCCACCAACCACCCACCCAACGCCGGCCCAGCAGCCGCCGCCAACCCGCCGGTCACCCCAAGCACCCCGCCAAGCCGCCCCCGCAATTCGTCCGGCGTGGACAGCAGCTGATAAGTAGCGATCGCCGTATTAGCCGCAGGCGGCAAAAACGCGATACCCGCGAACAACACGCCCATCAAATATCCATTATGGACAAACACCGCCAACGGAGTAAGCACCGTCAGCGCCCAAAAAACCCCGATGACCAACCCGTACGCACTAAGCCACCGATGCAGATACGGCGCGGCCAACGACCCCAAAATCCCGCCACCCCCGAGCATCGCCGCCATCACCCCGATCTCCCCCGACGGCACCCCGCGCTCGGTCGCCAGCACGATGATCACCAGGTAATAAGCGGAAAAGAACAGATTCAGGCTGACCACGCACAGGACCGTCGCGCGCAACGGCGGCCGCGTCCACACCCAGCGCAACCCCTCGAGGATCTCCCGCCCGAGATGCCTCGGCGACCGGTCCGCCCGCTCCGCATGCGCCGGCAGCCGGACGAACAGCAGCGACACGAACGCGAAGACATGCGCGACCACGTCGAAGAGAAACGGCACCACCCGTCCCACCGCGAAGAGAAACCCGCCAAGCGCGGTGCCGGACAGCTGGCCCGCACTGGTCCGCGCGGCGTTCATCGCGACCGCCGAAGGCACCTGCTCGTCCGCCACGAGCCGGGGCAGGCTCGCCTCCTCCGCCGGTTCGAACAACGCCCGGCTCAGCCCCATCACGACGGCCACCGCGACGAGCATCCAGACCTCTGCGACGCCCGAGTACAACGCGAGCACCAGCCCGCCCGCCGCGATCGCCTGCGCCGCTTCGCAGCCGAGCATGATCCGCTTGCGGGGCCAGCGATCCACCAGCGCCCCGGCGGGCAGCCCGGCGACGAGCTGGCTGATCGCGACGGCCCCGAGCACCAGCCCGGACTGCGCGGCCGACCCGGTGAGCGCCAGGACCAGCAGGGGGAAGGCGATGGTGGTCGTGCTGAACCCGGCTTCGGAGACGACCTGGCCGGTCCAGAGGAGCCGGTAGTCCCGGTTGCCCGCGATACCGCTCATGCCGTGCCTCCCCGGGTGCGCGCGATACGGGTCCCGGAGCTGGAGAAGGCCCGGCTCGCGCGGTATCCGCGAACCGGGATGCCGGAACCGACCGCAATCCCGCGCACGCCGGATCCCGCCGCTGACCGACGACTCCCGCGAACCGGGCCGCCGTCAGGACTCGCCGCGCCCCGCCTCCTCGCTCGATCGGCGGCGGCCCGCAGCTCGTCACCAGACCACGGCGCACCATCGCCGACTCGCAGCCGACAGCCGCGGGCACCAACCCCGCCGCTCACGCCTCATCACCCCGGCAGTCCGCCGCGATCGCCCGCAGCGCGTCCGCGAACCCCGCCGCCACCCCGGCCACCGTTGCCCTTCGGTGCAGGTCCGGCAGGTAGTACCAGGAGAACTCCAGCTGTCCCTCCCGCACCCCGCCGACCACCTCCAGCGCATGCGGCGCGCGGTTCGCCGGGTCCTGGTCTCGGCCGAGCGGTGGCAGCGAGCGCAAGAACAGGCCGTCCCCGGAAGCGGTGTGCTCGCCTTGCCCCAGGTAGTTGAACGCCACCCGCGGCGTGTCGCGGCCCAAGTCCGGGAAGCGGTAGCACCGCAGCGCGCCGTGGCCGAAACCGTTGCCCGGCACCGCTCGCAGCTGTTTGCGGACCGACTTGACCTGGTTGCGCCAGCTCGTCGCCGGGTCGATCTCCAGGGCGACCGGGAAGAGCGTCGTGAACCAGCCGACGGTGCGGGTCAGGTCGACGTCGTCCAGGATTTCCTCCCGGCCGTGGCCTTCCAGGTCGATCGCGACGGCCGGTTCGCCGGTCCAGCGGGTGAGCGTCCAGGCCAGTGCGGTGAGCAGGACGTCGTTGATCCGCGTGCGGTAGGCGCCGGGGGCGAGGTGCAGGAGCGCGTCGGTGTCGCGTTCCCCGACTCGGATCGTCACCAATTCTTGCGGTTCCGGGGCGGCGTCCGTTCGGTCCAGCGGGAGGGCGCAGCCGGGCAGGGCGCGGGCCCAGTGCGCGCGTTCGCCGTCCAGTGCGCCGGACTCGGCGAACTCGCGCAGGCGGTGCGCCCAGTCCCGGAACGACGTCGTTTTCGGGCCCAGGTCGGGTTTTTCCCCGGCTTCGATTTGCCGATAGGCGCGTTCGAGGTCCTCCAGCAGGATGCCCCAGGAGACCGCGTCGACGACCAGATGGTGTGCGACCAGGAAGAGCACCGAGTCCGCCAATAGGGCACGCAGGTGTGGCGGACGGGCCAGGTCGAAGCTTGCTTGGGCGTCGTCGGCGGCTCGTTCCAGGTCCACAGTGGACACTCGGCGAAGCAGGGAACTGGAGTCGACGGGGTCGTTGTGCTGGGTCCATCCGGCTGCGGTCCGTTCGAAGCGCAGGCGGAGGGCGTCATGGTGCGCCACCAGTGCGTCGATCGCCTGCCGCAGGACTTCTTCGTCCACCGGGCCGTTCAGTTCGATCAGCACGGACTGGTTGAAGTGCGCGGGATTCACCGGCGCGGAGTCCAGGAACCAGCGCTGGATCGGGGTCAGCGGAGCGGGTCCGACCACGGCTTCGCGATCGTCCGCCGCGGCGTCGGCCGGTTGCACCACGCCGGCCAGTTCGGCGACGGTCTGGTGGGTGAACAGGTCCTTCGAGCGCATCGCCAGCCCGGCCTGCCGCGCGCGGTGCACGACCTGGATGCTGAGCAGCGAATCGCCGCCGAGGTCGAAGAAGTTGTCTCCCGTGCCGACGCGCGGGAGCCCGAGGACCTCGGCCCACACGGTGGCCAGCAGCTCCTCCTGTTCAGTGCTCGGAGCGACGTATTCGGCGGTCTGCAGCGCCGACAGGTCCGGCGTCGGCAGCGCGGCGCGGTCGATCTTTCCGTTGGGGCTCAACGGAACCGAGTCGAGCGGCACGAACACCGACGGGACCAGGTAGTCCGGCAGCGTCTCGCCGAGGAACGAACGCAGCTCCGCCGTTTCGCCGACGACATAGGCGACCAAGCGCTTGTGCCCGTTGGCTTCCCGAGCCACCACCACGGCCTCGCGCACCGCCGGATGCCGTCGCAGCGCCGCCTCGATTTCGCCCAGTTCGACGCGGAACCCGCGGATCTTGACCTGGTCGTCCACCCGTCCGGCGAACTCCAGGTCACCTGTCGCGGTCTGCCGGACGACGTCGCCGGTGCGGTACATCCGGGATCCGGGCGGGCCGTAGGGGTTCGCGACGAACCGGTCGGCGGTCAGGCCGGGCCGGGACAGGTACCCGCGCGCCAAGCCGACGCTGCGGACGCACAGTTCGCCGGTCGACCCGATCGGGACCTGGCGCAGGCCGGCGTCGAGGACGTAGGTCTCGGTGTTCCGGATCGGCTTGCCGATCGGCGGCGGGCCGCCCGGCGACAGCGGTTCGCTCCAGGAGGTCGCGACCGTGCATTCGGTGGGCCCGTACGCGTTGATCATCCGCCGCCCCGGTGCCCAGCGGGCGACCAGCTCGGCCGGGCACACGTCGCCGCCGACGAGGATCGTGCGCAGCGCCGGGAGCGGCACGTCGGGCACGGTCGCCAGCGCGACCGGCGGGAGCAGCACGTGCGTGATCCGGTGTCCGGCCAGCGTCTCGGCCAGCTGCGCGCCGAGCAACGGGCCTTCCGGCGGGACGACGAGCGCGGCTCCGGCGGGCAGCGTCAGGCAGAGTTCCATGATCGAGGCGTCGAAGCTGGGCGAGCTGAACGCCAGGGTCCGGTCGCCGGGGTGGACCTGGAAATCGCGGATCATCGCCGCCGAGAACGAAGTCAGCCCGGCGTGACGCACCACGACGCCCTTGGGCCGCCCAGTCGAGCCGGACGTGTAGATCACGTACGCCGGCTGGTCCGGATCGACGGGGACGCCGAGGTTCGTGTCCGCGTACTCCGCCGCGCCGAGTTCTCCGTCCACCACGAACACCGGGGCGGCGTCGCGCAGCATGAACTCGATGCGCTCGGCGGGATAGCCGGGGTCGACGGGGAGGAACGCGGCGCCGGTCTTCGCGATCGCCAGCTCCGTCACGACGAGCGCGGTCGAGCGCGGCAGCCGGACGGCGACGATCCGTTCCGGGGCGGCCCCCTTCTCCGCGAATAGCCGGGCCAGCCGGTTCGCCCGCGCGTTCAGCTCGGCGAAGGTGATCTCCCCGGCATCCGACACGAGCGCGGGAGCGTCCGGCGTCCGCGCCGCCTGTGCTTCGATCAGCTGCGACAGGGACGCCGTCTGGACCGGCGCGGCGGTGTCGTTCCAGGTCCGCAGCTGGTCCAGTTCCGTCCGCGGCAGCAGCGGCAGGGACGACATCGGCTGGTCCGGCTGGGTCGCGAGCACGGTCAGCGCCAGGACCAGCCGTTCGGCGAGGCGCTGGATCGTCGAGGCGTCGAACAGGCCGGTGGAGTAGTTGATCGCGCCGTGCAGCGCGCCGCCGTCCTCCTCGAACTGCACGAGCAGGTCGAAGGCCGCGGTCGTCGCGGGCAGCGCGGCCTCCCCGGCGATCAGCGCGCCGCCGCCCGGCCGGTCGCCGGTGTTCTGCAGCACCACCATCGCCTGGAACAGCGGCGTCCGGCTCGGGTCGCGGACCGGCTGGGCGGCGTCCACGACGCGGTCGAAGGGCACGTCCTGGTGGGCGAACGCGTCGAGCACCGTGTCGCGCACCCGGGCGAGGAAGTCCCGGAACGTCCCGCGCGAGTCCACTGTGGACCGCAGGACGAGGGTGTTGACGAAGAAGCCGATCAGCCGTTCCAGCTCGGCCCGCTCGCGGCCGGCGGTCACCGTGCCGACGGACACGTCCTCCTGTCCGCACCACCGCGCCAGTACGACCTGGCAGGCGGCCACCAGCGTCATGAACAGGGTGCCGTGCTGCGCGCCGGCGAGGTCGCGGAGGTTCGCGGCGACCTCGGCCGGGATCTCGAAGCCGAGCCAGTCCCCCTCGCTCGTGCGCACGGCGGGCCGCGGCCGGTCGGTGGGCAGTTCGAGCGGCGCGGGGCCGGCGAGCCGGTCCTGCCAGTGGTCGAGCTGCTCGGCGAAGCCGGGGCTGTCGAGGAAATCCCGTTGCCAGGCGGCGAAATCCGCGTACTGCACCGGCAGCGCGGGCAGTCGCGGCTCCTCGCCGCGGACGTAGGCGGAGTAGCAGGCGTCCAGCTCGGCGGCCAGCACTCCGGCCGACCAGCCGTCGGTGACGATGTGGTGCAGTGCCAGCAGCAGGACGTGGTCGCCGGACTGCTCCCGGAACAACCGGGCGCGCAGCAGCGGCCCAGTGCGCAGGTCGAACGGCCGGAGCGCCTCGCGGACCAAAGCCGCCTCGTCGAACTCCTCGACCGGAAGCTCGACCGGCGCGGGCTCATGGACGACTTGCACGGCCCGGCCCTCGATCGCGTCGAAGGTGGTGCGGAGCGATTCGTGCCGGGCGACGACCGTGTTCAGTGCGCGGCGCAAGGCGTCGAGGTCGAGTTCGCCGCGCAAGCGCAACGCGGTCGGCGACAGGTACTCGCGGCCGCCCGGCTCGAATTCGTCCAGGAACCACAAGCGTTGCTGCGCGAACGACAACGGCAGCGCACCGTCCCGCGCGACGACCGGGATCGGTTGCGCGCCAGCCGGTTCGGCGGGCAACTCGGCGGCGAACTGGCTGAGCGTCGGCGCGGAGAACAGCATCCGCGGCGACACCTCCACGCCGAATTCCGCACGCACCCGCGACGTGATCCGCATGCTGAGGATCGAATCGCCGCCAAGCTCGAAGAAGCTGTCGTCGGCGCCCACCCGGTCGATTCCGAGCACGTCGGCCCAGATCGCGGCGAGCCGCTGTTCGGCGGCGGTCCGCGGCGCGACGTACTCGGCGGTTCCGGCGCGGCCGGGAGCGGGCAGCGCGCGGCGGTCGAGCTTGCCGTTCCGGTTGAGCGGCAACGCGTCCAGCGCCACGAACGCCGACGGGACCAGGTGCTCCGGCAGCCGGTCGCGCACCCACTCGCGCAAGCCGCGCGACTCGCCGACGACGTAGGCGACAAGCCGTCCTTCGCGGGCGATGACGGTGACGTCGGCGACCGCCGGATGCCGCCGCAGGACGGTCTCGATCTCCCCCGGCTCGACCCGGAACCCGCGGATCTTGACCTGGTCGTCGACCCGGCCGAGGTAGTCCAACGCACCCTCGGCGGTCCAGCGGACCTGGTCGCCGGTGCGGTACATCCGCGACCCCGGCGGGCCGAACGGGTCCGCGACGAAGCGGTCCGCAGTCAGTCCCGGCCGGCCGAGGTAGCCGCGCGCCAGCTGCGGTCCGGCGAGGAACAGCTCGCCGGGCAAGCCGGGCGGCACGGGTTCGCCGGCGCCGTCGAGCACGTACGCGCGGAAGTTGGTCAGCGGGCGGCCGATCAGCGGCTGGCCCCCGGTCACCGGCGCGTGGATCGAGTCGACGGTCGCTTCAGTCGGGCCGTAGTAGTTGTGGCCGGTGACGTCCGCGGCGGCCAGCTGCCGCCACAGCGTTTCGGTCGCCGCCTCGCCGCCGGTGATCACCGTGCGGGGCCGGGTTTCGCCGGTCGCCAGCCCGGCGTCCAGCAGCTGCTGGAGGTAGGCCGGGGTGAGGTCGAGCAGGTTGAGCCCGTGCGCGCGGACGGCGCGGACCAGTGTGCGCGGGTCGAGCCGGACGTCGTCGTCCAGGACGTGCAGCTCGTGGCCGTCGATCATGGCCAGCAACGGTTCCCAGGAGGCGTCGAAGGCCAGCGATGCGGTGAGCGCCGCCCGTTCCCGCCCGCGGTCGAGGAAGATCGCGCGGTGCGCGACCAGCAGGTTCACCAGCGCGCGATGCTCCACGACGACGCCCTTCGGCGTGCCGGTCGAGCCGGAGGTGTAGATGGCGTACGCGGCGGTGTCCGCGTCCGGCCGTTTCGAAGCCGAGGCGGGCGGCGCGTAGCTCTCGTCCGGTCTCCCCAGCACGGCGACCGGCTGCGCGTCGTTCAGCAGGAAGCGCACGCGCTCGTCCGGCAGGTCCGGGTCGATCGGCAAATACACCGCGCCCGCTTTGAAAATCGCCAGGACCGCGATGACCGCCTCGGCCGAGCGTGGCAGCATGACCGCGACCACCCGCTCAGGCCCGGCACCTCGCTCGACCAATTCCTGTGCCAGCCGGGCGGCGCGCGCGTCGACCTCGGCGTAGTCCAAGACGGTGTCGTGGAAGATCAGCGCGGTTTCGTGCGGGATCCGGGCGACGGTCGCTTCGAACACGTCCAGGACCGTCTCCGCCGGGAGGTCGGCCCGATCGCCGTGGCCGAGCGCCAGCACGTGTCTTCGTTCCCCGGCAGTGAGCGGCGAGAGCGCGCCGACACGCCGGCCCGGGTCGGCGGCGATCGCCCGCACCAGCTGGGCGAGGTGCCCGGCCAGCCGCTGGGCGGTGGCTTCGTCGAACAGCTTCGGGTCGTAGGAGAGTTCGAGCCCGAGCCGGTCGTGCAGATAAGCCGTGAGATTCAGCGGATAGCTCGTCGTGTCCAGCGATTCCACGTCCAGCACCCGGACGCCGTCCTGTCCGCTGTCTTCGATCGGGTAGTTCTCGAAGACCACCACGCTGTCGAACAACGACGCGCCCGCCGGCACCCCGGTGAAGGTCTGCAGCTGCGAGAGCGCCAGGAAGTCGTACCGGCGCGCTTCGGCCTGTTCGGCCTGGATCCCGCGCAGCCACTCGGCACTCGACTGTCCATTCCGGACTTCGACCCGCGTCGGCACGGTGTTGATGAACATCCCGATCATCGCTTCCACGCCGGGCAGTTCGGCGGGACGGCCGGAAACCGTGGTGCCGAACAAGACGTCCGGCTCGCCGCTGTAGCGCGCGAGCAGCAGGGCCCACGCTCCCTGCACGACCGAGTTGACCGTCAGCGCGGCGGTTTTCGCCATCTCGCGCAGCCCCGCCGATTCCTCGGCGGACAGCTCGACCAGCACCGTCGCCCCGGATTCCGCGCGGTGTGCCTCGCGGGGACGGCGATCGTACGGCAGCGGGGTCGGCGCGGCAAAGCCGTCGAGCACTTCGCGCCAGTGCTCCTCCGCCGCCGACCGGTCCTGTCCGGCCAGCCAGGCGAGGTAGTCGCGGAACGGCCGCCGAGGGGTCAGTTTCGCCGGCGTGCCTTCGACAATCGCCGTGTACTGCTCGCACACCTCGCCGAAGACCTGGGCGGTGCTCCAGCCGTCGAGCAGGACGTGGTGCGAGGTCCAGAGCAGCTGCACCTCATCGTCGGCGAGCCGGGCGATCTCCAGGCGCATCAACGGCGGGGCCGTCAGGTCCATGCCCGCCGCCTGGTCGGCTTCGATCAGGTTCGCCAGCTCGGCCTGCTGCCGCTCCGGGGCGAGGCCGCGCCAGTCGTGCTGCCCGACCGGCACCCGGACCGCGCGGTGGACGCGCTGCACCGGCTCGTCGACGCCGTCCCACACCGTGCTGCTGCGCAGGATCGGCGTCCGGTCCACCACGCGCTGCCAGGCCTCGGCCAGCGCCCCCGGGTCGCGCACCCCGGCCAGCCGCAGGCGGAACTGGTCGAAGTACGCGCTCGACCCGCTGTCGACCAGGCTGTGGAACACCATGCCCGCCTGCAGCGACGTCAGCGGATAGATGTCCTCGACGTCGCGGCCGTCCACCAATCTGTCCACTGTGGCCTGATCGAGCGCGGCGAGCGGGAAGTCCGACGGCGTGCGGCCACCGGCGGCGGCGCAGTGCGCGATGATCTCCCGCAGGGCCTCGACGGTCGCCTCGGCCAAGCTGCGGACAGTCGCCTCCTCGTGCACTTCGCTGGAGTACTCCCAGGTCAGGTGCAGTTCGCCGGATTCGACCACGCCGACGACGTCCAGCAGGTACGGGCGGATGCTGTCCGGCGCGGAGTCGTGGCCGAGGCTTTCCCCTCGTCCCCGGTAGAGCCCGTCCTCGGCGGTCCCGACGTCCCAGCGGCCGTGGTAGTTGAACGAGATCCGCGGCGCCGGGTCGGCCTTCAGCGGAGACTCTCTCAGGTAACGCAGGGCTTCGTAGCCCACGCCCTTGTGCGGGATGGCGCGCAGTTGTTCCTTGACCGACTTGAGGATCGCGTCCCAGCCGTCGCCGGGCACGGTCAGCGCGACGGGGTACTGCGCGGTGAACCAGCCGATCGTGCGGGACAGGTCGAGCGGCGCAGCGAGGTCCTCGCGGCCGTGGCCTTCCATTTCGAGCACCACCCGGGACCGGCCGGTCCAGCGTGCGAGCACCCGGGCGAGCGCGCTCAGCAGGACGTCGTTGACCTCGGTCCGGTACGCGCCGGGCACCTCCTGCAGCAGCGCGGAAGTCTCCGCATGGCCGAGGGATACCGACACCGAACGCGCCGACTCCGCGGTGTTGCGCCCGGAGCGGTCAACCGGGAGTTCGGTCTGCACCTCGCGCAGGACGTTCCTCCAGTACTCCGCCTCGCCGTCCAGCCCGCCGGAGCGGACGTGGTCGGCGAGCGTCCGGGCCCAGTGCGTGAAGGAGCTGCCCGCCGGTTCCAGGGGTTCGCCCCGGTAGGCGTGGTCGAGGTCGTCCAGCAGGACGCGCCAGGACACTCCGTCCATGACGAGGTGGTGCGCGGTCAGGAAGAGCTGCGGCGAGCGGTCCCGGAAGGTGAACAGGACCGCGCGCCACACCGGGCCGTCGATGATGTCCAAAGAGGTCTGTGCGCGTACCGCCTCGGCATGCATGGCCGCAGTGACATTGTCCACTTCGGACAGATCGACGTGCCGGAGGATGTCCGCCGTTTCGGTGGCGGCGGGTTCTTGCTGCCAGCGTCCGTCCACTTGGGAGAAGCGCATCCGCAGGGCGGCATGGCGGGCAGCCACCCGCATGAGCGCTTCGGTCAGCCGCGGAATGTCCACTGCGGACAGTACAAGATGGACGGACATGGTCAGCCGCCACGGCCGCTCCAGATGCTCGAACAGCCACGACTGGATCGGCCCGAGCGGCGCGAGTCCGCCCTGTTCCGGCGCCGGCGCGACGGGTCCGCCGGTGGTGACGACCCGGCCCAGTTCCGCGATGGTCTGGTGCTGGAAGAGGTCCTTGGACGACAGCGTCAGCCCGGCCTGGCGGGCGCGGGAGACGACCTGGATGCTGAGGATCGAGTCGCCGCCGAGGCCGAAGAAGTTGTCCTCGACGCCCACCTGGTCCACGCCGAGCACCGCCGACCACACCTCGGCGAGCGTGGTCTCGATCTCGGTTCGCGGGGCCACGTAACGGTTTTCGACGCTCGCGCCGGGCGCGGGCAAGGCCCGGTGGTCGAGCTTCCCGTTCGCATTGAGCGGCAGCTCGTCCAGTGCGACGAACACCGCCGGGATCATGTGCGCGGGCAGCGAGCGGGCGAGGAATTCGCGCAGCACGGTCGTCCCGGGCACCGTGCCGGTCAGGTAGGCGACCAGCCGCCGGGCGTCCCCGGTGCCGTGCGCGACGGCCGCCGCGCCGGTCACGTCCGGATGCGCGGACAGCGCCGCTTCGACCTCGCCCAGCTCGATCCGGAAGCCGCGGATCTTGACCTGGTGATCGGCCCGGCCCCGGTAGGCGAGTTCGCCGTCCGCGGTCCAGCACAACAGGTCCCCGGTGCGGTACATCCGCGTCCCGGGCGCGCCGAACGGGTCCGCGACGAACCGGGACGCGGTCAGGCCGGGCCGGTTCAGGTAGCCGCGCGCCAGGCCCGCACCCGCGACGTACAGCTCTCCGGTGACGCCGGGCGGCACCGGTTCGAGGCAGTCGTCCAGGACGTAAGCGCGCAGGTCCGGGATCGGCACGCCGACCGTCGCGCGGTCGTCGAGCACGCGGTACGTCACGTGCACGGTCGTCTCGGTGATGCCGTACATGTTGATCAGCTGCGGTCCGTCCGGATGCCGCCGTCGCCATTCCTCCAGGCGCACCGGGTCCAGCGCCTCACCGCCGAAAATCACGTACCGCAGGCTCAGCGGCGCGGACGGCAGCGAGCCGAGCCGGTAGAACGCCGACGGCGTCTGGTTCAGCACGGTCACCCGCTGTTCGGCCAGCAGGGCCAGGAATTCCTCCGGAGAACGGACGGCGTCCGGCGGAATCACGACGAGGCGGCCGCCGTGCAGCAGCGCGCCCCACAGCTCCCACACCGAGAAGTCGAACGCGTAGGAGTGGAAGAGCGTCCAGACGTCCTGGTCGCCGAAGCCGAACCAGTGCTCGGTCGAGGAGAACAGCCGGGTCACGTTCGCGTGCGGGACGAGCACGCCCTTGGGCACGCCGGTGGAGCCGGAGGTGTAGATGACGTACGCGGTGTTCTCCGGGCGGACCCGCACCCCGGGATCGGTGTCCGGCTGGCCGTCCGCCGCGATCGAGTCGACCACGCACACCGGCCGCGCATCGGCCAGCATCGCCTCGATCCGCGCGGGCGGGTAGTCCGGGTCGATCGGCAGGTAGCCCGCGCCGGACTTCAGCACGGCGAGGATCGCGACGACCAGGTCCGCCGAGCGGCGCAGCCGCAGCGCCACCAGCTGTTCCGGCCCGGCCCCTTCGGCGATCAGCCGGTGTGCCAGGCGGTTCGCCCGCCGGTCCAGCTCGCGGTAGGTCAGCTCGGCGCCTTCGCAGGTCACCGCGACGGCGTGCGGGGTGCGGGCGGCCTGCGCGGAGAACAGCCGGTGCAGCGTCGGCTCCGGGCTCGCGACAGCGACCGGGTTCCACTCCCGCAGGACGCGGTCGCGTTCGGCGGCGGTGATCCACGGCAACCGGCAGAGCGGCTGCTGCGGAGCCACCGCGATGCCGGCCAGGAGGGTCCGCACCCAGCCGGCCAGCCGCTGGACGGTGGCCGCGTCGAACAGGTCGGTGTTGTAGTTGACGACCGCGTCGAGGCGGCCTGCGGTCTGCTGGAAGTGCAGCGCCAGGTCGAATCCAGCGGTCACCACCGGCGGGGCGACCTCCTCGACGGCCAGCCCGGGCAGGGCGGGCCGGGCGTCCGGGGTGTTGTGCAGCACCACCATGACCTGGCACAACGGGGTGCGGCTCGGGTCGCGTTCGGGCTGGACGTCGTCCACGACGCGGTCGAACGGGACGTCCTGGTTCGCGAAGGCGTCCAGCACGGTGTCGCGGACTTCGCCCAGGAACTCGGCGAAGCCGCGCCTTAGGTCCACTGTGGACCGAAGCACGAGGGTGTTGGCGAAGAAGCCGATCAGGCCTTCCAGTTCGGTGCGTTCGCGTCCGGACACGACGGTGCCGACCGCGACGTCGTCCTGTCCGGACCAGCGGGCGAACACCAGCTGGCAGGCGGCGAGCAGGGTCATGAACAGCGTGCTGCCCTGCTGCCGGGACAGCTCGGTGAGGCGCGCGGCGGTGCCGGCCGGGACGCTGAACTCGTGCAGTGCGCCGTTTTTCGTGCGGACGGCCGGGCGCGGGCGGTCGGTGGGCAGTTCCAGCGGTTCCAGACCGGCGAGCCGGTGCCGCCAGTAGCTGAGCTGACCATCGAAGTCGGTGCGGTTTCGTTGCCAGACCGCGTAATCGGCGTACTGCACGGGCAGCGGCGGCAGGTCCGGCTCCGCGCCGCGGGTGAACGCGGCGTAGCAGGCGGCGAGTTCGTTCAGGAGCACGCCCGAGGACCAGCCGTCGGTGACGATGTGGTGCAACACCAGGGTGAGCACGTGGTCGCCGGGGCCGAGCCGGGTGAGCGCGGCACGCAGCAGCGGGCCGGTGTGCAGGTCGACCGGTCCGGTCGCGGCGGCGAGCGCGGCGTCCAGGCTGCCGTCGACCGCGCGGAGGTCGACGGCGTGCGGCGGGTGGACGATCTGCACGCCGCGGCCGTCGACCGTCGCGAAGGTCGTGCGCAGTGATTCGTGCCGGGCTACCAGCGCGGTCAGCGCCCGGTTCAGTGCGGGGACGTCCAGCTCGCCGCGCAGCCGCAGCGCGGTCGGCGAGACGTACTCGGTGCTGCCGGGGTCGAACTCGTCGAGGAACCAGAGTCGTTGCTGCGCAAAGGAAAGCTGGGCGTCGAACGGCCCGTCGCCGCGCGGCAGCAGCGGGATCGCCTCCTGCGGAGCGGACGCGGCGGGCAGCTGCGCGGCCAGCAGCGCCGGGGTCGGCGCGGTGAAGACCAGCCGGGCGGGGACGTCGGCGCCGAGTTCGGCGCGCAGCCGCGCGACCACCCGGATGCCGAGCAGCGAATCGCCGCCGAGGGCGAAGAAATCGTCGTCGACGCCGACGCGTTCCAGGCCGAGCACCTCGGACCAGACGTCGGTGACCAGCTGCTCGCGCTCGTCTCGCGGAGCGGTGTACTGCGCGGACGCGGAGATCTCCGGGGCAGGCAGCGCCCGGCGGTCCAGTTTGCCGTGCCGGGTCAGCGGAAGCTGGCCGAGGCGGACGAACGCCGACGGAATCAGGTGCGCGGGCAGGGTCTTGGCCAGACCGCTCCGCAAGTCCGCGGTCTCGCCGACGAGGTACGCGACGAGTCTGCCGTCGCGGGCGGCGACCGCGGCGTCGACCACTCCCGGCTGGGCGCGCAGCGCGGCCTCGACCTCGCCGGGCTCGATCCGGAAGCCGCGGACCTTGACCTGGTCGTCGACGCGGCCGAGGTGCTCCAGCCGTCCGTCCGCGGTCCAGCGGGCGCGGTCGCCGGTCCGGTAAAGCCGGGTGCCGGGCCCGCCGAAGGGGTTCGCCACGAACCGGTCCGCGGTCAGGCCCGGGCGGCCGAGGTAGCCGCGCGCGAGCTGGGCTCCGGCGAGGCAGAGTTCCCCGGGCACCCCGGCGGGCACCAGCCGGAGCTGGTCGTCGAGGACATACGCGCCGACGTTCCCCAGCGGACGGCCGATCGACGGCCGGTCCCCGGTCACTGGTGCCCACGTGGCGTCCACAGTGGACTCGGTCGGGCCGTAGTAGTTCCCGGCGGAGACACCGGAGCCGGCCAGGTCGCGCCACAGGCTCTCGCCGATCGCCTCGCCGCCGACCATCAGGAACTCCGGCCGCTGCGCGCCCGCGAGCAGTCCGGCGGGCAGCAGCTGCCGCAGGTAGGACGGGGTCACGTCGAGGAAGCCGATGCGCTCGTCGCGGACGTAGCGGATCAGCGCGGCCGGGTCGAGCCGGGTTTCGTCGCTGATCAGGTGCAGTTCGTGGCCGTCCGCCAGCAGCAGCGGCCCTTCCCACGACGTGTCGAACGACAGCGACGCGGTCAGCGCCACGCGCAACCGTTCGCGGCCGAAGGCGGCGCGGTGGTTGGCCAGCAGATTGACCAAAGCCGCGTGCTCGACCACGACGCCCTTGGGCGCGCCGGTCGAACCCGAGGTGTGGATGACGTAGGCGGCGTCCGACGGGTGCGGCCTGGCGGGGCGCGGACCGTCGGCGGGCGTGCCGAGGCGGTCCAGCACCACGACCGGCTCGGTGTCGGCCAGCAGCAGCTCGATCCGCTCCGCGGGCAGGCCGGGATCGATCGACTGGTGCACCGCACCGGCTTTGAGCACCGCGAACAGCGCGACGATCGCGTCGGCCGAACGCGGGAGCAGCACGGCCACCACGCGGTCCGGTCCCGCACCCCGGGCGACGAGGTCCGCGGCGAGCGCGTCGGTGCGGGCGGCGAGTTCGGCGAACGTCAGCCGGACGTTTCCGCAGACCAGCGCGGTCGCGTTCGGCTGGGTCCTGGCCTGGCGGTCGAGGAGGTCCACGATCGTGCCCGGCGGGACGTCCACTGCCGAGCCGTGCCAGCCGAGGAGCTGGGCTTCCTCGGTCTCGGTGGTCAGCGGCAGGTCGGCGAGCCGGCGGTCCGGGGCGGCGGCGATCCCGGCCAGCAGGCGCAGCAGGTGCGCGATGAGCCGGTCGATCGTCCCGACGTCGAACAGTTCGGTGCTGTACTCCACCAGGCCGGCCAGCCGTCCGGCGGATTCCTCGAACTCGACGGTGAGGTCGAAGTTCGAGGAATCCCTTCCCACGCCAACGGGTTCGGCGGCCAAGCCCGGCACGGCGGTTCCCGTGGAGCTGTGGAGGAGCACCATGACGTCGAACAGCGGGTTGCGGCCGGGATCCCGGCCCGCGCGCACGGCGTCGACCACTTCCTCGAACGGCACGTCGTCGTGCGCGAAGGCGTCCAGGACGGTCTGCCGCGCCGTGGCCAGGTGATCGGCGAACGAGGCCGACAGGTCCACAGCCGAGCGCAGGACGACGGTGTTGACGAAGAACCCGACCACCCGTTCCAGCTCAGGCCGGTCCCGACCGGACACGACGGTGCCGAGCGCGATGTCGTCCTGCCCGGTGTAGCGCGCGAACAACGCCTGGCAGGCCGCGAGCAGCACGGTGAACAGCGTGGTTTCCGACCCGCGCGCCAGTTCGGCAAGCCCTCGGGCCACGTCGGCGGGGACGGCGAACTCGCGTACCGCTCCGGCCGTGCTGCGGGCGGCCGGGCGCGGGCGGTCGGTCGGCAGGTCGAGCGGGGGCACGCCGGTCAGCTGCCGGGTCCAGTGCTCCAGCCCGGCCGCGCGGGTCGGGCGATTCCGTTGCCACACCGCGAAATCCGCGTACTGCAACGCTTGCGGCGGCAGGCTCGCGCGCTCGCCGTCGCGGTAGAGGAGGCCGAGTTCTTCGGTCAGCACGCCCATCGATGCGCCGTCGGTGGCGATGTGGTGCACGCACACCAGCAGCACGTGCTCAGCCCGGCCGAGCCGCACCAGCAGCGCGCGCAGCAGCGGCCCGTGCGCGAGATCGAACGGCCGCGAGTACTCGGCCCGCAGGACGGCGTCGAGATCCTCCGGCGCGGCGTCCACCACCGGGAGCGGCACCGCGTCCGGCGGCCGGACGACCTGCGCCGGTTCGCCGTCGATCTCCTCGAAGGTCGTGCGCAGCGGCTCGTGCCGGGCCACCAGCAGCCGCAACGCGGCCGTCAGCGCCTCGACGTCCAGCTCGCCGGTCAGGCGAAGGGCGAACGCGCTGTTGTATTCGGGGTCGTCCGGGCGGAGCCTGCTGAAAAACCACAGCCTGCGTTGCGCGGACGACAGCGGGACGGGGCCGGAGCGGTCGGCGGCGGCCGGGATCTCCGGCGCGCGGCCTGCCGCTCCGGCCATCCGGCGGCGCAGCGCTTCCCGCAGGTGAGCGGGCAGCGCCGCGATGCGGTCCTCACGGGACGACGTCATGGGGTAGTCCTTCACGATTCCAGTTCCGCGGCAAGCCTTTCCAGCTCGCTGAGGACGAGGTCTTCGACGGTGTGGGCCAGCGCGGCGACCGTGCGCGCGGTCAGCACGTCGGCCGGGGTGAGCCGGATGTCGAACAGTGCGCTGGCTTGGGCGGAGATGTGCAGGCTGCGCAGCGAATCGCCGCCGAGGGCGAAGAAACTGTCCTGCGTGCCGACCCGGTCCGCGCCGAGGACCTCGGCCCAGATCGCGGCGAGCGCGCGTTCGGTCTCCGTCTCCGGTTCGACGTGCCGGGTTTTCGCCGCCCGCGGCGCGGGCAGCGCGTGCCGGTCGAGTTTTCCGTTGGCGCTGACCGGGAACCGGTCCAGCGCGACGAACACCGGCGGCACCAGGTAGTCCGGCAGGGACCGGGCCAGGAACTCCCTGAGCTTGTCTTCTTCCACGGCCGAAACGACGTACGCGACCAGCTGCTTCGCGCCCGGCTGGTCCTCGCGGACCACCACCGCGGCCTGCGCGACGTCCGGATGCTTCGCCAGCACGGCCTCGACCTCGCCGGGTTCGACGCGGAACCCGCGCAGCTTGACCTGGTCGTCGCGGCGGCCGAGGAATTCGAGCGTCCCGTCGGGCCGCCAGCGGACGAGGTCGCCGGTGCGGTACATCCGCTCCCCCGGCGGGCCGTCCGGGTCGGCGACGAACCGGTCCGCGGTCAGCCCCGGCCGGTCCCGGTAGCCCCGGGCGAGGCCCGCGCCGGCCAGGCACAGCTCGCCGGGCACGCCCGGCGGCACCGGGCGCAGGTCCGCGTCGAGCACCCGGACGCGCGTGCCGTCCAGCGGGCGGCCGATCGGGATCCGGTCCGGGACCGTGTCGTCCATCGGGTACGCGGTGGCGAACACGGTCGTCTCGGTCGGGCCGTAGCCGTCCACGACCCGCAGGCCGGGACACGCCGCCAGCACCCGCCGCACCGCCTCGGCCGGGACGACGTCGCCGCCGGTCCAGACCTCGCGCAGGCCGGTGAAGCACTCCGGCGTTTCCTGGGCCAGCACCCGGAACAGCCCGGCGGTGACCCACACGGCGGTCAGGCCGTGCTCGCGGACGAGGCCGCGCAGCAGCGGCGCGTCAGTACCGGTGTCAGGGCCGGTGACGACCCAGCCGCCGGTGAGCAGCGGCACCCACAGCTCGTAGGTCGAGGCGTCGAACGCCAGCGGCGAGTGCAGCAGGACCCGTTCGTGCGCCCCGCCGCGGAACCGGTGGTCGCCGGCCAGTGCCGTGACGTCGCGGTGGCGCACCACCACGCCCTTCGGGGTCCCGGCCGAACCGGACGTGTACATCACGCAGGCCGCCTGATCCGGGTCGACGGCGATCTCCGGGTCGGTGTCCGGCTCATCGTCCACAGAGGACAGCAGGACGGTCTGGCCGAGCGGGTGCTCCTCCCGCGAGACGACGAACCGGACGCCGTCGAGCAGGATCCGCTGCCGCTCCAGCGGGGCGCGCGGGTCGAGCGGCAGATACGCGCCGCCCGCCTTGGCCACGGCCAGTTCGGCGACCACCGCGTCCGCGTGGCCGACGGCGAGCCCGACCGGCTCCTCCGGCCGCAGCCCGAGGCCGGCCAGCCGGTTCGCGAGCCGGTTGGCCCGCCGGTTCAGCTCGGCGTAGGTCACCGGCGCGCCGCCGAGGACCGCCGCCAGCGCGTTCGGCCGGAGGCGCACCTGGTCGCCGAACACCTCGGGCAGCGATCGCGGCTCCGGTTCGCCGCCGGTGTCGGCCCGTTCGGCGAGGAGCTGGGTCTCGGCCGGGGTGACGACCGGGACCGCGCCGAGGGTGCGGGTGCCGTCCGCGGTCAGGCCACGGAGGATTTCCAGCAGCCGGGCGGCCAGGCCGGTCACCGTCGCGGGGTCGAAGAGCGCCGGGTCGTAGCCGACGTCCACGGTCAGCTCCGGGCCGGGCGAGGCCACGACGGTGACCGGGAAGTTCGTCGTCTCGCGGGCGGACAGGTCGCGCACGGTCAGGCCGTGCCCGGCGGACGCGCCGGTGATCGGGTAGTTCTCGAAGACCACCAGGCTGTCGCACAGGTGCACCCCGCCCGGCAGACCGGCCCAGCCCTGCACCCGCGCGAGCGGGACGTGCCCGTGTCCGCGCGCTTCGGCCTGCGCCGCCTGCAGGCGGGCGAGCCAGTCCGCGACCGGAGCACCTCGGTCCACCGAGACCCGGACCGGCAGGGTGTTGATGAAGATGCCGGGGATGTCGTCCACGCCGGGCACTTCGGCCGGGCGGCCGGACGCGGTCGCGCCGAACACGACGTCGTTCTGTCCACTGTAGACAGACAGCAGCAGCGCCCAGGCCCCCTGCAGCACCACGTTGTGGGTGAGGCCGTGGCGTTTGACGAACGCGTCCAGCCTCGCGGTGGCGGCCCGGTCCAGGCGGACGGGCAGCCACTCGGCCGAGCACGGGGCGTGGCCGGACGGCGGGGTCCGGTCGCCGGGCAGCTGTGTCGGGCCTTCGACCCCGGCGAGCGCCGTGCGCCAGAACTGTTCGGCGGCGGCCTGGTCGTGCTGGCCGAGCCAGGCGAGGTAGTCGCGGAACGGCGGCCGCGACGGCAGCGGCTGTCCGGCATAGGCGGTGCAGACGTCCGAGAGCACCTGGAAGACGCTCCAGCCGTCGAGCAGGACGTGGTGGAACGTCCAGAGCACCTGGACTTCCGTCGCCGAAAGCCGCGCGAGCGCGACGCGGGCCAGCGGCGCGACGGCGAGGTCCAGCCCTTGCGCCCGGTCTTCGGCCAGGAGCCGCGCCAGCTCGGCTTCGCGGTCGTCCACAGTGGTCCAGTCGAGGTGCCGGACCGGCAGTTCGGCCGCGCGGTGCACGACCTGGACCGGCTCGTCCACGCCGGTCCAGACGAACGACGTGCGCAGCACCGGGGTGCGGTCGACGACCTGCTGCCACGCCTGGCCGAGCCGCTGCGGATCGGTGACGCCTTCGAGCACGAAAGTGGCCTGCTCGAAGTACATGCCCTGGGCGGTCTGGGAAAGGCCGTGGAAGACCATCCCGCCCTGCATCGGGGTCAGCGGGTAGATGTCCTCGACGGCCTGCCCCGCCACTAAACGGTCCACAGTGGACTGGTCGAGCGCGGCCAGCGGGAAGTCGGACGGCGTCCGGCCGCCCGCGCCCGGCTCGGCGCAGTGCGCGATGATTTCCCTCAGCGCGGTCAGCATCTGCTCGGCCAGGGCTTCGACCCCGGTGGTGGCGTGCGACCAGGTCAGCTCTAGAACGCCTGCTTCGACCCGGCCGACGACGTCGAGCACGTGGGTGCGGGGCGCGTCCGGGTCGACATCGGCGTCCAAGCTGCCAGCGCGGAACAGCCCGCCTTCCGCGGCGCTGAACTGCCCGAGATAGTTGAAACTCACCTGCGGTTCGATCGCCGGTGCCGTGCCGGTCAGGTAGCGCAGGGCGCCGTAACCGATGCCTCGCCGCGGAATCGCGCGCAGCTGTTCCTTGACCGCTTTCAGCGCGGGCCCCCACTCGTCCGGGACGTCCAGCGCCACCGGGAACATGCTGGTGAACCAGCCGACTGTCCGGGACAGGTCGACGCCGTCGAACAGGTCTTCGCGGCCGTGGCCTTCGAGGTCGATCACCGGCGTTTCGCCGGTCCAGTCCCGCAGCACGCGGCCCAGCGCGGTCAGCAGCACGTCGTTGACCTGCGTGCGATACACCTCGGGGACGTCCTGCAGCAGCGCGCGGGTCTCCTCGGCGGTCAGCCGGACGGTGACCTCGCGAGTGTCGGCGAGGACGCCCGGGTCGCGCGGGGGCACCGGCGGGAGGGACTGCCAGTGGGCGAGTTCGTCGTCGAAACCGCCCGCCTCGGCGTGGTCGGCGAGCCGCCGGGACCAGGCGAGGAACGACGTCGTCTTCGGTTCGAGGGCTTCGCCGCGGTAGGCGGTTTCCAGGTCCTCCAGGAGGATCCGCCACGAGACGCCGTCGATGACCAGGTGGTGCGCGGCCAGCAGCAGCCGTCGCCCGTCGAGGACCGCGTTCAGCAGCGGACCGCGTTTGACGTCGAAGGCGGGCTCGCCGACGAGCAGTTCCACCGGACCGGGCGGATCGCAGTGCTGTGTCCCGTTGAACCGCAGGCGCAGGGCGTCGTGGTGCGCCCAGACCTCGGCGAGGGCGCGGCGCAACGCGGGCTCGTCGATGTCCTCGGCGAACTCCAGCACCACCCGCTGGTCGAACCGCTCGGGCTGGGTCTCGAAGTACCAGCGCTGGATCGGCGTCAGCGGCGCTTCACCGACGACCGGGCCCTGTTCGGCTCTCGGCCCGTGGTCGCCGCCGGCGTGTGCGGCGAGCGCGGCCAGCGTCGGATGCCGGAACACCTCGTGCGGCAAGAGGATCAGCCCGGCGCGACGGGCGCGGGAGACGACCTGGATGCTGAGGATCGAGTCCCCGCCGAGTTCGAAGAAGTTCGTCTCGGCGCCGACGTCCTCGACGCCGAGCACCTCCGACCAGATCGCGGCCAGGGTCCGTTCAGCCTCGGTCGCCGGGGCGGTGCGGGTGCCGGTCGCGCCGAAGTCCGGCGCGGGCAGAGCCTTGCGGTCGAGTTTTCCGTTGACATTCAACGGCAACCGGTCGAGCCGGACGAACGCGGCCGGGACCATGTAGTCCGGCAAGGTCCGGGAGAGGAACGCGGGCAGCTCGTCCGCGTCCCCGGTGTAGTAGGCGACGAGCCGCTTGACACCGTGGTCCTCGCGCGCCAGCACGGCGGCCTGGGCGATCCCGGGGTGCGCGGCCAGCGCGGCCTCGACCTCGCCGGGCTCGATCCGGAACCCGCGGATCTTGACCTGCTCGTCCACGCGCCCGGCGAAGTCCAGCTCACCGTTCGCGGTCCAGCGCACCAGGTCGCCGGTGCGGTACATCCGCTCCCCCGGCGGCCCGAACGGATCGGGCAGGAACCGCTCGGCGGTCAGCCCTGGCGCGCCGTAGTAGCCGCGCGCCAGGCCCGCGCCGGCGAGATGCAGTTCGCCCAGCGCGCCCGGCGGGACCGGCCGCAGGTCCGGGCCGAGGACGTACGCGCGGGTGTTGTCCAGCGGCTTCCCGATCGGCACGACGTCCGGCACCGGGCCGAGCACCGGATGCGCGAGCGCGAACGTCGTGGTCTCGGTCGGGCCGTACACGTCCACGACGGTCGTGTCCGGGCAGGCCTCCCGCACCCGCCGCACCGCCGCCGACGGGACGGCGTCGCCGCCGGTCCAGACCTCCCGCAGCCCCCGGAAGATCTCCGGCGCTTCCCGCGCGGCGAGCCGGAACAGACCGGTGGTGAGGAACGCGCAGCCGACGCGGTATTCGGCGAGCAGGCGGCCCATGGTGTCCAGATCGAGGTCGCCGGGCGGGGCGACGACGACCGTGCCGCCGTTGAGCAGCGGCACCCACAGCTCGTAGGTTGAGGCGTCGAAGGCCTGCGACGCGTGCAGCAGCACGCGGTGGTGCTGGGCGAAACGCCGGTCGGCCGCGAGGGCCACGATGTCGCGGCGGCTGGGGGCGACGCCCTTCGGCTTGCCGGTGGAGCCCGAGGTGTACATGACGTACGCGAGGTTGCCCGGGTCCGCCTTCGGGAGCTGGACGTCCGCGGTCTGGTCGCCGGGGACGACGATGGGTCCACTGTGGACTTCTTCGGCGGTGTCGCGCCAAGTGTCGTCGGTGACCAGGATCTTCGCCCCGGACAACAGGGTCTTGAGCCGGGGCGCGGGCGCGCGGGTGTCCAGCGGCAGGTAGGCCGCACCGGCCTTGACGATCGCGAGTTCCGCGACGATCAGCCCGGGCGAGCGGTCCATCAGCACGCCGACGAGCGTTTCCGGCCGGGCCCCGAGCGAGACCAGGTGCCGGGCGAGCCGGTCGGACCGCTGGTCCAGCTCCGCGTAAGTGAGGCTGATCCCGTCGCCGGCCACCGCGATCGCGTCCGGCGCGCGGCGGACCTGCGCGGCGAACAGCTCGGTCAGGTCGTCCTGCGGGAGCGGCCGGGCGGTGTCGTTCCAGTCGGACAGCACCTGACGGCGTTCCGCTTCGGTGAGCAGATCGATGTCCTCCAGCGTCCGGTGCGTGCCGAAGGCCTCCAGGACCGCGGTGAGCTGCCGGGTGATCCGCTCGGCGGTCTCGGCGTCGAACAGGTCGGGGTCGTAGCCGACGTCGAGGGTCAGCTGCTCCCTCGGCGACGCGACGACGCTGATCGGGTAGTTCGTCGTCTCGGCCGCATCGACGTCGCGCAGCCGCAAGCCGCGTGTCGACGCCTTGTCGATCGGGTAGTTCTCGAACACCACGATGCTGTCGAAAAGGCTTCCGCCACAACCGCTCCAGGCCTGCAGCTTCGTCAACGGCAGGTGACCGTACCGGCGGGATTCCACCTGCGCGGCCTGAAGCTCGGCCAGCCACTCCGCCACCGGAGCCCCGGTCACGGTGACCCGCACCGGCAGGGTGTTGATGAAGATGCCGGTGATGTCGTCGGCACCGGGCAGATCGACCGGACGCCCGGAGACGGTGGTGCCGAAGCAGACGTCGCGTTCGCCGCTGAGCCGGGACAGCACCAGCGCCCACGCCCCCTGCAGGACGGTGTTCAGCGTGAGCCCGGCACGGCGCGCGAAGTCCCGCAGCCGTCCGGAGTTTTCCACTGGTACGCGCAGCCATTGCGAAGACCGGGTGGTGTGCGCCTGGGCGGGGGCACGGTCGTAGGGCAGCCGGGCGGGCGCGACGAGGCTGCCGAGTTCGCGCCGCCAGTGTGCCTCGGCCGCCGCGTCGTCCTGCCGGTCCAGCCAGGCGACGTAGTCCCGGAACGGCGGACGCTCGGGAAGCTCGGCGCCGGAGTAGGCGGCGAAGACGTCGGACAGCACGCCGAAGACGCTCCAGCCGTCGAGCAGGACGTGGTGGAACGTCCACAGCACCCGGACTTCGGTGTCGGACAGCCGGGCGAAAGCCAGCCGCAGCAACGGCATTTCGGTGAGGTCGAGCCCTTGGGCCCGGTCGGCGGCGAGCAGGTTCTGCCACGCCTGGTCGCGTTCGTCCTCGGTGCGGTCCCGCCAGTCGTGCCGGGCGATCGGGACCGGCGCCTGCCGCTGGACGACCTGGACCGGCTCCGGCACGCCCTCCCAGGCGATCCGCGTCCGCAGCACCGGCGTCCGGTCGACCACCCGCTGCCACGCCCGTTCCAGGGCGGCCAGGTCGCTGACACCGTCAAGGACGAACCCGACCTGCTGGAAGTAGACCCGCTCCCCAGGTTGGGACAGCGCGTGGAACACCATCCCGGACTGCATCGGTGTCAGCGGGTAGACGTCCTCGACTGTCGCGCCAGTGCCGACGAGGTCGTCCACTGTGGACTGATCGAGCGCGGCCAGCGGGAAGTCCGACGGCGTCCGGCCGCCCGTATCAGGGTCGGCGCAGTGCCGGATGATCTCGCGCAGCGCGGTCGTCATCGCGGCGGCGAGGGTGTCCATAGTGGACCTTTGGTGGACGCCTTCGGCGTAGTACCAGGTCAATTCCAGCTCTCCGGTCTCGACACGGCCGACGACGTCGAGCAGATGCGCGCGAGCCGAGCGCGGGCTTTCGTCGGATTCGATGCGGCCGGAGCCGAACTGGCCGAGATAGTTGAAACTCACCTGCGGGTCGATCTCCGGCGCGGTGCCGGTGAGATACCGCAGCGCGCCGTAACCGATCCCGCGCCTCGGCACCGCGCGCAGCTGCTCCTTCACCGACTTGAGCGCGGCGCCCCAATCGTCCGGGACGTCCAGCGCGACCGGGAAGACCGTGGTGAACCAGCCGACCGTCCGGGACAGGTCGACGTCGCTGAACAGCTCCTCGCGGCCGTGGCCTTCGAGGTCGATCACTGGCGTGCCGCCGGTCCAGTCCCGCAGGACCCGGCCGAGTGCGGTGAGCAGCACGTCGTTGACCTGCGTGCGATAGACCTTCGGGACGTCTCGCAGCAACGCCCCGGTCTCCGCAGCGGACAGCCGGGCGGTCACCGAGCGCATCGAGGCGACCGTCGCCTCGCCTCGGCCGTCCACCGGCAGCACGGTCCGGCCGGACACGCCGCGCCAGTAGCCGAGTTCGTCGTCGAACCCGCCGTCGGCAGCGTGCTCGGCGAGCCGGATCGCCCAGTCCTGGAAGGACGTCGTGCGGGGGCCGAGGTCGATCGGTTTGCCTTGCAAGACCTGGTTGTAGGCGCGTTCGAAGTCCTCGATCAGCACCCGCCAGGACACGCCGTCGACCACGAGGTGGTGGATGGCGAGCCGGTCTCCGTCGAACCGGACTAGCGGGGTCTCGCTGCCGACCGGACCGTTCTCTTGCAGCCAGTGGGTTTCTCCGCGAGCGAAGCGCATCCGCAGCGCGTCGTGGTGCGTCAGCAGCGCCTCGACGGCCGCCTGCGCCGCCTCCGGGTCGACGGTTCCCACGCGGACGAACTGGTGGAAGTGGTCCGGCTCGGCGGTTTGCGTCGCGAAGAACCAGCGCTGGATCGGGGTGAGCGGCACCGGCCCCTGGACCGGGCCGCGCTCGACGGCCGCGGTCGCGGTGCGGGCCGCCGTCGCGAGCGCGGCCGGGGTGCGGTGCGCGAACAGGTCGCCGGGCTGCAGGTCCAGCCCGGCCCGGCGGGCGCGCGAAACCACCTGCATGCTGAGGATCGAGTCGCCGCCCAGCTCGAAGAAGTCGTCGGTCGCGCCGACCCGGGCGACGCCGAGGACGTCGGCCCAGATCCCGGCGATCGTGTGCTCGCGCTCGGTGCGCGGCGGAACGTGGTCCCGCGCCCCGAATTCGGGCGTCGGCAGCGCTTGGCGGTCGAGTTTCCCGTTGACATTCACCGGGAACTTCTCCAGCCGGACGAACGCGGCGGGCACCATGTAGTCCGGCAGCGTCCGGCCGAGGAACTCCGCCAGGTCGCGGGTCTCGCCGACGACATACGCGACCAGCCGCTTCACCCCGCCGTCCGAACGCGCCAGCACGGCCGCCTGCTCGACCCCGGGATGCTCGCCGAGCGCGGCTTCGATCTCGCTCGGCTCGACCCGGAAGCCGCGGATCTTGACCTGCTCGTCGGCCCGGCCGACGAATTCGAGGGCGCCGGCGGAGTTCCAGCGCACCAGGTCGCCGGTGCGGTACATCCGCTCCCCCGGCGGGCCGAACGGGTCCGCGACGAACCGCTCGGCGGTCAGCCCGGACCGGCCGAGGTAGCCGCGCGCCAGGCCGGCACCGGCGATATGCAGTTCGCCGGGCGCGCCGGGCGGGGCGAGCCGGAGGTCCGCGTCGAGAACGTAAACGCGGGTGTGGTCGAGCGGCCCGCCGATCGGGACGACGTCCGGGACCTCGCCGGGCAGCGGGTGCACGGTCGCGAAGGTGGTGGTCTCAGTGGGGCCGTAGACGTCGGCGACCAGGGTGTCCGGGCAGGCCGCCTGCACCCGGCGCAGCGCCGCGGCGGGGACGGCGTCGCCGCCGGTCCAGACCTCCCGCACGCCCGCGAAGACCTCCGGCGATTCCTGCGCGACCAGCCGGAACAGCCCGGTGGTGAGAAACGCGCCGGTCACGCCGTACGTGGTGAGCGAGCGGCCGAGCGTCTCGACGTCCACGTCCCCCGGCGGGGCCAGCACGACGGTGCCGCCGTTGAGCAGCGGCACCCACAGCTCGTAAGTGGCGGCGTCGAAGGCCTGTTGCGAGTGCAGCAGAATCCGGTCGTGCCGGGCGAACCGCTGGTCGGCGGTGAGCGCCACGACGTCGCAATGCCGCGCCGCCACGCCCTTCGGCCGGCCGGTCGACCCGGAGGTGTAGATGACGTACGCGAGCTGTTCGGGATCGACGGGGATGCCTGGCGGGGTGTCCGGCCCGCTGCTCTCGCCGATGACGATGGTGCCGGAATGGACTTCCCCGGCGGTTTCGCGCCACGCGTCGTCCGCGACCAGCACGGTCACGTCGGCCTCGCTGAGAAGCAGCCGCATCCGCTCGGCGGGCGCGCGCAGGTCCAGCGGCAGGTACGCGCCGCCGGCCTTGACGATCGCGAGTTCCGCGACGACGAGTTCGGGCGACCGGTCCATCAGCACGGCGACCCGGTCCTCCGCCCGCACGCCCGCCTCGATCAGCCGGTGGGCCAGCCGGTTCGCGCGGGCCTCGAGTTCGCGGTAGGTGATCTGCTCGTCGTCGGTCACCAGGGCGACAGCGTCCGGAGTGCGGCGGGCCTGTGCCTCGAACAGCTCGGGCACGGCGGCGGGCGGCACCGGGCGGGCCGTCTCGTTGCGCTCGGCGAGCAGTTCTTCGGTCTCGGCGGCGGACAGCATCGGCACCTGGGACACCGGCTGATACGGAGCCGCGACCATGCCCCGGACCAGCGCTTCGAGGTGCGCCGCGAGCCGCGCCGGATCGCCGATCCGCGCCGGGTCGTGCGTGAGGATCAGCGACAGCCGGCGTCCGGGGTAGGCGACGACGCCCAGCGGGTAGCTGGTCCGCTCGGCCGCGCGGACGTCGCGCAGCTCGGGCACCTCGTCGATCGGGTAGTTCTCGAAGACGACGATGCTGTCGAAAATGCTCCCGTCGCTGCCGCTCCAGGCCTGCAGGGTGGGGAGGCCGACGTGCCCGAACCGGCGCGATTCCGCTTGCGCCGCTTGGAGATCGCGCAGCCAGTCCGCGACCCCTTGCGTACCGTCGAGCCGCACGCGCACCGGCAGGGTGTTGATGAAGATGCCGGGAATGTCGTCCGCGCCGGGCAGTTCCGCCGGACGGCCGGACACCGTCGCGCCGAAGCACACCTCGGTTTCGCCGCTGTAGCGCGACAACAGCGCGGCCCAGGCACCCTGGACGACGGTGTTGACCGTCAGCCGGTGCCGCCGCGCGAAGGCGTATACCGCGGCCGACGTCTCGTCGTCCAGCTCCACCGGGATCCGGCCGGTCGAACTCGACGTGTGCGTGCGGACGGCTGGCCGCTCGACCGGCAGCGGCGTCGGCGTCACCCCGGCGAGTTCGGCCCGCCAGTGCGCCTCGGCCCGCTCGTCGTCCTGCGCCGCAAGCCAGGCCGCGTAGTCGCTGAACGGCGGCCGGACGGGCGGTTCCTCCCCGCGCAGCACCGCGATGACGTCGGACAGGAGACCGAAAACGCTCCAGCCGTCGAGCAGCACGTGATGGAAGGTCCAGAGCACGCGCACCCGGGTGGCGGATTCCCGGGCGATCGCCAGCCGCGCCAGCGGTGCCCGGTCGAGGTCGAAGCCTTCGGCCAGGTCTTCTTCCAGCAGCTGTGCCAACGCTTTCTCCGCGTCCACATCGGACCAGTCCAGATAGGACACTGGCAGTTCAGCCGCGCGCTGCACGACCTGCAGCGGCTGCGGCACGCCGTCCCACACGATCCGGCTGCGCAGGATCGGGGTCCGCTCGACAATCCGCTGCCAGGCCTCGCCGAGCCGCCGCGGGTCGGGCACGTCGTCCACGGTGAACGAAACCTGTTCGAAGTAGACACGGTCGCCGGGCTGGGCGAGGTCGTGGAACACCATCCCGGCCTGCATCGGGGTCAACGGGTAGATGTCTTCTACCGCTTGCCCTTGGACGAGCGTGTCCACTGTGGACTGATCAAGCCCGGCCAGCGGGAAGTCCGACGGCGTCCGGCCGCCCGCCCCCGGTTCCGCGCAATGCCGGACGATCTCGCGCAGCGCCTCGGCCATCGCGGCGGCCAGCCGGTCCACAGTGGATTCTTCGTGCACGCCCTCGGCGTAATGCCAGGCCAGCTCCAGCTCGCCGCCCTCGACCCGGCCGACGACCTCCAGCAGATGCGGCCGGACAGTATCGGGCGAGACGTCCAGCGAGAGTTCCCGGTGCAGGGAAAAGTCGCCGGGCAGATCGAACTGGCCGAGGTAGTTGAAGCTCACCTGCGGTTCGATCACCGGTGCCGTGCCGGCCAGATACCGCAGGGCGCCGTACCCGATCCCTCGACGGGGGACCGCGCGCAGCTGCTCCTTGACCGCTTTCAGCGCCGGGCCCCAGCCGTCCGGAACGTCCAGCGCCACCGGGAACATGCTGGTGAACCAGCCGACCGTCCGCGACAGATCGACGCCGTCGAACAGCTCCTCGCGGCCGTGGCCTTCGAGGTCGAGCACCGGTATCGCGCCGATCCAGTCGCCCAGCACCCGGCCCAGCGCGGTGAGCAGCACGTCGTTGACCTGCGTCCGGTACGTCGGCGGCACCTCCCGCAACAGCGCGTGCGTCTCGTCCGCGGTGAGCCGGGCCGTGACGACGCGGGCCCGGCCGAAGGTGTTGTCCCCGGTCCCGTCCACCGGCAGCGGCGTCGGGGCGGGCAGCTCCCACCAGTGCGCGAGTTCGTCGTCGAAGCCGCCTGCCTGCGCGTGCTCGGCCAGCCAGGCGGCCCATTCGCGGAACGACGTCGTCCGCGGACCCAGGTCGATCGGCTTCCCGCGCACAGCCTGCTGATAGGCACGGTCGAGGTCTTCGAGCAGCAGCCGCCACGACACGCCGTCGACCACCAGGTGGTGCGCGGACAGGTGCAGAATCCGCGGCTCGCCGGTCAGCGACCAGCGCAGCAGCGAATGGCCCTCGTTGACGGCGGTGTTGTGCTGGTGCCAGGCGTCGCGGTCGTGGACGAACCGCATCCGCAGCGCGTCGTGCCGCTCGGACAGCGCGGCCAGCGCCGGGACCAGGGCGCTCAGCCGCACGTCGCCGGCGAGCCGGACCGCGATCGTCTGGTCGAACCGGTCCGCGGACAGGCCGAAGAACCACTGCTGGATCGGAGTGAGGACGACGTCGCCGCTTTCCGGGCCGCGGACCGGGATCGCCGCGGCCGCGCCGACCGCCGGGGCGAGCGCGGCGATCGTCTGGTGGCGGAACAGATCGGCGGTGGTCACGCTGAGCCCCGCGCGCCGGGCCTGCGCGCTGACCTGGATGCTCAGGATCGAATCGCCGCCGAGGGCGAAGAAGTTGTCCTCCACGCCGACGCGTTCGAGACCGAGCACGTCCGCCCAGATCCCGGCGAGCACGGCCTCGCGTTCGGTGCGCGGCGCGACCGTCCGCTCGCCGGCTGCCTGCGGTTCCGGCAGCGCACGGCGGTCGACCTTGCCGTTCGCGGTGAGCGGCAGTTCGGGCAGCGGGACGAGCACCGACGGCACCATGTAGTCCGGCACCGTGCGGCCGACCGCGCGGCGGAGCGCCTCGGTGTCCACAGTGGATCCCTCGGCAGCGACCACGTAGCCGACCAGATGCTTGCGCCCGGCAGTCGCCCGGATCGTCACGAACGCCTGCGCCACCTCGGGTTCGGCGGCGAGCGCGCGTTCGATCTCGGCCGGTTCGACCCGGAAGCCGCGGATCTTGACCTGATCGTCCACGCGGCCGAGGAATTCGAGCGTCCCGTCGGTGCGCCACCGGCCCCGGTCGCCGGTGCGGTACATCCGCTCCCCCGCACCGGACGGGTCGGCGACGAACCGGTCCGCGGTCAGGCCCGGCTGGCCGAAGTAGCCGCGCGCGAGCCCGGCCCCGGCGACGCAGATCTCGCCGGCCGCACCGCGCGGCAGCAGCCGGAGCCGGTCGTCGACCACGTGCACCCGGACGTCCCGCAGCGGGGTGCCGATCGGGATGACGTCGGGTGCCTCGGCCGTCATCCGGAACGACGTGGCGAAGGTGGTGGCCTCGGTCGGGCCGTACCCGTCCACGACGGTGATCCTCTGGTCGAGGACCCGGCGGACGGCGGCAGGCGGCACGACGTCGCCGCCGGTCCAGACCTCGCGCAGCCCGGCGAAGCACTCCGGCGTCTCCTCGGCGAAGAGCCGGAAGAGCCCGGCGGTCAGCCACAGCGCGGTGATCCGGTGCTCCGCGATCAACCGCTGGAGCCGGTCGGCGTCCAGGTCGCCGGGCGGCGCGACCACGACGGTGCCGCCGTTGAGCAGCGGCACCCACAGCTCGTAGGTGGAGGCGTCGAAGGCGAGCGGGGAATGCAGCAGCACCCGATCATGACGCGCGAAACGCGGGTCGGTCGCGAGCGCGGTAACGTCCGCGTGCCGCACCGCCACCCCCTTCGGAACCCCCGTGGACCCGGACGTGTACTCGACGTACGCCAGGTGCTCCGGGTCCGTGAAGGACTCCATGAGGGAATCTGATTCCCTCATGGAGTCCTTCACGACCAGCGACATTCCCTGGTGGACAGTACGGGCGGTGTCGTGCCAGGCATCGTCGGTGAGCACCAGCGACACGCCGTCGAGGACCCGGCGCAGGCGGTCGGCCGGGGCGCGCAGGTCGAGCGGCAGGTAGGCCGCGCCCGCCTTGAGGATCGCCAGCACGGCCACGACGAGATCGGCCGAGCGGTCCATCAGCACGCCGACCCGCTCTTCCGGCCGGACGCCGCTGCGGCGGAGGTGTCGCGCGAGCCGGTTCGCCCGGGTCTGCAACTCGCCGTAGCTCAGCCGGACGTCGCCGCACACCACCGCGGCCTCGTCCCGGTTGCGGTCGGCACAGCGGTCGAACAGTTCCGGCACCGTCTCGGCGGGCGTGTCCGAGCGAGCGGGCGGACGGTCGTCGGCGGCGCGCAGCGGGAGGTCGCCCACCGGCCGCGCCGGGTCGGCGGCGATCCCGGCGAGCAGGACTTCCAGGCTCCGCGCAAGACCCTCGACGGTCTCGGCGTCGAAAAGCGCAGTGGCGTACTCGACGGCGACGCGCAGGCCGTCGGGACGCGGCCAGAACTCCACCACGAGGTCGAACCGCGCCGACGGCCGGGGCAGCGCGTACTCGCTCACGTCCAGCCCGGCGACCGTGCGCTCCGCCACCAACGGACGCTGCAGGACCACCACCGCCTGCACCAACGGCGTCCGCGACGGGTCGCGTTCGGGCTGGACTTCCTCCACCACGCGGTCGAACGGGACGTCTCCGTGCGCGAACGCGGCCAGCACGGTTTCGCGGAACTCCGCCAGGAAGCGCTCGAACGGCTGCGCACCGTCCACATCGGACCGCAGGACCAGGGTGTTGACGAAGAATCCGGTCAGCTGCTCCAGTTCGGCCCGGTCGCGTCCGGACACCGCCGTGCCGACCGCGACGTCCCGCTGTCCGCTGTAGGCGGCGAGGACGACCTGCACGGCGGCGGTCAGGGTCATGAACAGCGTGGCACCCTGCGCGCGACCCGCTTCCGCGACGCGGCGCACCAGGTCGGCGGGCAGGTCGTGCCGGTGCACCGCGCCTTCGGTGGTGCGCTGCGGCGGCCGGGGACGGTCGGTCGGCAGGGCGAGCGGTTCGAGCCCGTCGAGCGCCTCGCGCCAGTACCCGAGCTGGTCCAGCCGTTCGGACGCCAGGCGCCACTGCGTGTAGTCCTGGTAGCCGAGCGGCAGCGGGGACAGGGTCTTGCCGGTGTACAGGTCGAAAAGCTCGTCGGTAAGCACGGCGATCGACCGGCCGTCGGTGACGATGTGGTGCTGGCACAGGAGAAGCAGGTGCTCGTCCGGGGCGAGCGGGAAGAGCACGGCCCGGGTCAGCGGCCCGGTCCGCAGGTCGAACGGTTCGTTCAGTTCGGCCTTCAGCGTCTCGTCGTCCGGGGCGCATTCGTTGATGCGCAACGGGATCTCCCCGGTCGGCGCGATCCGCTGCCCGCCTTCTCCGAACGTCGTGCGCAGCGATTCGTGCCGGGCGCAGAGCGAAGCCAGCGCAGCCCGCAGGGCCGCGCGATCGAGCGGACCGGAGAGCCGGATCCCGACGCCGGTGTTGTATTCGGTGCTTCCGCCGGTCAGCTCGTCGAGGAACCACAATCGCCGCTGAGCCGGGGAAAGCGGCAGCACGTCCCGGGTCGGCGAGACGGGGATCGCCTGCTCGGTCCTCGGCCGGTTTTCGAGGAACCGCGCAAGGTCGGTCACGCTGGGCGCGTCGAACAGCGCCCGCGCCGAGAGATCCGCGCCGAACGTCCGGCGCAACCGGGAAAGCGCCTGCACTGCCAGGATGGAATCGCCGCCGAGTGCGAAGAAATCGTCGTCCGTCCCGATGCGGTCCAGGCCCAGCACTTCCGCCAGAATGTCGGCGACGGCGCGTTCGGCGTCCGTTCTCGGCTCGCTGCGGTCCACCGGTTCCGCCGCAGGAGCGGGCAACGCGTTCCGGTCGACCTTTCCATTGGCACTCAAGGGAAGCTCGTCCAGCACGACCACCACCGACGGCACCAGATAGCCCGGCAACACCGCCGCCGCAACCGCCTTCAGGTCCTTTCGCGACACTCCCGGCACCAGCACGACATAGGCCACCAGCCGCTTGACGCCCGGCCCGTCTTCCCGCGCGACGACCACGGCCTCCGCCACCGTGTCGTCGGCGGCGAGCACGGCCTCGATCTCGCCGAGTTCCACCCGGAAACCGCGGATCTTGACCTGATCGTCGGCGCGGCCGAGGAATTCCAGCTCGCCCTGGTCGTTCCAGCGGACGACGTCGCCGGTGCGGTACATCCGCTCCCCGGGCACGGCCGGATCGGCGAGGAACCGCTCGGCCGTCGCGCCGGGACGCGCCCAATAGCCGCGCGCCAGCCCGGCACCGGCCAGGTACAGCTCGCCGGACGCGACCGGATTCAAGGCGTCGTCCAGGACATACGCGCGCACGTCGTCCAGCGGGCGGCCGATCGGCACCGCCGTGACGTCCGCCGACTGGACCGCGTGGGCCGTCGCGAAGGTGGTGGTCTCGGTCGGCCCGTACCCGTCGACCACGGTGACGCCGGGGCACGCGCGCAGCACCCGCCGCACCGCCCCGGCGGGGACGACGTCACCACCGGTCCAGACCTCCCGCACGCCTTGGAAGCAGTCCGGCGCTTCCTGCGCGACGACCCGGAAGAGCCCCGCCGTCAGCCAGACCGCGCCCACGTCGCAGCGGGAAAGAACCTCACGCAGGCTCTCGACGTCGAGGTCGCCGGGCGGCGCGACCACCACCGTGCCGCCGGTGAGCAACGGCACCCACATTTCGTAGGTGGACGCGTCGAAGGCGGCCGGGGAATGCAGCAGCACCCGCCGATGCGCGTCCCCGGCGAACCTCCGGTCCGCTGCCAGCGCCGCGACGTCCCGGTGCCGGACCGCGACCCCCTTGGGCGTTCCGGTCGAGCCCGACGTGTGCATCAGGTACGCCAGGTTGTCCGGATGTGCTGCTGCTTCAGGGAACTCCGCCTCCGGCAGCGGCTGGCCGAGCGCGACGATCTGTCCACTGTGGATCTCCGTGGCGCGCGCCGGGTCGTCGGTGAGCAGCACCGAAACCCCGGCCTCGACCAGCAGCGTTCGCAGCCGGCTGTCCGGCGCGCGCCGGTCGAGCGGCACGTACACGCCGCCGGCCGCGACGACGGCCAGCTCCGCGACGACCAGCCCGGCCGACCGTTCCGCCAGTATCCCGGCCCGGTCCTCCGCGCGCAGGCCCAGCCGCCCGAGATACGCGGCGAGGCGGGCCGCTTCGCCGGCCAGTTCGGCGTAGGTCAGCCGAGCCGCGCCGTCCACGGCCAGCGCGTCCGGAGCCGAGCGCACCTGTGCGGCGAACAGCTCCGGCAGGCTGCCGGGCGCGGCGTCCGTTCCGGCCGGAATGTCTTGGGCGGTCATCGTTTTCGCTACCTTCCGGGCACACCAAGGGATCCCGCCGGGCGGGAACGAGGGGTTGTCAGGGGCGGCGGCTCAGCACCGCCGCGCGAGCCGTCCGCCGATCTCGACCGCGGCCGCCGCGCCGGGCTCGCCGCGGAACCGGCCGCAGGGCGTGGCGCGGCCGGTCGCCGGATCTCGGACGGTGAAGGCGCCGCCGGCGTACCGGACCAGTTCGGGGAAGATCTCGCCGTCCACGTCGAGACACCCGCCGCCGGCGGCGTCCGGCCGCACCGTGTATCCGATGGCGCCGTTGCGGTAACTGCCGAAATCACCGTCCGGCATGGGAACCGCGACGGAATCCGCGGCGAGCAGGCGGCGGCGCGGGAGGTCGAATTCGGGCAGCGCTTCGACCAGATCGAGCCAGAGGTCGGCGCCCCCGGCCCCGTTGGCGGTCAGCGCGAGCACGCACGCCCCGGACTGGTCGATCCGCAGGTGGCACGACGTGCCGTCGGCGGTGCCGTCGTGCCCGAGCCAGCGGGAGTCCTCGTCGCCGAAACAGGCCAGCCCCAGCCCCCAGCCGTCGGCGAGGCCGAACGGTTCCGCGCCCGGCACCGGCCGGTGCAGATCGCTCGCGGTCACGACGTCGAGCAGCCCCGGCTTGCCGAGGTGGACTCGCCCCAGCGCGACGAGGTCGCGGGCGCTCAGCGCGAGCGCGCCCGCCGGGTCCAGCATCGGCGGCAGCAGTTGCTCGAGCGGACGCTCGCCGTCGCGGGCGTGCCCGGTCGCGATGCCCGGACTGTCGACGTAGACCGGCTCGATCTCCAAGGGCCGCAACAGGATCGACTCGACCGCCTCGCGCCAGCCCATCCCGGTGACCTCTTCGATCAGCGAGCCGGCCAGCGCGTACCCGAGGTTGGAATAGGAGAACGCGGTCCCCGGCTCGCAGACGGACTCCGCGGACCGCACCTCTTTCCGGCAGGACCCCGCCGTGTCGGCCGGGTCCGACGGCAGCCCGCTGGTGTGGCTCAGCAGCCGCCGCAGGGTCAGCGCGCCGGGAATCCGGGCGTCGCCCAGGATCTCGCCGGCCGGCTGGTCCAGGTCGAGGTCGCCGTCGGCGACGAGCATCATCGCCAGCGTCGCGGTCGCCGCCTTGGTGACCGAGCCGACCGGCACCCGCGTGTCCTCCCGCATCGCCCGGCCGCCGCCCGCCGAACCGGTCTGGACCATTACGGTCTCGCCGCCGGACCAGACCGCGACCTGCGCCCCCGGCACCCGATGCCGGACCGCCAGCCGCGAAAGCACCTCGGCGAGCCGGTCCGCGCCCGCGGCGCCAGGGACCGGGCGCCGTCTCGGGGTTTCTGGTCTTTCTTTCCGGGAGTGCATGACCAGGCCTTTCGAATACTCGTAGGAACCGCGCGGGGAATTGCCCCCGCCCGCGCGGCAGTAGCCCCAGCAGAGCGCGGACGCCATCGAGCCCAGGCCCGCGCTGGAATCCATACCCTGCCTAGATCGGTTGCGCTCCAGCAACCGCCAAACGAAGGACTCCGGCATATACCCGATCGCACCCAGCGTCACACATTGCCGAGACCATTCTAAAATATGAACAACGGGCTCACACCTCGGGGCGGCGCGCGGATAAGCGAACCGGATCTTGCGCATTCGGCGGACGCCCCGCCCGCGCACCGCACCGATTCCCGCTGCGCCGACCAGCGTAAACCGCCCCTTTCCCGGCGAGCCGATCCGCGCGCCCGACCGGAGAAGTGGCGCCAACAGCCGTCGGCATTACCCCGAACGCAGCAACATCACGGCCGCGCCCGCGCATTCCGTGAAACGATCACCTCCCGGCCGGGCCAAAACGCCCCCGGACTGCTGGCGAGACAAGTCGATCTCACGGAATCACCGAAGCCGCCCGTTAAACCTCACCCGATCACCGGAAGATTCCGGCGGATCCCCGGAAGCGGAATTCGTTCCTCCCGGATCGCCGCGCGAATGCCTGGTAACGAAACCGGAGGCGGCGCGGCCGCCTTGCACCGGTTTCTTACCGCCGGGTAACCGGCCGTTGCCGCGGCGCGGCCGCGCCGGGCGTCCGCACCGGACTGCCGCAGTGGATTCCGTCACGAGCACCTCCGAACGCACAGTCGCGCCCGCCGCCGGAAACGTTGCAGCCCCGCCGCGACCATTAGCCGAACAGCGGAACGGACTTCTCGCCCGGCCCTCCGGAAATGCCCACTGTCGGCAAACTGCCAATAGCCGGTCAATTCGGCGACAGTCCGGCAAACCTGCCGTTAAAGGAGACTGTCCGCCCGGTTGCCCGCGAATTGACGGCCTTCCCGCGGCCGAACCGAATACGTCCACAGCGGACAATCCAAACCGGCCCGCGTCACCCGGACGCCCGTTCGCCGCGCATCGCGGAAAGCAGCACCGGCAATGCGACCGCCAGCGCGATCCCCCGCACCGCACCGGCGACCGGATACGCCGCCCGGATGCCGAATCCGTCCGCGACGAGCCCGCCGGCCAGCGAGCCGAGCGGCATCAATCCCCAGCCCAGCATCCGGTAAACACTGTGGACCCGCCCGCGCAATTCCGCCGGCACCGATTGCTGCCGGAGACTGACCGTGACCACGCTCCAAAGCGTCGAGGCGAATCCGTTAATCCCCAACAGCACGCCGAGCACGACCGCATTCGGACTGAGCCCGATCAATCCGAAGAGGATCACATTGGCGATCAACGCACTCAGCAACGCCCGCAGCGCCCCGATTCTCGCGACGATGCGCGCGTTGACCATCCCGCCGAGCACACTCCCGACCGCCGCCCCGGCCAGCAGCACCCCAAACCCCTGGCCGCCGACGTGCAGGGTCTGCGTCGCGAGCAGCACCACCGTGACGTTCCCGAGCTGATAGCAAAACGTGTTGACCGCCAACAGCCCCGCCAGCGTCCGCAACAGCCGATGCCGCCCGAGCCAGCGCACCCCCTCGGCCACCGCGACCCGCGGCACTCGCACCACCCGCGGCACCGGTCGCCGCGGCAAAGTCGCCAGCAACACCGCGGACACCGCGAACGAAGCCGCGTCCACCCCGAACGGCACCGCCGCCGCCACCGCGAACAACACACTGCCGATCGGCGGCCCGACGAACAACTGCCCGGCATTGGCGACCGCGTACTGACTGCCGTTCGCCCGATGCAACTGCGCGTCGGAAACGAGATCCGGCAACACCGCGAGCGACGCGTTGGCGAAGACAACCTCGCACGCACTGAGCCCGAACCCCATGACCGCCAGCCCCGCGATGTCGATCCGCCCCAGCCAGATCAGCACCGCCGCCACCGCGACGATCGCCGCCTGAACGACCTGCGACCGCCACAGCAACCCGACCCGGTCGCAGCGATCCACCAGCGCGCCCGCCGGCAAGGAGAGCAGCAGCCAGGGCAGGTAGGTCGCCGCGGAGACGACCGAGACCAGCAGCGGATCGCGCGTGATGGTGACGGTGAGCAGCGGAACGGCCGCCGAGAAGACCCCGTCGCCGACGTTGTCCACCGCCGAGGCCCACCACAGCCGCCAGTACGCGGCGGGGAGTTTGGAGTCGCGTTTCACCATAACGGGGAGGGTGCCGGAGTCGAACATGTGTTCGCCATGATGTAGGGTGGAGCTACAAAGAGCATTTCGCGGAACCAGCGTGGACCGCCGAGGGCATCCGGTACCGCTTCGGTCTGAAGCACGGGCAAGCGGCGACCCGGCTCGCCCCGTAGCTGCCTCGTCCGTTGTCCGGCGGAAGTCTTGCGCGGCTGTCCTGCCGAAGCCAGCAAGCACAACGCGACTCGCCTCCGGCAGCTTGCCGCAGTATCGGGCTGGCGCACGTCCGATCGCGGGAGCAGCCGTTCGCCGCCTTGCCAGCGACGGACGGATTCGCCGCCTCGCCAGCGGCGGACGGAACGGCGGCGAACACATCCGCTAGCGTCCCGCCTAGCCGACGAGGCCGACCGTACTGCGGACCGGAGGAGCCGACGATGTCGCGCGCGGGCGAACTGGTTACCGAGACCCTCGAGTACGACGGCGGCCGCCAGGTCACGGCCTACGTCCCGGCGGATCGGCCGGAGGCCATCGTGTTCGCCGCCGACGGCGAGGAGATCGCGCGGTGGGGCGGCGACCTCGAGGCCGCGGCTAGCAGCGTGACGGCGAAGGTCGCCGACGGGACCTCGTTGACTGCCGACGGGACCTCGGCGACTGTCGACGACGTGCCGCCCACGATGATCGTCGGCGCGCATCACCACGCCGACGAGACTGTGCGGCTCCACGAGTACTCCCCGGGCTTCGATCCGGAGCGGTTCTCGGCGCACGAGCGGTTTTTCCGCGAGGACGTCGGCCACTGGGCACGATCGAGGTTCGGCGTGGCGCTGCCCGCCGAGCGCACCGCGGTGTGCGGTGTCTCGGCAGGCGGAGAGCTGGCGCTGGCCATGGGGCTTCGGCATCCGGACGTCTACGGCACCGTCTTCTGCGCCTCGCCCGGCGGAGGCTACCGGCCGCCGGACGACCTGCCGGGTTCGCTGCCGCGGGTGTACCTCGTCGCTGGCACACAGGAGCCGTTCTTCCTCCAGAACGCGGCCCGGTGGGCGGACGCGCTGCGCGACGCGGGAGCAGACGTCGTGCTGCACGAGCGAGCCGGATCGCACGGCGACGCCTTCTGGCGCGAAGAGTTCCCGCTGATGGCGGCGTGGGCGTTCGGGCAGTGAAGAAGCTCCCGTCACGGTCCACGTATATCGCTTGCCGCAAGATCCAGAGTGCCGCACACTGACCGGCCGATACTCGACGTGACCGCGGCGGGCGCAATCCAGACGAACAGGTGGTTCATGACCGACGTGATCATCGCCGGCGGCGGCCCCACCGGCGCGACGCTCGCCGCCGAGCTGCGGCTGCACGGGGTCGAGGTCCTGGTGCTGGAGAGGGAAACCGAGCCCATCCCGCTCGCCCGCATTGTCAGTCTGCATATTCGAACTCTCGAACAGCTCGCGATGCGCGGGCTGGCCGAGCGCGTCCTCGAACACGGACGGCGGCGTCCGGTCGGCGGCGTCTTCGCCGGAATCGCCAAACCCGCGCCCGCGAGCCTCGAATCGGCTTATCTGCTGGGCATCCCGCAGCCCATTGTCGTCCGCCTGCTCGAAGAGCACGCGATCGAACTGGGCGCGGAAGTCCGGCACGGCTGCGCGGTCGCCGGTTTCGCACAGGACGACAACGGCGTGACCGTCGAACTGACCGACGGCGAACGGCTGCACGCGCAGTACCTCGTCGGCTGCGACGGTGCGCGCAGCACGGTGCGCAAACTGCTCGGCGTCGGCTTCCCCGGCGAGCCGTCGCGGAACGAGACGTTGATGGGCGAGATGGCCGCGACCACCCCGCCAGAGGAAATCGCCGCCAAGGTCGCCGAGATCCGCGAGACGGACAAACGGTTCCTGTTCAGCCCAGTCAGCGAAGACAGCTACCGAGTCGTGGTCCCGGCGGCGGACCTCAGTGCGGAGCCGCCCGTGCTGGAGGACTTCAAGAACCGGCTCCGCGCCGTCGCCGGAACCGATTTCGGCGTGCACTCCCCGCGCTGGCTGTCCCGCTTCGGCGACGCGACCCGGCTGGCCGACCGATACCGGGCCGGCCGCGTGCTGCTGGCCGGCGACGCCGCGCACATCCACCCGCCCACCGGCGGACAGGGGCTCAACCTCGGCGTGCAGGACGCGTTCAACCTCGGCTGGAAACTGGCCGCGCAGCTCCGCGGCTGGGCCCCGGGATCCCTGCTGGACACCTACGAGACCGAACGCCGCCCCGTCGCCGCGGACGTCCTCGACAACACCCGCGCGCAGATGGAACTGTCGTCCGCCGAAGCGGGACCGCAGGCCGTGCGCAGACTGCTCGCCGAACTGATGGACCTCGACGAGGTGAACCGCCGCCTGATCGGGAAAATCACCGCGATCGACCTCCGCTACGACCTCGGCGAGGGCCCCGCCCTGCTCGGCAGCCGCCTGCCCGACCTCGACCTGAAGCAGGGCCGCCTCTTCGAACGGCTGCACCGCGGCCACGGCCTGGTGCTCGACCGGACCGAACGGCTGAGCGTCGAAGGCTGGGCGGACCGGGTCGACCTGATCGAGGATTCCACTGTGGCGCTGGAGCATCCGGCAGTCCTGCTGCGACCGGACGGCTACGTCGCCTGGATCGGCGAGGACCAGCAGGACCTCGACGATCATCTCGCCCGATGGTTCGGCCAACCCCGATAGACACGAACGTCGCGCTGAGCACGAGCGGCAGCTACCTCGCCTCGACCAGCGGCAACCACCCGAACCTCAACCATCACCTCGCGCGCCGGTTCAGCCAACGCCGATAATCCCGAACGTGGCACTCACCCTCGACCTGACCACCGACGACCTGGCCAACACCAGATTCGCCGTCTCGCCGCTGTCCGAAACCGTCTCCGGCCTGCAAACCCTCGGCGGCTGCTGGGGCACGGCCCGCACCCCCTGGGCGCGCTGGGCCGCGGCCGAACTCGCCGCCCGCCCGCTCGACCTCTCCCGGACGTGGCCGCTTCTCGTCACCGGCCGGACCAGCTGGCCCCAGTTCCTGCTGCCCGCCCCGGCGCGGGCGGCGAGCACGATCGACGAGGCGCTCGCCGCGATGTGCCGGACCACCGCGAGCCAGGTCCGCCGCAGTCTGCGCGGGGTCTTCGGCGAAGACCTGCCCGCTCCGGCCCGGGTGCTCGCCGACGACCCCGCGTCCGGGCTCCGCGCCATCGCCGCCGAACTCCGCCAGGCGCACGACCGGCTGATCGCGCCGCACTGGGCCCGGCTGCGCGCCGTGCTCGACGCCGACATCGCCTACCGGGCCCGGCGATGGGCCGACGGCGGCGCGAGCCGGCTGTTCTCCGGCCTGCACGCCGAACTGAACTGGCGCGACGGACGGCTCACCCTCGACGGCGACCGCCGCCCCTCGCCCGGCCGTCCCGCCGGCGGGCTGGTGCTGTCGCCCGTCGTGCTCGGCCCGCCGTGGGTCATGATCAAACTGCACACCACCACCCAGACCACGATCCGCTACCCGGCGCGCGGCAGCGGTGCACTGTGGACAGCCGCACGCCGTTCCACCGCCGCGCACGCGGTCCGCCTGCTCGGCCGGCGCCGCGCCGAACTGCTGGACACCCTGCGCTCCCCCGCCACGACGACCAGCCTCGCCGAAGCCCTGCACGTGTCGCCGAGCGCGGTTTCCCAGCACCTCCGGGTCCTGCGGGACAGCGGATTGGTCGCCGGCCACCGATCCGGCCGCGCCGTTCTCTACCGCACCACCGAACAGGGACTGCGCCTGCTGACCGGCCCGGACGGCTCCGTTCCCTCGACCGGAGCACAAATGTGACAACTCCACCCCGGATGCCACAGTTCCGGAGTACGCTCTCGCCGACCGCGACCGGCCTCGCGGAGACGGGAAGCGGCGCGGATGAGCGAGACCTGGCAGGTGCCCGGGTTCACCGAGGTCGACGTGCTCGGCGTCGGCGGCTTCGGGCGGGTGGTGCTGGCCAAGCACCAGGAATCCGGCCGCATGGTGGCCATCAAGTACCTCCTCGCCGAGTACCTCGCCGACCCGGACATCGCGGCAGGCTTCCGCCGCGAGGCGTGGCTGCTGTCCGGCGTCCGGAGCCCGCATGTCGTGCGGTTGTTCGATTTCGTCGAGACCTCGCAGGGCGCCGCGCTGGTGATGGAAGCCGTGCCCGGCGTGTCCCTGCGCGCGCTCCTTGCCACGGAAAACGTGCTCGCCCCCGAATCCGCGCTGGCCATCCTCAAGGGTTCCCTGCTCGGCCTCGCCGACGCGCACGCCGCCGGGGTCGTCCATCGTGACTACAAGCCCGGAAACGTCCTCGTGTCGCGGGAAGGCCAGTCGAAACTAGTCGACTTCGGACTGGCCACTTTGGACGGACACAACGGACTGACCGCCGGCTCCCCGTCGTACATGGCTCCCGAGCAGTGGGCCGGGCAGCCCGGCCAGCCCGCCACCGACGTCTACGCCGCCACGTGCGTGTTCTACCAGTGCATCACCGGCCACCAGCCGTTCGAGGGCGCCACCACGAACGAACTGCGCTCGCTGCACCAGATGGCACCCGTGCCGCTGGAGGCCGTACCCGAGGAACTGCGCCCGCTGATCGCGCGCGGGATGGCGAAGAACCCGGCGTGGCGACCGTCCACAGCGGACGCTTTCGTGACCGAGCTGGAGACGATCGCCCGCAAGGCCTACGGAAAGGACTGGGAGAAACGCGGCTGGAAGCGCCTGGCCGCCTCCGCCGCAGCGCTGACCGCACTCACCCCGCTCGCCCTCCTGACCACCGCGGGCACGGCCGCCGCACCGATCGGTGCCGGCGCGGTGGCCGCCGGAGTGCCCGCCACCGGCACCGGAGCCGGCGCGGCCACGGTCATCGTCGGCAAGGTCATCGCCGTGCTGGTGGTCGTCGGCGCGCTGGTCACCGGCGGAATCCTGGTCTTCAACCGGCAGGACGACCCGCCGCCCCCGGCCCCGCTCACCGTCGCGATCCAAACCGATTCCGGCCGCGACCAGGCCCGGCCGGTCGCCTACAGCCTCCAGTATCCGCAGGTGTCCGGCGGGGATCCGGCAGTCCGGCAACGCCTCAACGCCGCACTGCGCGCCCCGATCGACAAACGGCTGAAGGCCATCCGCGACGCCGTCGCCGATCCGGATTGGCAGCAGCAGTTCCCCGCAGCCGGAGAAACCCCCACCGCACGGTCGACGGCGCGGATCCTGCTGCAGACGCCGAGCCTCCTTTCCGTCCGGTACGACCACGATCTCGACTCGAAAGTGCTCTCGCACACGACGTGGCGCTTCCCGGAAACCGTCAACCTCGACCTCACCACCGGCAATCCGATCGGCCCCACGGACATGTTCCGCCCCGAAATACTGACCGCGACCGGAATGCGCACCCTGACCGCCCGCATCGAACCGCACACCAAGAACGGTTTCTGCCGGGTGATCTCCGTCGGCGAAGAAGGCCGGAAAACGACCATCGACGCCGCCGACCGGGACCCCGCCCGCGACCACGTCCCCGGCGCGGCAATGGGCTTCACCAAAACCGGCGTCGAGTTCGAAATCCTGTGGTACGACCTGGGCTGCGACAACGCGTCCGGAAAAGAAACCGCGACCGTGCCGTACACGGAGATCAACGATCTGCTGCAGCCGAAGTTCTTGGAAATGCTAGGCACCACAACAGCTTCGTCCTCGCCGCCGTCCCCGTCCTCGTCGTCATCGGCCGTCAGCAATACCTACACCAACCCCCGATTCGGCTTCACCACACGCGTGCCGCAGGGCTACACCGCGTCCCCGTACAGCCCGGAAAACGGCGACGGAATGACGTTCACCAACCCCGAACTCGACGCGACGCTAACCGTATGGGGAACCAATTCCGGCGGCCGAACCACCGCCGCAGCCCTGGCCGACGCAGCCGCCGAAGCAGAATCCACCGGCGGCCGCGTGACCTATCGCAAGGACGAGGGCGACCATTACTCGATTTCCGGCTACCAAAGCGACGGCAAGATCTTCTACGAGCGCGGTTACCCGGGAACCGGGTCGACGGCCGCACTGCGCTGGGTCTACCCCCGCGAGCACAAGTCCGAACTCGACACTCCGGTGAGCACCACAGTGGACGCTTTCCGGCCAGGCGACCTCACCCAGCCGCACTGACCGCAGGCGCGAAAGGACTCAGCCGAGGCCGAGCAAGGCGTCGGCATTGCCGTGGGCGATCTTTTCCTGGTCCTCCCCGGAAAGATGCGACTCAGTCAGGAACGACACGGCGCCCTCGTTGCCGAGCATCGGGAAGTCCACGGAATGGATGATCCGGCCGGCGCCGACGGTGTCCGCGCAATACCGCAGCTGGGCCTGGCTGAACATGCCGCTGGGGGTGATGAACACGTTCTCCCGGAAGTACTCCCCGAAGGTCCGGTCGAGCCCGGTCATCCGCTTCGGCAGCGCGTCGTCCAGCCGGTCGAGGTAGAACGGGATGAACTCGCCCCAGTGGCCGAGGATGAACTGCAGGCCCGGATAGCGGTCGAACACCCCGGTCAGCACCAGATGCAGGAAGTGCACGGCGGTCTCCTGATGCCAGCCCCACGCGGGCAGCCGGAGGGCCGCCGACACCGCGGGTGACAGTCCGCCCGCGTAATTGGCTTCGCTGACCGCTGCCGGCGGCGGGGCCGGATGCAGGTAGATCGGCACGGCCAGCTCGCTCGCGGCGCGCAGGATCGGGTCGAACCGCGGCCGGTCGAGGAACTCGTCGTCGGTGCGCCCCATGATCATCGTGCCGACGAAGCCCAGTTCTCCGACGCACCGGCGCAATTCGTCCGCGGCGGCTCCGGGCACGGCCGTGGGCAGAGCGGCGAACGCGGCGAACCGTCCGGGAAACGCCGCGACCGCCTCGGCCATGGCGCCGTTGGCCGCGGCGGTCAGTTCCGGCGCGACGTCCGCCGGCAGGAACATGTTGACCAGCGAGAGGACCTGGGTGGTGATGCCGTTGCGGTCCATGTCGGCGATCCGGGCGGAGCCGAGGTCCGCCAGCAGCTCCGGGCGCCGCGGGTAGGGCATCCCGGTGTCCGGGTCGAACGCGGCCGCGTAGCCGGGCACGCGGTCGAGCAGCCGCGGCATGCCCGCGGCGTTCACCGCCGGGTCGGTCCAGTGTTCTTCGAGCGTGACAATCCGCATCGCGGGTCCCCTTCGTCGTCCGGTCCCTCCACGATGACTCCGGCGGGCGATAAGCTCAAACACTTGTTTCTGATTCATCGATCAGTACCGCTGATAGGAGCTGGAGATGGAACTGCGGCATCTGCGCTATTTCGTCGCGGTGGCCGAGGAGGGCGGGTTCAGCGCGGCCGCGCGGCGGCTGCACGTCGTCCAGCCCACGCTGAGCATGCAGATCCGCGATCTGGAACACGAACTCGGCGGACCCCTGTTCGACCGCGCCGGGCGGCAGCCCCGGCTCACCCCGGCGGGCGCCGCGTTCCTCGCCGAAGCCCGGCAGGTGTTGGCCCAGGCCGGACGCGCGCAGGACACCGCGCGGTCGGCGCTGCGCGGGGAGACCGGAAGCGTCCGGATCGGCGTGGCGGGCGCCGCCGTGTTCGGCGGCTTCCTCACCGGCCTGATCCGCGATTTCCACCAGGCACGGCCGAGGGTCGGGATCGAAGTGCGGGAAGCGGGGCCGCTGAAGCAGCGCGCCGCGGTCCTCGCCGGCGAATTGGACGTCGGCTTCAGCGCGCTCGCCGCTCCGTCCGACGACCCGCGGCTGGCGTCGATCCGGGCCAGTTCGGTGTCCTTCCTGGTCGCGCTCCCCGCCGGGCACCGCCTCGCCGGGCACGAAACCCTGACCGCCGAACAGATCGACGGCGAGGAGCTGATCGAATACCTAGTCGGCGACGGCGACCTCGCGCCGCACGGAATGCCTCGCCGCTCGGCGCTCCCGCCGGGCCGGTTCCGCGCCGACAGCACGCTGAGCGTTCTCGCGCTGGTCGCCGCGAAGGTCGGGATCGCCGTCGTCCCGTCGGGAGTGGACCGGGCCGCGGTGCCGGACGTGCTGTACCGGCCGCTGGCCGAGCCCGGCCCCGCCACCGACTTCCACGTGCTGCACCGCAGCGACGAACCCGCACCCGCTGTGGCCGCGTTCATCCGGGCCTGCGGTTGACCTGCCAGACGGGAGTTCCGCGATCAGCCCGAGCGGAACCGAAATCCGTTGGCCGAACCCCGCCCGCCGTGGTCTGATCAAGCCGGAACACGCCAGCCACCACCGAAAGACCCGCCGTTGCCCACCGCCCGCCCCGCGAACCCGGTCATCGACGAAGCCTTGGTTCAGCGACTCCTCACCGCCCAGTTCCCCGCCTGGGCGGCGCTCCCGCTGACGCGGCTCGACCCGGCCGGATCGGACAACGTCATCTACCGGCTCGGGGACGACCTGTCGGTGCGCCTGCCGCGCGGCGAGTGGGCGGCGGGGCAGGCGGAGAAAGAGTCCCGCTGGCTCCCCCGGCTCGCGCCGCACCTCCCGGTGCCGATTCCCGAACCGGTCGCGCTCGGGAGGCCGGGCGAGGGTTATCCGTGGCACTGGTCGGTATCCCGCTGGCTCACCGGCTCACCCCCGGAAATCGGCGCGCTCCCCCGCCCGGACGAGACTGCGGCCGAGCTGGCGCGGTTCGTCACGGCGCTCCACCGAATCCCGGCCGACACCTCGCGCGCACACGACGATCCACTCGCCTCCAGAGACTCGGACACCCGCGCCGCGATCGCCGCGACCGCCCACGTTTTCGACAGCTCCGCCCTCACCGCGATCTGGGACGCCGCGCTCGCGACACCGCCGCACCCGCCGGTATGGGTGCACGGCGATCTCCATCCCGGCAATCTGCTGATGGCGGACGGACGGCTCAGCGCGGTTCTCGACTTCGGCGAGCTGGGCGTCGGCGATCCGGCGTGCGACGCGCTGATTGCGTGGACCCTCCTCCCGCCCTCGGCGCGAGAGGTCTTTCGCGTCGAGTCCGGCCTGGACGACGACTCGTGGCGGCGCGGCCGCGGGTACGCGCTCAGCACCGGGTTGAACGCCTACACCGCCTACGCGGCAACGAATCCGCGGGTGGCCGCGAGCACCGGGCACCAGATCGCCGAGACGCTGACGGGCTAGCCCGCAGATACCCGGCAAATCCGGCGCGCACCGCTGCTCCATTCGGATGATCGACAACTCCCCCGCCCGGCATCCGCCCCCGTGCGCACCTAGCCTCGACGGACCCGGCGGCCGCGCCCGCGAAGCCCAGCTCCGCGGCCGTTTCCGACATCGTTGTCGGCCGGGGAAGCGGGACGGCACGGACGAGAGGAACCTCGGTCAATGGCTGATCGGACCACCGAACAGGGCGAAGCGACCGCCGGCGAGAGCGGCCGGGCGAAGAAGCTCCGCTCCCGGCACATCACGATGATCGCGCTCGGCGGGATCATCGGGGCCAGCCTCTTCGTCGGTTCGGGCAACGTCGTGCGCGCCGTCGGGCCCGCCGCCGTCCTCTCCTATCTGATCGGCGGGCTGCTCGTCTTCCTCGCGATGCGGATGCTCGGCGAGATGGCCGCCGCGCGCCCGGCGATCGGCTCGTTCATGGAGTACGCCCGCGTCGGGCTCGGCGAGTGGGCGGGCTATCTCGTCGGCTGGCTGTACTGGTACTACTGGATCGGCGTGATCGCGTTCGAGGCGGTCGTCGGCGGTTCGGTGCTGGGCGGCTGGTTCCCGGCGGTGCCGCAGTGGGTGTTTTCCGTGGTGCTGCTGCTGTTCTTCACCGCGACGAACCTGGTGTCGGCGCGGTCGTTCGGCGAGGTCGAGTACTGGCTGGCGAGCATCAAGGTCGCCGCGATCGTCGTGTTCCTCGCGGTCGGCGCGCTGTTCGCGTTCGGGCTCTGGCCGAAGGCGAGCTTCTCGATCCCGAACCTCTGGCAGCACGGCGGATTCGCGCCGAACGGCTGGTGGCCGATCCTCAGCGGCGTCGCGATCGTGATCTTCTCCTACTTCGGCACCGAGATCGCGGTGATGGCCGCGGCCGAATCCGAGGACCCGGCCAAGGGCGTGCGGAAGGCCGTCGTCACGGTGATCTGGCGGATCCTGCTGTTCTTCGTCGGCGGCGTGCTGCTGATCGTCACCATCGTCCCGTGGAACCAGCTGCCGGATCCCAAGCAGGAGGGGCCGTTCGCACACGCCTTCACGCTGTTCGGGCTCCCCGGCGCCGGCCTGGTGATGAACGCGGTCGTGCTCACCGCCGCGTGTTCGGTGCTCAACTCCGGGCTCTACTCCGCCGGCCGGATGTTCTCCGCGCTCGCCGAGAAACGGCTCGCCCCACGGGCAGTGGCCAAGAAGAACAAAGCCGGCGTCCCCGCCGTCGCGGTGGTGGCCTGCACCATCGGCGGGTACATCGCGGTCCTGGTCAACTTCGTCGCGCCGGACTCGGGCATCTTCGACTTCATCATGAACTCCGCCGGCCTGGTCGCGCTGTTCGTGTACTCGTTCATCGCGTTCACCCAGATGCGGATGCGGCAGAAGATGACGCCGGAGGAACGCGACGGGCTCAAGCTCAAGATGTGGCTGCACCCGTGGCTCGGCATTCTCACCGTCGCCGGGGTCGTGGCGATCATCGTGGTCATGCTGCTCACCGACGACTCCGCCCGCACCCAGGTGTGGACGAGCATCGTGTCGCTGGTCGTGATCGCGGCGTTCTGGCCGCTGGTGCGGCGGAGCCTGCGGAAGAACCGCTGAGCTACCGCCCCGGGTGCAGCAGCAGTTCCGCGATCTCCTGCACCCGGGCGCGGTCGATGCCGGTCCGCTGCTCGACGGCGAGCGGGTGACCGGTCGGCTCCAGCTCCACGAGCGGCCGGACGCCGACCGGCTGGCTGTGCAGGTTGGTCTTCAGGTTCAGCGTGGTTGGCTCGTAACCGGGCAGTTCAGTCGACAGCCAGCCGAAGTACGGCGGCTCGTCGACCCGCGCGGGGTCGTCCCACAGTTCGGTGACGCGGGTGAAGCTGTCTTTGCTGAGCGATACCCACACGCCCCATTCGAAGTCCTCGCCGTCCGGCATCGGCAGCACGAGGAGGCCCCGGACGAAGAAGTGCTCCCCGTCGAGCACGCACTGTTCTTCGCCGAGGACGAAGCCTGGTTGGCCGGCCAGGCCGTCGTGCCAGTGCGCCGGGGCGGGCGCGCCGTAGGCGAGCGGTAGTTCGTCGTGGCGTCTGCCGCAGCAGGAACAGTCGAACCCCAGGTCAGTCGTCATGATCGAGAGGATAATGACGGAACCGGGGCGCAGTCCGGGAAAACGCGCTTAAGCGCCGTCGCTCCCCACGGTGGAAGGGACTCCGGAAGGCGGGACGAGGTCGTACTGGCCGAAGTCGCCGACGAGGCGAACAAGGGGAATCTGGCCGCCGTCTGCGTGACGGCACAGTCGGTCGCCGGGCGTGTCGTGGCCCGGCTTCTCCATGCCTAGCGCCAGGGTTTGCGGTCCGTGAGGGCCACCCTGAGGGAATCTGATTCCCTCAGGGTGGCCCTCACGGACGAACAGACATGGCAATCTGGGGATAAACCGGGCATTTCGCCGGGACTGGCGTCCTTTGTGGACCGTCGGCAGACCGGGACCGCCCGGCTTAAACGCCCGGCATGGGAATCATGCGTCCGTGAAGGTCCCCCACCGGGCAGGTCAACGACCGCCGCCACACCGGAAAGTCGAAATACGTGTCCGGAAACGTCTCCGGTTTGAATGTGTAATGCCACCATTCCTCCGGCAGGTTCTTGAACCCGGCCCGCTCCAGTCCGTGCAGCAGGAGCATCCGGTTCTCCCGCTGCTTCCCGACAATCCGCGGATCGAGCGTGTGCGCAAGAGTGTCGAAGCAGTCGAAACCGGTGCCCATGTCGATCGAGTTGTCCGGGAACCGTTCGGATTTCGGGCCGTAGCAAGACTTCAGCGGCTCGCCCGGGTGGTACCGCCGCGTCGGGAACGCTGGCAGGCGGACGAGCGTCAGATCTACCGTGCTTCCCCGGCTGTGCCCGGATTTCGCCGCGATATAACCGTCAGCGAAGAGCCGGTCTTTCTCCACGCGCGGGTAGAACTCGGCTTTCATCCGAAGGTCGGACAGATCCTCCGCCCAGCGCACGAAATTGTCGACCGCGCGCTGCGGGCGGTAGCAGTCGTAGACCTTCAACGTGTAGCCCTGACGGAGGAACGACCGCTGCGCCTTGCGCAGGGCGAGGGCGGCGTCCCGGGTCAGGATGCACATCGGCTGCCGGTAGCCGTCGACCGGCGCGCCGGTGAAGTTGTGCGGCGTGATGTACCGGATTTCCTGCACGATGGTCGGATCGACGTCGCGCAGGGCGACGAATTCGGGCGGTGCCTTGGGCTCCGATGCGGCCGGCGCCGGCGGTGCGGCGACGAGACAGGTCAGCAGGCTCATCGCGGCGACCGCCAGGCCGCGCATCATCTTTCCGCGCATAGCCCGTTTGCTTACCACAAGATCGCGCCTTGGCGTAGGCGTCCGGGTGCGGAACAAACCCGCACCCGGACGCGTGATCAGTAGTCCCACACCGCCGGCACGAACCGGAACGCGTTGCCCGCCTCCGCCACGTGGCACACCGACGGGAACGGCAGGTGCGTGGCCACCAGCTGCTCGCCGCTGGCCGCCAGCTCCTTCAGCAGCCGGACCCGCACCCGCGCCGACTCCTCCGGATCGTGCTCGAACCCGTTGTACCAGTCCGGATTGTCGAACCCCGGCTGGAACACCGCGTCCCCGGCGAAGGTCAGCCGGTCGCCGCCCGACTCCAGCCGCACGATGCTGTGGCCGGGGGTGTGCCCGCCGGTGCGGCAGATCCGCACCCCCGGTGCCACCTCGTGCTCGGTCTCGAACGGCCGCAACTGGCCGCGGTACACGTCGAGGAACCTCGCGGCGGTCGTGCGCAGCACCTCCGGGATCGGCTCCGGCATGACCGTGCGGGAGAAGTCGGGCGCCTGCCAGAACTCGGCCTCGGCCGACGCGAGATGCACCCGCAGGTCCTGGCGCAGCCTGCCCCGCAGCCCGTCCACCAGCAGCCCGCCGATGTGGTCCATGTGCAGGTGGGTGAGCACCACGTCGGTCACCGAGGCCGGGTCGATCCCGGCCGCGTCGAGCCGCATGGCGAGCTGCCCGGCGCGCGGAAAGCCCGGGAATTCGGTGCCCAGCCCGGAATCGATCAGAATCGTCCGGCCGCCGCTGCGCACCACGGCGACGTTCAGCGGCCAGTCGATCATCTCCGGCGGGAGGAACATTTCGCGCAGCCACGCGGACAGATCGGCGCGGTCGGCGTTGGTGGCCAGCGTTTCGGCGGTGATCGGCAGCACCCCGTCGCTGATCACCAGCACCTCGATGTCGCCGACCTTCAGCGCGTAGCGCGACGGCACCAGCTCGTCGAGGCGGGTGGAATCGGCCAAGCTCATGGGTTCTCCTCGGGAAAAACGGCCAGGTCGACGGCTAAGACCGGACGGCATCCCGATTTGTGACAAGCTCCGTCACACCTGCGGCGCGGCCTTCGGCGCTTTCCGCACCACTCGCCGCCGCCCGTCCGCGCGCAGCATCGGCCCGAACCGCAGCCGCGCCTCCTCCGCCAGCTCGGCCCCGAGGTCTACTTCGTGCTTGCTCGCCGAGGTCGCGATCCGCAGCCGATCGCCCTGTCCGGCGAGACCGGTGATCCGGTCCCGCGCCACCGCGAGCAGCTGCACCCCGTGCGTCAGCGGCCGCCGCCCCTGCACGTGCCGCGCGACCACCAGTTCCTGCCGCGTCAGAACGACAAACGCGGCGGGCCGCGACTGCTGCCACACCCAGCGCCGCGGCAGTTCCGGTTCCGCGCCGAGATAGCGCGTATGCCGGGTATGCCCGAGCGCCACCAGCGGCGACGCCGGCAGCCGGTCCCAGCCGAGCGTCGGCGGGCCCGCGTGCGCCGGCTCCGGCGCCCCCGGCCGATGCGCACGGGCCCGCGCGTGCGTCAGCAGATCCGCCACTGCGGGCCACGCCCACGAGCGGTAGCGGAAAACCAGCGTCGCGCGAACACCGGTTAGCACAAGACAGGCGTGCTTGCCCGCCATCGCGTGCTCGACCGCGATCAGCTCGGGGTACGGGATCGCGCCGACGATGCGCGGATAAGGCAGGTCGTCGACCCACAGCGCCACGCCGCGCGCTCCCGCGCTCAGCGCCTGCTCCGGCGTCCACACCACGCCGTCGCCCGACGGCCGGGTCGCCGACGGGGCCAGGACCACCTCGCCCGGCCCGACCAGGTCCGCCAGATCCTCGGCCGCCGCGCCCGGTCGTGCCCAGCGGGAAGGCGGTTTGGTGTCGAGCCGGTCGGCGAGGTCGCGGCCGACCTGGATCTCCCACGGCTCGGCCGCCGCGGTGAGCGCGGCCCGCGCCGCGAAGGTGCCGGACATGCGAGCCCTCCTGCCGCGGGTGCCCTGTGCTTCCAGCGTATACACCGCCGGGGAGCCGGTTCTCATTCCGGACTTCCCGCCTCTGCGACCAAGATCACCCGATTGCCGCAACCCGCTTCGGCGATGCGCCGGTGCCCGCGCCGCCCCTAGAATCGGCAGCGCGGCACCGTAGCCAGACCGTCCTTTGTGGACATAGCGATGCCCGGCAGCCCGCGTCGACCCTGGAGGGAACCTCGTGTCCGCACCGGAATCCGTGCAGATCGTCACCGCCCGGCGCATCGTGACCATGGCCGGCGCCGAACCGCCCGCACTGGCGATCCGCGGCGAACGGATCGTCGCGCACGGCGCCGTCGCCGACCTGCGCGGCGAGTTCCCCTCGGCCGAGGTGCACGATTTCGGCGACGCCACGGTCGTCCCCGGCTTCAACGACGCGCACCAGCACCCGACCGTCGTCGCCGCCCAGTCCCTGCAGGTAGATCTCTCGCCGGCCCGGATCCGCTCGACCGACGACCTGACCGCTGCCCTGCGCGCGCGAGCCGCCGACACGCCGCCCGGCGAATGGATCATCGGCTGCGGCTACGACTCCTTCCGCAGCAACGGCGGCCGCGAACTCACCCGCGCCGAACTGGACGAAGCCTGCCCGGACCACCCGGTCCTCGTCGTGCACGTAACCCTGCACGCCGGCGTCGTCAACTCCCCCGGCCTCGCCCTGGCCGGCCTCACCGACACCAGCGAACCACCGCCCGGCGGCCACCTCGGCCGCGACGCCGCCGGCCGGCTCGACGGCGTCATCCACGACCAGGCCCTCTACGACCTGGCGTTCCCGGCCTTCACACCCCGCCCGACCATCGTGCGCGACCCGTCCACCGCCGTCCTCGCCGCCGCCTTCACCCGCCACGCGGCCGACCTGCACGCCGCGGGCATCACCTCGGTCGGCGACGCACTGGTCGGCCCCACCGAATGGCAGGTCCTGCGGCACCTGGCCGACCAAAACCAGCTCACCCTGCGCGTCAACGCCCTGGCCGCCTACGACCATTTCGACTACTTCCGTGCTCTCCCTCCAGCCGCGCTCACCCCAGAAACCCGGCTGCGCTTAGGCGGCGTCAAAACCTTCGCCGACGGTGCCGTCAACGGCGGCACGTGCCTGGTCGAACAACCCATCGAAGGCACCGACAGCTATGGCCTGGAGCGAGTCAGCGCCGCCGAACTCGCCGACACCGTGCGACATGTGCACGACGCCGGCTGGCGAGTCTGCGTACACGCCAACGGCGACCGCGCGATCCGCCGCGTCCTGGACGCTGTCGACCAAGCCCAAACTGCCAACCCACGCTCCGACCCGCGCCACCGCATCGAACACTGTTCCATCATCGATGACGAAATCCTGAAGCGAATGCGCGACCACGGCATGGTCGCCGTCCCGTTCGCGAACTACGCCGCCGCGCATGGGGACAAGCTGACCCAGTACTACGGCCTGGAGCGGGTAGAGCGCATGTTCGCCCACCGGTCGATGCTCGACGCCGGAGTAGCCGTGGCCGGTTCTTCCGACCATCCGTGCGGGCCGTATGCGCCGCTGTTCGCGCTGCGCAGCTGCGTTTCGCGCCGGGCACCGGACGGGGAGCTGTTCGGGCCTTCGCAGCGGATCAGCGTGGAAGCGGCGCTCGGGGTTTACACCACGGGGTCGGCTTATGCCTCTGGCGAGGAGGCGACGAAGGGGCAGCTGGCACCGGGATTCCTCGCCGATTTCGCGGTGCTGGCGGAGGATCCGTTCGAGGTGGATCCGGACGCGCTGGACAAGGTCCCGGTGCGGGAGACCTGGGTCGGCGGGGAACGGGTCTGGTCGGCGTAGGGCGGGAAATTCGATATTTTCAGGATAAATCGCGGCGGCTACCGTTTTAGGGATGATCGTCGTCCGCGCCACTTCTGAAGATGTACCGCAGCTCGTCGCCTCGGCAACGTCCCTGTTCGCCGAAGACGGCGGCCAGCGCGGTCCGTGCCTGGACATCACCTGGCCACGCCGCGAAGGGCCCGGCTACTACGCGGATCTGGTGCTCGGTAACGACTCCCTGTGCCTGCTGGCGTTCCCTACCCCGGACTCGACCACCGCGATCGGACACCTGACCGGCCGGATCCGCCGAGCCGACCCGCTCCGCCCGGGAGTGGTGGTCGGCGTGCTGGAGAGCATGCGCGTCGACGCCGCGCACCGCAGGAGCGGCGTCGGAACGGCCTTGGCGGAAGAATTCTTCGCCTGGGCCAGGGAATCCGGCGCGAACCAGGTCAGCGTCACGGCTTATTCGGCCAACGAATCCGCGGTCAGCTTCTATCGCGGACTCGGGTTCACGCCGTTCGAGCTGACCCTTCACGCACCGATCTCCGCGAATCAACCCAGATGAACGGCCTCCGCCCCCACCGCCGGTTCGACGTGCACCGCCGCCGCCGTCAACCGCGGCACCGTCTCGATCAGCTGGTGCTCCAAGCTATGCGCCAACTCGTGCCCTTGCTCGACGGTAAGCGCGTTGTCCACCTGCACGGCAAGCTCGGCGCGCAGGCTGTGCCCGATCCAGCGCATCCGCACCTCCCGCACGCCCTCCACCCCGGGCACCGCCGCGGCTGTTCGCTCGGCCAGTTCTACGGTCGCCGGGTCGACGGCGTCCATCAGCCGCCGGAAGACTTCCTTCGCCGCGTCGCGCAATACGAACAGGATCGCGACCGTGATCAGCAGCCCGATCACCGGGTCGGCCGCCGGGAAACCCAGGGCGACGCCGATCGCGCCCAGCACTACCGCCAGCGAGGTGAAGCCGTCGGTGCGGGCGTGCAGGCCGTCGGCGACCAAGGCGGCTGAGCCGATTTCCCGGCCGACCGTGATGCGGTACCGGGCGACGAGTTCGTTTCCGGCGAAGCCGACCACGCCCGCCGCGGCCAGCACCCACAGTTGCTGTACTGGGTGCGGGTGCAGGAGCCGGTCGATCGCCTCGTACGCGGCCAGTGCGGCTGATCCGGCGATGATCAGCACCACCACGACTCCGGCCAGGTCTTCGGCGCGGCCGAGGCCGTAGGTGTAGCGGCGGGTCGCGGCGCGTCGGCCCAGTGCGAAGGCGATGCCTAGCGGCAGGGCGGTGAGCGCGTCGGCGAAGTTGTGGATGGTGTCGCCGAGGAGGGCCACCGATCCGGTGACGGCCATCAAGGCCAGCTGGATCACGGCGGTGCCGAAGAGGGCGGCGAACGACCAGATCAGCGCCCGGATGCCGCGCTGGCTGGTTTCCAGGGCGGTGTCGAGACGGTCGGCGCTGTCGTGGCTGTGCGGGGTGAGCAGGTGCTTGATCCGGTGCCGCCAGCCCGCGCCGTGCCCATGTCCGTGGCCGTGGCCGTGCGCGTGTCCGTGACCATGCCCGTGGCCGGAAGCCTGTCCTCCCCCGTGACCATGACCGGTCTCCGGCTGCCGTCGGTCGCGGCGCGGCTCTGCCATCAAGAACTCCCGGGAAGCTCGAAATGCCTCGCGAGCGACCGGACGAGGCCGCTCGACTGTCAGCATACCTGCGCAGATGCGCAGGTAATCGAGGACGGTACCATCGAGGCCATGCACTCCTCCCTGCCGGACTTCGACATGCCCGCCGACGAGCAGGTCCACCTCGCCGCGGAGAGCTTCCGCCTGCTCTCCGACCCGACGCGGATCAAGGTGCTGTGGGCGCTCCTGCAGGGGGAATCGTCCGTCGCGTGCCTCGCCGAGCTGGCCGGGGCCGCGCCGACCGCGGTCAGCCAGCATCTGGCCAAGCTCCGGCTCGCGGGGCTGGTGAAGGGCCGCCGCGAGGGGACGTTCGTGTACTACTCCGCCGCGGACGAGCACGTGCGCGGGCTGCTGGCCCAGGCGCTGCACCACGCCGACCACGTCGATCGCGACATCCCCAGCGAACCGGGCGGCCACGCCCAGCCGCACCGGCCGCGGATGCGCGACGCCTGACCAGCCCCGCACCCAAGACCTCTGCCGACCATCCATAAAGGACACCCACGTCAGCGATATGCCCGACTAACGCCATCATGCCCGTTTCTTCAAGTCCGTGAAGGACTCCTTGAGGGAATCTGATTCCCGCAAGGAGTCCTTCACGGACCACACGCCCAGTTCCCGCCGCCCGCGCAGGCCAGCCCAGTCCGTCAGCCGCTTCGGCGCCTCAGCTGCACCCATAACGCTGCCTTAAGCCCCTGGCTTTGGGTCCCGCACCGAAGGCCGGGCACCCTGCGTTCGCCCACGACCGCAGGATGCCCGACGTCCGGAAAACCTCAGGCGACCCGGACCCGATCCGCCTCCACGAGGTGCCGCAACGGTTTCGGCAGCGCGTCCCACACCTCGTCCGCCACGTGCACCGTCTCCCGGCCGAGGACGTCCAGCACCACGCCGGTCCGGTGCACCGCTTCCGGATCGGTCAGGTGCTCCCGGTCCGCGATCCGCCCCACGAACTCCGTCAGCTCGAACCCGTCGGCGGCGCCGCCCGGGCGCACGGCTTCGGCCAGCTCCGGCGGCAGCTGCACGGCCAGGCTGGCCGCCGCTTCCGGCGATATCCGTTCGGACAGCGTCTGAAGCACCGCGTGCGCGACGCGTTCGGCGTCACGGGATTCGGCGAGGCAAGCCCGTCTGCGGATCAGTTCGACGATCTCGTTCATCCCGTCCGGTTACCCGCGTCGGCCGGACGCAACCGGGTTAGCCGCACCACCACCGGGTATCAGCGGGACATGGACCATCCAGCGACGTCGCCCGCACCGGCCGAGCAGGCGCAGCACGCGCTGCGTCAGCTCCGTCGCGAAGCCGGTGCCGGCGGCTACGAATCCCCCGCGGACCTGTACCGGACATTCGGCTCGCTGAGCCTCCTCGCCGACGACCTCTCCGAACTGCTCCCCGACCTGTGCGGGCAGCTCGAGGAAGCCTTGCTCGCCGGACGCGTGCGGCATCTTTCCGCCGACGCGCAGGAAGCCTGCGACGCCGTCGCCTCGGCGGCACACAGCATTTCGGTCGCCCGCTTCACCGCGCTCCTGGTCGGGCAGGAAATCCAGAAAGCCCAGGCCGCGATCCGCGAGCTCTCGGCCGTCTGACGCCGTTTTGCCCCGTTCCCGACGGGTACCCGGCGAACAAAGCACGGAGAAGGGAGCATGCATGGCCGACCGCGATCCGGCTGAACCCGAGACGCTCGACCCGTCCGAAGCCCTCGACGAGGACGAACTGCGGGTCGACCCGTTGGAAGGCGGCGTCGAACCCGCCGAACGCTGGAGCCCCGCGACCCAACGGGCCATGACGCCTGCCGAAGCACGCGAAGGCGAGCCGCTCCGGAACCGGCTGGCCGAGGAGCGACCGGACGTCCAGCCCGCATCGAACCCGCCGGACGATGAAACACTCGCCCGCGCGGAAGCGGCTCGCGCGGTGGCGCCGGACGAGGATCTCCCGCAGCACCGGGCGGATCCGGAACCCGGCGAGCAGGCGGACGAAGCCGGCGGTTCCGTCGCGAAATCGCTGCGCGAGGAGTAGCGCGCGAAAGGAGTCCCCCATGCCGACGGTCGCTGTTCGTTCCTGGGCCCGTCCGGCGGTCGCTGTGCTCGGGCTGATTTACCTGGTCCTCGGCGTCGCGGGGTTCTTCCTGCCGCAGACCGCGCACGCCGGACACGACACCTCGCGCGTCATCTGGCTGTTCAGCTCCAGCACGGTGCTGAACATCGTGCACACCGCGATCGGACTGCTCGGCCTGCTCGCCGCGCGCAAGCTTTCCGGCGCGGTCGGCTACTGCTGGGTGCTCTTCGTGGCATTCACCGGGCTGACCGCGTACGGGATACTCGCGACGGCGTTCAGCACCGTTCCGCAGGACCCGGTGAACCTCAACTGGGCGGACAACTGGCTGCACGGCCTGACCGCGCTCGTCGCCTTGGTCGTCGCGCTCGGCGGGAGCCGGGAAGAGCGGGCTTAAGGCGAGCACGGGGTATCCAGAACGCGACCCACCCTCAGGAGGTGCGATGACCACGCTCGTCCGCCTGGGCGCGCCAGTCCGCGCGTGACGCCCAGACTCGACCGCACCCCGCTCGGCTGGGCGGCTCGCGCGTTCCGCGTGCCCGGCAGCGAGCGGCGGACCGCGCTGCAGGCGGCGAAGGCGACCGTCGCGGCGGTGGCGGCCTGGCTGCTGGCCACCAGCGTACTTGGCCTGTCGCAACCGTTTCTGGCCCCGTACGCGGCGATCTTCCTCGTCGAAGCCACCGTCTACCGGAGCCTGCTCGGCTGGGCGCAACAGGTCGGTTCGGTAACCGCCGGAGTGCTGCTCGCCGCCGGAGTGGCGCAGCTGGTGCCGGAACAGACGACGACACTGGCTCTGGTCGTCTTCGTCGGGTTGCTGCTGGGTTCGTGGCGCCGGTTCGGCGGTTCCGGCGTGTGGGTAGGCGTGACCGGGATGCTGCTGGTCACCTACGGCACCGCCCGGAGTTCGGAACTCCTCGGCGACCGGCTGCTGGAAACCGTCCTCGGCGCCGCGATCGGCTTGGCGGTAAACGTGCTGATTTTCCCGCCGCTGTACGGAGAACGCGTCGCCGCCGCGGCCGACCGGCTCGCCGACGCCCTCGCCGGACTGCTGGAAGACACCGCCGAACTGGTGCGTGCCGACGAACTGCCGGACGACCTCGACCGGTGGCTCGGCCAGATCAGCGACGTCCGCAGTCTCGCCCGCGCCGCCGAGGACGCGTCCGGGCTCACCCGTGAAGGCCGGTTTCTCAACCTGCGCAAGCGAAGCCGCCACGCCGGGGTTCAGCACGACCGTCCGCTTAAGACACTGGGTGCGCTGTGGCCACCGGTCGAGCAGCTCGTCGAGGCAGTCCGCATCACTTCGGAAGGGCGGGAGCCGTTCGTCTACCCGTGGCCGCAGGCCCGCGACGCGCTCGCCGACCTGCTGCTAGAACTCGCGGCAGCGGTGCGCGAGACCGCTGTCCCCGGGCGGGAGCCGGAACTGGAGCGCTGCCGATCGCTGGTCTGCCAGGTCGAGAACCGACTGGTGTCGTCGCAGGACGGGGTGACGGCGACGCTCGGGCTGGGCGCGATGGCGCTGCCGGTCCGCCGCCTGCTTCGGCAGCTGGACCGGCACTGACCGGCCGCCCTTGCCTTCTCGGCCGGACCCGCTCCGCCGGACATACCGCGTCGCGGATCAGCCTCCGCCCGATGGCGGATCCGCGACCGTGCCGCACTTTCGCCGGGATCTCGTTCAGCTCTTCCGCCCGGTCAGCGCGTCGCGGATCCTGTCGACGAACGCCGCCCCCGGCGCGAGGATCAGATTCGCCGGCGGCTTGCTGGGCGCGGCCGGATGCGGCCTGGTCGGCGCGATCTTCTTCGCCGCCAGCACCCGCTCGCCCAGCTGGTCCAGCTCCTCGGCCGAACACGCCTCGCGCAGCCGCGGCAGCAGGTCGTTCTCCTCGTCCTTGATGTGGTGCCGGACGTCCGCGATGAGCTTGCCGAGCAGCTCCTCGAACTCCGGCTCACCAGGCTTTTTGCGCTCCAGCTGCTTCATGATCTTCTCGGCTTCGCCGTGCTCCTCGATCTCGTGATCGGCGATCTGGTCGCCGTCCTCGAGATAGCGGCGCGCGGCGGGGTACATGAGCTGTTCCTCCGCGACCGAATGCCGGACCAGCTCGGCGATCACGTGGTCGACCACGTCTTTCCGGTTGCCAGCGCCCGGTTCGCGCTCGAGTTCGGCGAACACCCGCTCCACGTCGCGGTGGTCGTCGGTGATCACGGTGATGAGGTCAGTTCGGGTACGGGTGGCCATGCCGCCTCCTCGGGTGTCGGGAAACCCCCGGTTACCCGTTGTGCCGCACGGCAATCACCGACTCTCCGCCGAATCACTGGCCGAACTAGTCCGGCCAGCCGCCCCGCGCCCGGTCATCCGCGACAACCACCCGCCGCAGCAACGAAACCAACGTCTCACGTTCCTTTTCGGACAGTTCGGCAAGAAACACGTCCTGCGACCGCTTGGCCTCGTCCTTCAGCTTCCGCGCCAACGCCTTCCCGGTCTCGGTGAGCGCGACCCGCTGCCGGCGCCGGTCGTCCGGATCCCGTTCGCGCCCCACGAGATCCTGGCGCACCAGTTCGTCGAGGTAGCCCACAAGATGGCTGCGATTGAGCCCGAGCCGATCCGCGAGCGCGTGCTGCGCGAGCGGTCCGAAGTCGGAAAGCCCGGCCAGCACGGCGAAATGCGGCAGCCGCAGACCGTGCTCCTCAAGCGCGCTCACCAGCTCCCGGTGCCCGATCCGCGCGACGTGCCCCGCCAGATACGAGGGCAGCGCGAGCAGGGTCGGCGGGCGCAGTTCGTCCATGCCGCGATCCTACCTGCTGGACGCATATCATTACGTCATGTAATCATGTCGTCATGATACGATTCTCCGGCACGGGCCGGTGACCCATGCCCGACTACGGCCACGACCTCCAGTTCGGCGTCATCCTCCTGCCCGAAACCGCCAGCCCCGACACGGTGACCAGGCTCGCCGAAGCCGCCGACACCGCCGGGCTCGACCTGCTCAGCGTGCCGGACCACCCGTACCGCCCGGATCTGCTCGACGCGTGGACCGTCCTGAGCGTCGTCGCGGCACGCACCGAGCGGGTGCGCGTGTTCCCCAACGTCGCCAACCTGCCGCTGCGCCCGCCCGCAGTGCTCGCCCGCTCAGTCGCGAGCCTCGACCTGCTCAGCGGCGGCCGCACGGAACTCGCCCTCGGCGCCGGCGCGTACTGGGACGACATCGCCGCACAAGGCGGCCCGCGCTACACCCCGGGCGAGGCCTTCGCCGCACTCACCGAAGCGATCGACGTCGTCCGTGCACTGTGGACACCCGGCCCACCGGTCCACGGCGCCCACCACCGGCTCACCGGCACCCCGCCAGGCCCGTTTCCCGCGCACCGCATGGAAATCTGGCTAGGCGCCCTCGGCCCGCGAATGCTGCGCCTGATCGGCCGGACCGCGGACGGCTGGCTCCCGAGCATGACCCGCATCCCACCGGACCGGCTGCCCGCCGCGAACGCGCTCATCGACGAGGCCGCCCGGAAGGCAGGCCGCTCCCCCGGCGAAATCCGGCGGCTGTACAACCTGCCGGGGATTCCGTCCGGCGGCACCGGCGAATGGGCGGTACAGCTTGCCGGGCTGACGCTCACGCACGGGGTGAGCGCGTTTCTTCTGTCGGTGGATTCCGCTGACGCCGTGCGGTTGTTCGCGCGGGAGGTCGCGCCGCGAGTCCGTGAATTGGTGACCAGCCGCCGTTAGTCAGTCACGACGGCCGGAGCAGCCGAATATTCATCTTTGGCTCCTTCATCGATTCCGCTCACCGTTGGCTGCAGAATGAGCAGCTCAGGACGAAGGGCCCCAGAGCTTCGGCGGCCAGAGCGCGTGCGGAGGAGGACCGGTGGCCCCATCCTGCCGAACCTGTGAGAGCGGCGGTTCGCAACCGGACGGCCGGGCGTGAGGCTCCGCCGCACCTGCTTCCGCACGGCGCGCGGCTGGTGGCTGCTGGCTTCTTCGGCCGCGTCCGGCCTGGTTGCCGGGGGCATCGGCGTCTTGTGGATTCCCGGCGCCGCAGCGGCCTCGATCGGCTCGACGGTCGCGGTCGCCGTGTTCACGGCGACGAGCAGCCGCGGAAAGGCGGTCCTCGAACGACAGGCGGCCCGTCGTGCCGCCCGGCCGAGCACGTTGATCGCGACCGGTTCCGACCGGCGACCGCGCAAGATCCGGGAACTCGACGACCCGATCGCGCTCAGGGTCCACCCCGCGGAGACACTCGTCCACGACCTGGCCGGCGCGCGTGTGCTCGACCGCACCCCGCCCTACATCCGGCGCGACCTGCACGACGAACTCAGCGCCAAGATCCGGCGGGGAGGTTTCGTGCTCGTCGTCGGCGAATCGACCGCGGGAAAGACCCGCATGGTCTACGAGGCCGTCCGGGCCACCTGCCCGGACCACACGCTGCTCGCCCCCGCGAACCGAGAGGCCCTGGCCGACGTGGTCGAAGCCGTCGCCGACACGCCCCGCTGCGTGTTGTGGCTGGACGATCTCGAGCGGTTCATGGGCGCCGGCGGGCTGACGCCGAATCTTCTCGACAAAATCTTGAGCCGCCGACGGGAGGACGCGGTCATCGCGGCGACGATGCGCAGCCCGGAATTCGACCGCTACAGCGCTCGTGAGGAAGGCTCGGTACCCGATCACGACCTCGACGCATGGCGAGACGCCCGCGACATCCTCCGGCTCGCCGACGTCGTGGAACTCTCCCGCCGTTGGACGGCCGAAGAACTCGCGCGTGCCCGTGCCTACGACAACGACCCGCGCATCCGTTCGGCGTTGCCGTACGTCGGGAAATTCGGCCTGGCAGAGATGCTCGCCGCAGGACCCGAACTCGTGCGCAACTGGCACACGGGCTGGGCACCGGGCGCCCACCCACGCGGAGCCGCCCTGGTGACGGCAGCGGTCGATTGCCGACGAGCGGGTGTCGACGAACCCGTGCCGCTCGACGTCCTGGTCGAACTCAGCCGAAGCCGCTTGAACGATCGCGGCGGCGAACTGCTGCGCCCCGAGTCGCCCGAGGAAGCTCTCGCCTGGGCGACCCGGACCAGCCACGGCGCGAGCAGCCTGCTCCTTCCCGCTGAACAGCCCGGTCACTACATCGCGTTCGACTATCTGGTGGACTTGCCGGACTTCGATCTCGCGCCGGTGGCCACGTGGCGCATTCTCCTCACGAGAGCTGATCCCCAGCAGGCTTTCCGCATCGGCGAAGCGGCAGCACGAACGTTTCAGCACAGCATTGCTGCGGAAGCTTTCCGCAAAGCAGCCGAAAGCGGAATCCAGGGAGCCGACATAGCGGCGGAGTTCTACACCGCCTACGGCGATCAGATGAAAACCAACAAGAAGCTTGAGAAGATCGTCCAAGACAAAATCGACCGGCTCGGCCCGCTGGACCCCGAGACTCTCAGCGCCCGGCTCAAACTCGCGGAAAGCATCACCGACTCGCCGCACACCGCGGAAGCGCTCGAGATCTTTCCCGAACTGCTCGCGGATTTGCTTCGGATCGTCGGCGAGCGGCATGCGGACACGATCAACGCCAGCCGGTTGCACGCCTACGCCATCGGCGTCTGCGGAGATCCCGCCACCGCTATCGAACTCCTCCGGAAGACACTTCCCCTGCACCAGGAAGTCTTCGGGGAGGAAGATATGTCAACCCTGCTCGCCCGCCATTACTTGGCGTTCTTCGTCGCCGAAGAGAATCCGCGTGACGCGCTGGGGATGCTCGACGACATCCAAGACCGATACACCCGGGCATACGGCGAGAACAGCCCTCGCGTTTTGCAGATACGAGACCTGCGCGGAGGTGTTCTCCGCCGGACAATACTGCCGTCCGAGAGCACTCTCCGCTACCTTCAGAACCTTCGGGAGGACCGGATAAGAATAATCGGGAGCGACCACGCGCACACTATGGTGAACACGTTCAACATAGTCAGCGTCCTCCTTTCGATGAACCGGACAGAAGAAGCGAAATCTTCTCTGGACCGGCTGTTGAGCCAATGGATGGGAGACAGTCCCAGCCCGGACAAGATTCAGCGGATCGCGGTACGGCTCACCGGACTGCGCCTCGAAGGCAGCAGCAGAAACCTGCCTTCGAGGCACTATGAGGCGCTTGAATCCCTGCACGTCCTGACCGTCCTCCGCGGCCCCGACGACGCGCTGACGAAGCAAGTCGAGTTCCTCAACGCTCGTTCCGGCATTTCGCCGAAACCCCCGGAATAACCCCATCCGCCCACGACCCCTCCGTCGGAAGCCGAACCACCGCCAGTGCACCCCGCCCCGACGGCGGATCCTCAAAACACGCATACCCGCCGTGCGCGGCAGCAACGTCCGCCACGATCGCCAATCCCAGCCCCGATCCGGGCAGCGACCGGGCCTCCGGCGACCGCCAGAACCGGTCGAATGCCGGAGCCCGGTCCGCCGGGGCGATCCCCGGTCCCTCATCGGCCACCGACACCAGCCCCGGTGCCGAACGCACCGTCACGACCGAACCGGCGGGCGAGAACTTGAGCGCGTTGTCCAGCAGATTCAGCACCATCCGTTCCAGCGCGCCTTCGTCGCCGGAGACCGTCCATTCGGCGCTGTCCACGGCGAACGTGTGGTTCCGCGCCCGGCTCGCCGCCCGGCGGACCGCGTGGCGGACGACCGTGCCCATGGCGACCTCGGCGTGGTCGAACTCGTGCTCGTCGCGGGCGAGCACGACCAGCTCGGTGACGAGGTCGCCGAGTTCGCCCGCCTGCACCTGCAGCCGGTCGAGCAGGCGGCCGCGGTCGGCCAGCGCGCGGCCGGTGCGTTCGCTGCGGGCCAGCAGATCGATGTTGGTGCGCAGGCTGGTCAGCGGCGTCCGCAGTTCGTGCGCCGCGTCGGTGACCAGCGCGCGCTGCCGCCGTCGCGAATCGGCCAGCGCGCCCGTCATCGCGGCGAACGCGCGGCCGAGGCGGCCCACCTCGTCGCGGCCGGACACGGTGACCGGGAGGTCGAGGTCGTGCGTGCGGGCGATCTCCTCGGCGGCACCGGTCAGCCGCGCCATCGGCCGCAGCGTCCGCCGGGTCAGCAGCAGCCCGGCCGCGGCGGCGAGCAGCGCGCCGAGCACGGACACCGCGATCAGGATGGTGCGGAGCCCGGCCAGCGTGCTGTCGACCTCGGCGAGGCTGCGCGAAATCGCCAGCACGTTCCCGTCGCCGAGCGGCCCGAGCAGGACCCGGACCGGTTTGCCGGACTGTGTGTAGCCGTCCCGCAGGGTCACCACGCGCGCGGTGCGGTCCGCCGGTTCGAGGACGACCGAGTCCACGCCGGGCGGCGAGCAGACCGTCCCGTCCGCTTTCAGCAGCTGGATGCCTTCCACGAACCGCTGCAGCGGACGACCGGGCGGTCCGGGGCGGCACAGGTCCGCCGGACCCGGCTTCGGCTGGTCCGGCGGGCGGGCGCCCGGCGGCGGCCAGCCGCCGAGCAGGGTTTCGTCCAGCTGCGCGCGGAGACTGTGCTCAGTGGACAGATACGTGACCGTGCTGATCACCGCGATCGCCACCGCGACGATCGCCGCGGTGATCAGCGCGACCCGGCTGCGCAGCAGCATCCGGGGCTCCCGGCGCCGCCTCACGGCGCCCGCAGCACGAACCCGACGCCGCGCACGGTGTGCAGCAGGCGGCTCGCCCCGCCCGCCTCGGTCTTGCGCCGCAAGTACCCGACGTAGACGTCGAGATTGTTGGTGCGGCTCGGTTCCCGCCCCCACACCGCCTGCCGCAGCCGGTTCTTGGTCAGCACTTTCTCCGGCGCCCGCAGGAACGCCGCGAGCAGGTCGAACTCGGTCGGCGTGAGGTCGAGGCTCCGCCCGGCGCGGGTCACCTCGCGCGTTTCCAGGTCGAGTTCCAGATCCGCGAACCGGTGCACCGCCGAACCCGGCCTGCGGCGGTTCTGTTTCAGCAGCGCACGCACCCTGGCCAGCAGTTCCTCCAGCGCGAACGGCTTCACGAGGTAGTCGTCGGCTCCGGAGTCGAGACCGGTGACCCGGTCGCCCAGCGCGTCCCGCGCGGTCAGCATGAGCACCGGCAGCCGCTCCCCCGACGCCCGGATCCGCCGGCACGTCTCCAGGCCGTCCACGCCGGGCATCATCACGTCCAAGATCACCAGATCGGGTCTGGCCGCCCCGGCGATCGCGGCCACCGCCGCCGCGCCGCTGCCGGCCACCGCGACGTCGTAGCCCTCGAAAGCGAGGCCGCGCTGGAGGCTTTCCCGCACGTCGGGGTCGTCGTCCACCACCAGCAGCCGCATCCGCCCGGTCCTTCCTCCGCGCTGTTGATCGAGCCGAGGCTACGCGGCGAATCTGTGCAAACGCTGTTCGTCCCACGACGGGGGACAGCCAGGAACCCAAGCTGTGCGACCTCATCCGGCTGGCCATCCACAAAGGACGCAACCCCAGCCGGAATGCCCGATTGATGTCCACATCACCGTTTCCGCAGGTCCGTGAGGGGAACCTTGAGGGAATCAGAGTCTGTGAGGGTGGCCCTCACAGACGCCCCAGCCCCACTCCCGCCGTCTGCCGGCCCGCCACCAGCCCTTCGAACTGGGCAGACGAGCCTCAACGGCACACATAGCGCCGCCCTATTAATAAGTCCCTGGCATTGGACTTTGATTCCCTCAAGGAGTCCTTCACGGACCGCGAACCCGGCTCCCGCCGAACTTCCTGGCCCCGTCCCACGACTGGGGAAAGATCGGCTTCTCACGATCCTCTCAGGAAATTTCCAGGTCTTTCTCACGACCGGCGCGCGACGGTGAGACGCGAGGCGGTCACACAGCGTCGTGCACGGCCGGAAACCATCCCCGAACGGAGGAAGCATGTCGGTCGGCGCGACCAGAGGCTTGACCACGTCCCCCGGACCGGGGGCGGCGACCGCGACCGTGGACATCGTCATCCCGGTCTACAACGAGGAACGCGCCCTGCCCGGCTGCGTTCAGGTGCTGCGCGAGTTCCTGCGCCGCGAGTTCCCGTTCGAGTGGACCATCGTGATCGCGGACAACGCGAGCACGGACCGCACGCCGGAGGTCGCCGAGGCGCTCGCCCGCGAAGACAAGGCGCTGCGAGTACGCCGCCTCGACCGGAAAGGCCGCGGCCTGGCGCTGCGCGAGACCTGGCGCGCGAGCACCGCCGACGTCGTGGTCTACATGGACGTCGACCTCTCCACCGGGCTCGACGCCCTGCTTCCGCTGGTCGCTCCCCTGGTCAACGGGCATTCGGACCTGGCCATCGGGTCCCGGCTGGCCCCCGGGGCGCGCACCGTGCGCGGGCCGAAGCGCGAGTTCGTTTCGCGGTGCTACAACAAGATGATCCGGCTGAGCCACGGCGCGCGGTTCTCCGACGCGCAATGCGGGTTCAAGGCCGCGCGCACCGACGTGCTCCGGCCGCTGCTCGACCACGTCCGCGACGACGCGTGGTTCTTCGACACCGAACTCCTGCTGCTGGCCGAGCACAACGGGCTGCGCGTGCACGAGGTGCCGGTCGACTGGGTCGAAGACGCCGACAGCCGCGTCGACGTCGTCAAGACCGCGCTCGACGACCTCCGCGGGCTGATCCGGGTCGCCCGGGCGAAGGCGGTGGGCACGGCGAAGGTGCCGGACCTGCCCCGCCGTCCCGCACCGCGGGCCGCGCATCCGGACGCCGTGCTGAGCCCGCCCGGCGGCGGCCGGTTCTGGGAGATCCTGTCGTTCGCGGTGATCGGCGTGCTCTCCACCGTCGCGAATCTCGCGCTGTACGGGCTTTTCCGGCTGTGGTGGCCGGTGCTCGCGGCCAACCTGGCCGCACTCGTGCTCACCACGCTGTTCAACACCGAAGCCAACCGCCGCTTCACCTTCTCCGGCGCGGGCACCCCGCGACGCAAAGCACATCTGCAAGGATTCGTCGTATTCGGCCTCTATTACGCCTTCACCTCGGCCGCGCTGCTCCTGCTGCACGCGCTCGCCGCCGAACCGAGCCGGACGCTGGAGCTGACCGTGCTGCTCGCCGCCTCGGTGCTCGGCACCGCGGGCCGGTTCGTGCTGTTGCGCACCTGGGTCTTCCGCCAGGACAACGGAAAGGACGAAGAATGACAGTGGCCGCCCCCTCCGCGGCACCGGCAGAAACCGCCGCCCCGGCGGCCCGCGCGCGCTGGCAGCCGTGGGCGCTCGCCGCGATCTGCGCGGCCGCCGGCGCGCTCTACGCGTGGCGGATCGGCGGCGGGCAACTGGGCAACAGCTACTACTCCGCCGCGGTGAAGTCCATGACCGGCAGCTTCTCGAACTTCCTTTTCGGTTCGTTCGACCCGTACGGCGTGTTCACAGTGGACAAACCGCCGATGTCCCTGTGGCCGCAAGCGGTTTCGGTGCTGATCTTCGGCTTCCACGGCTGGTCGCTGCTGCTGCCGCAGGTGCTCGAAGGCGTCGCGGCGGTTTTCCTGCTGCATCGCACAGTGCGCCTGTGGGCCGGGGAAAACGCCGCGCTGCTGGCCGCGCTGTTCCTTGCCTTGACGCCGATCACCGTGGCCATCAACCGGGACAACAACCCGGACACGCTGCTCGTGCTGCTGCTCATCGCCGCGGCATACGCGTTCACGCGCTCGGTCCAGTCGGACACGAGTCGCACGCGGTGGCTGCTGTGGTGCGCGTTCTTCGTCGGCTGCGGGTTCGTCACGAAGATGATGCAGGCGTGGATCGTGCTCCCCGGCTTCGCGCTCGCTTACTTCGTCGGCACGTCCGCACCGGTCAAGCGGCGGCTGCTGGACCTGCTCGGCGCGGCCGTCGTGCTGCTCGGGTCGTCGTTCTGGTGGACGGCGCTGCACGACCTGTGGCCGGGCTCGAAACCGTACATGGGCGGCAGCACCGACGGCACCGCGCTCAACCTGATCTTCGGCTACAACGGATTCGGCCGGATCTTCGGCGGCGAAGGCAACTTCGGCCCCGGCCATCGACCAGGCGGTGCCCTGCCCGGCGGCCTTGACCTGCCCGCCGGCACGGCACCGCCCTCCGGCGGACCGGGCGGCTTCGAGCTGCCACCCGGCGGCGGCGGAATGTTCGGCGGCGAAACCGGGCTCGGCCGGATGTTCAGCAGCCAGGTCGGCGGGCAAATCTCCTGGCTGCTGCCGCTCGCCCTGCTGGTCCTGGTAGCCGTCGCAGTGCGCGGCATCCGGCGGAAGCACCCGGGCGACCTGGCGCGGCGGGCAGGCTGGTTCGCCTGGGGCAGCTGGCTGCTGGTGACCGGCGTGGTGTTCAGCTACGCACAGGGAATCTGGCATCCCTACTACACGACCATGCTGGCCCCGGCCATCGCGGCGATCTGCGCGGCCGGGCTCGTCGGCTTCTGGCGCGAGTACCGGCACGGCTCCGCCTGGCTGCTGCTCCCGGCAGGCGTCGCACTCACCGCAGGCTGGGCATTCGTCCTGGCGAACCGTGATCCGTCGTGGCACGGCTGGACCCGGTGGGCGGTGCTGGCGGTCGGCGTGGTCGCGGTCGTCGCACTCGTGGCAGGGAAACTCGTGCGCCAGGCGGTCTTCACCCGGGCGTCGCTGGTGCTCACGATCGTCACCCTGCTGCTCGTGCCGACGGTGTGGTCCACCGCGACCGCGGCCACCGGCGAGAGCATGGGCGGCATGCCTTCGGCCGGACCCAGCGAATTCGGCGGGATGCGATTCCCCGGCGGCACGCACAAACCCGGCCGCGGCATGGCCGACCTCATGAACGGCAAGCTCTCCGCCGAACAGCAGCGCATTCTCGCCTACGCGAAGCAGCACAGCGGAGGAACCGCGATCACCCTCGCCGTCGCCGGACCGGCCATGACCGCGTCGAGCTTCGTCATCGGCTCCGACGAAACCGTCATCGGCATGGGCGGTTTCCTCGGCAGCGACGATTCGCCGTCGGTCGGCCAGCTCCAGCAGTGGACCGCCGAAGGCAAGCTCAAATTCGTCCTCGGCACCACCGGCACGCGCGGGATGGGCGGCGGCGCCGAAGAAAAGCGGCAGGAGTGGATCAAGCAGCACTGCACCGTGGTCGATCCGGCCGCCTACGGCGGAAAAACCGCCGCCGCGGAGCCCGGGCCGATGGGCGGCGCACAGACGCTTTACCAGTGCCACGCCTGAAAACCCGCTGGGGCAGACCGGAGTCTGCCCCAGCGGGCGGCTAACCGGAAACCTTCCCGCTCAGCAAATGCCCCGCGCCAGGCACCTCCGCCCGCAACCCCAGCTCGCTGAGAATCCGGAACGTCGTAGCCGTGGCCGCCGAGAGCACCGGGATCCCCACCGCGTCCTGGACCGGCTGGATCGACGGCAGCGACGGCATCTGCACGCACGCCGACAGCACCAGCGCGTCCGCCCGCGACAGGTCCAGTTTCCGATAGTGCGCAAGCAGATCCGCCGGATCCAGCCGTGCCACCGCCAAGTTGTCGAGCACCTCCAGCGACAGCGAATCGACCACCTCGACGCCCGCGTCTTCGAGATAATCGATCACAGCCTGCGTCAGCGGCTTGAGATAAGGAGTCACAATCGCGACCCGCTTCGCCTCCAGCGCGGCGATGCCCGACAACAGCGCGCCCGCCGACGAGACCACCGGCGCGTCCGAACCTTCCGCGCGCAACGCCGACGTGATCGATTCCTCGGCGGTGCAGTGATATCCCGGCCCCTGCGCCATGATCGCGACCAGGCACGCCGTCGCCACCACGCCAGGCCGGGCGTCGGCCAGTTCGGTCGCCGCGCGTTCCGCCTGTGCGTTCATCGCGCGCAGCTGTTCCGGCGTCACGTGCTGCATCCGCGCGCGGGCGGAGTGGAAGACGAACCGGTCCTCCGGGTAAAGCTCCTCGCGGGCGCGCAGCATCCGCGGCAGCTCGGTCTCCATCGTGAGATTCGAACTCGGGACGATCATCCCGATGTGATGATTTTTCATCGCTTCGCCGCCGGGCGCATTTCCTTCACGGTCAGCTCGCCCGCGTCGACGATCAGCTCGTCGTCGAGGTACAGGCTGTTGCCGCGCATCGGGATGTCGAAGTGGCAGGCCGTGTCGTTCGGGCCGCCGAGTTCGTTGTTCGGGCCGATGGAGAACATCACGTTGCCGTAGAAGCTCCGCAGTTCCATCCCCATGCCGCCGGGGAACTGCGTCAGGCCGTGCCAGTGCGCCCGCTCGTCGAGGCCCCAGCCGACATGCGACATGCCGTAGCCGCGCGGGTCGTGGAACGATTCGATGTAGCTGCGCAGCAGGTCCGCGTCGAGACCAGACGAGCCGTCGCCGCCGCGGATGTCCTGGATGAAGCCCTTTTCGATGGTCAGCTCGACCGGCGTCTGCACGTAGGTGTTGAACGGCAGCAGCACGTCGCCGGGCGCGAGCACGATCTTGCCGTCCACGCCGTCGTCGGAACCGCCGGTGAACACGAACGCCGCGGGCCAGTGGTCCCAGCGGCCGGGCTGGTCGGTGTAGCCGTATTCGCTGAGCGTCGGGTACACACCGAGCTGGTAGGTGACGTCCGTCCCGTGTGGACTGGTGATCCGCATGGTCTTGGCCTTGGCCAGCAACTCCGCGCCGATCTCGACGCGTTCGCGCAGTTCCTTCGTCGGCATCAGCCGCGCCAGCAGCTCGGGCGGTTCGACGGCGGTCAGGATCCGGGTGCCCGCGGCCTGGATCGCGAACTGCTCCTCGCTGAACAGCAGGAACGTGCAGTCCACGACCATGTCGGCGGCCTTCAGCGCCTCCACCGCGAGCGGCAGCTGGTCAAGCCCGGAATCCCCGACCACCCACGCGCCGGACGCGCTCGCCGGCGGCGGCAGCCGCAGGTGATAGGTCGCCGCGCCGAGCTGCTGGGCGGCCCAGAGGAAGGCGTCGGCGTACTCCGCGCGCTCGGCCCCGCGCGTCAGCACGACGACCGTCTCCCCCTCGTGCACGCCCGAAAAAGTCAGCTGGCGCAAGCAGATGTCGTTGAACAGGTTCTGGTCCATGGCGACCTCCTTTATTGTCCGAATACGGATTATCCGAGTACGCGAAATGTGGTGGGAAGTCCGTGAAGGGAACCCTGAGGGAATCAGAGTCCGTGAAGGTTCCCCTCACGGACGGCGGATTACGTGCGAGCGGCGAGCAGGTCTTTCAGCACCGAGCGCAGCGCCTGAAGCGCGGCCTCGGGTTCGTCCCAGAAGATCATGTGCCCGGCGTTCTCGACACCGATCAGCGGAGGCACCGGGTTCGCCGCCGCCAGCGCCGCGACGTCCGCCGACGTCACGACCGGACTGTCCGAACCGAACAGCAGCGCGGCGGGTCCGGCCAGCTTCTCCCACAGCGGAAGGAATTCCTCGGACTCGAACCCGGCGTGCGTCGCGGCGATCGCGGTCCGCGAGCACGACGCCAGCCATCCGGCGCGCAGCTCCTGCTCCCGGCGCGGCCACCGGGGCCAGGACGCCGCGACCTCATCCGCGTCGGTGCCCCGCTGCGCCTGGTCCAGCTGGGCGGCGAAAGTGTCCAATGTGGTCGGATACGGCCGGTCCGCGTTGCTCATCGGCGGGTCGACCAGGATCGTGCCCCGGCCGACGTGCGCGGCTTTGGCGGCGACCCGGGCGCCCATCGAGTGGCCGAGCAACACCGGTTTGGCCAGCTGGAGCTGATCGACGACCGCTTCGACGTCCGAGGCGTAGGCATCGAGGTCGTAGCCGTGCAGCGGCCCGGTGTCGGGAGCGTCGTCGGACAGGCCGCGGCCGCGGATGTCCAGCACCAGCGGGCGGACCAGGTCGGTCAGCTCGCGGGCGACGAAGTCCATGGTGATCGCCGGGCTGGTGATCCCGGGCAGCACCACGAGCGGGACGCCGTCGGCCGGGCCGTAGTCGAGCACGTGCAGCCGGACGGAACCGGACCGCACCCAGACGCTGGCCGCCGGGACATCGGCCAATTCGGCGAGCGCGGGCTGGGTCAGCACCCGGTCGGAAACTGAGGACATACGGGAACTCCTAACGGGCTTTGGCGAGCAGCTCGACGCCCTCGCCCAGGCCGACCACATCGGCGTATTTGGCTTGCAGGTCAAAGAGAGCCGCATCGTGCGGCCCCTGCGCGCGATCCCCGCAGGCGTCCCGCACGACGAGCGTGTTGAAACCGGACTGGACCGCGTCGACCGCCGTGGCCCGCACGCAGCCGGAGGTCGTCGCGCCGCACACGAGCACAGTGTCCGCGCCCAGGCCAGTGAGCAGCGCGGCGAGGCTCGTTCCGTGAAAAGCGGACGCGCCCTTCTTGACGATCAGGTGGTCCTCGTCGCGCCGCTCCAGTCGCGGGTCGAGGGCGACCTCGGCGCTTCCGTCGCGCAGGCTGCGCATGCCGGGAGCCTTGCGCAGCCACGCAATCGCGTCGCCGTCCGCCTCGGCGGCGGTGTAGCTGATCGCGGTGTAGACGACCGGGACACCACTCTCGTGCGCGGCCCGGACCAGCGTGTCCGCGGCTCGGACTTCGGCGGAAAGGTCCGCGCCGGAAGGGAAATCCGGTTCGGTGAAGCCGCGGGTCAGGTCGACCACGACCAGCACCGGCGCGGTTCCCCTCGGCACCGCCGCGCCGAAACCCGCGCGGGCGTAGGTCCGGTCGGTCTCGGTGCCGTGCAATCCGTTATCCGGCGCGTTCACGCAGCAGCTCCTTGATCAGTTTGTGCTGCGACCGGACCCGGCCGAGCAGCCAGCCCTGGAACAGCCCGAGCGCGCCCGCCGCGACGAGCGGGAGATACCGCTTCGTCCCCGGCGGGAGCAGCATCGCCAGGCCGTCCAGCGAATCGGCTGTCGCCGGAGCGGCCGTGGTCGTGGCCGGTGCACTCGTGATCGGAGCGCCGCCGTTTTCCAGCAGCGCACCGAGATTCCGCGCGAACTGCTGCAGGATCCGGTTCGACACGGTGCTGATCGCGCCCTTGCCGAACTGCGCGATCTTGCCCCGCACCACGAGATCGGTGTGCAGGTTCAGCTGCGACCCCTTGGGACCGGGCGCCAGGGTCAGCGTGACGTCCGCTTCGGCGTCGCCGTTGCCGTGGCTGTCCGCGCCCCGGGCCGACAGCCGCAGCCGCCGCTCGCCCTCGGCGATCTCGGTGAACCGGACCTTGCCCGCGTACGCGGCGCTCACTGGGCCGACCTTGAACTTGACCTTGCCGAGGTAGGACTCGCCGTCCCGGCCCTCCAGCACCGCGCCGGGCAGGCAGCCCGCGACCCGCTCGACGTCGTTGAGCAGCGCGAACACCGTGTCCGGGTCGCCGGGGAGGTCAAGGGTGTTCTCGAGAATCATCGGACGGCGTCCTCTTTCCTGCCTGCGCCGGCGCACCGCTGGGCGGCGGTCGCCTCGATCGCGTCCACAATGGTCTGATATCCGGTGCAGCGGCACAGGTTCGACGACACGGTTTCCCGGATCTCCTCCCGCGTCGGCGCCGGTTCCTGGGCCAGGAATCCTTCGGCGAGCATCAGGAATCCGGGCGTGCAGAAGCCGCACTGCAGGCCGTGGTGCTCGGAAAACGCCTGCTGCAGGTCGTTCGGCTCCTCCGGGGTGCCGAGGTCCTCGACGGTCCGGATCGCGCAGCCCTCCGCCTGCACGGCGTACATCAGGCAGGCGCGCACCGGTTCGCCGTCGACGAGAATCGTGCACGCCCCGCACACGCCGTGCTCGCAGCCGGCGTGCGTGCCGGTGAGCCCGACGTCGTGCCGGAGCACGTCGAGCAGGGTCCACCGGGGTTCGACGAGCAGTTCGTGCTCCTCGCCGTTGACGGTCAGGACGATCAGCTGTTTGTCGGTCATGCGCCGGTACCCGCTTTCTCCCGGTCGGCCGCGGTCAGCGCGGCGAGGACGGCCTCGGGGTGGATCGGGGTCTGCTCCAGCTGGACCCCGGTGTGCCAGAGGAGGTCGTTGACCGCGTTCAGCACCGCCGCGGGCGCGCCGATCGTGCCGCCTTCCCCCGCGCCTTTCGCGCCGCTTTCGGTGAAGGCGCAAGGGGTTTCGAGGTGGTCGACGGTGATGTCGGGGATCTCCGCGGCGGTCGGGACGAGGTAGTCGATGAAGCTCGCCGCCGACGGTTCGCCGTTCTCGGCGTAGGTGACCTCCTCGAACAGCGCGCCGGCGATGCCCTGTGCGATGCCGCCGCGCGCCTGTCCGTCGACCACCTTGGGATTGATCACCACGCCACAGTCCTCGACGCAGGCGTAGCGAAGGATTTTCACCTGCCCGGTACCTGGATCGGCTTCCACCACGACCGCGTGCGTGGCGTTCGAGAACGTGCCGTCGCCGGGGACGTCGAACGCCGCGGTGGCGGTGAGCGTCGGTTCGGCTTCCTTCGGCAGCAGGTGGCTGCGCAGGTACGCGACATCGGCGATCTCCTCGAACGACAGCCGCCGTTCTGGGTCGTCCAGCTGGAGCACGCCGCCGTCGCCGTCGAGTTCAACGTTCTCAACGCGGGTGTCCAGCAGGTGTGCGGCGATCACACAAAGCTGCTCGCCGAGCCGGGTCGCCGCGGTCGCGACCGCCGACCCGCCGATGGTCACCGACCGCGACGCGAACGTGCCCCAGCCGTAGGAGATCCGCTCGGTGTCGCCCTGGCGCAGCTTGACCTTGGCGAGGTCGACGCCGAGCCGGTCCGCGACGATCTGCGCGAACGTCGTTTCGTGCGACTGCCCGTGGTTGATCGTGCCGCTGGTGACCACGACCGACCCGGTGAGGTCCATCCGGATCTCGCTCACGTCGAACCCGGGGACGACGGCCATCTTCCGCTTCGCGAACGCCTCGGAGCCGTAGCCGGTGCGCTCGGAGAAACAGCTGTAGCCGATGCCGATGTGCGGATTTTTCTCGCGCCGGGCGTACCAGCCCTCGTCGCGTAAAATTTTCTCACCGAGCTCCAGCGATTCGAGATAGCTGCCCGGATCGTAGGTGACCTTGTTGACGCCGGTGTACGGGAACTCGGTGATCACGTTGCGGCGGCGGATCTCCACCGGGTCGAGCCCGAGCCGGCGCGCGGCCAGGTCCATGATCCGTTCCATCACCATCACGTACTGCGGACGGCTCACCCCGCGGTAAGGCGCGGTCGGCGCTTTGTTGCTGGTGATCGCCCTCGCCCGGACGCGGTAGGCCGGCACCCGGTACACCGACGGCATCTCGGCGGCCGCCATCAGCGGTTCGATGCCGACTGTGAACGGATAACACGAGTACGCGCCCATGTCGCAAACGATGTCCGACTCCAGCGCGGTCAGTGTGCCGTCCTCGGTGAAGGCGGCACGCGTGCGATAACGCTGCTCACGCGCGAGGAACCCGGATGTGAGCGCTTCACTGCGGTCCTCGATCCACTTCACCGGACGCCGCAACCGCTTCGCCGCCGCCGCGACCGCGATCTCCTCGCGCCCGACCACGCACTTCTGCCCGAACCCGCCGCCCATGTCCGGCACCACCACGCGCACCGAACGCTCCGGGATCCGCAACGAGCGCGCCAGCACGGTACGGACCTGGTGCGGCACCTGGCTGCACGTCTGCACGAGAAGCTGGTCGTCGCGGTCGTCCCAGGAGGCCACCGCGCCGCGCGTCTCCAGCGGCAACGCGTTCTGCCGCCCGCTGTGGGTGACGAGTTCGATCACGCACCCGTCCGCGAACGCCTCGTCCACGCCCGGGGTGTCGAACGACGTCACGTCGAGCAGCACGTTGCTCGGCGCGTCCTCGTGCACCAGCGGCGCGTCCTCGGCGAGCGCGGTTTCCTCCGACACGACCGCGTCAAGGACTTCGTAACTCACCTGCGCGGCCTCGATGCCGTCCTCGACCGCGTACGGATCCTTCGCGATCACCAGCGCGACCGGCTCGCCGACGAACCGGACCTTGCCGCGCGCGAGGATCGGCATCGTGGTCGGCGTGAACTCCTCGGGCGGACGGTCCAGCAGCGCGACCATGTCGCCGAGCTGAAGGTCTTCCGCCGAGTACGCGGCCACGACGCCGTCCACCTCGCGGACAGCGCTGAGGTCGAGTTCGGTGATCCTGCCGTGCGCGACGGTCGCGCGGACGAACCCGGCGTGCAGCATGCCGTGCAGGTGGATGTCGTCGACGAACCGTCCCCGCCCGGTGACCAGCCGCGGATCCTCGCGGCGGCGCACGGACGCGCCGACCCACTTCCCGCCCCGGCCGTCGAACCGGGGCTCCTCGGATGTACTGGCCATCAGCGGCCGCCCCTTTCCCCCGCGCCGCGACCGTCCACTCGGGACGCATCGCGACCGTCCAACCGCGACACCTCGTGCGAACTTGCCTCCAGCGGCCCGTTCTCCGGCACACCGCGACTGTCCAACCAGAACACCTCAGCCGAATTCGCCATCAGCCGCCCGCCGCCACCGTCCAACCAGGACACCGCAGCCAACCCCGCCATCACCGGCCTCCCCTTTCCCAAGCCTGGCCCAGGCTTCGCGCCACCAACGTCCGCGTCAGCGCCCGCCGGTAGTCCGCGCTGCCCTGCGCGTCGCCGCGCGGATCGATCGCCTCCGCCGCCGCCCGGCCGCACGCGGCGAACAGCTCCGGCCCCGGCGTCCCGCCGGCCAGCACCGCCTCCGCCTCCGGCACCCGCAGCGGAGCGGGCGCGACCCCGCCGAGCACCACCCGGCCTCCGTCCAGCGAGCCGTCCGCGCGCGGTTCGAGCGTCACCGCAGCCGCGACTGTCGCGAAATCCCCGGCACGCCGGGAAAACTCGGTCAGCGCGGCCTTCGGCGCGGCCCGGGTGAACCGGACCTCGGTGACGATCTCGTCCGTCTCCACCGCCGTGGCGTAGAAGCCGTAGAACATCTCGCCCGCCGGGATTTCGCGGCGGCCGTTCGGCCCTTCGGCGACGATCACCGCGTCCAGCAGCAGCGCGAGCATGCACCACTCCGCGGTGGCGTCACCGTGCACAAGACTGCCCCCGACCGTGCCGCGCGACCGGATCGGCAGGTGCCCGACGTACCGCATCGCCTCCGCCAGCACGGCGAAGCCCGGGCCGAGCTCGCGCGCGGCCAGCTCGACCCGGCGGTGCGTCGTCATCGCGCCGATCCGCAGCGCCGGGCCGGCGTGCCCGATCTCCGTCATCCCCGGCAGCTCCCGCAGCCGCCCGAGGTCGACCAGGTCGCTCGGGCGGGCCAGGCGGAAGCTCATCATCGGCATCAGGCTCTGCCCGCCCGCGATCGCTTTCGGCTCCCGCCCTTGCCCGGCGAGGTCGGAGAGCAGGCCGACGGCGTCGGCGACGTCGTGCGCCCGGTGATAGGCGAACGCGGCGGGCTTCATGAGACTCCTTCTTCACTCAGACTGCGTCCATTTCGGACGGTTGCGGCGCGGGCGCGGCGCCGTCGTCGATCCGGTCCAGCTCCCGGCCCCGGGTTTCCGGCGCGCAGAAAACCATGAACACCACGGCCCCGACGACGAGCAGGCCGAGCAACGTGAACGTCAGCGGCAGCCCGAGCACCGGCCACAGCACGCTGCCGAACAGCAACGGCGCGAACCCGGTCACCGCCCGGCTGGACGACGACGCCCAGCCGAAGCCCGACGCCCGCAACTCCGTCGGGTACAGCTCGGAAACAAAGGCGTACATCACCGGAATGACAATCAGCGAGAACAACCCGAACGCACCGATCGCGACCACCGCGGCCCCGGCCGAGCCGAGCACCAGCGAGAAAATCACCAGCGTGACCGCGGCCAGCGGCCCGGCCGCCGCGATCACCCGCTTGCGGCCGATCCGGTCCACCAGCAGCACCGCCACCACGACCCCGACGATACCGAGCGCGTTCATCAAGGTGGTCGACGCGAACGCGGCGATCTCCCCGAAGCCCTGCGCCTTGAGAATCGACGGCATCCAGCTCAACGCGGCGTAGTAAACCAGCATCACGGTAATGAACAGCGCCCAGGCAACGGCGGTGACCTTCGGGTTGTACGCCCACACCCGGCGCAACTGGTCGACCGCCGCGAACAACCCGCCGCCGCGCTTGTCTTCCTGGACCGCAGGCGGAATCCGATACGTTTCCTTCGGCGCGCCAGTACGCTCGACAAGATCGTCGATGACCAGCCGAGCCTCCGCCTCACGCCCCTTGCGCACCAAATACAACGGAGATTCCGGAACCCCGCGCCGCGCCCAGAACAACAGCACCGCGGGCAAAATCATCAACACCAGCATCCACCGCCAGTTCCCGGAAACCGGAACCAGCAAGGTCGCCGACGCACCGGCGAGCGTGGTGCCGACCGGCCACCAACCGTCCATTGCGGACAGTACGCGACCACGCTGCTTGCGCGGCGAAAACTCGCTGACAATGGCGTAATCAACGGGAATACACCCGCCAAGCCCGACTCCGGCAAGGAACCGCAGCAGCAAAAACACCTCGATATTCGGCGACAACGCCGCGAACACCGAGAAGAACGCGAACAACAGCAACGTAATACTGAACGCCCGCTTGCGCCCGATCCGGTCGGCGACCGTCCCCCAGGCGACCGCCCCCACCGCCATGCCGATCAGATTGGCCGTGGCGACGAACCCCCGCTGCGTGGCCGACAGCCCGAATTCCGTGCCCACCAGCGGGGTGAGGAATCCGTTGAGCGCCACGTCCCAGGCGTCGAACATGTAGCCGAGCCCGCCGATGAGGAAGATCTTGCCCTGGACGCGCCAGCGCCACGGCAAGTCTTGGACCACCTGGTCTCCGGTACGCATAGCTTTGCTCCTTTGCGAAGTCTGCGTGTGCCGTTCAGTGCTATCGGGCGAACTGGTAGTGAATCGATTCGTTGTCCGGGTCGTCCAGCGGAGTGCCGTTCCAGAGCCAGTCGTAGGACACGTCGGACTCCCCGTCGAAGCTTCGCAGCTTTTCGTCACGTTCGCGCTGCGCCGGACCGTCCGGAAGGTGATAAAAACTCATGTTCTGCAGGGACGCATCCTGAACCATCCCCGCATGCTTCGCGCGCCGGTGCACATACCGGGTCAACGCGCTGTCGATCCCCTCACGAGTCGCCTGCCCCAGCTCCTCCGCGAGCACCGCCCCGTCCTCCATCGCCTGCGACGCCCCTTGCGCCTGATACGGAAGCATCGCGTGACAAGCGTCCCCGAGCAACGCCACCCGCCCGTCGACCCACACCGGATCGCGCCTGCGCCGGTACATCGCCCAGACCGACACGTCGTCCTTGGCCTTGGACAACATCATCGGCACGCGGTCGTCCCAATCGGCATACTCCGCCGCGAGCTGCTCCGCACTGGCCGGCGCACTCCAGTTCTTCTCGACTTCCTCCGTGCACGGCACAATCGCCACCACGTTCAGATACTCGCCGCCGCGGATCAGGTAATGCACGAGATGCTTGTCCGGCCCGTACCAAATCGTAGAATGATACCGATCGACCAGGAACCGGGTCGCCGGATCCGCCGCGATCGAATCCCCCGGAATCAACGCCCGGTAAGCCATCTCCCCGGAAAACGCGAGCGTATCGTCAAACCCGGCAAGATCCCGGACAGCCGACCGGATCCCGTCCGCCCCAACGACAACGTCCCCCTCGAACCGCCGCCCGTCCTCAGTGACGACGGCAGGCCGCTCCGGATTCCCCCGATCAAGATCGACCACCTTGGCCGCAGTAGCCACCTTCACCACCGGCCCGGCCCCATCCGGATCAACACACGCCCGCAAAAGCACCGAATGCAAATCCGCCCGGTGATAATGCCAGTACGGTGCCCCATACTGCTCGACCACCCGCTGCCCGAGCGGCAACTGCGCGATAATGCTGCCGTCAGCCCACCGCCGCCGAACCTGATCCTGCGGCTCGCACCGAACCCTCTGCAGTTCAGCTCGCAATCCCAGCCCGAGCAGGATCCGGCTGGCGTTCGGCGCAGTCTGAATCCCCGCCCCGATCTCCCCCAGCTGCGGCGCCGCCTCGACCACGGTGACCCGCAACCCGCGCTGCCGCAACGACAGCGCAGCACACAGCCCGCCCAACCCGCCCCCGGCGACCACTACCTCAAAAGACTGACTCGCCGCCACTTCGCCGACCTCCTGCCGCTCCACGCCTCTCCGACCTTCGCCCGGACGAAGTTAATCCGAACACGGATTATCCGAACACGCAATAGTCGGCGGAGAATTTCGTGGCGGCGGGAGGTTTTGGGTGCGCTGGGCGCCGACACGGTCACCGAACGAGGCGGGTGGATCGACGAGTGGCCGGATGAGGCCGGCAACTCGATGGACAACGTTGGCCAGAGCGGCAACTCGACGAACCACCTCAGCCAGGCCAGCGACTTGATGGACACCGTTGACCACAGTGGCGACTCAACGGGCGGCCGTGGCCAGACCAGCGACATGGCCGGTCAAACCACCACAACGGCTGTCGAATCGCCGAACCGATCAACCGCCCTGCCGTGCCACCCAGCTGAACCACCACCCCGACCAGCCAAGCCGCATAACCGCACGCTGTCAGGGGAACCTTCACGGACCCAGAGTCCAATGCCGGGGACTTGAGCCGCGTGGCCGCACGCCGGCTGGACCATCCACAAAGGACGCCAGAACCGGCGATTTGCCCGTTCTATGCCCGCATGACCGTGTCCGGAGGTCCGTGAGGGGAACCCTGAGGGAATCAGAGTCCCCCAGGGTTCCCCTCACGTCCCTCGGCAAGCCCGGGCAGTCCGTGAGGGGCCCCTTCACGGACTCAGATTCCCTCAAGGAGCCCTTCACGGGCCTGGGCCGCCCGAAGCGCCCCAATGTGGCGTTCGGTGCATCCCACGCAACCAACGCCGCATTGGGTGCGTCAGACGCACCCAATGCGACATTGGGGCGCTAGCCCCACCCCGCCACCGAAAACCGCGACCGTCGCGAATGCACCCACCGAGCGAGGCACCCAGCCCCTCCCCCGCACCCCGATACGAAGCCTCCCTGCGGGCGGAGGGTGTTTGTCAAGGCATCTTTCCCGCCTTGACAAACACCCTCCGCCCGTCAGCACACTCCGGCTTCGGGGTGCCCCACGCAACCCAGAAAACCCCAAAAGTGAGCGTCAAATCTCCCGACGCTCAGCAACCGCCTCCCACAACGCCCCCAGCTCGTTCAACATCCCCGCCACCTCAGCCCGCCGCTCCTCCGGACAGCCCTCCAGCAAGGCCTGGTCCAACTTCCGAGTCCGCCGAGTCACCTCACGAAACGCGGCCAACCCGTCCTCAGTCAACGTCAGCACCTTCGCCCGAGCATCATGCGGCGCAGGCCCTCGCACGATCAGCCCCCGGTTCTCCAGCCGGCGGCACACATCAGCCATCGTCGAGGTATCCAGCGCGACCGCCTTCGCCAGCGCAGTCTGATCGAACCCCGGATAAGCCCGCACCGCCGACAGCACCGCGAACTGCGGCCCGGTCAGCACCGAATCGACATGCCGATTCCACGCCGCCAGGTACGCCTGATACAACCGCCGAGCCCCATACCCGGGCGCAGCAGCCAGATCCGCGGGCGCCTCCAGACTGACCCGGCGTCCCGCCCTCGAGCCGCCTTTCGCTGACCCGCCCACTGCTGTCGACATCCCTCGACCTTAACTACGCGCCCGCGCCCCGGCAGGCCGTCCAGCCCGCCGCAGCCTGTCCCCGCATCCCTGCGCACCGACAATAGTACGTCCTCGGACAAAGTCCGGCGCAGGCAGGGACCGCGCTCAGCGCACGGGTTTCCGCTGATCCCGGTCGAACAAGGCCGCCCCGCCCATCAGGAAGAGCTGCGCGACCGCCCGGTCGAGCCGACGCTGCTTCCACGCGGTGGCGAGCAGCCCGCGATGGGCGGCGAGGTGCTCGGCCAACACGTCGTGGCCAAGGTTGTGCGCACGCCCGAAATGCCGGTAGGCAGCGCGGAAATCCCTCGCGGCCAAGGCGGTTCTGCCCTGGTCCATTTCACTTTCGTACTCAGCGTCGGCCATCGGTCCCCCAGCTCCATCCGCCCAGTGATCCCATCCCCTGTCAGCGTACGCAAAACGGGCCGGGCCGCCCATCACCACTCCGGCCGCGAACTCCCCAGCCGAGGCGTAGTCCCCGACCACCCCGGCGGCGTCTCGCTCATCCGGATCACCGGGCCGAGGCTCTTCAAGTCCCCATAGATCGTCCCGTCGTCCGTCACCGCGTAACGCGAGAATTCCTCCGGCGTGAGACGCCCGGGCGCATCGGTGTGATCCGTTAACAAACCCTGCCGCTGCAACAGCATCGACGACTGGCACAGCGAGACCTGCACGTGGTACGAACCGCCTTCCCGAGCGCGCCGGGCCAGGGCCAGCATCGCGCCGTAGCCGCCAAGGAAGCCGGTGAGAAAATCGCACAGGTACACCGGCGTCAGCTGTGGACGGTTCCCACCCTGAATCACACAAGCACCGGTGACGGCCTGCGCCACCTGGTCCCACCCGGCGCGCATGCCGAACGGGCCGCCGGAGCCGAAGCAGTTCACGCTCACGTAGACGATTCCGGGGCGAAGTGCGGCAAGGTCTTCCGGGCCGAAGCCGTGCGCCGACATCCGGCCGGGGCGGTAGCCCTCGACGAACACATCGGCCGTGCTGGCCAGTGAACGCAGCCGGGCGGCATCGTCCACTGTGGAGTAGTCGAGGTAGGTGCTTCGCTTGCCATGACTGGTATCCCGGACGAACGGCGCGACTTGCGGCAGCTGCGGCGCGGTCACCATCAGCACGTTCGCGCCGTGTTCGGCGAGGCTCAGCGCGGCGGTGGGGCCGGCCAGGATGCGGGTCAGGTCCAGGACCCGGACGTCCGAGAGCGGCGAAGTGGCGCCGTCCGGCAGCGGGGACGGGGCGCTGTCGGCGATTTTGGTGATCTCGACGACCGGGCGCGAGGCCAGGTAGGCGCCGTGCGGGTGCGCGAGCCATTCTTCCGGCGTCCGCACGACTCCCCCGCATGCGCCGGCGGCGGCGATGGCGTCTTCCAGGTCTTCGGCCTTCCATTTCGCGACGGCGGCCGCGACTGAGGATGGGGTCGGCGAGCAGTCGAGGACGTCCAAGACCCGGCGTTCCAGGTGCGGCAGGTTGAAGTGCGGCAGGAACCAGCGTCCGTCAGCGGTCGGCCATGGCTGGGTGAGAGCGACCATGTGCTCGACGGCAGGCGACAGCGGCGCGGGGCGGTATTCGCCGTCCGCGGAGCGGATGAGCGTCATGTCTTCGCCGCCGAGGGCGGTGGCCGCGGCGGCGCGGACGTCGACGGCGATCTTCTGCCGCCGCCCGGTGCGCAGTTCCCACAGGTCGTTCGCGGCGACAGCGCGGGCGGCGAGGGCATCCGCGAGGGTTTCGCCGATCCGGAACGGCGACGCGAAAAGCGGGTCCGAGCCGGTGATCGTAACTTCGTCGGCGGCGGGGCGAGGAACGTCGCGCAGGGGCATCAGTTCGTCGAAGGCGGGCATGTTATTTCCTTTCAGGCCGACGCGACGTCGACCACGATGCGGCCGGTACCGGTGCCGGCGAGGAGCGAAGCGGCGGCGTCCTTGGCCTCCGCCAGCGGGACGACGCGCGTCAGGGAGTCCAGAAGCGCGGGATCGAGCAACTGAGTCAGGCGCTGCCAGGCGGCTTCGCGGCGGAGTGGCGGTGTGCGGACCGAGTCGATCCCGAGCAGGGAGACGCCGCGCAGGATGAACGGCAGGACGTTGCCCGGGAACTCGGCACCGCCAGCGAGTCCGCAGGTCGTCGCGACGCCGGAGTGCTGCAGCCCCGCCAGCGCGCCAGCGAGGACGGGACCGCCGACCGCGTCGACCACGCCTGCCCAGCGTTGTTTGCCGAGCGGTTTGCCGGAGGACGTCAGCTCAGTGCGGTCCAGGACGCGCGCGGCGCCCAGCGCGGTGAGGTGTTCGGACAGTTCGGCCGGGCGGCCGGTGGCGGCGAGCACCTCGTAGCGAGCCGCCGCCAGCAGGGCCACCGCGATCGAGCCGACACCGCCGCCCGCGCCGGTGACCAGGACCGGGCCGGTTTCCGGGGCGAGACCCTGGCGTTCCAGCGCGAGCAGGCTCAGCGCCGCGGTGAGCCCGGCGGTGCCGATCGCCGCCGCGCGGAGCGGGCCGAGTTGCGCGGGGACGCGGACGAGGTCGTCTCCGTTGACGGCGGCGAGGCCGGCCAGGCCGCCGTGCAGGTCTTCGCCGAGCCCGGCGCCGTTCAGCGTGACGACGTCCCCCGGCTGCCACCGCGGGTGCCGGGACGCGAGCACCTCGCCGGTCAGGTCGATCCCGGCGACGAGCGGATGCCGCCGGACGACGCCGGGGCGGCCGTGCAGCGCGAGCGCGTCCTTGTAGTTGATGCTGGAGTAGCGCACGCGGACCGTCGTGTCGAGGTCGTCGAGCAGCGCGAGGTCGAGTTGCTCGAACGTCGCGGCGTCGCGCACGATCCAGCCGGGAAAAGCCGTTGTCTCCATGCTTCCACGGTAGAAATCCGGACCCTGGCGGGGAAATGCTCGTCACGGCGACGCCATGCGCGGCGGGCATAGCTGGGTAGGCTGCCGGGCATGGAGGTCGAACTGCGGCATCTGCGCGCGTTCGTGACGGTCGCGACGTGCGGCACGTTCACGGCCGCGAGCCGCGAGCTGCTGATCACCCAGCCGGCGCTCACGCGCACGATCCAGCAGCTCGAAGAGACGGTCGGGACCCGCCTGCTGGAGCGCACGCCGCACGGCGTCGAACCGACGGAGGCGGGCGGCGAACTGCTCGGGCGGCTGCGCGTCGTGCTGCGCGATCTCGACACCGCGTTGGCCGCGGCGGGCGGGAATGCCGGGCTGCGGATCGGTTTCCAGTGGGCGCTGCCGGATCCGTGGGCGAGCGATCTGTTGTCCGCCTTCGAAACCGCGACCGGCGCGACCGCCACGCTCCTGCGCCGCGACGACATCGTGGCCGCCTTGCATTCCGGCGACGTCGATGCGGCGTTGGTGCGCGGGGACATCGACGCGTCCGGAATCAGCGGGACGGTGCTCTTCGAGGAAGACCGGCTGGCCGCCGTCGCCGCGAGTTCGGAACTAGCGGCGCGCGCCGAGCTGGACTGGGCGGAACTGGCCGCGCATCCGGTGGTCGTGAACACCGTCAGCGGCGCGACCAGCCCGCACGACTGGCCGCCGGAAAACCGTCCCGCGCAAGTCATCCAGTGCGGCAGCTACGACGAATGGCTCACCATCATCGCGTCCGGCCGGGCCGTCGGCTCGACCACCACGTCGGCCGCGGAGGCGCACACCCACGCCCGGGTCGCGCACCTCCCGCTGCGCAACGCGCCCCGGGTGGCGCTGCGCCTGCTGTGGCCGACGCGCCGGTCAAGCGATCCGCTGCTGCGCAGGTTCAGCGAACTCGCCCATTCCGTTCAGCGCGCGTCGTAATCCGCGCGGGACTGCTCGATCCGCTCCAGATGTTCGACGCTCCATTCCAGGAGCGGCGCGGTCGCTTCGCGCAGCGTCCGGCCCATCGGCGTCAGCTCGTAGGAAACGTGCGGCGGCATGACATTGTGGACAGTCCGCGTGAGAATCCCGTCGCGTTCCAGATCCCGCAGCGTGACGGTGAGCATCCGCTGGCTGATCCCCTCGATCTCCCGTTTGAGTTCGGTGAACCGCCGCGGGCCGTGACGCAGCATGCGGACGATCAGCAGCGCCCACTTGTCCCCCACGATCTCCAGGACCACGCGGGTCCGGCACACCTGGTCGGCCATGGTTACCTCCGGAGAACCGGGACACTAATTAGTGCCTTATTGCCCGTCGCCGCGCGGACGATCACGATGGTTCTCGAACAGTACCGGGTTACTTCCGGTAACCGCTATCTCTGTCCGAGGAATCCTTGCGATGACGACATTTCTGCTGGTCCACGGCGCTTGGCACAGCGGCCGGGCCTGGGACCGGGTGGTCCCGCTGCTCGAATCGGCCGGGCACCGGGTGCTCGCGCCCTCGCTGACCGGCTACGGCGACAAGAAGCACCTGCTCAGCCCGGACATCGGGCTCGACACCCATGTCCAGGACATCGTCGACCTGCTGCGCGGCGAGGAGGACGTGGTCCTGGTCGGGCACAGCTATGCCGGGCTGGTCATCTCCGCAGCCGCCAACGAGGTGCCGGACCGGGTCGCAGAACTGGTGTATCTCGACGCGATGGTGCCCGAGGACGGCGAAACCGCGCTCGACGTCCAGCCGATCACCCAGACCCTCATCGACCTCGCCGCACAGCAGGGCGACGGCTGGCGCGTGCCGCCGATGCCGGAGCAGCCCGCGCCGTTCGGACTGTTCGGCGTCACCGATCCGGCCGATGTCGAGTGGCTGCGCGGCATGCTCTCCGACCAGCCGGTGCGCTGCCTGCAACAGCCGGTGCGGCTCGACAATCCGGCGGCGCGCGCGATCCCTCGGACGCACATCCATTGCGTCGGCACGACCCCGAAGGGCATCACCCGCCGCCCGGTTCCCGCGCTCCAGCCCAACGGGACGCCCTCGCAGGTGTGGGAGCTGCCGACCGGGCACGACTGCATGGTCACGATGCCGGCCGAACTGAGCGAACTGCTGCTGAAGCTCGCCTGAGGCCCGTGAAGGACTCCTTAAGGGAATCAGATTCCCATGCCGGGGACTTAAGGCGGGCGCTGCGGGTGCCGTCGAGGCTCGTCTTGCCGTCGCAGAGGCTGGCCAGGGCCGGTGCCGCTCTTGGCGGCCAGCTGGTGCGGGTTGAGTCGTCCGTGAGGGGAACCCTGACGGACTCTGATTCCCTCAGGGTTCCCCTCACGGACCTCCGGATCTGGCCACGCGGGCACCAATCGGGCAAATCACTGGCATGGGAATCAGATTCCCGGAAGGAGTCCTTCACGGACAGTGCCCACCAGGCAATCTTGCCTAGTGGGCACTTTATGGCTACCTTGGGAGCACATCCCGGGGGAAGGACGTCCAGTCATGCCGGAAACCGTCACGCCGAAAACCGCAGCGCAGGAAGAGGCCAGCCCGTTCACCCGGCGCGTCAAGATCGGCATCGCCGGCGCGCTGTCCGGCATGGCGCTGGGCATGCTGGACAGCTACATCGTCGCCACCGCGCTGCCCAGCATCGCCGCGGATCTCGGCGGGCCGGGCGCGATGACCTGGATCGTCACCGCCTACGCGCTGGCGATCGCGGCGTCCACCCAGGTCTGGGGCAAGCTCAGCGACCAGTTCGACCGCAAGGCGATGTTCCTGCTGTCGGTGGCGGTCTTCCTGGCCGGTTCGACGCTGTGCGGCCTCGCCCCGACGATGGGCGCGCTGATCGGTTTCCGCGCGCTGCAAGGGATCGGGGCAGGCGGGCTGCTCGTCGGGGCGATGGCGATGGTCCAGGTTCTGGTGCCGCCCAAGGAATCCACCCGGATCTCCAGCTGGACCGGGCTGCTGCTGGGCCTCTCGCTCGTCGGCGGCCCGCTGGCCGGCGGGTTCCTCACCGACGCGCTCGGCTGGCGCTGGATCTTCTACGTCAACGTCCCGTTCGGGCTGCTGTGTCTCGCCGGGACGATCGTCGGGGTCCGGGTCCCGCCGAGGACCGGGAAGGCGCGGATCGATTACGCCGGAACAGTTTTGCTGGTCGCCGCGGTCGTCAGCCTCACCCTCGTCACCAGCTGGGCGGGCACCCGTTACCCGTGGGGCTCGCCGGTGATCCTCGGGCTGTGCGCGGTGGCGGCCGCCGCGCTGACCGCGTTCGTCTTCGTGGAACGCCGTTGTCCCGAACCGCTTGTCCCGTTCCGGATGTTCCGCACCCGCAACTTCGCGCTCGCCCAGGTGCTCGGCTTCGCCTTCAACGTCACCATGGTCGCGACGGTCACTTTCCTCCCGCTGTACTTCCAGAACGCGCGGGGCGTTCCGCCGTCGCTGAGCGGGTTGCTGCTGATCCCGATGACCGCCGGGATGGTCGCGGTGATGCACCTCAGCTCGGCCTATATCCGCCGCACCGGCCGTTACCGGATCCTGCCGATCGCCGGCAGCGCGTGCGTCGTCGCCGGCATGGCCGGGGTCTGCTTCCTCGGGCCGGACACCGATCCGCTGCTCGCGTCGCTGGTCGGGCTTCCGCTCGGGGCCGGGCTCGGCTGCCTGATCCAGAACACGATCCTGATCATCCGGCTCAGCGTCGAGCCCCGGGACCTCGGCGCGGCGCTCGGCATGGGCTCGCTGACCCGGACGCTCGGCAGCGGCATGGGCGCGGCCCTGTTCGGCTCGCTGTACGTCGGCGCGCTGGCCCGCGGCGGACCGGCTCCGGCCGCGGTGGCCGACGGGCTGCACGCGGTCGCCGCCGGAACGCTCGCCGTCGCCGCGCTCGCGCTGGCGGCCGCGTGCCTCGTCCGCGAAATCCCGCTCTCGAAACCGGCCTGACCTGCGGATTCCAGCGGCGTTCCAGGTCCCTTTCATACCGTCCGGGCAGCGTCCTCCTCGGTGCGTCGAGTCCGCCTGGAGGTGACGCGACGCCAAAGGGGGACGAACCGGCCGGGCCAGACCCTCCCGGCCGGTTCGGGCAAGGGCGGTCGCAACCCCAGGCTCCGCCCTTGCCCGCTCTTCCCGGCCGCGTCAGGCCTTCGCCGCCCGCAGCGCGGCCAGCCCCTCCAGCAGGTACTTCCGGAACACCGCGTGGTTTTCGCTCATCGGGAAGTGCCCGATGGCCGGCATCTCGATGAACGTCCCGTTCTTGATCGCCGCCGCGGTGCGCGCGCTGTCCGCGGGCGTCGTCAGGTAGTCGTACTCGCCGGTCAGCATGACCACCGGGCACTGGTCGCCGTCGATGTCGCCGAGCCGGTCGCGCAGGTCGTGGTCGACCGAGTAGAAGTGCAGGTCTCCCTTGAACGACTCCGAGCCCTGCGAGTAGTAGAACCACGTCTTCCACCGGTCGGCGTCCGGCGACTGCGGGGCCATCAGGTCCCACACCCCGCTCGCGCACACCTGCGCCGCGTTCGCGTGCGGATGCTGCCACCAGTCGAGGTAGAAGCCCGGCGAGTAGTCCGCGCCCTCGACCGCGAGCACGCCCGCGAACCGGTCCGGGCGGCGCAGCGCCAGCTGGAGCGCGATGTTTCCGCCGAACGACGAGCCCATGAAGATCGGGTCGCGCAGGTCGAGCGCGTCGCAGAGGGCGATCACGAAATTCGCGTAGTGGTCGGCGGTGAGCCGGTATTCCTCCTTCCACCATTCGGTGTTCTCCGGCGGGTCGGATTTGCCGTGCCGGGGCAGGTCGTAGGCGATCACGCGGTAGTCCGCGGTGATCTCGTCGTCCTCCAGCAGCCCGCGCCACTGGTGGTTGTGGCAGCCCGCCGTGTGCTGGCACACCAGCGGCTGGCCGGTGCCGTTCTCCAGGTAGAAGACCTTGTATTCGAGGCCGTCCACCTCAAGCGTGACGTAGTGCCCGGTCACGGGCGAAATCGTGCTCATCGGGGAGGTCCTTTCTCAGACGGGGGCGCCGACGGTGCGCAGCAGCTCGATCTGGCGGGTCACGCAGCGGAGGTTCTGCATGAGGACGAGCACGTCGCCCTCCAGCCGCATGTCGCGCTGGAAGCTCGCGGCCCAGATGCCGTGGTACATCGGGGCGGGCACCGGTTCGCCGAACTTCCGCCACGTGTCCGCGCTCGCCCGGATGGCGAACTGGTACGGCTCGTCCAGCGGCCCGGGGTCCACCGCGACGCCGGTGACCCGGCCGGATTCGACCTTCACGACGAACGCGTGCTCGACGGCGTCGATGAGGTACGAGCAGCTGAAGTACTTGCCGTGGGCCTGGATTTCGGGGTCGGCGTTGCTGGCCGAAGCGAACGCTTCGGCCCAGGCTTGTGCCGACGGGGAGCGGGTGGCCGCGGTCATCGTCGGGCTCCTCTCTGAGCGTGAACGGGTTGCCCTTCCGATCACAGCGCGTGCCATCGCCGCAGGTCCAATACTTGCCGGAGGCGCTTTCGATAGGCCGGAACAATTGGTTTCCGGCCCGCCCGCCGCCTACCATGCGGACGTGGCCGAACCCCCGGAACTGCGCGTGCTTCGCTATTTCGTCGCGGTCGCCGAGGAGCTCCACTTCGGACGCGCGGCGGCCCGGCTGCACATCACGCAGCCCTCGCTCAGCGTGCAGATCCGCAAGCTCGAGCACTCCCTCGGCGCTCGGCTGCTGGAGCGCACGAGCAGGCACGTCGAGCTGACCCCGGCCGGCGAGGTGCTGCTGGACGAGGCGCGCCGGCTGCTCGTCAGCGCCGACCGGCTCGCCGCCGCCACCCGCGAAGCCGCCAACGGGGTCCGGGGCTCGCTGATCGTCGGCTTCCAGGCCAACGCCGCCGCCGAACTCACGCCGAAAATCCTGGCCGCGTTCCAGAGCCGCTACCCGCGCGTGCAGGTCGAGATGCGCTCGCACGACTTCACCGACCCGTACGTCGGGCTGAGCAACGGCAGCGTGGACGTCGCGTTCGTCCGGCTGCCGGTGCTCATGCAGAGCTGGCTGTCGGTCGAGCCGTTGTTCGCGGAGCCGCGGATGCTCGTGACGTCCAGCGAATCACCGTTGGCCTGCCGGGAAAAGCTGACCGTGGCGGACGTCGTCGACGAGCGGTTCGTCGGCAGGCGCGCGCCCGGGTACTGGCGCGATTTCTGGCTCGCCGCCGACTGCCGCGGCCCGCATCCGGTGCGCCTCGGCGCGGAGGTGAGCAGCGTCGACGAATGCTTCGAGGCGATCCTGTCCCGGCGCGGCATCGCCTTCACCCAGGCCTCGACGCAACGGTTCTACGACCGGCCCGGCCTGTCCTTCGTCCCGGTCGACGGCCTGCCGCCGTCCACCGTCGCGATCGCCTGGCGCAACGACCTCGACGCCCAGCCGGTCCGCGATTTCGTCGACGCGGCAAGGATGCTGGCCGGGCTCGACCTCGTCCCGGCCACTGTGTCGTCGTGAGTGGCAATCCCGGTTCTAACCGGGATTGCCACTCACGACCGCCCTCTCCAGCAACACCTCCGCCGCCGCCCGAGCATGCCGCCCGTAGCCGGGGTCGCCGAGGACCATCGCCCGGCTCGCGGCTCCGTCGGCCAGCGTCACCAGCTGTTCCGCGAGCGCTGACGGATCGGCGACGCCCAGCTCGGCGACCAGATCGGTGACCAGCCGGAGCATCAGCAGTTTTTGCTCCCGCGCGTAGGAGTGCACCGCGCTGTCCGGATCGGGGTACTCCGCCGCCGCGTCCACGAACAGGCAGCCGCGCACCGGCTCGGACTCCGGCAGGTCGAACATCGCCAGAATCCGTTGCCGCGCCGGAAGATCCGCGCGGGTCAGCACGTCGTGCAGGGTGTCGCCGGAGCGGACGAGGCTCCGCAGGTAGGCGACGACCAGCTCGTCCTTGACCGGGAAATGCAGGTACAGCGTCCGCTTCGACACCGGGGCGGCGGCCGCGACCTGCTCCATCGTCGTGCCGGTGATGCCGTGCCGGGCGAACAGGTCCGCGGCGGCGGCCAGCACCCGCTCGCGCCCGCCGCGACCGGCCCGCCGGGCCTTCTCCTCGACCATGCGGCCAAGTGTACAGAAACGTTTACTTAAGCCGCCGGGTCCTGCTACCGTGCCTAGGTACACGATTTCGTTTACCTAAGGAGTGCTTCCGATGCCTGACCTCGCCGATGCCGCCGCGACCCTGATCCGCGGGCGGCGCGCGACCCGGTCGTTCCGGCCCGGCCCGGTGCCGGACCGCACGCTCCGCGAGATCTTCGGCCTCGCCGCCGCGGCGCCGTCCAACTCCAACGCGCAGCCGTGGCAGGTCGAGGTCGTCAGCGGAGCCAAGCGGGACCAGCTCGCCGACGCACTGGTCGCCGCGCACGAGGAAGGCCGCCGGTCAGTCGATTTCCCCTACAGCGAAGCCATTTACGAAGCTGTGCACCAAGAACGCCGGGCAGCGGCGGGCGGCGCGTTGTACGGCGCGCTGCGGATCGGCTTCGACGACCGCGAAGCACGCGCCGCCTACGACGCCGAAAGCCTCCGCTTCTACGGCGCCCCGCACGTCGCGCTGCTGTTCGCCCCGGACACCGCCGAAGCCCGGCTCGCGGCGGACGTCGGGATGTACGGCCAGACCCTGCTGCTGGCCATGGAAGCGCACGGAGTTTCCAGCTGCCCGCAAGGATTGTTGAGCTTCTACGCGGACACCGTCCGGGAAACGCTCGGCCTCGACCGGGGGAAGCTGCTGTTCGGGATCTCGTTCGGCTACGCCGATCGCGCGGCGCCGGTCAACCGGTTCTCGGTCGGACGGGCCCCGCTCGCCGAGACCACGCGGTTCCACAGCTGAGCCGGGGCAAGGACGGCACCCGGCGGTCAGCGGGGCGAATCGCAGGCCTCCCGCGCGGGCACCCCGCACCCGAGCCGGGCCCAGACCGTCTTCCCGGCGGAATGCTCGTGCACGCCCCAGTCGTCGGCGAGCCGGTCGACCAGCAGCATCCCCCGGCCGCGCGCCCGTTCGAAGTCCGGCGGGCGGACCTTCGGCCGGCCAGGCACCGGGTCGTCCACTTCGATCACCACCACGCACGGGCTGGCGAGCACGGTCAGCCGCGCGCAGTCCGGGCCCGGCGTGTGCTCGTACGCGTTCGAGGCGAGTTCCTCGATCACCATCAGGACGTCCGCGAGGTGATCGGGCGACAAGTGCCCCAGCGACCGGCCCGCCCACGCGCGCACGCGAGGCAGCGCCGAGACGCCCGTGCCGTGCAGGTCCAGTGTCCAGGGCAGGTCTCCCGCCTCGGGGTCCGGGCCGGTCACCGACGGCCCCTTCCGGTCCGGCCGGGCCGAGGGGAATGATCCGTGCCGCGAGACGCGGTCCCCTCGCCGCAGCCGCTTGCCATCACGATGGTGAAGTCCCTTTCCCGTTCCCGACTTCGCCGTTGCCCCCATCGGGCGTACCCGGACAGAGCCGACTTCACACCTGGTGCCTCGCATCTCTGGACGGCGGCGCCGGTTCGGTTACTGTCGCTGCATGCCGCCTCACGCGCCGGAGCCCGAATCGCGCACCCGCCTCGCCGAAGTCCTCGGCACCGGCGCGAGCAACGCCGACCTCGGCGAGGATCTCGCGAAGATCCTCGCCAGGGCGTGCACCGTCCTCGACGTCGACACGGCCACCGTGCTGCGGCACGAATCCCGGGGGCAGCGCCTCGTCGCGATCGCCGCCGCGGGACTCGAAGAGGAGGTCTACCAAGGGGTCCAGATGCCGGTCGGCGCGGGGTTCGCCGGGACCGTCGCGGCGCGCCGGGAGCCGGTGGTCATCGATCGCGCGGACAAGGCCACCGCGCTCAACGAACTGCTGGCCGAACGCGGCCTGCACACCATGCTCGGCGTCCCGATGCTGGCCGGCACCGAACTGGTCGGCGTGCTGCACGTCGGGGCCGTGCGGAAGCACCGGTTCACCACCACCGACGTCGAAACCCTGCGGCTGCTCGCCGACCGGCTGGCCGCCGTGCTGCAGGCGGAAACCATGCGCCAGAACCAGGCCGCGACCATCGCCCTGCAGCGCAGCCTGCTGCCCGGCGTCCTGCCCGTCATCGAAGGCCTCCGTCTCGCCGCCCGGTACGTGCCGGGCGCGGAGGCCGGGCTCGGCGGCGACTGGTACGACGTCTTCCGCCTCCCCGGCGGGCAGACCGGCATCGTGATGGGCGACGTGTCCGGGCACGGTCTCGAAGCAGCGGTCATCATGGGACGGCTTCGCAGCGCACTGCGGGCGTACGCCCTCGACTGCGACGATCCCGCCGACGTCCTCGCGAAGCTGGACCGCAAAGCGAACCACTTCGAGCACGGCGTGATGGCGACGGTCGCGTACGGCGTGCTGAGACCCGGCCACGAAAGCATGGCGCTGTCGCTCGCCGGGCATCTCCCGCCGGTCGTGGCCTCGCCGGGCAAACCGGCCGAACTCGTTCCCGCGCCGCCCGATCCGCCGGTCGGCCTCACCGTCGGCGCCACCGCGCGGCGGCGCACCACCACCGTGGAACTTCCGCCGGGCGCGGTCGCCGCCTTCTACACCGACGGCCTCGTCGAACGGCGGGACCGGCTCGTCGACACCGGGATGGACCAGCTCGCCGAACTGGTCCGGCCCGAGGACCCGGAACGGGCGTGCGCCCGGATCATGGCCGCCATGGTGGGGTCCCGGCCCCCGCAGGACGACGTCGCACTCGTCGTGCTCCACCGCACCGCGGGGACCGGAACGCGCTGACCGCTCAGGTCATCCGGCCGCCAGCGCCTCGTCGAGCGTGCGGTACAGCGGCAGGCTCTGCTCCAGCCCGGTCAGCTGGATGGGCCGCAAGGTCGCGCGGCCGGACGCCACGATCCGCACCTCGGTCCCGTCCGGTGCCTCGCGGCACGCGGCCAGCAGCACGGTCAGCCCGGCGGAGGCGAGGAAATCCACCTCGGTCAGGTCCAGCACCAGCACCGGGGGTTTCCCGGACACCGTTTCGGCGACCGCGGCCGTCAATTTCGGGGCGGTCCCGAGGTCCAGGTCCCCGCGCAGGGCCAGCACCGCCGCGGGCGAGCGGTCGGCCCGGTCGATCGACAGCGAACCCGGCGGATCCAGCACCGGGTCGGTCAGCTCGTTCATCGCTCTTTCCCTCCTCAGGAAGCCCGGCGGTCGGCGACCGGGCAGGAAAAGGACGCGGCTGGCTGCTCAACCGCGAATAGCATGCCTCACTGCGGCGGCCTCGTGCGAATGCCGCCGCCGGAATGATCTCGGACCGGCGGGGGAACCGGCAGCGCGGGGACGCCCGAGGGGCCCGGGGCTCTCTGGTCGGCCACCGCCCCGCACGATCCCGCCCGGGTCACCGGCTGCGGCCCTCCTCAGCCGAGTCCCACCGCACCCAACCGGCACGCCCCGCTCCCCGGCACCAGCCGCCTCGCCTCGCCCATCGCGACACTCCCCAGCCGAGCCGCACCTCACCGAGGCCGCGCACGGCGCTGTCCAGCCGCGTCCTGCCGCAGCCGGTCCGTCTGCTCGCCGACCTCGCCGAGCCGGTCCGCCAGCACCGAATGCCGCAGTTCGAGATGCGCGCGCACCTCCGCCATCGGCGGCAGCAGCCTCGTGACGTCGTCTTCTCCCAGCGCCACGCCGAGCCGGTCGGCGCTTTCGCGTCCTGCCTCGTCGAGGCCGGCCGCGGAGCTGGCCTCGGCCGCCAGCCGGCGCAGCACCGAAGCGTTGCGCCGGGCCCAGTCCGCGACCGCGCGGTCTCCGGCGCGGCGGTCCCGTTCGGCGTCGACGCGGGCCTCGCCGGTGGTCTCCCCGGTCGCCGACGGCTGCAGCCGCAGGTACCGGCGCTCCGCCGCCTGTCTGCTCGCCACGCCCAGCGCCGGGGCGAGCACCGCCCAGCTCGCGCCCGCCGTGCGCGCGGCCGTGATCAGCTCCGGCTCCCAAGCTCCGAGCTGGTCGCGCAGCGCCCGCAACGCCGACAGCGCGGCCAGCGACCGGTCCGCGGGCGCGTCTCCGGTCCGGGCGGCCAGCACCGCCTCGCGGACGCCCTCGATCAGCAGGGCGGAATCCGCCTCTGTCATGCGTCATCCTCTCGACGACTTGACAGTTGTCATCGTTTCGATGACATGCTAAAAGAAAGGCACGCCCCTGTCGAGCGGGCGGAGGTGCTCCCGGACGACCCGAGCCGATTCGCGGGTTTTCCGGCCGCGGTCGCCGGGAATCCGGTGCGAGCCGTCCGGCCGCTGGCCGGAGCATCCCCGCCGCGTCACCGGGCGCGGCGCTTCGCGCGGACCTGTTCCGCGCCGTCCTTCGCGCGAGAAAGGCCGCGCGAGAAAGGTATTGTCCCCGTGTCCCTTCCGCTGCACACCGCCCAGACCGGCCCGTCGCATCCCGCCCTCGCCCGGCTGTGGAGCTACCTCGCCGACGTCACCGGCGCACTGGGCATCGGTCTCGAGTCCTGCACCGTCGACCACGACACCCCGGTGTCCGCCTACGTCGCCCTCGACGGCCACCTCCCCGCCTACCCCGGCCGCGACGTCGCCCTGCTGTGGGACGAGATCCACGGCTGGGCCGCCGCCGTCGAAACCCACTCCGGCGAGGACCTGATCGTCATCCGCTACCTCGGCGGGCCGTCCGTCGCGCCGCCCGCGTCCCGGGTCGCCGAATTCGCGGCGGCGGTCCGCGACGACGACCACCGGGTCGGCTGTCTCGCACCGCCGGAGATCCGGACCCTCGGCACGCCCGCTGACCTCGAAGCCGTCCTCCGCCGCTGAGTCCACTGTGGACTCGCCGGGGTTTGGCCCTCCCCGCAGCGGGTAGCCAGGGCCATGACCGAGTTCGAAGCCGGACGAAGGATGCCCGCGACGGCGGAGCACGTGTACGCCGTCGCGGGCGATGTCGCGCACCGCAACGATTGGCTGCCCGATCCCGGCGCCGCGGAACCGGCCGCGCACCGCGACCGGCTGCGGCTCGAATGGCACGGCCGCGGCTGGCTCCAGGTCGAGCCCGCCGACGCTGGCACCAGCCACGCCACACTGCACCTGTCGTTCCCGGACGGGCACGACGGGCCGGAGCGCGTCCGCACGGCGCTCGACCGGCTCGCCGTTCTGTCCGGGTCACCGGGCTGAGCCGCCCGTTCCGTCCACAGTGGACGGAACGGAATGGTTTTCCACCGCACGGAACCGCGCGGCCACGCCGCGCGGCGGATCGGCTACTCTGCGCGCAGGAGTTGATGGTCCATGCTGGTGCGGAAGGAAATTCTGCCCGGGCCTCCCCCACCCCGCACGGAACGGAACCGGCTCGCGATCGACGGCGTGGTCGACAGCCTGCTGCGATGCCTCCCCCTTGCCGAGCAAACCCGGCTGGGCATCGTCGCGCCGAGCCGGGGCCGCACGTGCGATCCGGAGGCCCTTCTGCTGGAGGTCTCGGTGCGCACCAGGCGTTCCCCGCGCGCGGCGAGATGCCTGGTCCGCGCGGTCTACTCGGCACTCGGGCAGACCGCGCCCGAACTCGCGTCCCGGGTGCGCGCGGGAGTGAGCCCGGACGTGCTGGTCCTGCTGGGCGGGACCCGGCAGCCGTGCACCTGGTCGCGCGAAACCCCGCCGCGGCGCGGCTCCGGGTGACGCGGTCAGGCCCAGGCGAACCGCCGGATCCCGCCGGCGGAGATCAGCCGCCCGAAGGCGAGGTCCGGGAAGTGCGCGGGCGCGAAAACGTCGCCGGAGGCTTCGAGTTCGGCCGCGAACCGCTGCCGGACCGCGGTCGCGGCGGACCGGTCCACATCGAACATGCCCTCCCACTCGGGGTCGGTCAGCTCGCCGACCGTGTGCAGGACGTCGCCGAGCAGCAGGGCGCGTTCGCCCGCGTCGCTGACCACGAACACCGTGGAACCGGGGGTGTGGCCGGGCGCGGGACGGGCGATCAGGCCAGGCACGAGTTCGGTCTCCGCGTCGAACGTCTCGATCCGGCCGGTGATCGGCTCGAATATCTCGCGCACCGCCGGATCCGCGGTCTCGCCGGTGGTGAAGTACGCCCAATCGGCGGCGTGCATGCGGAACGTCGCTTTCGGGAAGACCGCTTCGCCGCGCACGGTCGACCAGCCGACGTGGTCCACGTGCAGATGGGTGAAGACCACATCGGTGACCTCCTCGGGCTCGACCCCGGCGCGGCGCAGATTGTCGAGCAGCCCGCCGGTGGCGAAGCCGTCATGCTCGAAGCCCGGCCCGGTCCCGGCGTCGACCAGCACCGTCCGGCCGCCCGGCCGGAGCAGGAAAGATCCGACAGCCATGCCGATCCGGCCGTCCGCGCCGACCGGCTGGTGATGGCACTCCCAGCGCGCGCCGCGCGCGTGGACCACGGTGCCGGCCAGCGGCAGCCGGGCGGTGCCGTCGAGGACGCCGACGATGTCGATGCTGCCGATTTTCATTGCCGCTCCTCGCTTTTCGGCCGTTCGGACCCGACGGTACCGGCGAACCGATCTTGCCCGGCGCTTCCCAGCAGGTGGGACTTGCCGTTCCGGCAAGATCGCGTGCGCTCCGGGCCCGGCTCCGGCGACCCTGGACGCACCACGACCCGAGGAGCCCCCGATGATCACCGACGCGACCCAGTTCTGGGACGAAGTGCACGCCGCCCGGCCCGCGACGGCCCCGCGGCCGAACGCCCGGCTCGTGGAGATCGTCTCCGACCTGCCGCCCGGCGACGCGCTCGACCTGGGCTGCGGCAACGGCGGCGACGCGCGCTGGCTCGCCGGACGCGGCTGGCACGTGACCGCCACCGACATCTCGGCCGTCGCCGTCCAGCGTCTCGCCGGGGTGCGGATCACCGCGGTGCGGCACGACCTCCGGGTCAGCTTCCCGGCCGGCGAATTCGATCTCGTGACCGCGCACTACCTGCAGTCCCCCTTCGAACTGGACCGGGCCGGCGTCCTGCGCGCCGCCGCGCACGCGCTGCGCCCGGGCGGCCGGCTGCTGGTCGTGGACCACGGTTCGAGCGCGCCGTGGTCGTGGAACCAGGACCCGGACGCGCACTTCCCCGGCCCGGCGGAGATCGCCGCGGACCTCGCTCTCGACCCGGCCGGGTGGACCGTCGAGCGCGCCGCCTCCCCCACCCGCGTCGCGACCGGGCCGGACGGCCAGACCGCCGAGGTCGTCGACCACGTCCTGCTGATCCGCCGCACCGCCTGAACCCCCGAGGAGACCACTGTGGCCCGCCGCCGCGACACCCCGCCGCCCCGCACCGGAAGCAGCGAAACCGAAGTCCTGCGCGGATTTCTCGACTATCTCCGCACCTCGGTCGCCGCCAAGGTCGACGGCGCGCCGGACCCCGAGGCACACGCCGCCGCCGTGCCGTCCGGCACGAATCTGGTCGGACTGCTCAATCATCTGGCTTTCGTGGAGCGGTCGTTGTTCCTCGGCGAGAAGGTCACCAGCTGGCCGTCGACCTTCCGCACCGAGGACAGCGTCGCCGACGTCGTCGCCCGCTACCGGGAAGCAGTCAAGCAGGCCAACGAAATCCTCGACGGCTGCCCGGACCTCGCCGCGCCCGTGCCGGGCCGCGAGGGGACGAGCGTCCGCTGGGCGCTGACGCACATGATCGAGGAAACCGGACGGCACGCGGGCCACGCCGACATCCTCCGGGAGCTGATCGACGGCTCGACCGGACGCTGACTACCCCCGCACCAGCCGGGGCACGAGCCGGACGTAGCAGACCATGCCCACCACCTCGACCAACGTCTGCGTCACCACCACGACCGGCGCGACCGCGAACTCGTCCGGCAGCGCGAGCGCCAGCGGAAGCACCACCAGCGAGTTCCGGGTCGCTCCGGTGAAAACGATCGCGCGCGCGGCCGGAGTGTCCACTCGGAACAGTCGCGCGACGCCGAGCCCGGCGAACGCCATCACCACGAGGAAAACCACATAAAACGGCGCGACCGACGCGACCGGTCCGAGTCCACTGTGGAGCTTCAGGGTTTGCGACGCGACCACAGTCGCGAGCGTCGCGGCCATCAGCGGCACCATCGCCGTCCCGGCCCCGTCGGCGAACCGGCGGCCGGTCGCGTGCCGGGCCGCCCAGGCTTGGGTGAGCCACGCCAGCGCCAGCGGCACCGCGATCAGCACGAGAAACGCTTCCAGGAACGGCCCGATCCGGACGACGTCGGCCAGATCCGGACCGAGAAAGAGAAACAAGAAGCCAGGCAGCAGGATCATCTGCGCGAGCAACAGCAACGGCGTCGCCGCGAGCAGGCGCTGACTGCTGCCGCCGGCCAGGCCGCTGAAGACGATCACGTAGTCCACGCACGGGGCCAGCAGCACGAGCAGCATGCCCAGCCGCAATGCCTGCCCGGCCGGGAAAAACGCGAACATCGCCGCGACGACCAACGGCACCACGACGAAGTTCACCACCAGTGCGGCACTGATAAACCGGGCGTCGCGGAGGGATCGCCCCAGCTCGGCGGCTGGGACCTGCAGGAAGGTGACGTAGAGCAGAGCGGCCAGTACGGGGTTGATCGCTGGCTCCAGTGCGGGACCGGCTGCCGGAGCAAGCCAGCCGACGAGTGCCCCGGCAGCGAGCGCGGCTAGATAGATGGCGACCTGATGGCGTTCCATGGTTCACGCCGTCTCAGCTGGACAGTCCACTGAGGATCGCGTCGATGCCGAAGCCGAACGCCTCGTCCGAATCCCCGCTGTGCGCCGGGTCTTCCTCGACGATCCCAGCGCGCACCAGTTCGGCGTGGTTCTGCTCCTCCGCGACGAAGCCGAGTACATAGTGGACGACCGTCCGCGCCGCCCACTCCGCGCGCCGGTCGTCGAATTTCCCGGTGAACAGCTGGCGCAAGGCGTGCGTGGGCACCAGCAGATCCGGCCGGTACGCCTGCACGAACGACACCACCTCGGCGCCGTCGCGGACCTGCAGCAGCGCCGAGCGGAAGTCCCCGGCCGCCTCGCGCGGATCCTTCGCCACCCCCGGCAGTCCTTTCAGGATCCGCGCGGCGACGACCGCGAGCAGCTCCTGTTTGTTGGCGACGTGGTAGTACAGCGCGCCCGGCTGGACCCCCAGGTCGAGGGCCACCCGCCGCATCGACAAACTGCTCAGCCCCGCTTCCCGCAGCAGCTCGTACGCCCGGTCGACGATCTGGTCTCGCGTCACCTTCACCCCTCTCATTCTGCCTGCCGCTTGCTTCCGACCGATCGGCCGCCTAGGATTTGATAGGTGTTCAAAACCTTCGACGACCTGGCCGACCGGCAGCTGGCCGGCGGCGTACTCGACCGCACCGACGCCCGCGCGGTGCTGGAAGCGCCGGACGAGGACGTGCTCGGCCTGGTCGCGGCGGCCGGGCGGCTGCGCCGCGCGCACTTCGGCAACCGGGTCAAGGTCAACTACCTCGTCAACCTGAAATCGGGCCTGTGCCCCGAGGACTGCGGGTACTGCTCGCAGCGGCTCGGGTCGTCCGCGCAGATCCTCAAGTACTCCTGGCTGTCCGCCGAGGAAACGGCGCGCCAGGCCGGCGCGGGCGTCCAGGGCGGCGCGTCGCGGGTGTGCCTGGTCGCCAGCGGGCGCGGGCCGAGCGACCGCGACGTCGACCGCGTCGCCAAGGCCGTCGAGGCGGTGAAGTCCGCACACGCCGACGTGGAGGTGTGCGCATGCCTCGGGCTGCTCAAGGACGGGCAGGCCGAGAAGCTGCGCGAGGCAGGCGTCGACGCGTACAACCACAATCTCAACACCAGCGAGTCCCGGTACTCCGAGATCTGCACGACGCACGGGTACGACGACCGCGTGGACACCGTCGAAAAGGCCAAGTCCGCCGGGCTTTCCGCGTGCTCCGGCCTGATCGTCGGCATGGGCGAGACCGACGACGAGCTGATCGACGCGATCTTCGCGCTGCGGGACATCGACAGCGATTCGATCCCGGTCAACTTCCTGATGCCGTTCGAGGGCACGCCGCTCGCCGGCACCTGGGAGCTGAGCCCGCTGCGCGCGCTGCGCATCCTCGCGCTGGCGCGCTTCGCCTGCCCGGCAAAGGAAGTCCGGATGGCCGGCGGCCGCGAAATGCACCTGCGGTCGCTGCAGCCGATCGCGCTGCACGTGGTGAACTCGCTGTTCCTCGGCGACTATCTGACCAGTGAAGGCCAGGCCGCGAAGGCCGACCTGGAGATGATCGCCGACGCCGGGTTCGAGGTCCTCGGCGCGGGCGAGCAGCAGCAGGCCGGGCACTCCGCCCCGTCCCTGCGGGAACGCGGCGCGGGCACCGCCGCCGCGCCCAACGCGTGACCGCCATGGTGTCGATGCACGACTGGCTCACCGCCGCCGACCGGGACCGGCACGTCGCCGGTCTCGTCCGGCGGGCCGACGACCGCCGGCATCCGCGAGCGTCCACATTGGACCTCGCCTCGAACGACTACCTGAGCCTCAGCACCGATCCGCGCCTGCGCGCGGCCGCCGTCCAGGCCGTCGAAAAGTACGGTGCCGGCGCGGGTGCTTCGCGCGTCGTCACCGGCACTACGCCGTGCCACACGGAGCTGGAACGCGAGCTGACTGTCCTCACTGGACAACCGGCCGCGCTCGGGTTTTCCAGTGGCTACACGGCAAACATCGGCGTCATCACCGCACTCGGTTCGCCGGACACGTTGCTGATCACCGACGCGCACATCCACGCGTCGCTGATCGACGGCGCACGGCTGTCCCGCTCCCCCGTCGCGATCTGCCCGCACGGCGATCTGCACACCCTCGCCCGGCTGCTGCGCGACCGGTCGCAGGAACGGGCGATCGTGGCGGTCGAGTCGATCTACTCGGTGCTCGGCGACGCGACGGATCTGGTCAGCACGGCAGCATTGTGCGCTCAGTACAACGCTTTCCTGGTAGTCGACGAAGCACACGGCATCGGCGTCGCCGGGAACGGACGGGGCGCGGTACACGCGGCCGGTCTCGCAGGCGCGCCGCACGTCGCGGTCACCGCCACGCTGTCGAAAGCACTGGGCGCGCAGGGCGGCGCGGTGCTGGGATCGCCGTTGCTGCGCGAACATCTGGTCAATACGGCGCGGACGTTCATCTTCGACACCGGCCTCGCGCCGGCCGCGGCCGCCAGCGCGGCGGAGGCGTGCCGGATCATCGCGGCCGAGCCGTCGCGAGTGGCGGAGCTGCACCGCGCGGCCGGCACGATCGCCGACGCCGCAGGGGTTTCGCGGGCGCCCGGCGCGGTGCAGTCGATTCCCGCCGACTCCCCGGAACAGGCCGTCGCCGCCGCGAACCGGCTGTACGAACGGGACATCGTCGTCGGCTGCTTCCGGCCGCCGAGCGTCCCGGACGGCGTTTCCCGGCTCCGGCTAGTCGCGCGCGCCGGGGTTGACCTGGACCGCGCTCAGGACGCGGCGCGGCTCGCCGCCCAGTGGTCGCGCGCCGCGAGCGTCGTCTGACCGCTTGCGCAGCAACGCATCGAACGCCAGCGCACCGGGTCCGGTGAAGACCAGCAACAGGAACGCCCAGCAGAACATCGCCGCGGGTTCGCCGTCGTTCTGCAGCGGCAAGAGGCCGTCCGGCTGGTGGACGACGAAGTAGGCGTATGCCATCGAACCGGACGCGAGCACGGCCGCGATCCGGGTGCCGAGACCAAAGGCGACCAGCAGGCCGCAGCCGAGCTGGATCACCGCCGCGTACCAGGACGGCCAGGCGCCCACGGCGACCGTGCCGCCCTTGGGCCCGCCGCCGAAGATCCCGAACAGCGACGCCGCCCCGTGCGCGGCGAACAGCAGCCCGACGACGATCCGGAACAGCCCGAGCACGAACGGGGCGGCCCGGTCGAGCGCACGCTCTGGCATGGGTCCTCCTCGAAGAACGACTAACGAGTTACTTAGGTTAGGCTTGCCATACCGTACTGGCCTGGCCCGCTCCCGTCCAGCCGCATGGCCATAGCCGAAGGTCCGTGAAGGACTCCTTGGGAGAATCAGATTCCCTCAAGGAGTCCTAATGGGTTGTGTTCGGGTCTGTTTGGCAGGCTTGGATGTGGTGGCTGT